>NZ_JAOWHD010000042.1:0-553789 GCF_030332785.1 Citrobacter sp. Cpo069
AATAAATATCCTCCGGCATAGCCGGAGGTTTTTCTGATGCGCCTATAAGGCTCTGTTACCAGCCGCGCCCTAACAGGCGCATACGATCTGACATTTGCATCAGACTTCGTTACTTACGGCCCGTAAACGGGCTACCCGGATAAGGGATCGATAACTGCTCGCCCATTTTATCCTCTGCAAGCTGGTGCTTTATGTATTCCTGTATCCTTGCTGTGTTCTTACCCACCGTATCTACGTAATACCCACGACACCAGAACTCCCTGTTCCTGTATTTAAACTTCATATCACCAAACTGCTCATACAACATCAGACTGCTTTTACCTTTCAGATAACCCATAAAACCGGATACGCTCATTTTGGGCGGGATTTCCACAAGCATATGGATATGATCTGCACAGCATTCCGCTTCCAGGATCCGCACGTTTTTCCACTCACACAGCTTTCTTAAGATGCTGCCTATCGCCCTACGTTTCTCCCCGTAGAATGCTTGTCTTCGGTATTTGGGCGCAAAAACTATGTGATATTTACAGTTCCATCGGGTGTGCGCTAAGCTCTTTTCGTCCCCCATTGGGACCCCCTTTTGATTTCTTGTTTAACCCTTGCAGTTGCCAGACCGCAAGGTGTTTTAACAAATCAAAAGGGGTTTTAATAACTGGCCCAAAGCTGAAAGCTTTCCGGAACCCCCAGCCTAGCTGGGGGTTTTCTGTGCACAAAAAAAAGCCCGGTCAAAAAACCGGGCTAGTGTGCGTCAGAAGACTTACTCCATCCATTCGGTGTGGAATACACCTTCTTTATCAGTGCGTTTATACGTGTGCGCACCGAAGTAGTCACGCTGGGCCTGGATCAGGTTAGCCGGCAGTACCGCAGAACGGTAGCTATCGTAGTAGGCTACTGCTGCAGAGAAGGTCGGTACCGGAATACCGTTCTGCACAGCGTAAGCCACTACATCACGCAGCGCTTGCTGATATTCGTCAGCGATATTTTTGAAGTACGGGGCCAGCAGCAGGTTCGCGATGCCTTTGTTTTCAGCATACGCGTCAGTAATTTTCTGCAGGAACTGCGCACGAATGATGCAACCCGCGCGGAAAATCTTCGCGATTTCACCGTAGTTCAGATCCCAGTTGTATTCGTCAGACGCAGCGCGCAGTTGAGAAAAGCCCTGCGCGTAGGAGACGATTTTGCCTAGGTACAGCGCGCGGCGTACTTTCTCAACGAACTCAGCTTTATCGCCAGCCAGTTGAGCCTGCGGGCCGGACAGTACTTTAGATGCCGCTACACGCTGGTCTTTCAGAGAAGAGATGTAGCGCGCGAATACAGACTCGGTGATCAGTGACAGCGGTTCGCCCAGATCCAGAGAGCTCTGGCTGGTCCATTTACCGGTACCTTTGTTCGCCGCTTCGTCCAGGATCACGTCAACCAGGTATTTACCCTCTTCATCTTTTTTGGTGAAGATGTCTTTAGTGATGTCGATCAGGTAGCTGCTCAACTCGCCTTCATTCCACTCGGTGAAGGTGGTAGCCAGCTCTTCGTTAGACAGATTCAGGCCGCCTTTCAACAGGGAATAGGCTTCTGCAATCAGCTGCATGTCGCCGTATTCGATACCGTTGTGAACCATCTTCACGTAATGACCCGCGCCGTCAGCGCCAATATAGGTCACGCACGGCTCACCATCTTCCGCCACAGCAGCAATTTTGGTCAGGATCGGCGCAACCAGTTCGTAGGCTTCTTTCTGTCCACCAGGCATGATGGACGGGCCTTTCAGTGCGCCCTCTTCACCGCCGGATACGCCAGTACCGATGAAGTTAAAGCCTTCTGCGGACAGTTCACGGTTACGACGGATAGTGTCCTGGAAGAAAGTGTTACCACCATCAATGATGATGTCGCCTTTATCCAGATACGGCTTCAGGGAGTCGATGGCAGCATCTGTGCCTGCGCCCGCTTTCACCATTAACAGGATACGACGTGGGGTTTCAAGAGACTCGACGAACTCTTTCACCGTGTAATAAGGAACCAGTTTCTTACCCGGATTCTCGGCAACAACTTCTTCAGTTTTTTCGCGGGAGCGGTTGAAGATGGAGACGGTATAACCACGGCTTTCGATGTTGAGCGCCAAGTTGCGCCCCATCACTGCCATACCGACGACGCCGATCTGTTGCTTGGACATTACATACTCCTGTCAGGTGTGGTCACCGCGACATACGCGGTTATGCTTGTAAAGCAGATAGTATCAAACAATTAGTAATCTATGTTAGAACTTACTCAAGCTAAGTGTTCATAAATAGAACAAACTAATTCTAATCAAAGAGGACTCATTGATTACATTTCGAATGTTTTTTTAGGACGCATCTTTTTTATCATAAAAAAGCTGCAGAGAAGTAATATGAAACTAATACACTCTACAAGCAGAATCGTCATAGCAGCACCTTTAACACCGTACTTCATTATTAAGAAATACATAGTTGGTATCGATGTCAAAATGCAAACATACGAAACATACAATCCAACTTTATAAAACCCCTGTGACTGAATTATTGCAGTTGTACCACCATTGATACATTTCACACATGCAACAATCAAGAACATCATTATCAAGAAATCGTTATTAACATTAGAAATCAACACAAAATGACCCAAGTATTTTATTATAAAGAAATAAACAAATGAACTCAGCACGCCATATGCCACAATACATAATAGGAACTGGAACACCTTAGTAAAAGCATTTTTTTCTTGTAAGTTAATTCGGCAAAATCTTGCATATGCAACTGTAGAAAATACAGAAGAAACCATAACCAGTGGATCAACCATTCTAAATATCTGGCCATATGCTGCAAGATCCCCTGGGGCAAATGTCTTGAGATAAAAATTATCTACACGACTATAAATAATTACAACAACAGCTGTAAGACCTATACTTAGTGTATATTTATATAAAGAAAAAATTGACATTAGCGCATCAAAAGCTGACGTTCTAATGAACCTAAACTTGACACTAACAAATAGTTTTAGTGTAACCAGCGATACGAATAATAGTTCAACACACAGGTAATCCCATGCGTTAAATTTAACGTTTAAAAAATACTGAATAGCGAAGATCGTACACGTTGCAATAGATGCAATTGCGATCGGAAACGTGAGGGATTTATTGGAATTGAGAGATTGAAAATAGCTATTTGAGAAATTAAAAAATAAAGCAACGGGTAAGGCTAACACAATAGGAATGTAGACATTATATTGATAACCCTGAACAAAAGAATACAAACAAAACAGTAGTGAGACAATTACTCCAGAAAGAATTTTTTGTGCAAACGTTACATTTAATAGTTTTATTTTATCTGTGGAATCATTATATTTTTTTATAACAAACAGATCCACACCAAAATCAGTAACCACCCGAAGGACTTCGAGAAAACCAACTAAAAAAATGAACTCTCCGCCTACATCTTCTCCTAAGGAACGAGTAATCAGAATTATTGCAAGTGTTTTAAAACCGAAGTAACATATTTTATTAAATAGCGAAAAGATGCCATCGGAGAAAATTTCTTTGATCATGTCATGCCTACTAATGAGATCCTGGTCGAAAAACAAATCACTTACTGACCATGATTAATTTTATTTTTAACAAGCAATGGAGATATAATAACAATCGGCAATGATTTTAGAAGAAAAGCCAATGGCAAAATCAGTTCACCACGAACGGCATAAAAAAATCCAGAAATCATGGAGATGGCAACAAAGTTTATTATTACCCGTTGATTATTTAGTCCCCATTTAATAAATAACATCACCCCTGATAAATACAGTAAATAAATAATCACTCCCAAATTTAGACTCAGCAACGATGACTCTAACAATCCTGAAGATGACAACGCAATACCAGAGGATACATCACCTAAAACAATTATTGAAAAATCTTTTGCGATTTGTTGATCATCAAGAAAACCAAGACCGCTTAGCGGTAATACTTGTGTGAATACCACAGCGGGATGAAGTTGAACCCATCCTGATGATTGCATATCAAACAAATTCTGCATCCCCCCAAGAGTAGAGGATAGCGAATCTAAAACAATGCCAATATAATTCATAAAATCGATTTTGTACCCTTCACGGAAATACGATACCATCGAGAAGCATAAAAACCCGGCGATGAGAAATATTGGTTTTGAGAGCTGCTTAAATAAATTCCTTACTCTATACTCATTAGAGTACATATACAGTATAAAAATACAAATCACTGAAAAGAAAAACTTATTACGTATTCCAATAGCTAAATCAGATGCAAGTAAAACAAATGCAATAACTTTAATATAGGTCGGTGTTTTAAAATAAAAAGTGGACAATGACATTACAACTGCAAAACCACTAATAGCACGAATAACAAATGGAACTTGGGATAGCAATTCTTCGCTTTCAGTATAAATTGCCAAATGCCCTTCTCCTGAATTCAATATAAATACAAGATAAATTAATATTTTGTATAATTGACACAGTGCAACAATAGAAAACAAAATATAAAACAAACTAGTTAAATATCTTTTTTCTTCTTTTATGACAGTCTCTGTTGATTGCAAGTAAAGGATGGAATTGATCAACATCCCCCAGATACAAATTATTTCAAACCCATGATTCGCGTTTTTAAAATAGTAAAGATAAATCGATGGCAAACCAATAATCAAAGAAAAAACGAATGCAAAAAGCAAGGTTAGTGATAAATAGCGAACTCTATTGATATAATAATAGAACATCAAAATAACTAATAGTACTGTAGATATAGTGGCTAAAATATCAATATACGCTTGCGATACAAATGTATCCGCCCCTCCCCACAAGAAACATGAGGATAGTGAAAGAAATACAGAAAAATATATAGCCAAATGTTTAAACTGTATTTTATTGTACAATAATGAATAACATTGCTTATGCATAGTAATTAGTTTTATTAGTAAAGTAACTCATTTGAAAAATAAGAAACAGTTAATTTTACAATCTCTCATTCGGGATGAACGCAAATAAAAAATACCAATGCTAAATATAAACGATTTAAAAACAATCTATCACTGAGCGGTTCAATGACTAACCGCTCAAGAGTAGAAAGAAGTTTATATTTTTTACAAAAGAGTAACTTTATGCAAAACTTCTAATACTAATTTTTCAGCTTTTATTATGTTATCTGCTTCTGCATAGCATCGCAATTCAGGAGCGTTGCCTGACGGTCGCAAATGGATTATTGAACCATCACTTAGTGTCAATCTTAACCCGTCAGTTGTATCCACCGATTGTACATGAAGGTCGACAAAGCCTATTCTTTCGATAAATTCTTGAGGATTTTCTTGAGCTGACGCAATAATGTTTTTGCTTTTGCTTGTTGCAAAATTTTGAACTCTATTTGAGTAGGTAAATCGTGGTGGCAACTCCGCCAAGAGTTTTGAAATAGTCACATTATTGTTTATAGCCAGTGCCAGCACCATTAAAGCAGGCAAAACAGCATCTCTTGTTGGAAGCGCTTTAATCATACCGCTGTTATAATTTACATCGCTACCTAAAAGATACCCACCGTTAGCCTCAAACCCTGCAACACTATCAAAACTATTATTCAGAGAATCAAACGCTGAAATGACGAATGGTGAACCAATTTTAGTCAGCGTTACATGATTAAACCACCCGCAGGTCTGAATTACCGTATTACAACTTACAGGTACAGCTACCGCTTCAATATTCATTGCCTTTGAGCAAAATAGCCCTAATATGTCACCCCGTAACCAAACGCCATTTTCGTCAGCAACCAAAGGACGATCGCCATCGCCATCGGTAGAAAAAATCATATCGAGGTTATAGTCAGATGACCAGTGTAAAGCTTTTTCTTCATCTTCTTTTGATACTGCTTCAGTATCAATAGGCACAAACTCATCACTTCTACCAATACTTACAATTTCAGCACCAAGCTTACTGAATATTTCTGGATAAAGATCCCGTCCCGCACTTGAATGTTCATAAATCCCGATACGTTTACCTTTAAATATATTTGAAAAAATTGAAGTATTTCTCTCGATATAAGTATCAGCGGCCCGCTTTGAACATTGTAATTCTGGCAATACAGTCACATCAGGATATTCTTTTTCAGCATGTATAATGCTGTTCTCATTTTCTTTTGAAATTTCCCCATCTGGACGATAAAATTTCAAACCATTTCTATCAAATGGAATATGACTTCCAGTAACCATTATTGCAGGAATCCCATCGGCAATCGCTTGATTTGCCAAAGCTGGAGTTGGAATTACACCGTAGTAAATAGGTATAATACTACATTCCAACAATGCCGCTGCGCAAGCTTGTGCCATAGCATAGCTGCTTGGACGATTATCTATTGCGAGCGCAACCTCTTTAAAAGAAAAATCCTTCATCATTACATCGATAAAAGCATAAGTGAATGCAGCACACACGTTGGGTGTAAAATCTTTCACTAATCCACGAGCACCACTTGTACCAAATGCAATTCCGCTATTTTTAATTACATCATTGGTAATATTCATATAATTATTTATCCTCAACACGACCATATTTATCACTTAGGCGCACAATATCATCATCACCTAGATATACACCCGACTGAATCTCAATTACTTCTAATGGTATCTTTCCTGGATTTTCCAAGGTATGAACTGTGCCAATTGGTATGAAAGTTGACTCATTTTCAGTGACGAAATAAGTGCGTTCGCCGCAAGTCACCTTTGCAGTACCAGCGACAACCACCCAATGCTCAGCTCGATGATGATGCATTTGTGTTGAGAGACATTCACCAGGCTTAACGGTAATACGTTTTACCTGATAACGGTCGCCACGTTCTACAGAATCATAACGTCCCCAAGGGCGATAGACTTCGCGATGGGATATATGTTCGCTACGTTTTTGCTTTTTAAGAATTTCGACAATCTTCTTTATGTCTTGTACGTTGTCTTGCTGTGCTACAAGGAGCGCATCTTTAGTTTGAACTATAATGAGGTTATTAACTCCAACGGTGCTGATCAGTGAACCTTCAGAGTAAATGTAGTTGTTCCTGCTGTTATAGTTAATTACATCACCATGCGATACATTTTCATGTTCATCTTTCTCTGATATTTCCCAAAGTGATGTCCATGAACCGATGTCACTCCATTCAGCATCAAGTGGAATAACTACACAATCCTGAGTTTTTTCCATTACCGCATAATCAATTGACTCATCAGGACATTCTGCAAAGACATCAGAATTTAATCTGATAAAATCTAGATCAGTGCTAGCACTAGAAAGCGACTCTTTACACGCTGCCAAAATATCAGGGCGAAATTTTTTCAATTCATCTAAATATACGCTCGCCTTGAACATGAACATACCACTATTCCACAAATAGCATTTTTGTTCGAGATAATTTTTAGCCGTTTCTAAATCAGGTTTTTCGACGAAAGAATTTACTTTAAATACAGAGTTTTTAACTTGTTCGCCCTTTTTAATATAGCCATACCCAGTTTCAGGTTTGGTCGGGACGATGCCAAAAGTCACTAACTTGTTGTCAACGGACTCTTGTTCTGCAGCTAAAACAGCTGCATGGAAGGCTTCAATATCCTGAATAGCATGGTCTGCAGCAAGAACCAGCATATGATGATCGCCATGGAGTTCCAGAGCCTTTAGAGCAGCCAGCGCAACGGCGGGCGCAGTATTTCTACCTACAGGTTCGAGAATAATCTGGAAGTCATCCACACCGAACTGTCGCAATTGTTCAGCAACAATAAATCTATGCTCATTGTTGCTAACAATGACAGGAGGCAAACAATTTAATCCATCAAGTCTCTTCAACGTTTCCTGGAGCAAACTATTTTCATTAGTCAATGATAAAAATTGTTTCGGGTATAACGAACGAGAAAGAGGCCATAAGCGAGTCCCAGAACCACCGGCCATAATAATTGGGATAATCATTTTATTTTACAGACTCCTTAATTTTCTGGATATATGGGTTCAATTTAGCTTCCCATGAAAAATTCTCATCGATAAATTTTTTCGCAACTACTGCTGTTTCGGTATATTTATCCAGATTTGTTATAAAATTATTTAATACCCGTAAATATTCTTCTTTTGTATTGGCAACATAAATCTCCTTACCCTCCTCTGCTCCCAAGCCTTCAAAGCCAACAGTAGAAGAGATACAAGGTAATCCCAAAGCCATATATTCAAGCACCTTATTTTGGATACCTGCCCCTAATCTAATAGGACATACACCAATATGTCCATCAGCTGCCGCATAAGTTATGCTATCAACTTCACCTGTGACAACAACGCCAGGCTGACTTTCTAACCAACTCTTATCTTTATCTGTAATACGTCCGATGACCTTAAATTCAAAATTACCATGCTTGTTCAGAAATGGTAAAACTTCCTTGGTGAACCATTTCACACTATCCATATTTTGCAAAGAATATAAATTACCTATAAATACAAGGGTTATCTTTTTATCTTTAGCTATTTTTCGTTCTGAAAAAGGTAAGCTAACGGCATCAACACCATTTCCACAAACTAATACATTATTCGGACGGTCTGGATATAAATAATCGGAGTCAACCTGTGATACCAAAGTAGTCAAGCTGAATTTGTTATTTATAGTTCGCTCATATCGTTCGAGTCTTTTTTGTTCAAATGAATATACAAATGTTTTTAAACTCAATAAAGATGCTTTTTCCTTTACTCGTTTATAATTAAGTGAAATGGCATCGGTCATCTCTAAAAAATTTATATCTTTATTATCTTTCACATAATCACCAACTCTTATCAAATGTGAAAGAGTTGCAGAATGTTCAGGTAATAACTGCTTAAGTTTATCTTCAAATTCTTTAGATTTATAATACCCAATCTGTAGGGGAGTATTTGAAAACAAAGATAATATGACATTTAAAACAGATTTTTTCTTTGAAAGATATACTCTGTGAACACTACTAAAAACTTCACGATCATATTCATAGTTGAGCTCTTCGCGTTTATCACACAGACTCAACAACGTAAGATCATAATGCTTAGACAGTTCTTTACAGATCTTATAGATACGTAATCGATCCCCACCAATTACAGGAAACGGGAACCGTGGAGTCAAAACTAATATCTGTTTCCTATTTATATCAATATTACTCATAAATCTTTCTCAATTCATTTTCAAATAAAATATGTTCATGCAGAGCTTTCCTTTCGACACTGGGTGAATTATCTACCAAGTATGAATAGACTTCATAATACTCAGAATAGTAAGTATAAAAGAAAATATTCGAATCCTTTTGTTCGCGGAAAGCAGAGATCCGTGTGCATATAACATTTTTGCATGTGAGTTTTGCTTCAGCTAAAGTCCTGCCATACCCCTCGGCAAGCGAATGAGCCCAAACAATTTTAGAATTACAATATAGTTTGACAACTTCCTCTAAAGAAACAAACCCAATAATTTCAATTTCTTTATCTGTATCCCGTCCATCAATTAAGTCGTTAACCTTGCTAATACCATTCCCACAACCTAATATTTTTAATGGTATTCTTTTTCCCCTTGGGATTGAAAAATAATAGTCCAGAGCTGTGACTAGATCCTTATTTTCCCCTAAACCTGAAACTAAAAGTAAATATCCAAGATCTTTTATTTCGGTAACATTAGCAATTTTCTCAAATGTGAAAAATGGATTTGGGAGCAGGATAGATTCTATACGCTTAAATAGCGATATTCTCTTAGACACTCGCTGAGTGCTTTGAGAAATAAATATTACTTTCTTTGCTAAAAAAGAAGAAAAATAAATACAGATTTTCACATAAATAGCAGCAAGGTTTCGTTTGTTTTTCTTAAGACTAATGAAGTCATGAATTATAACAATTGCCTTACCTAATAACAAGTCAATGATGGAACTACTATTATAGGGATATATATTATACTTAGTTCTATAAACTATACCCATAATTGGTATTAAAAGCTGCTCTACTATTATAAAAAGAACATTCAGAAACCATGAAGGAAGCTTATGGAATATTTTTGGACATGCAACATAAATAACCTGAACATTATTATCTCTTAACTTTTGCACAAGTTCAGAAGTATAGATCGGTATTCCTCTTTTCAAAATACCATCAAAAAAATTATTTACAATTACTTTCATGTTTGCTCTTAAGTCTATTTCAGATATTATCAATTGTATAAAAATAGTCAGGATTATTATTTCTTCTTTTGAGAACGCATCATATAAACACAATCATACCACGCTACCGCCCCTGGCTTAACAGCTACCAGTGCACTAGCAAAATTCCAAAGATGTACCCCGCCCCGCTAGCTATCGCAAAGCTATCTTAAATTCAAACGCTAATTGTCTTACCAAACGCGGCCAGAAACAAGAAAAAATCCAACAAAAAACAAATTAAACTTGGTAGGTTAACTTGTTGTAATTCTTTATTTTTAATATAAAAAACGACAGTAACATTCCATTGCCTAAAGCATAGACGCTGGGATGTTAGCTGCCGCTATTTTTTCTGGCTAGCCGTCACAAAGACCTGTAAATTTCTACTCGCTCAGTAGGTTCTCGATGCTCTTACGGAACTTCGGACCTTCCTTCAGATTATGCAGCCCATACTTAACGAATGCCTGCATGTAGCCCATCTTTTTACCACAGTCATAGCTTTCGCCGGTCATCAGCATGGCATCAACAGACTGTTTTTTAGCCAGCTCTGCAATGGCATCTGTCAACTGGATACGTCCCCAGGCACCTGGAGCAGTTTTTTCCAACTCAGCCCAGATATCAGCAGAAAGCACGTAGCGTCCTACGGCCATCAGATCGGAATCAAGTGTTTGCGGCTGGTCAGGTTTTTCAATGAATTCAACGATACGACTGACTTTACCTTCGTTATCTAAAGGCTCTTTGGTTTGAATAACCGAGTACTCAGACAGATCACCTTCCATACGCTTAGCCAGCACCTGACTGCGCCCGGTTTCATTAAAACGGGCAACCATGGCAGCCAGGTTGTAACGCAACGGGTCCGCACTCGCTGTATCCAGAACGACGTCAGGCAATACGACGACAAACGGGTTATCCCCAACAATCGGGCGAGCACAAAGAATGGAATGACCCAGACCCAGTAACTGAGCCTGACGAACGTTCATAATAGTCACGCCAGGAGGACAGATAGACTGCACCTCGGCTAATAGTTGGCGCTTTACTCGCTGCTCAAGGAGTGATTCGAGTTCGTAAGAGGTGTCGAAGTGGTTCTCAACTGCGTTCTTAGACGCATGAGTCACCAGAACGATTTCTTTGATACCGGCAGCTACAATCTCGTCGACAATGTATTGAATCATCGGCTTGTCTACGATCGGCAGCATCTCTTTAGGGATTGCCTTCGTGGCAGGCAACATGTGCATCCCCAGACCTGCTACCGGAATAACTGCTTTCAAATTAATCATTAAGTCATTCACCTATTCAATTGTTGCTGAATTATAGCTTTTTAGCTTGTTTTAGCCAGTATGAATTACATTACTCCGATGCCGCGTATGTTACGCCGCTTAACTGCGGAATGCAGTAATCTTAATCCCAGGCGGGTACAACTTTTGCCAGGAATGGTCGCAAAGTTACCTCCCCTGCCCCGGCAGTCGAAAATTCACCGCTTCGACATTCACCACCTGATGGTTTACCCGGTCAATGTCAACTGAACTTTGCCCAGTTTCGTTTACTGCATGTACGTTGGCCAGTGAGAGTAGTGTGTCCTGCTTAGCCATAAATTTACCGCGTACGTCCTTGCGCAGATCGAAGTGCATCTTGAGCGCGGGTCCTGTTACGGATTGCTGCATCACTCTGATGTTACGTAAAAAAAGGTGCTGCGGTTGGTTGTGCAACTCAAGCGTGGCTCGCTTCATCTCCACGTTGGTGATGGCCACGAACGACGTTGCATTACCTGATGAGATCTGAATGCCGCGTAATTTATATTCAAGTTTCGTGTTATCCAGATGGATATTATTTAACTTAAAGTTCTGTGGGATGGATAAATATCGTCCTTTAATAACACCGTAGCCAATGAGCATACCTGCACTATTTTCCATATTGATATTATCAATCACGAAATTATCACAGCCATAAATAGCAACCGTTGCATTATCAATGCCTGCTTTCTTACTAAAATCTGGGGTAATATTTCGTGCAGTGATATTACGAATGATAAAATGTTTGCCGTTCTCTACATGGACTAGCTGTCGACAGTCGGTACCGGTGATATTCGCCACCACAAAGTTTTTTACCGCCAGCTCATCGGGATAGGTATTGTCATAGGTACTGCCCGCCAGTCCGATGCCGATGCCCCAGTTCACGTTGCCGTTGGTACAGTTAATACGTTCAATGACATGGTCAGAAATGAGGATATTGCTGTCGTTGATCGCCACATTCCACTCAATGGCATCTCCCTGTAGATCGCTAAAACGGCAGTTTGTAATCTTTACGCCATCCATCCGGTTATGAAAGCCCTGACGCAGGATCCCATAGTTAGCGCGCGTGACGGTAATATCCTGAATAGTCAGATTGCGCATCAGCCTCGGTGTTTTGCCGCCGATATAGATTTGCGTCACTGGCCCGAAACCACTCATGGCAATCCCTTTTATCACGCAATCCGAACCGCGCACATCGAGAGTAACATTCCTCAGGCTCCCGCCCTGCTCACCCACTACCTTACATCCATCCTGCAGAACAAAGCGACCACGGCCATTGCCGCTGATTCTGCCTTGCAGGTGTAGCGTTTTGCCAGGAGGAATAACGATAGCGGTATTGAGATCCTTACATTCAAGTCCATTTGGTACGACTACCGTTTGTCCTTCTTTGAACGCCTGCCGGAAAGAAGCGACCCAATCCTTTGGGTTGTAATCCTGAATGTTGACGCTGCCCGATGATTCAAGCGCCCGGACAACGGGAGAATGCAGTACGACAAGCCCAAAGCCTGCCGTCAGAAAAGTACGGCGTGAGAGTTTGTTCTCTGACATACAACCTCGATTTACATCGTTTGCAGCAGACTGGCTAACTGTTTATTGATCGCTAACTGATTAAATTCAGTTTCAATTTTTTCGCGCGCACACTGCACAATCGGCTGTACCTGCTCACTGTCGAGCAGGCTAAATGCCGCTAAACGCTCTGCCAGTGCCTGCGCATCGTTTTCCGGTGCCAGCCAGCCAGACTTGCCCGACTCGACCAGCTCCGGGATCCCACTGTGAACAGTTGAAATTACCGGGATACCTACCGCCATCGCCTCCATCAGCGCCACCGGGATCCCCTCCATATCGCCGTCTCTTCCGGTAATCGACGGCAGCAAAAATACATCCGCCTGCTCAAGCATCTCCTTTACCTGATGGCTGGGCTTAAAGCCGGGCATCTCAATCACATCATCGAGTTGATATTGCTCGATCAGTGTGCGTAAACGTCGCTCCCAAGGGCCGATACCCAGAATGCGATAACGAAATGAGACGCCCTGCTCTTTTAACTGTCGGCAGGCTTCGATGGCGACGTGCAGTCCTTTTTTCTCGGTTAACCGGGCGACAGAGATAATTTCCAGCGGTGCAGCTGGTGCTTTCAGTTGGCGAGGGGTAAAACGCGTCATGTCGATACCCATACGCGAAACCGCGATTTTTTGCGGCGGGCATCCCATGTTTTTTAAACGTCCGGCCCAGAGATTGCTGATGGGTAACATCAAATCTCCACGTTGAAACAGCTGCTGATACTCAGGGGTATAGCGGGTAAGCACATCCCGATGCGAAACATCGACGCCGTGAAATACCGTAGCGATTTTTCCGCGGATCATCCCAAGCTCACGCAGCTTAGCGGCCGTTACGCCTGCTGGCCCAAAATGAGCAATAAAGACATCCGCTTCAAACGCCCGCGGATTCCCACCGCAAATGGCCGCCAAAATCAGATTGCGCGCCTCGTCGCCATAGCGTGCAACATTCAACGCTTTCCAGGTCGCTGCGCGGGTAATACCGCTCAGAACTGCCGCCGCCCTATATTTCAGCTTCGCCAGTTTGCTTTCCGGTTCATCCAGCAACCAGCGCGTTTTTTCACCCAGCCGGTAGGTATTAAATGAGGCATGCGTATTTTCAAGATCGCCCTTCTGCAAAGCGACAATCTCCACGTCGTAGCCCATATCAATAAATGCGGTTATCTGATTGAGTACAAAGGTCTCAGAAGAGAGCGGAAATTTAAGCAGGAAAAAACCAATCTTCATTTTTCCCCCTCAATACGCGTTAAAACCGACTGCACCATGCGTACCCCGCGTTCGCGTTCGCGTGTCACAGCGTCCCCAAGTCGTATGTTCAGATCAGGTAACTGTCCGAGGGTATCGGCGACCTTTCCTTCCAGACTGCCATCGAGCAGATGACGAATATCGACAGCCATCTCCGGCAACCCCAACTGTTGCATGATCCCTGCCGATTTATGCTCGTAGTTAATGGCGATGGCTGGCGTCATAAAATTCATCGAGATAATGGCCGAGTGCAACCGAGTACCCACCGTCAGATCGCATGCCCCCAGAATCTTCCCCATCTCCAGATCGTTAAGTTCATCCATCACCACGTGATATCGGGACGAATCGTTAACATACTGACGCAGGTTTAACGCCACCATGCGGTCATCTTTGTTGTAACTATCAATACCAGTGCAGGTTGACAGCGCTATCACCTGGTAACCTTCATCAAGGATGCGGTTCACCATGCCGGCAAAGGCTTGCTCATAGGCCTGCTGCGTTGTCCCCAGACGCTTATCAAAAGGAGCCAACTCACGCAATGTAATGGCAACGGTCTTCTGTTTAGCCGCCATGTCTAACCAGTGCTGTACCGCATAACCTGGCTCAAAATCCTCATGATGATTGTCGACCAGCCAGGCCGTATCCACGCCTGTTTCAACTTTATCCGTGGTAATTGCGCTGCGCTTCATCAGATCAAGACTGACGGATTCACGTAAAATCAACGCATTACAGTGACCAAATACGTAGTTCGCCAGTTGATTAAACTGCTCATCCTGGAATGGCCCCACGCTGTGACCAATCATGTACAACGGTTTTTTCGCCATAAACGAACACAACGCATGCTCAAACTGCGGCACACCATACAGATCGACAAAGAACGATCCACCGACCTGGATGATGGCGTCATAGCGCGACAACAAACGAACAAAATCGGTAAAGCCCTGTGCGATAGCGATATTGCGCAGATTACCGGAGTCGGTAACACGCGAGAGCAGTACCTGGTGCTGGTAGCGACGACGCAGCACTTTCTTTACGCGCCCCATAACACCCACTGCATTGTTGTGTTGCCTCATCTGCAAATACAGCGGATCGCCCATCACCGGGCGGTTCAGCAACCATGAGGAGCTCACCGGGTAACGGCTCATAACATCCACTTCAGTCTCAGGACGCAACGCGTTAATGGCATCCAGCAAACCGCGCAGGATCGCGCTATCCCCTCGGTTCCCGCAGGTATGGTTGCCCAAAATTAATAGTTTCATTATGACCTCTTAAAGCGTTGTTCTTATCCTGCACGGAGCAAGGTTTTCATTTTTTCACTGCGACAGAGCTGGCGTTTTATTTCCACCACCAGCGGATGACGCGACAGCACCATCATTAGCGCAAACGCCAGCGCCCCTGCCGCTATCTGGCTCCCCAACAACACGCCCAACGACAGCTGGTCATGCAGCATTACGCCCAGCGCATAGCTCACTACAAGGGTTGGCAAGGAGAGATACAACGGCAGCCAAAGACTGAGCATGTACTGGCGGTAGCTGGAGCCAAGAACAGGTTTAATCATCACGAAATAGCTGAGGACTGTGTTAATCACCTGGACCAGCAAAAAGCCCAGCGTCACGCCAATCGCCCCGGCCAGATGCCCACCGATGAAAATGGCTGGAATAAACAGAAAGGTTTTGAACACATTGAATTTAAAGCTGATATCGACCCGCGCTTTCGCCATCAGCAGTGAACCGATTGGATTCCCCACCGAGCGCAGCAGCCCAACAATGCACAGCAGTTGCAGGATGGGGATAATGCCATTCCACTTCTCGCCAAATACCAGTGGCACCACGTTATTCGATATCACCATCAGTCCCAGTAGCGCCGGGAAGTTGATAATCCCAACCACCGACAGCAGCTTGTAAAAATTCACCCGTAGCTTTTCACTGTCGTCCTGGATTTTGGCAAACGCCGGAAACAGCACGCGGGTGATAATCGGGTTCAGTTTGATCGGGGGGACAACCGCCACATTCCAGGCGAGATTGAATCCACCCGCCACGCCAGCTCCCAACGTGCGGGCCAAAACCAGCGTGGAAAGGTTGGTATTGATGTAATTGATGATGCTGTCTGCCGTCAGCCACGCACCAAAACGCAGATTCGACGAAACGGATGCCAGCGAAAAATGCAGCCCCGGACGGTAAACCCGGCGACCAAAATAGCCGAACAGCAGCGTACGTAGCGTACTGTTTACCAGATACCCGAGAATGGCCGTCAGTGCGAGCGGCCAGAAATGGGCGCTGACTACGGTAAAGGTAAAACCGGCCAGCACCGAACTGATTTCAATCATGCCAATTTTGTTGAAGGCCAGCTCTTTTTGCATCAGCGCGCGAAACTGCTGCCCGTGCGGTATCACCACAAACGCCAGCGATAACGTTTTGATGAGTGGTACCAGTTCTGGGTTATTGAGCACATGGGCAATCGTCTCGCTCAGCAGAAACATCGCCACGCATACCACGATACCCAGCCCAACGTTGAGCCAGTACAGCGTGGTCAGTTCAAGATAGCCAATCTCTTTGCGCTGAATAATTGAGTTGGCAATACCAAAGTCAGACAACGTATCAGCCAGCGCGATGATCACCAGCGCCACGGTTAACAACCCGAACTGGTGGTTATCAATAATCCGCGCCAGTACGGTCATCTGGATAAGCCCCAGACCAATAATGATCACCGTGGTAATCGCCGACCACTTTGCGCCGTTCAGCGTTTTTTCTCGTAAGCTCATGTTAATACGCCGCTTTGTTGACAAAGCCTTTGAATACCGTCAGAAAAACAATTTTGATATCGAACCACACGCTCCACTCGCGAATGTATTCGAGGTCAAACTCCACACGTTTTTCCATTTTTTCCAGCGTATCGGTTTCACCGCGCCAGCCGTTGATTTGCGCCCAACCGGTAATACCCGGTTTCACCTTATGGCGTAACATGTACCCCTCAATCAGCTGACGGTACTGTTCGTTATGCGCCACCGCATGCGGGCGTGGCCCAACAATAGACATGCCCCCGGTCAGCACGTTAATAAACTGCGGCAGTTCATCGAGCGACGTTCGGCGCAGGAAATTCCCCACAGGGGTAACGCGCGGATCGTTTTGCGTCGCCTGCGTCACCACCGCGTCGTTTTCCATCACTTTCATCGAGCGAAATTTCCAGACTTTGATCGGTTTTCCGTCCATGCCATAACGGGTCTGGCGGAAAATCACCGGTCCTTTGGAGGTCAGTTTTACCAGTAGCGCTATGCCACACAGCACCGGAGAAATAAGCAGCAGGATCAGCGAAGCCAGCACGATATCTTCCGCGCGTTTCAACAGGCGATTAATTCCCGAGAGCGGCGTGTCATACAGCGGCACCACCGGAACGCCATTCATCTCCTCAATCCGTGAATGCAGAATGTTAAAGGTAAAGACATCAGGAATAAGGATCACCGAACAGGTGGTGTCGGCCAGCTCACGAACCAGTTTTTTGACGCTGGCGCCATCGCTCATCGACATGGCGATATAAACGTTATGAATACGAGAGGCTTTGGCGTCGTCCACCAGCTGTTGCAGATTACCGGCCCAGTCGCGGGAGTTTTTTCCAGGGATAGGATCGTGATAGACCCCCGCCACTTCAAATCCCAGCCAAGGTTCATGGCGAAAGCTGTCCAATAGCATTTGTCCGGCGGGCAGGTCCCCTGCCACCGCCACCCGGCGCGTGTTATAACCGCGATTACGCAACCATCCCGCGCCGTAGCGAATAAACGAACGGCTCAACACCAAGCCAACGCTGGATAGCAGATACCACGCCAGCCAGACAGCGAGACGGTTATCAAAATCGTTATTAAAGGCGATCAGACCTGCGCAAAAAATCAGACTCAGCGTCCAGTTTTGCAGCAACAGCACCAGCTCAGTGGAAATTTTGACACCGCGCCAGGAGCGATAAAAATCCGTTATGCCACCGAGCATCTGAAAAACGACCAGCGTGATCAGCGCCACCAGCAGGTGCATGTACAGGAAAGGCAAACCGCTTAATTCGCAGATTACCCACAACCCGCCAAACATGATGGTGATATCTGAAAAGCGTTGCACCATCGAAATTAACGACGCATTGGTTTTGGCGCGTTCGCGCTTTTTTAGATGTGTCATCGTGGTTCCTGTTAGTCACCCTTTGCCCAGCATCGGGCAAAGGAAGCACCAGCATTACTGATTCAGTAACGCCAGAAGAGTGCGCGTTCGCGCTTCCATCAACGGAATATCTCCGCGCGATTCCACGTTCAAGCGCACCACCGGTTCGGTATTGGAAGAGCGTAAATTGAAGCGCCAGTCGACAAACGACATGCTGATACCGTCCGTTCTGTCCACCGACAACGCCTCACGGGAAAAATGCTGCTCCACGCGCGCAATCGCCGCCGTCGGCTCTGCCAGCGTACTGTTTATTTCTCCACTCGCCGGGTAGGCCACCATCCGGTCGCGGACCAGTTCGCCCAGCGACTGCCCTTTCAGACACAGCAGTTCCGCCACCAGCAGCCACGGGATCATTCCGCTGTCGCAATAAGCAAAATCGCGGAAATAGTGGTGCGCGCTCATTTCGCCACCATAAATGGCATCTTCATGGCGCATCCGCTCTTTGATAAACGCGTGCCCGGTTTTAGACATCACCGGTTTACCGCCTGCCGCCGTCACCACATCCACGGTGTTCCAGGACAGGCGTGGGTCGTGGATAATTTTCGCCCCCGGATTCTTCTCCAGAAACGCTTCCGCCAGCAGGCCGACAATGTAGTAGCCCTCAATGAACTGACCTTTTTCATCGAACAGGAAGCAGCGGTCAAAATCACCGTCGAAGGCAATCCCCATATCCGCGCCGTGTTCAATCACTGCATGGCGCGTGTCGGCCCGGCATTCCGGCAGCAGAGGATTGGGAATACCGTTGGGGAAGTTGCCATCCGGCGTGTTGTGAATTTTGATGAACTCGACCGGCACGCCCAGCGCCTTAAAACGGGCTTCAATGGCGTCAACCACCGGACCTGCCGCGCCGTTGCCGGAATTGAGCACCA
The DNA here is from genome assembly GCF_030332785.1 of Citrobacter sp. Cpo069. Lineage (NCBI taxonomy): Bacteria > Pseudomonadati > Pseudomonadota > Gammaproteobacteria > Enterobacterales > Enterobacteriaceae > Citrobacter > Citrobacter sp. Cpo069. The sequence goes on from NZ_JAOWHD010000042.1 coordinate 19,319, forward strand.
GCTTCATCGGTTTCAGGTTGGCGGGATTGATGTAACTCAGCAGGTGGTCAATGTAGGCATCACGGGTAGTAATGCGCTGGTAGCGGCCACGTTTTGTCTCATCAACCGTTGGGAAGTCATTGGCTTCCGCCAGGCGCTGCACGTCGCGCAGACCGGTATCACCGCTGATGGGCCGTGCCCCTTCCCGCACCAGCTTCATGCCGTTGTAATCCATCGGATTATGGCTGGCGGTCACTTCAATACCGCCATCAATGCCCAGGTGGAAAGTGGCAAAATAAATCTCTTCGGTGCCCGACATGCCAATATCCAGCACATCCACCCCCGCGTCCTGTAGTCCTTTCGCCAGCGCCAGCTTCAGCGTCTCACTGGTCAGGCGCACATCGCCGCCGAGGACAATCGTTTTCGGCTTCAGGAACTCGCCGTAAGCGCGGCCAATACGCCACGCGATATCTTCATTCAGCTCTTCGCCCAGCCTGCCGCGAATATCGTAGGCTTTGAAACAGGTTAATTTCGTCATGATTTACCCTTCTTCAGGCAACAGGAGGCCCTGACTCTTAATGAGCCTTTTAATGAGTGTTAAATGCATTTCCCGGCGCGCTTCGCTTATCGAGCCTACGGTGCTGTAGGCTGGATAAGCGCAGCGCATCCGGCATCAGGTACGCCCGTATCTGTCCGCAAACCGCACCACATCATCCTCATCGAGGTAAGATCCGGAGCGCACTTCAATCAGATCGAGCGGGATTTTCCCCGGGTTCTCCAGACAATGGGTCGCCCCCAGCGGAATATAGACAGACTCGTTTTCAGCGAGCAGTTTGATGTCATCATTGATTGTCACCTTCGCGGTACCAGCCACCACAACCCAGTGTTCAGCCCGGTGATGATGCATCTGCACGGACAATCCCTCACCGGGTTTAACGGTAATCCGCTTCACCTGGTAACGGTCTCCGGCATCAATAGAGTCGTACTTGCCCCATGGACGGTAAACTTCACGGTGAATATGGTGCTCATGACGTCCGTCAGCTTTAATTTGCTCCACCACTTTTTTGACGTCCTGCACCGCGTTGCGATCGGCGATCAGCACCGCATCTTTGGTCTGCACCACCACCAGATCCTTCACCCCGACGGTCGTCACCAGGCCAGACTCGGCATACACGTAGCTATTTTCCGTTTTATGGCTAATGACGTCACCATGATGCACATTACCTTCAGCGGTATGGGCGCTGATTTCCCACAGCGATGACCAGGAGCCTACATCGCTCCAGCCTGCGTTCATGGGCATCACCACCGCATCGGCCGTACGTTCCATTACCGCATAGTCCACAGACTCTTCCGGGCAGGCGAGAAACGCCTGTTCATCAACGCGGATAAAATCGAGATCGGGATCAACCGTACTCATGGCGTTTTCGCAGGCCTCAAGAATGTCGGAGCGATATTTTTTCAGTTCTTCCAGATAGCGCCCGGCCCGGAACAGAAACATGCCGCTGTTCCAGTAGTAGTCGCCGCTCGCCACGTAAGCCTGCGCGGTTTCCAGATTGGGCTTTTCAACAAACTGCGCCACCTCAAAAGCCACGGCGTCGGTATTGGTCGGCGAAACCTCGCCGCGACGTATATAGCCGTAGCCGGTCTCCGGCTGGTCCGGCACGATACCAAACGTCACCAGCTTACCCGCGCTGGCATACGGCATTGCATTGCGAACCGCCTCTCGAAATGCCTCTTCATCGGCAATCATGTGATCGGCCGCCAATACCAACAGCAGCGGATCTTCCCCCGGACTTTGACGTTTTGCCGCCAGCGCGGCCAGCGCTATCGCAGGTGCAGTATTGCGCCCGGCGGGTTCGAGAATAATATTCTCAGTCAGCTTGTGCAGTTGTCGTAGCTGTTCCGCCACGATGAAACGGTGTTGTTCATTACAGATAACCACCGGGCTTTCGCACTCCACACCGTTCAGACGACAAATCGTTGTCTGCAGCATGGTGAGATCGCCTTTCAGGCACAGAAACTGCTTTGGATATAGTACGCGGGACAGAGGCCATAAACGGCTACCCGAGCCACCGGCCATCACCACCGGAAAGAGTTTGTTTTGACTCATCATGTACCCCGAATATCTGCAATAAATTGGCTCAGCACGTTTTCTTTATCCAACGTGCGTTCGGCATACTCACGTGCCACCGTGTTAATCTTTGGCATGGTTAACGCCTGTTGAATCCCGCCAACCAGCGCACTCACTGATTCAGGCTCGACACACACCGCGATGCCTGGGTGAGCGTCACACAGCTGACCCAACTCGGTCTCAGGTTCGGCGGTAATCACCGCGTTTCCACCAACGGCGAGGATATTGGTCAGTTTGGAGGGCAATACGGCATCCGCCGCACCGCGCTTTTGTACCACCAGATGGCAGTCCGCCATCTTGAGCAGCGCAGGCAGCGCGTCATAAGATTGCAGCGGAAAGAAGATCACATTGTTCAGGCCGCGTTCGCCAGACATACTCTCCAGCCGCGCTTTACCTCCGCCCTGCCCGACAATCACAAACAGCCAGGGCTGTTCGCTCAACAGGGCCGCTGCGTCAATCACACTTTCCAGCCCTTGCTTTTCACCGATATTGCCTGAGTAGAGAATGATTTTTTTATCATCAGGCAAGCCCAGTTGCTGGCGCAACGCCAGAGCATCGGCGTCGTTCACGTCACGAAAGCGCGCTACTTCTGACCAGTTCGGAAAGAAAATGACCTTCTGTGCATCAACGCCCTTCTCCTGCGCTTTATTCATCATTGAGCGAGAAATGGTCGAAATATGATCCATATTCAACAGCCCACTGCGCTCAAAGGCGCTGGCCAGTTTTGCCACCGCACCACGCTTGCCTTTGCCCGCCATGCCAAGCCCCAGCATGGCATCGACTTCGTAATCCTGAATATGCAGCAGCGTGCGCGCCCCGGACAGCTTCGCCAGCAGGCGCATGCCCGGCGTACAAAACAGCGTCGGCACTACCCCAATGATGCGATCCGGCTTCCAGCGGCGCTGCGCCAGCAGCGGGAAGAAACTGCTCAGGGCGAAACTACCTAAATGCAGCAGGCGCTTTAGCGTAGAAGGCTGCTCAGGCACATACAGCGGGCAACGCCAGACGATGGCATCGCCTTCTTCACGACGATAGCGCCAGGATGAATAGCGACCGTTGACCTTCCACTGCGGATAATAAGGCGGCGCAGTGATCACCCGTACGTCATGCCCCTGTTGCGCCATCCACTCCACCATTTCACCGGTGTATTTACCGATACCGGTCAACTCCGGCGAATAGTTGATGCCGTACACAAGGATCTTCATAGCCCGGGTACTCCGGCCTGACTCTTCTCACAGAAGTAAGCCCGGCTGTTGTCGTGCACGTGGTCACTAGTCAGAATCTCTTCAATTGCCAGCCAGCGGTACGCGTCATGTTGAACGTCAGGCAGTTGCAGGTCGTTTTCCGACACCCGCAGACGAAATCCCAGCACGATGTAATGCGTTGAGAAATCTTCCCCGGAAAAGTTGTCGTCATAGAAGTGCTGCCAGACCCCGTAAAACTTTGCAGCGGACAGCGGTAAACGTAACCCCAGCTCAGCGTCAGTAAGCCGCTCAAAGGCCGCGCGCAGCGGTTCATCTTTTTGCACCCGACCGCCGGGCACGAACCAGTACCCCTGCGCCGGACGATTGAGGCGCTTGCCAAGCAGAAATTCGCCGTGGGCGTTTTCCACGATCAAATCGATGGAAATCAGCGGAGTTGAACGTACAACGGTGGCAAAATCCTCATGACGTAAAAACATGCTTACCCCCGGTAACGGTGCTGGTTTTCAAGGAACCACTGATATGTACTGGCAAGCCCCGCTTCCAGAGATATCTCGTGATACCAGCCCAACTGATGCAGACGCGTAACATCGAGCAATTTGCGCGGCGTGCCGTCCGGTTTGCTGGCGTCAAACACCACGCGCCCCTTGTAACCCACGGCCTGCGCGATAGTCTGGGCCAGTTCACGGATGGTGCAGTCCACACCGGTGCCCACGTTGATATGCGACAGCATTGGTTGGGTATATTCCTGCAACACTTCCTGAGCCAGCTCCATCACGTGGATACTGGCCGCCGCCATATCGTCGACATGCAGAAATTCACGCATTGGCGTCCCGCTTCCCCACACCACCACATCCGGCGTATTTTGCTCGCGAGCTTCATGAAAGCGGCGCAGCAGCGCCGGGATCACATGCGAATTACTCGGATGAAAGTTGTCATGCGGTCCGTACAGATTGGTCGGCATCACCGAGCGATAATCACGGCCATACTGTCGGTTATACGATTCGCACAGCTTGATACCGGCAATTTTGGCAATCGCATACGGCTCATTGGTCGGTTCAAGTGCCCCCTGCAAGAGTTCACTTTCGGCGATTGGCTGGGTAGCTTGCTTGGGATAAATACAGGATGACCCGAGGAACAACAGTTTATTCACGTTATGCAGATGCGCTGCATGAATAATGTTGCTCTCAATCATCATATTTTCATAAATAAAATCAGCAGGATAAGTATTGTTTGCCACAATCCCTCCCACTTTTGCCGCCGCCAGATAAACCTGGTCAATACGTTCAGCGGCAAAGAACGCCTGCACCGCACCGGCGTCCAGCAGATTAAGCTGGTCGCGAGTACGCAGCACCAGTTCTACGTTATCTCGCTGCGCCAGTTGTCTGACGATGGCGGCCCCCACCATCCCGCGATGGCCCGCCACAAAAATACGTTGTGTCTTCATCCTCAGTACTCCAGCGCGATAGCGACCTCGTAACCGTGCGACTTGAGCAGGGAATGTTTCTTCGCCGCATCAAGATCGTTGGCAACCATTTCCGAGATCATCTGGCGCAGCGTGATTTCCGGTTTCCAGCCCAGTTTTTCATGTGCTTTGGCCGGATCGCCCAGCAGCGTTTCCACCTCAGCCGGGCGGAAGTAGCGCGGGTCAACGGCAATCATGACATCCCCGGGTTTCACCCCCGGCGCATCGTGTCCGGTCACAGAAACCACGATGCCTTTCTCATTCACGCCCTCGCCTTCAAAGCGCAATTTAATCCCCAACTGAGCGGCCGCCATTTCCACGAACTGGCGCACGGAATACTGCACGCCGGTGGCAATCACGAAATCTTCCGGCTTATCCTGCTGCAGCATCATCCACTGCATCCTGACGTAATCTTTGGCATGCCCCCAGTCGCGCAGTGAATCCATGTTGCCCAGGTACAGGCAAGACTCCAGCCCCTGAGCGATGTTGGCGATCGCCCGGGTAATTTTGCGAGTGACAAAGGTTTCGCCGCGGCGCGGAGATTCGTGGTTGAACAGAATGCCGTTACAGGCATACATCCCGTAAGACTCGCGGTAGTTGACGGTGATCCAGTAGGCGTACAGCTTGGCAACGGCATACGGTGAACGCGGATAGAACGGCGTGCTCTCTTTCTGTGGGATTTCCTGTACCAGACCGTACAGCTCAGAGGTGGACGCCTGATAAAAACGGGTCTTTTTCTCCAGACCAAGGAAGCGGATCGCCTCCAGCAAACGCAAGGTGCCGATCGCATCAACGTCTGCGGTGTATTCCGGTGAGCCAAACGACACCGCGACGTGACTCATGGCGCCCAGGTTATAGACCTCATCCGGTTGGACCTCTTTTAAAATACGGGTCAGGTTGGATGAATCCGTCAAATCACCATAGTGCAGATGAAATTTGGGATTGCCTGAATGCGGATCCTGGTAGATGTGGTCCACACGTTCGGTGTTGAATGATGAAGCGCGACGCTTAATACCGTGTACTTCGTACCCTTTTTCCAGCAGGAGTTCTGCCAGGTAAGAACCATCCTGCCCGGTTACGCCAGTAATGAGAGCGACTTTTGACATGTTATAACCTCTTCAGTGATCCCCTCAGGGAGTAACTTTCTCGACGCGTTCGCGCGTGACTACTGCGGGATTTCCCCGACAAATGACATTTGCTGGCAGCGATTTAAATACGCTGCTTCGTGCTCCAACGACGGTGCCATCGCCAATCGTCACGCCAGGCGCGACAAAGACATCTGTCGCGAGCCAGCATTTAGCGCCAACCACAATCGGCGTGGCGTTAATATCAAAATGTTGACTGGCATAATCATGACTCCCGGTGCATAAATAACTTTTTTGCGAAATAACTGCATGGGCGCCAATCGTAATATCACCTAACGTATATAAAACCGCGTCGTCACCCACCCAGGCATAATCTCCCAGGGTTAATTTCCACGGATAAGTAATTTTTACTGAAGGCCGAATGACTACGTTTTTTCCTATTTTTGCACCAAACATTCGTAATAAAAACGCACGCCAGCGATACATGACCTGCGGTGACCAGCGAAATAATGTTGCTTGCACCGCCCACCATAATTGCACTTTAATAGCACCACCACCGCGAAAACCTCCAGGCACTTTAAATCCGCTTAAGTCCTGCATAATATGCCCTTACGTTTTCCCATATAAGGTTTTTGTTTTAGCGGTTGTGCGCAGACGTAAATACTCTGACAAACCGGTCCAAAAACCTGGCATGTGTAATATCTGGCGCTGTACTTTTTTGGCATCCCGACACAATTCCAGATTATTCGTCGTTGACACTCCGCCCATAGAAAACTCCGATACCAACCCGTTCAACTTTTTAAAAGCGTAACCGGACTTGTATAATTGGGCTGCCAACGCGTAATCAGACGATATTTTATATTGCAAATCATAATGCCAGACATTCAGTCCTGAGAGCGGAAAGAATATCGCCTGATGACTGGCGGGCAGGCTGTGATAAATATACCAACCCGGTTTTGCCCGGCGCTTAATTTTGTTGCCATTGCCGAAATCCAGCAACGCATCGCCAATGACCATGGTTTGGTCGCTCTGCATTTTTAGCTGGCGGATAAAATGTGCCGCGTCCGCATGCAAAATATCCCCGGAGTTGAGGAACAGCGCGAACCGTCCGCGCGCCATCGCGATGCCTTTGTTCATCGCATCATAGATGCCGTTATCCGGCTCGCTGACAAACCGTAACCGGTGTTCCCCACTAAGCCCTTCAAGAAACGCCGACGTACCATCCGAGGAGCCGCCATCAACAACAATCCACTCAAAACTGATATCACCCGCTTGCGCCAGATGTGCCAGCGATGCGTGAGTTTTGACGATCCCTTCCAGATTGCGAAAGGCGACGGTAATGATACTGAGCAGCATGTGAGTTACCTCGCGATATTCAGCGCCTTGCGCAATATAAACGGACACACAATTAAAAATGCGTATTCCGGACTAAATACTGAACCTGTAAAAAACAGTGACAACGGTGTAAAAAGATAAAGCTGCACCCGATAATTCTGATTATCGCCAAACGCATTGATCATCATTTTCATGACCTTCCCCATGTACCACAGGGCTAATATCACCGCGAACCATGAAAAATAAATAATCAGCAGATACAAACCATTGTCTATTGTTTTACCGACATCTGCACCGTTAAAAATTCCGAATGACGCAACGTATTCATAAAGTGAGCCAAATCTCACTACGCCATCAACGTTAAGTAACGAATAACCGACCATCACTAATGGCCCTACGATACGATAATACGATGACGAACCTTCAGTTCCTAAATCACCAAGCCGCGTTGCTATGTACGGAAAAGCAAATATCACCCCAACTAAAAACACGCTTAATGAGATTATCGCCAGCGGTAGCTTCTTTTTTATCGCATCCTTATTCAGGTACTGGAACGCCCACTCCAGGAGATAAAACAAAATAAACGTCATTACCCCTGAAAAAGATCCTGATAATATTATCCCTGCCAGAATCATAGCATCGGACTTAGGTGTTTTGATACCAAACTGTTTGATGCTGAGCCAAATTGAGATTAACGCCAGAGCGAAGAATGCCGGTTCGAAATAGAGCGCAGTGGTACGTTTCCCACCAAACTTAATAAAGTTCAGAACATAGCTGTTACTGTAAATAAGATATTTCGAAATAACTTCCATTAAACTGCTGCCGCCGCTGAGAATTATCTGTGCCATTTCAACCGCAGCTAACCCCACCACCAGTCCCACCACCAGCCAGAAAAAACGCAAAATCTTAATGTAGTTATGCGGTGAAATGGTTTTGAAGCGAATACTCCACACCATGCCAATAATCACCACGGTATAAACAAACAGCATCGCTGACGTTACGTACTTGCTTGCATCCAGTGATTGGCCGAACAGGTAGTTAAACGCCGTCAGCCCGCCCCCTACGCCCAGCGCAATCATTAATTTTTTGATATTGATGCGCTCGACAAACAGCAACAGCAGAACGGGCAAGAACGTGACGATGGTTATCGGGAAGCTCTCGCCAAGCTGGGCAAGTTTGACGTTAACCAGCAGATAAAGCAGCGGAAGCACCAGATAGCTACAGATTCTGATAGAACGAGACATATTCCTCCAGCATCTGTTGCCCACTGAATGCCACCCGACTGCGCTGACTGAACGCGGTAAGGGACGTGTCAAATACCGCCTGCGCAATGTCTGATTTTTTCAGCTGCACCAGCTGCAATACGTCCGCTTCGCTGAACGTTTTGCCGCCTGATTTGGCCAGCACTTCCTGCGCGGCATCGCTGTGCGTGGCAATTACCGGTACGCCGATGGAAAGCGCTTCACACAAAATCAGCGGGTAGTTATCGACACGGGAGCTGAACACCAGTCCATCCATCTGGTTAAGAGCACTCATCAACGTGCGCTTATCGCTCTCAAAACCGTGGTTGATGACGTTATCTCCCGCAAATGGCGAAAATTTGCCGAAGGTATGCAGCTCAATTTTGTCCCCAAGCGCGCTAATCGCTCGCACCAGTTGTTGACTGGTTTTGCCGTCATAGCGCAGGTCATGAGCCACCACGGCAATTTTCGGCCGACCGCTCTCCGCAGGCATCGCGGGTAGTTCGGCAAGAATGGCTTCGGTTGCCACATCAATGCCATTATTGATAACGCGGCAGCATCCCACGCCATACAGGCTGTTGAATGCGTCGGCCACATGTTGACTGGGCGAGATAAACTGGCAGCCCAGCGCCAGCATGGCACGGAACATCTGCCGCTTACCGGGCAACTGCTGATGGGCTTTATCGACTTTTACCGGCGGATAGTTGCTGAGCGTTGGGCATTTCTGACAGCCCGTTCTCCAGCCTTCGCAGCCATCGGTAAAGGCACAGCGCCCGGTCACGCTCCAGTGATCGTGCAGGGTCCAGACGAAGGTGATATCCGGTTTATGCGTCTTCACTTTTTGACAAAAGGCCACCACCTCTTCCAGGTTCAACCAGTAGCTGTGCAACACATGAAAATGCAGTACCAGTGGGCCGCTGGTGCGGGTAACTTCACGGTATAACTTGTTGAGATTGCCAAACATGTCGCGGTTCGCGAAACGAAACAGCGCAATGTTCGCCGCCGACGTCAGGCGCGGCGTATATTTGATAACCTGCGGGTAATTCGCATGACTGGCGCTTTTTTTACCACCTTTGCCATAGCCATAGACAAACCGTGACGACAGCCCTTTTTCTAGCGCGCGAAGATGCAAATCTAACGCCACACCTGCCGCCCCACCTTCTGCGAGTCGCACATTAAACTGTAATATCTTCATTTTATTACCTTCACCCGTGCCTTCTCGCCCACGACCAGCGTATTGTCCGGAACGCTATCCACCACGACGCTCCCCGCGCCAATCGTCACGTTATCGCCAATAGCAACGTCGCCGAGCAGAGTGACATTGGCCCCCAACTCAACGCCGTTACCGATGACCGGACAGGATGGATCGTTGGCACCAAGATTGCCGATAGTGACGCCGTGGCGTAGGGTAAAATCATCCCCCGCCACCACGTGTTTGTTGATAACCACCCCATAACCATGATGGATGGTGAAACGACGACCGATTGATGCAGCAGCCTGAATTTCATAGCCAAACAGGCATTCGGTGATAAGGCGATACATCACCAGCACCGGGGCAGCCCACAGGTTGTTTATGATATTTTTTTTACGCCAGACGGAGCAAAAATGGGCAATCCGATAGGCCGCCACCATGCAGCAGGGGCGCAGACTCCAGCCGTTCGCGCGTAAATCTTCCAGCATAATTAGCGTCCTCGCAGTCCGTCGGCCAGACGCTTACTGTTACGAACAGAAAGCAGCGTCAGCAGCGTGCGCCAGTTCATCCTTTTATTGCGGATCTGATAGAGGGTAAACAGCTGATATTTCTTGCTGGCCCGGTCAAATTTGCCTTTGTGCTTGCGGTAAAACTGAAAGTAACCGGAGAATTTATTCGGCGATGAGGTAATACGCATTTCACCGTGATTCACATGCAGGATCTGCGTCGCCTCTTTGACCTTCCACGGTTTGCCATACGCCACCACCATGCGCAGGAAGATGTCGTAATCCTGCGCCGCTTTCAGCGTGGTATCGAACAGGCATGCTTTAAACCGCCATGCCCAGGTAAATACCTGATTACCAATGATGTTGCGTTTATAAAACCTGCGGCGCGAATAAACAGATTTCGGATAGAGCGGCAGACTGGTCGGCTGCGAATACACTTCGCCCTCACAGACATAGTCATTGGCATACAGAAACGCCCGTGTGACCAGTTGATGCCGATACTGCAGGAACACGCTCAGGCGGTTCGGCGTCCATTCATCATCATCATCAATCCCCGTAATGTATTGCCCGTTGGCCTGCATAATGGCCTGATTACGCACCGCGCAGGCCCCGGAGTTGGTGGAATTATGCGTATACGACACACGCGGATCGTTGAGTTCCTCAACAAACTGCTGCAACTGCTCATATGATGAAGAGCAATCATCCACAATGATCATCTCCCAGTGAGGGTAGTCCTGGCGCAACACCGATTTAATCGCCCGAATGGCCAGCTGCTGGCGGTTCCAGGTTGGCATATAAATTGAAATTAGCGGGTTTTCTGTCGTCATTTTCGTTTCCGGATAGATACGCTTTTGTAGGCCGGATAAGGCGTTTTCGCCGCATCCGGCAGGGTTGGTGATTTATTTCGCATCCGACGTATATTCGTATTCGTAGTAGCCGTAATCCTGATACCCGCTGGCACGGCGGAATATCGAGTTGAGGATCACCCCTTTCACCTGGATGCCATTTTGCTCGAAGCGACTCAGGCTGGTTTCCACCTCTTTCAGCGTGTTGACCGCATAACGCGCCACCATCAGCGTGGTGCCGACATGACGGCCAACAATCGCCGCGTCGGTCACCGCCAGAATTGGTGGGGTGTCAATCAGCACCAGGTCATAGTGCGAGCTGGCCCAGGCAATCAGTTCGCCGAAACGCTCGCTCATCAACAGCTCGGAAGGATTGGGAGGGACTTGACCGCGAGGGATCAGATCAAAATGCGGAATCGATGTCGGTTTGGCGCTGGATGAGATATCCCCCTTACCAATCAGGATCTCAGACAGGCCGTTGACGTTATTGGTCCCCAGCAGTTCGTGGGTATAGCCTTTGCGCATATCGCAGTCGATCAACAGCACGCGTTTGTTGGTCTGGCTGATGACTGCCGCCAGGTTGGCGCAGACAAACGTTTTACCAATCGACGGGCTGACGCCGGTCAGCATCAATACGTTGTTACGCGCCTGCATCATGGCAAAGTGCAGACTGGTACGCAGGCTGCGGACCGCTTCTATGGCGAGATCCGTTGGATTCCCCACGGCCAACAGCTGGCTTTGCTTGTAGCGTTTCACACCTTTAATGGTCTGAACGTTATCACGCGCTTTTTGCCATTCAGACAACGGAATACTGGCATACACGCTGATACCATGCTCTTCCAGCGCCTGGGGGCTTTCAATACCGCGATTAAACAGAGAACGCAGCAGTACGCCCACCACAGAAAGCATCAAACCAAGAATGATACTGCCGAGAATAATCAGCGCCGTTTTCGGCTTCAGCACGCCAGGCTGGGCAATCGCGGGATCGACAATGCGCACATCGCCAACCGTACTGGCCTCGGTAATCTTCAGTTCCTGTTGCTTGTTCAGCAACTGCATATAGACCTGCTGACCGGACTCCACATCACGCGTCAGACGAACAATTTCCTGCTGCGTTTTAGGCATCGCCGTTACGCGCCCGTTCAGCTTACTTTTCTCATCTTCCAGCGCCTGGCGTTTTTCCAGCAGCGTGCGGTACGCCGGATGCGCTTTGGTGAACAGCTTGGAAATCTCCGCTTCTTTGAAGGTCAGTTCATTCAGCTGCGCATCGATATTCACCATCGAATCCAGCACCGCTTTGGCTTCCAGCGGCAAATCCACGGAGTCTTTATCCTGACGAAAGGCGTTCAGCTTGTTTTCAGCCACGTCCAGCCGATTACGCACCTCAGGCAGTTGCTTTGCCAGAAACGCCAGACTTTTGGCGGCCTCTTCAGATTTACGTTCCACGTTTTGTTGCAGATAGTTGCGGGTAATACTGTCGAGGATCTGGCGGATTTGCTCGCGGTCTTCGCCGGTAAAGGTCAGGCTCAATACGCCGGTGTCTTTGCCCGTTTCCGTCACCATCAGGTTATTTTGCAGGGTGTTTATCATGCCCAGCGTGGAGAATTTGCTGACGGTAAATTGGCTCTCCGGGCTGGCATGAATCGCCTCAACCAGCATCGTCACGCCATCGTGTTCCAACACCTTGCCGACTTGCCCCCGGGCGCTAAAACCCCCGTCACTCACCAGTTGATAGCTTGTGTCATTCAGCACATTGAGCGTGAAGGTCTGTTCATTCATTGCCTTTGGCAGCGTGAAGGTGGTCACATTAACCGTTTCGTTCTGACGCCCCATCAGCCGGTCCCAGCCCGCGCCAAAAATAGGGAATGTATCTTTGGTAACGGCGATATCGAGGTTAAGATCGTCTACCGTTTTCCCTAATACCAGTCGCGACTGAATGAGCTGAATTTCCGCTTCCGAGGCCGGCGGTTTGTTCGACAACGCCGAGCCAATATCCTGCACCAGTGAATTTCCGGTATTTTGCTCAATTTGCACCAGCGCGTCCGCACTGTAGATAGGTGTGGCGAACAGCGTGTAGACCGCGGCACACAATGCAAAGCCCGCGGTAATGCCAAGAACCCACCAGCGGGCTTCCACTACCGTTGCTACCAGACGACCAATATCGATTTCATCATTGCCCGTTACCGGCGCAGCAGACTGTTTAACTTTTTCTGTCATTGTTTTCCCTGCTCTGCGTTCAGTGCCTGAGCCCATTGGCGGGCAGACCGTTCAAGTAATGCGTACACCGCGTCAAACGCATCACGGCTTTTACGATACGGATCGGGAATTTCGCGCTCGCTGTCCCAGTGCCCAAAAAGCATCACTTTGCCGCGCATCTCCGGTACCATTTCACACAGGGCAGAGATATGGCGCTTCTCCATGGTCAGGATCAGGTCATACTCCCGGCACATTCGTCCCGAGATCTGCCGGGCACAATGATTATCCAGTGACAGGTTGTGCGCCTGCGCCACGCTAATAGCACACGGATCCGCGCCTTTCCCCACCAGCGCCCCAAGACCGGCTGAAGAGACCGTTAACGCCGGATGAAATTGCCTTAATAAGCGCTCTGCCATCGGGGAACGACAAATGTTCCCCACACAGACAACTAAGATTTTGTTAAACATGATGATTACCAGTTGTGAAGGTCGCTGGCCGTGTCCGTCATATAGCGAACACCGCTAATAGTCGGCAGCAACTGATTGATCAAACGGTTCCAGCGAGCAACCGGTGCGGTAGTGACGTACACCACATCGTATGGCTGGAGTCGGAATGACGTCGCCATCACCAGCGACGTCGCATCGGACATATCAAGCTGATAGATATTGGCGATCTTGCCGTTGTTCCCGCCCTCGCCTTTCAATGGTCGAATAACGAAAATGCCGCTGGCATTGGAGGTGGTCAGGTCAATACCTTCGGCATTGCCCAGCGCTTCGGTAAGCGTCATGCCACTGAAGTCCATTTTGAGGGTGCTCTGTTTTTTCACTTCGCCCATTACGAAGACTTTCAGATCGTCATTACGCGGAACAAACAGAATGTCGCCAGGATAGAGCAGCCGGTTCTGGCTCAGGTCGCCATTTTGCATCAGCGCTTGCAGTGAAATACGTTGCTCCTGCCCTTTATGAGTCAGCACAACGTTGCGCCAGTCTGCTGCCTCGGTGAGACCGCCAGCGGCGTTAATGGCATCGAGAACGGTAAGCGGCACGTTGGTGATGGCCTGCTGGCCGGATTTGTTCACCTGCCCGGAGACATAGGCCTTCTGCGAGCGGAAAGCGGCGATATTAACGTCCACCTGCGGGTCAGCAATGTACTTCGCTAAGCGCCCGGTAATATCACTACGAATCTCTGCCAACGTTTTTCCCACCACGCTGACTTTGCCGATGTAGGGGTAAAACATGGTGCCATCAGGCTGCACCCAGTTGCCGGTATCGCTTGAGCTACGGTACTGCCCGGCTGGCGTGGTGAGTTCAGGATGGTCCCAGACGGTCACATTCAGGACATCCCCCGGGCCTACCCGGTACTGATATCCGGAAATCTCCTGGTCCAGCGACATATTAGGCTGTGCAACATTTGGTCGAGGACGTAATTGTTCGACCAGCCGTGGCGTGAGTGGATAAACATTCACCATGCGATCGATATCAAAATCAGCGTCCTGCTGTTTAATCACATCTTTGCCCATCGTAGACATATTGCTGCCCGGAAGCACGGTACAACCGTTTATCAAGATCACCGATACCAATACTGGCATCAATTTAAGTTTGGATTTCATCATTGATTATTTATCACTTTGGCAGAGTATTTATCACATGCAATCTAAATAGCGACTTCGCCTGTACGTATTTACCTTGCCGTTAATTGAAATGGAATTTAACTGGCATCAGTCCTAAAAAAAATGAATTCATCTGCGGTCTCTTGACAGAATAATTTAGGCTTGTTTCAGGCGACCAGACACGCTACCGCCCCTGGCTTCACTAGCTACCAATGCACTGATTAATTTAAATTTTTATCTTCTCCTTTATTTTCATCACATTTACAGCGTTAACGCATCGGGAATGGCGCCACTGATTGATGAGGAAATATTTATCTTTTGATTATTACCGCAAGAATTGTTGCAGCTATGCGAATATCAGGCAAGATAACAAACCGCCGATACCTGGCTTTTAAGATTAATATTAAGCGTCGGATTTATATATTTTTAGGATTTTATTGATATTGACAACATTGATATAGAAATACTCCACCTGCGATATTTCCTAAATATATTTAGATTAATAAAATCATTTCCTGTAGTTACATTAAGGCTATTATCCTGCATCAGTTCTGATATAACCGACAGAGAAATCCCTTCTCGCCATTGCATTTTTCGCCAGTTTTACCCATGATCGAATTGTGACAATTGTCATACAACTATGGGTATAGCATTTACTATGGAATGGATTGCCGATCCGTCAATCTGGGCCGGACTGGTCACGTTAATCGTGATCGAACTTGTTCTTGGCATTGATAATCTTGTTTTTATTGCCATCCTCGCGGAGAAACTACCTCCTGCCCAGCGGGATAAGGCGCGTATTACCGGGCTACTGCTGGCAATGGTTATGCGCCTGCTGCTGCTGGCATCAATATCCTGGCTGGTAACGCTGACCACGCCGCTGTTCAGCATTCGCGATCTCAGCTTCAGCGCCCGCGATCTGATCATGCTGTTCGGTGGTTTCTTCCTGCTGTTTAAAGCCACTATGGAGCTCAACGAACGGCTGGAAGGGAAAGACAGCGATAACCCCACCCAGCGTAAAGGCGCTAAGTTCTGGGGTGTGGTCGCGCAGATCGTGGTGCTGGACGCCATCTTCTCTCTGGATTCCGTCATTACCGCTGTTGGCATGGTTGATCACCTGGCGGTGATGATGGCGGCAGTCATTATTGCCATCAGCCTGATGTTGCTGGCCAGCAAGTCGCTGACGCGCTTTGTTAACAGCCATCCAACTATTGTTATTCTGTGTCTGAGCTTCCTGCTGATGATTGGTTTCAGTCTGGTGGCCGAAGGGTTTGGTTTCCATATCCCGAAAGGTTACCTGTACGCGGCCATCGGCTTCTCGGTCATGATCGAAGCATTGAACCAGTTGGCTATCTTTAACCGTCGTCGCTTCCTCTCAGCCAACCATACTCTGCGCCAGCGCACCGCCGAGGCGGTAATGCGGCTGCTGAGCGGGCAAAAAGAAGATGCTGAACTGGATGCCGAAACCGCGGCGATGCTGGCGGATCATCATGAAGGTCAGATTTTTGCGCCTCAGGAGCGGCGGATGATTGAACGTGTGCTGAACTTCAATCAGCGTACCGTCAGCAGTATCATGACCTCGCGCCACGATATTGAACATATCGACCTCAATGCGCCCGAAGCAGAAATCCGCGCCTTACTGGAAAAAAACCAGCATACGCGTCTGGTGGTCACTGGCGAAGACGAGCAGGAGGAACTGCTGGGCGTGGTGCATGTCATCGATTTGCTGCAACAGTCTCTGCGCGGCGAACCGCTCGACCTGCGTGTATTGATTCGCCAGCCGCTGGTGTTCCCGGAGACCTTGCCGCTGCTTCCGGCGCTTGAGCAGTTCCGTAATGCCCGCACGCACTTCGCGTTTGTAGCCGATGAATTTGGTTCCGTCGAAGGGATTGTGACGCTGAGTGATGTGATGGAAACCATCGCCGGCAATCTGCCAAACGAGGTAGAGGAAATCGACGCCCGCCATGATATTCAGAAAAACGCCGATGGTTCGTGGACCGCTAACGGACATATGCCACTGGAAGACCTGGTGCAGTACGTGCCTATCCCGTTAGACGATAAGCGTGAGTATCACACCATTGCCGGGCTGTTAATGGAGTATTTGCAGCGTATCCCAAAAACCGGGGAGGAAGTTCAGGTTGGCGACTACCGACTGAAAACCCTGCAGGTGGAAAATCATCGCGTGCAAAAGGTCCAGCTGATACCGCTACACGGTGAAGAAGAGATGGATTACGAGGTGTAAGTCACGAGCCGGATGGGGCATTAGCCACCATCCGGCAATATGAATCAGAGCTTATCCAGCAACTTTTTAACATCTTTGCCGTTGCGGGAATCTTTATTGCGATCTGCCCAGTCATTCAGACGACGTTTTGCTTCATCCTGCAGATGCTTACGCAAAAGCTGATCAACTTGCAGACTGTAGTTCAGTGATTGCCACTGGCCATAGACCCTGAGAGGAACCGGGGTGGCCTTCAGGAAACTAATCAACTTACTTTCGCCATCCCAACCGCCCAGCACGCGAATGTTAAACAGCGTGTCGCAATTCTGCTTTACCAGATCTAACGTTCCTTTGCCGGTTAGCGCCAACATCGCGGACTCCCCTGCCATGTTATCCAGCGTCACCTCACCGTTATCCAGCGTCATATCGGTTACAAAATGATCCAACCGGGTCGCGTTATCGAGGTTTTGCTGAGATTTAACATCCCCACCGCTGCGTTCTACAGCCTGTTGAATCATCTGCTGGAAGTTCATCCCTTCCATTCGCGTATCGTTCATTTCGACATGGGCCTGCCCTTGCCAGCTATGGCGAAACGTCTGGGCATCAATATCTGAGCCGGAAAAATCTCCCGCCAGCGACAGCTTGCCGGTGAGTGCGATGGGGTAATCAAAGGCCTTCAGAATCGTGCCAATTTCCACACCTTCCAGACGCGGATGAAAGACCGCTCGCGGTTCTCCCTTTCTGGCATCCAGCGTGCCGGGCAGTGAGATCAGCCCGCCATCACTTTTTCCCTGCAACTGCGCAATGTTCAGTAAGCCGAACTGGTTGTCAATTTTTGCCGAAACATTCTCAAACGCCATTTTCCGCCACAGCACTTTGTCAGCCTGCAAAGCGATGTCTGCCGAAAAACCCTTGAGTCCCTGATACGAAACGGCATCAACCTGGGAAGCAATGACGGGGCGCGCCAGCGTTGACTGACTCTGACCTTGCTGAACGTCACCTTTTGCTGTCGCCGCTGCGTCATGCTGTACGAGCAGGTTATCCAGATTGAGCTGACCAAATTTTAAGTCGACGGCCCATTCCGGTTTTTCCAACAAGGATACATGCGCTTGCCCGGAGAACGAAGAGTCATTGGCGGTCAAATTTATCTGGCTAAACGAAAGTTGTTTTTTCT
This sequence comes from Citrobacter sp. Cpo069, assembly GCF_030332785.1. Lineage (NCBI taxonomy): Bacteria > Pseudomonadati > Pseudomonadota > Gammaproteobacteria > Enterobacterales > Enterobacteriaceae > Citrobacter > Citrobacter sp. Cpo069. The sequence goes on from NZ_JAOWHD010000042.1 coordinate 37,497, forward strand.
CTTCCAGCCATTGCGCCTGAAGATGTCCCTGACCGTTGATCCCCTGAGGCGGCAGATCGGCCCCCTGCAATTGCCAGCTTAACTGCTCGATATTCGCAGATAAGTTGTGCGGATAATCGGAGGCATCGACCGTACCGTTAAAGGATAACGCGAGATCGCGCTGATCGCGGTTCACACGCCCGGAAAAATCAAACGTGCCGCGGTGCTGGCTATCTTGTTCCATCTCCAGACGAATATCACGAACGGTAACTTGTTCGTCGTCTTCATGCTGGAATACCAGAACACTGTCGGCAACGCGCAGACGGGCGATATCAAACGACCATCCTTTGTCTTCCGCCAGATCGGGCAACATATTGTCTTTTGGGGCAACGGGCGCATCTTTACCACGCACCGCCTCAGTTTGCGGGGTCAGTTGAATCACTGCGCCTTTGAGCATCACCTGCTTCACGCTGAGCTGGTGGCTCAACAGCGGCCATAACGCAACGTCAAGACGCATATTGTCGGCACGAACCAGAGGCTCGCTGGCGCCTTCAGCTGTTAACACCACTCGCCCTGAGAGGATACTCAGTTGCGGCCATACGTGCCAACGCAGGGGGCCATCCAACTGCAGCTGATACCCGCTACGTGCGGCAACCTGCTTGACCATATACGCGCGGAAATCATTCGGATTCACCAACAGTACTAACGCAGAAAAGCCGGCCACCAGCACGACCAGAAGAATCATCAGCGTCGTCAGAAATCGTCTCATGCTATCCCCAATGGACTGATAAACACTCAGTCTTTATCGATCCGGCTGGCAACGGCGCCCTGCTGGTCGCGATACTTCGCATCCTGACGACGGTTGTATGGTCGCGCTGCCGGACCGGAAAGCGGTTCGAAACTTAACGCGCCAATCGGCATGCCCGGACGCAGAGCCAGGGGTAATTTTCCGGAGTTGTAAAACTCCAGTACGATACAGCCAGACCAGCCCGGATCGATACGGTGTGCGGTGACGTGTACCATCAGTCCCAGACGAGCCAGCGAAGAACGGCCATCTAACCAACCGACGAGATCGGAAGGCAACGTCACGGATTCGAATGTTACTGCCAGCGCAAGCTCACCCGGATGCAAGAAGAATGCCTCGCCGTCCTTGAGGACGATTTCATCACTCATCACGCGATCCAGCGCGGCGCTGACTTCATCTTTCGGTCCGCTCAAATCGATATACGCCGCCGTATGACCGCGGAACGTACGGAATTTGTTGCCAAGACGCACATCTACCGTGGCGCCATTGATTCGCTCGACAGGAGGGCGTGGAGTGATCGACAGGCGACCTTCATCCAACCAGGCTTCAATATCTCGGTCACATAAACGCATGGCACTTTCTCCTTTCGTGCTTCAAACCCTTAATGCCAGGTGCGTTAAGGGTGAACCAGGTTATCACTGAACGGTACACAATTCGCTGAACTTATTCAAAGAACTGACTGATTTTAGCCTTCAGAATATCGATGGCGATGCGGTTTTTACCCCCGCGCGGCACAATGATGTCGGCGTATTGCTTTGAAGGCTCAATAAATTGCAGGAACATTGGACGGACGGTTTTCTGGTATTGCGCCATCACCGAATCCATTGAACGACCACGTTCATTCACATCCCGCTTGATACGGCGCATCAGACAAATATCCAGCGGCGTATCAACAAAAATAGAAAAGTTCATCTCATCGCGCAAACGCGCATCCGTCAGCAGCAAAATGCCTTCCAGGATAATGACTTTCTTCGGTTCGATATGAATAGTGTCTTGCGTACGCGTGTGCTCAACATAGCTATAAACCGGCAGCTCAATGGCAGAGCCGCGTTTCAGCGTTTGCAGATGTTGAAACAGCAGGCTGTGATCCATCGCGTTCGGATGGTCGTAGTTGGTTTTTACGCGTTCTTCCATCGACAGATGGCTTTGATCTTTGTAATAGCTGTCTTCGGGAATAACGCCAATATGTTCGTCACCGACTTGTTCACGCAATTCGCGATAAAGAGTACTGGCAATAAGGCTCTTGCCGGAAGCCGATGCGCCGGCAATGCCGATAATGACGCACTGATGGGACTGATCAGTCATAAATTTAGCGACCTGATTAACCTGGATGTAAGGAAGGGCGGCGCCGAAACGCCAAACGCGGCAATTATAGGGATTTCAGAGGCGCGATGCCACCCCAGGCTGCACCAATGCTGTCCCTGTCGCAAATTAAAATGGTCAGATTTAGAACAGCCGCTATATTTATTCACCTGCCTTAGGAATTAATAGCTTGGGAGTGTTAATTTATGAGCAGCTGGCGTATAAATTGTAAATTGTTTGTACTAGCATAATCCCAGATTAAATGTGATGCGTCCGGCATCTCTGCTGGGCGACAACGGCTATTTGGGTAGAGTGGTAATGAGTAAACAATCCCAACATGTTTTAGTTACCTTACCCCATCCTCTACTGCGCCTGGCCAGTTTAGGTCTGGTGGCTTTCATCTTTACGTTGTTTTCGCTGGAACTATCACGTTACGGCGCACAGCTTGCCCCTCTGTGGTTTCCAACCTCTATCATGATGGTGGCTTTTTACCGTCACGCGGGAAAGATGTGGCCAGGGATCGCGCTGGCTTGCTCATTCGGTAGCATCGGCGCCTCTTTACTTTTTTTCCCCGGACAGTCGCTTAATTTCTCCTATACGGTCATTAACATTATTGAGGCTGTTGTTGGCGCAATGTTATTGCGTAAACTGCTGCCCTGGTACAATCCCTTACAAAATTTGAATGACTGGGCGCGCCTGGCATTTGGTAGCGCGGTTGTTCCGCCACTGTTGGGCGGCATTTTGATGTGGTTGTTGCTGCCGAAGGACACGTCGTTAAATACCTTTCTCATTTGGGTACTGTCAGAATCCATTGGCGCACTGGCGTTGGTGCCGTTAGGTTTACTGTTTAAACCACATTACCTGTTGCGCCATCGCGACCCGCGATTATTGCTTGAGACCCTGATTACCCTGCTGGTGACCTTAACGCTCAGTTGGCTATCCATGATGTACATTCCATGGCCATTTACCTGCGTTATTGTCCTGCTGATGTGGAGCGCTGTCCGTCTGCCGCGTATGGAGGCGTTTTTAATATTCCTCAGCACCGTGATGATGGTTTCGCTGATGCTGGCTGCCGACCCTTCGCTACTTTACACCCCGAAACCGAACATGATGACGGACATCCCCTGGTTGCCGTTTTTGATGATCCTGTTGCCCGCTAATATGATGACCATGGTGATGTACGCGTTTCGAGCCGAACGCAAGCACATTTCAGAAAGCGAGTCACGCTTTCGCAACGCCATGGAATATTCCGCGATTGGCATGGCGTTAGTCGGTACCGAGGGGCAATGGTTACAGGCCAATAAAGCCTTGTGTCAGTTTCTGGGCTATAGCCAGGAGGAGTTACGTTCACTGACCTTCCAGCAATTAACCTGGCCGGAAGATTTGAATAACGACATTGAACAGCTGAACATGCTGGCACGCGGAGAGATTAATAGCTATTCCATGGAAAAACGCTATTACACCCGTTCGGGCGACGTCGTCTGGGCGTTGCTGGCCGTTTCGTTGGTGCGTCATAGCGACAATACCCCACTCTATTTTATCGCGCAGGTTGAGGACATTAACGACCTGAAGCATACCGAGTGGATTAACAAACGGTTGATGGAGCGCATTACCCTCGCCAATGAAGCCGGGGGGATTGGGATTTGGGAATGGGAACTACAGCCTGACGTGATCAGCTGGGATAAACGGATGTTCGATCTCTACGAAGTTCCTGCGCATATCAAGCCCAGTTGGCAAGTCTGGTATGAGTGCGTGGTACCCGAAGATCGTGAGTACGCCGAAAATGTGATTCGTGATTCACTGGCCGCACGGGCTCCGTTTAAGCTTGAGTTTCGTATCGCGGTAAAAGATGGCATACGCCATATCCGTTCGTTGGCCAACCGGGTACTGAATAAAGACGGTGAAGTTGAACGCTTACTTGGTATCAATATGGATATGACCGAAGTCAAGCAGCTTAACGAAGCGCTGTTTCAGGAAAAAGAGCGCCTTCACATTACGCTGGATTCAATCGGCGAAGCGGTGATTTGTATTGATGTCGATATGAACGTGACCTTTATGAATCCGGTTGCTGAGAAAATGAGCGGCTGGCAGCAGGACAGTGCCATCGGCATTCCGCTATTGACGGTACTACATATTACTTTTGGCGAGAACGGTCCGCTGATGGAAAATATCTACAGTGCTGACATGTCGCGTACGGCAATCGAACAGGAAGTGGTCCTGCATTGTCGTAACGGCAACAGTTATGACATTCAGTATAGCATCACGCCCCTCAGCACCCTCGACGGCGGCAGCATTGGCTCGGTGTTGGTTATTCAGGACGTTACCGAGTCGCGGAAGATGCTCCGCCAGCTTAGCTACAGCGCCTCGCATGATGACCTGACGCAGTTGGCAAACCGGGTCAGCTTCGAAAACCATCTAAAACAATTGCTGCATTCGGTACACGACACGCACCAGCGCCATGTGTTGGTTTTTATCGATTTGGATCGTTTTAAAGCAGTGAACGACAGCGCGGGTCATGCCGCAGGCGATGCCCTGCTGCGTGAACTCTCAGCGCTTATGCTCAGCATGTTGCGATCCAGCGATATGCTGGCGCGCCTGGGCGGCGACGAGTTTGGTCTGTTGCTACCGGATTGTAATATCGAAAGCGCTCGCTTTATTTCAGGTCGCGTCATCAGCGCCATTAATGATTACCACTTCATGTGGGAAGGCCGCTTACACCGTATTGGCGCCAGCGCAGGGATTACGCTCATTGATGAGAAAAACCATGTCGCCAGCGACGTAATGTCTCAAGCGGATATTGCCTGTTATGCGGCGAAAAACAGTGGGCGTGGACGCGTCTGCGTTTATGAACCGCAGCAAAGCCAGGGTCATGCCGCGCGTAGTCAACTGACATTGGATGAGCAAAGACACACCATTATGCACAACCCAATGCTGATGATCGCCAGAGGTGTGGCTTCCCCGCGTATACCGGAGACGTTTAGCTTCTGGCTTCTCTCGCTTCGCTTAGGCACCGCTGAGGGTGAAGTCATTGAGGAGCAAGCCTTCCGCGCCGGGCTGGTCGATCCCGCGTTAAGCAAGGCGCTTGACCGTCGGGTATTTAGCGAGTTCTTCCAGAACTCTGCCCAAGCAGTAGCCAGTAAGGGCCTCAGTATTGCCCTGCCCCTTTCCGCCGTCGGCCTGCTCAACACAGAACTTATCGATGAGTTGCTGGAGCACTTGCAACGCAGTCCACTACCGCCGCGATTGCTGCATCTGACCATTCCGGCAAGCGTCTTCAAAACCAACCCAACGCAGGCTATATCCGCCCTGCATCGACTGCGTCAGTACGGTTGTCGAATTGTATTAAGTCAGGTTGGTCGCGATTTAGAGCTCTTTGACAACCTGAAATATCGCATTGTCGATTACCTGTTGCTCGACAGCGAGCTAAGTGCCAGCGCTCCCGGCAACCTGATCGACGAAATGTGGGTGTCCATTATTCAGGGTCATGCCCAGCGCCTGGACATAAAAACTATCGCCGGTCCGGTGCAGTTGCCACTCATCATGGATACGCTTTCTGGCATCGGTGTTGATATGATTTATGGCGATATTATTGCCGATGCCCAACCGCTGGATCTGCTACTGAATACCAGTAATTTCGCCATCAACTGACGGTTGCCAGCCATCCGTATACCAAATATGTAACAGCGCATAGGAGCGCCAGGGTTTCCAGCGCTCTGCATACCGTCGGATCTGGGCCGGTGTCATGCCGGGAAAACGCTGTTTAATCAGATAATCATCCGGCAGAAAAACGTCCTTCGCCTGCCAACCACGTAGCGCGAAATAGTTGGCGGTCCAGCGCCCTATCCCGGGAAACGTTTGTAGCTGCTTAACGCCTTGTTCGATATCGGCAGGGGCTGTTGTCGCGAGCGTTCCTTCAAGGGTTGCATGAGCCAGGTGAATCAACGCTTCAGCGCGTTTGAGCGGCATTCCTAACGCTTTCAGGCGTAGCGGATCGGCTTTGGCAAGCGCTTCCGGCGTAGGAAAACACACATACTCGGGCGCATCCTCCAGCGCTTCCCCGTAAGCGTGCGCCACTTTCGCCGTCAGTTTAGCGGCCATCAATACGCTGACTAACTGCCCTAAAATCGCCCGTACCCCTTGCTCAAACGCATCGACACATCCCGGCAGGCGCAGTCCCGGACGCGCCGCACCGAGGCTACCCAGCGCGGCGATAATTTGCTGCGGGCAACAGCCAAGATCGAACAAGCGCGTTATTTTTGCCAGGCACTCGGAAGCTACCGGCTGTAACCCTGTGCTCAACGTCACGTGTAGCACGTTGGCATGCAGATCCGGGACAACGCGCACCAGACCACGATGCTCCCCTACGGACAGGCTTCTGACATAGCTCAGTTCCTCTACGGTTTCGACACCTTCAACCGCACGGGCGGCAAGAAATCCCAGCATCCAGGGCCAGTCATAAGGTGGTTGCCAGCTCAGCGTGAACATTCAGTTTTCCTTTTTACGCAAACCTACAGCATAAACGGTATTCAATCAGTATGCCTTGCTTTCATATTCCAGTTGTCGGGGCGTCAACTATTCGTTAAAGTCACGCCCCTTCTTCACTGGCATGGGGATTTTTACGGTGTTTATTGGTTTTGACTACGGTACGGCAAACTGTTCAGTGGCCGTTATGCGTGATGGGCAGCCCCACCTGCTCAAAATGGAAAATAACAGCACGCTGCTACCCTCAATGCTGTGCGCACCAACGCGCGAAGCGGTTAGCGAGTGGCTGTATCGCCATCATGACATCCCAACTACGGACGATGAAACGCAGGCGCTGCTTCGCCGTGCGATGCGCTACAACCGCGAAGAAGACATCGACGTTAACGCCAACAGCGTACAGTTCGGTCTGGCATCGCTGGGTCAGTATATTGAAGACCCGGAAGAGGTGTACTTCGTTAAATCGCCAAAATCATTTTTGGGCGCCAGCGGTCTGAAGCCGCAACAGGTTGCGCTGTTTGAAGATCTGGTCTGTGCAATGATGCTGCACATTCGCAACCAGGCGCAAAGCCAGCTGCCGGAAGCAATCACTCAGGCCGTGATTGGTCGGCCCATCAACTTCCAGGGATTAGGTGGCGATGACGCCAACACCCAGGCGCAGGGTATTCTTGAACGTGCGGCCAAACGCGCCGGTTTTCAGGATGTCGTCTTCCAGTACGAGCCGGTAGCGGCGGGACTGGATTACGAAGCGACGCTGCAGGAAGAAAAACGCGTGTTGGTGGTGGATATTGGCGGGGGTACGACCGACTGTTCACTGCTGCTGATGGGGCCGCAATGGCATCAGCGTGCCGATCGCGAAAACAGCCTGCTGGGACACAGTGGCTGCCGCGTAGGCGGGAACGATCTGGATATCGCGCTGGCGTTTAAACACCTGATGCCACTGCTGGGTATGGGCGGTGAGACAGAAAAAGGTATCGCCTTACCGATTCTCCCGTGGTGGAACGCGGTCGCAATCAACGACGTTCCCGCGCAAAGTGATTTCTATAGCAGCGCCAACGGTCGACTGCTCAACGATCTTGTCCGCGACGCGAGAAAAGCCGATAAAGTCGCTCTGCTGCTTAAAGTCTGGCGCGAGCGTCTGAGCTATCGCCTGGTGCGCAGTGCAGAAGAGAGCAAAATCGCACTTTCCGACCAGACTATTGTAACGGCGGCGATACCGTTTATCAGCGACACGCTGGCAACCGATATCAATCAACACGGACTGGAAGCTGCGCTCAATCAGCCCCTGGCGCGTATTCTCGAGCAGGTCCAGCTGGCGCTGGACAACGCACAGGAAAAACCGGACGTGATTTATCTGACTGGCGGCAGCGCGCGTTCGCCGCTGATTAAAAAAGCCCTCGCCCAGCAGCTTCCCGGGATCCCTATCGCGGGTGGCGATGACTTCGGTTCTGTCACCGCCGGACTGGCCCGCTGGGCTGACGTTGTTTTCCGCTAAGCCGCTCGCATGCTGAAAAGTGTGCGTATTGACATCATCCTTGCTGTGGCTTATTTTCAGGAGTGAGGGTTAGGGAAGGTTTCCCCTCCCCCTGGTGTCTTAGTAAGCCGGTAAGCTAATGACTAAGAGTATCACCAGTATGATGACGTACTTCATCATAACCCTTTCCTTATTTTGGCCCCTTCCTCGGGAGGGGCTTTCCCGTTCCAGCGTCCCGCTGAAATCTCTGGCTTTCCTCCTTTTTGCCTTGTCAGCACTCTATCGCACAATTGTATATTCGCTATCTTCACCACCGATTGTTGCGTAACGCCTCGCAAAGCCGCGTCAGCATTCAGACGAATCCCGACAGTGTTTCATAATTCCTCCATTTTTCTCCCTTGTTCACTGGCTAAACTAGTATCATTCCGCGAATCGTTTCAGGATGAGAAACTCATAACAATGAAAGGCAGTAATAAATCCCGCTGGGTGATAGCAATCGTGATCGTCGTGGCCGCCGTCGCCGCCATCTGGTTCTGGCAAAGCCGCAGCGCATCCCAGGGAACCGCACCGGGCGCGACCAAACCCGCGCAGCACGCGGCGGGGTCAGGACGGCGTGGAATGCGCTCCGGACCGTTGGCTCCCGTGCAGGCTGCCACCGCCACCGAGGAAGCCGTGCCACGCTATCTGACAGGGCTGGGGACCGTTACTGCCGCAAATACCGCCACGGTGCGTAGTCGGGTGGATGGTCAACTCATCGCCTTACACTTTGAGGAAGGACAACAGGTAAAAGCCGGCGACCTGCTGGCAGAGATAGATCCCAGCCAGTTCAAAGTTGCTCTGGCTCAGGCGCAGGGACAACTGGCAAAAGATAAAGCCACGCTGGCGAATGCCCGTCGCGACCTTGCCCGCTATCAACAGTTGGTTAAAACCAATCTGGTCTCCCGCCAGGAGCTGGATGCCCAGCAGGCGCTGGTCAACGAGACGTTAGGCACAATCAAAGCGGATGAAGCCAGTGTCGCCAGCGCTCAGTTGCAGCTCGACTGGAGCCGGATAACCGCGCCTGTCGATGGTCGTGTCGGCCTGAAACAGGTCGATGTCGGTAACCAAATTTCCAGCGGCGATACCACCGGAATCGTCGTCATTACGCAAACGCATCCCATCGACCTGATATTTACGTTGCCTGAAAACGACATTGCTACCGTATTGCAGGCACAAAAATCGGGGAGCCAGCTGAAGGTCGAAGCCTGGGACCGAACCAATTCGCAAAAGCTGAGCGAAGGCGTCCTGCTCAGTCTCGACAATCAGATTGATGCCACCACCGGAACAATCAAAGTAAAGGCTCGTTTTAACAATCAGGATGATGCTTTATTCCCTAACCAGTTCGTTAACGCCCGCATGCTGGTCGACACACAACAAAATGCCGTTGTGATCCCAACTGCCGCCCTGCAAATGGGTAACGAAGGCCATTTTGTCTGGGTACTGAATAGCGACAATAAAGTGAGCAAACACCTGGTTAAACCGGGTATTCAGGATAGCCAAAAAGTGGTGATTGCCGCCGGGCTTTCTGCGGGCGATCGGGTCGTGACCGACGGGATTGACCGTCTGACGGAAGGCGCAAAAGTCGAAGTCGTTGAGGCGCACGACGCCTCTGTTTCCGACGAGAAAACAGCGCCACGCGGATACGGCAAAAAAGGAGCTAACTCCTGATGCAGGTGTTACCTCCGGACAACACAGGCGGACCATCGCGCCTGTTTATTCTGCGCCCCGTCGCCACCACGCTGCTGATGGTCGCGATTTTGCTTGCCGGAATTATCGGTTATCGCTTCCTGCCAATCGCCGCCTTACCTGAAGTGGATTACCCCACGATTCAGGTCGTTACGCTCTACCCTGGCGCCAGCCCGGACGTCATGACCTCGGCGGTCACCGCACCGCTTGAACGCCAGTTTGGACAGATGTCTGGCTTAAAACAGATGTCATCACAAAGCTCCGGTGGCGCATCGGTCGTTACGTTACAGTTTCAACTGACGCTCCCGTTGGATGTTGCCGAGCAGGAAGTTCAGGCCGCGATTAACGCCGCCACCAATTTATTACCCAGCGATCTCCCTAACCCTCCGGTCTACAGCAAGGTAAACCCGGCAGATCCGCCGATCATGACTCTGGCGGTCACATCCAGCGCCATGCCGATGACGCAGGTGGAAGATATGGTCGAAACCCGCGTCGCGCAGAAAATCTCTCAGGTCTCCGGCGTGGGTCTGGTAACACTTTCTGGTGGGCAACGTCCGGCGGTCCGCGTGAAGCTTAACGCTCAGGCTATTGCCGCACTCGGTCTGACCAGCGAAACCATCCGTACGGCCATTACCGGTGCCAACGTCAATTCGGCAAAAGGGAGTCTTGATGGTCCAACGCGTGCCGTTACCCTTTCAGCCAACGACCAGATGCAGTCCGCGGATGAATATCGTCAGCTCATTGTTGCCTATAAAAACGGGGCACCGGTTCGTCTGGGCGATGTCGCCACCGTTGAGCAAGGGGCCGAAAACAGCTGGCTGGGCGCATGGGCCAATAAGCAACAAGCTATAGTAATGAATATTCAGCGCCAACCTGGCGCAAACATCATCTCCACGGCAGACAGTATCCGCCAGATGCTGCCGCAGCTCACCGAGAGCCTGCCCAAATCGGTTAAGGTCAGCGTACTTTCCGATCGTACAACCAATATTCGTGCGTCCGTAGCGGATACCCAATTTGAGTTGATGCTGGCGATTGCGCTGGTAGTCATGATTATCTACCTGTTTTTGCGCAATATTCCGGCAACCATTATTCCTGCGGTCGCCGTACCGTTATCGTTAATCGGTACTTTCGCGGTGATGGTATTTCTTGATTTCTCCATCAACAACCTGACCCTCATGGCGCTAACCATTGCGACAGGTTTTGTGGTGGATGACGCTATCGTGGTTATCGAGAATATTTCACGCTATATCGAAAAAGGCGAAAAACCGCTGACTGCTGCCCTGAAGGGCGCGGGCGAGATTGGTTTTACCATCATCTCTCTGACATTTTCACTGATCGCCGTACTGATCCCACTGCTGTTTATGGGTGATATCGTAGGTCGATTATTCCGGGAGTTCGCTGTGACGCTGGCCATAGCGATTCTGATTTCCGCCGTTGTCTCGCTCACTCTTACGCCGATGATGTGCGCGCGTATGCTGAATCAGGCCTCATTGCGTAAGCAAAACCGCTTCTCCCGTGCCTCAGAGAGCATGTTTGATCGCGTTATTGCCGGGTACGGCCACTGGCTGGCGAAAGTGCTCAACCATCCGTGGCTCACGCTGAGCGTTGCGCTCGGCACGCTGGCGCTGAGCGTTATGCTATGGGTCTTTATCCCCAAAGGCTTCTTTCCGATCCAGGATAACGGCATTATCCAGGGCACGCTACAGGCACCGCAGTCCAGCTCATTTGCCAGCATGGCCCAGCGCCAGCGTCAGGTTTCAGATGTCATTCTGAAAGATCCGGCGGTAGAAGGCCTGACCGCTTTTGTCGGTGTGGACGGCACTAATACGGCATTGAACAGCGCGCGCTTACAAATCAACCTTAAGCCGCTGGATGAACGCGACGATCGGGTGCAGAAAGTGATTGCCCGCCTACAGGATGCGGTTGACAGAGTTCCCGGAGTTGACCTTTATCTTCAGCCCACTCAGGATCTGACGATTGATACTCAGGTCAGCCGGACGCAATATCAGTTCACGCTGCAAGCGACATCCCTTGATGCCCTCAGCACCTGGGTTCCACAGCTGATAGCAAAACTAAATCAGCTACCGCAACTGTCCGATGTCAGTAGCGACTGGCAGGACAAAGGGCTGGTAGCATATGTGAACGTCAATCGTGACAGCGCCAGCCGTTTGGGCATCAGCATGTCAGATGTCGACAACGCCCTGTACAACGCCTTCGGCCAGCGACTGATTTCAACCATCTACACCCAGGCAAATCAGTATCGCGTGGTGTTAGAACATGACACCAACAATACGCCAGGGCTTGCGGCACTGGATACAATTCGTCTGACCAGTAGCGACGGCGGCATAGTACCGCTCAGCGCGATCGCCAGTGTTGAACAGCGTTTTGCCCCGCTGTCGATTAACCACCTCGATCAGTTCCCGGTCACCACCATCTCGTTCAACGTGCCAGACGAGTGGTCGCTGGGTGATGCGGTACAGGCCATTCTGGATACCGAAAAAACGCTTAACCTGCCCGCAAATATTACCACCCAGTTCCAGGGCAGCACGCTCGCCTTCCAGGCTGCGCTGGGAAATACCATCTGGTTGATTGTGGCTGCGGTTGTCGCAATGTATATCGTACTGGGCGTGCTGTATGAGAGCTTTATTCACCCAATTACTATTCTCTCCACGCTGCCGACGGCGGGCGTCGGGGCGCTTCTGGCGTTAATGATTGCCGGGAGCGAACTGGACGTCATCGCGATTATCGGCATTATTTTGCTCATCGGTATCGTCAAGAAAAACGCCATCATGATGATCGACTTTGCCCTTGCCGCGGAGCGCGAACAGGGAATGTCACCACGCGATGCCATTTTCCAGGCTTGTCTGCTGCGTTTTCGCCCGATCCTGATGACTACACTGGCGGCACTGCTCGGCGCGTTGCCGCTGATGTTGAGTACCGGCGTGGGCGCAGAGTTACGTCGCCCATTAGGTATTGGCATGGTCGGTGGGCTGCTGGTGAGTCAGGTATTAACCCTGTTTACCACTCCGGTGATTTATCTGCTGTTTGACCGTCTCTCGTTGTACGTGAAAAGCCGCTTCCCGCGTCAGGAAGAGGAAGCGTAAATGAAATTTTTTGCGCTTTTCATTCATCGTTCGGTGGCGACCATTCTCATTTCGGTGGCCATCACCCTGTGCGGCATACTCGGATTTCGTCTGCTGCCGGTCGCTCCGCTACCGCAGGTGGATTTTCCGGTGATCATGGTCAGCGCATCGTTACCCGGTGCCTCACCCGAAACGATGGCGTCCTCGGTCGCAACTCCGCTGGAGCGCTCGCTGGGGCGCATTGCGGGCGTGAACGAAATGACATCAAGCAGTTCACTTGGCAGTACGCGTATTATTCTCGAATTCAAATTCGACCGTGACATCAATGGCGCGGCGCGGGACGTTCAGGCCGCAATTAACGCCGCGCAAAGTCTGCTACCCAGCGGGATGCCGAGCCGACCAACGTATCGCAAAGCCAACCCTTCCGATGCGCCAATCATGATCCTGACGCTAACGTCGGACACGTACTCGCAAGGTGAATTGTACGATTTCGCATCAACACAACTGGCGCAAACCATCGCGCAAATTGACGGTGTGGGCGACGTGGACGTTGGAGGCAGCTCACTGCCTGCGGTGCGTGTAGGGCTCAATCCGCAGGCACTGTTTAACCAGGGCGTGTCGCTGGACGACGTGCGTAGCGCAATTGACAACGCCAATGTGCGTAAGCCGCAGGGCGCTATCGAGAATGATACCCACCGTTGGCAGGTACAAACCAACGATGAGCTGAAAACCGCCGCCGAATACCAGCCGATTATCATCCACTACAATAACGGCGCGGCGGTGCGACTGGGCGACGTTGCGTCTGTAACCGACTCGGTGCAGGACGTACGCAACGCGGGGATGACCAATGCCAAACCGGCCATTCTGTTGATGATCCGCAAGCTACCGGAAGCCAATATCATTCAGACGGTAGACAGCATTCGCGCCAAATTGCCGGAGTTACAAACGCTGGTCCCGGCCGCTATCGATCTGCAAATCGCCCAAGACCGCTCGCCGACTATTCGCGCCTCGCTGGAAGAAGTCGAACAGACGCTGATTATCTCCGTGGCGCTGGTTATCCTGGTGGTCTTTATTTTCCTGCGCTCCGGGCGTGCGACGCTGATCCCCGCGGTAGCAGTTCCGGTCTCGCTGATCGGTACCTTTGCCGCCATGTATCTGTGTGGATTCAGCCTGAACAACCTGTCGTTGATGGCGCTCACCATTGCTACGGGATTTGTCGTCGATGACGCCATCGTGGTGCTGGAAAATATTGCCCGCCACCTGGAAGCAGGAATGAAGCCGCTCCAGGCGGCGTTACAGGGTACGCGCGAAGTGGGATTCACCGTGCTCTCCATGAGTCTGTCGCTGGTGGCGGTGTTCCTGCCACTGCTGTTAATGGGCGGATTGCCTGGGCGCTTGCTGCGTGAGTTTGCTGTCACGCTGTCGGTTGCTATCGGTATCTCGCTGCTGGTGTCGCTGACATTAACGCCAATGATGTGCGGCTGGATGCTCAAATCCAGCACCCCGCGCGAACAGTCTCGCAAGCGGGGTTTTGGTCGTGTGCTAGTGGCGCTGCAACAGAGTTACGGCACCTCGCTTAAATGGGTGCTACGCCATACGCGGCTGGTAGGCGTGGTGTTACTTGGCACCATCGCGCTGAATATCTGGCTTTATATTTCCATCCCCAAAACCTTCTTCCCGGAGCAGGATACGGGTGTATTGATGGGTGGGATCCAGGCCGACCAGAGCATCTCATTTCAGGCCATGCGCGGCAAACTGCAGGACTTTATGAAGATCATCCGCGACGACCCGGCGGTGAATAACGTCACCGGTTTTACCGGTGGTTCGCGGGTCAACAGCGGGATGATGTTTATTACCCTCAAGCCACGTGATGAGCGCCATGAAACCGCTCAGCAGGTGATCGACCGCCTGCGCGTCGCGCTTTCAAAAGAGCCAGGTGCGAATCTGTTTTTAATGGCGGTGCAAGATATTCGCGTTGGTGGACGCCAGGCCAACGCCAGCTATCAATACACATTGCTGTCCGACGATCTCGCGGCGCTGCGTGAGTGGGAACCGAAGATCCGTAAGGCGCTTGCCGCCCTGCCCCAACTGGCAGACGTCAACTCCGATCAGCAGGACAATGGCGCGGAGATGAATCTGATTTACGATCGCGACACCATGTCTCGTCTGGGGATCGACGTGGCAGCCGCCAACAGCCTGTTGAATAATGCTTTCGGACAACGACAGATCTCTACCATCTATCAGCCGATGAACCAGTACAAAGTGGTGATGGAGGTCGATCGACGTTACACCCAGGACATCAGCGCACTGGACAAAATGTTCGTCATCAACAATGACGGTAAAGCGATCCCGTTATCGTACTTTGCTAAATGGCAGCCGGCGAATGCGCCGCTGTCTGTGAATCATCAGGGTTTGTCTGCCGCCTCAACCGTGTCGTTTAACCTGCCGACAGGTTCTTCACTGTCAGAAGCGACAGAGGCCATCAACAGAACCATGACCCAGCTAGGCGTCCCTTCCACGGTTCGCGGTAGCTTTGCCGGTACCGCACAGGTATTTCAGGACACCATGAATTCGCAGGTGATCCTGATTATCGCCGCCATCGCCACGGTTTATATCGTGCTGGGTATGCTGTATGAAAGCTATGTCCATCCGCTGACCATTCTCTCCACGCTACCTTCGGCTGGCGTCGGGGCGTTGTTAGCGCTGGAGCTGTTCAATGCCCCATTCAGCCTAATCGCCCTGATAGGGATCATGCTATTAATTGGCATTGTGAAGAAAAACGCCATCATGATGGTCGATTTTGCGCTGGAAGCGCAGAGAAACGGCAAGCTACAGCCGGAAGAAGCTATTTTCCAGGCCTGCTTGTTGCGCTTTCGCCCAATAATGATGACCACGCTGGCGGCGTTGTTTGGCGCGTTGCCGTTGGTGTTATCCGCAGGCGATGGCTCTGAACTGCGTCAGCCTTTGGGGATAACCATTGTCGGTGGGCTGGTCGTGAGCCAGCTCCTGACGCTGTACACCACGCCCGTGGTCTATCTCTTTTTCGACCGTCTGCGTCTGCGTTTTTCGCGTAAAAACAGCAAACCGGTAGCAGAGTTATGACAGAACTTCCCGACAGCACCCGCTGGCAACTTTGGATTGTGGCATTTGGCTTTTTTATGCAGTCGCTGGATACCACCATCGTTAACACCGCGCTTCCCTCGATGGCGGCAAGCCTCGGGGAAAGCCCGTTACACATGCATATGGTCATTGTGTCATATGTTTTAACTGTTGCCGTGATGCTGCCCGCCAGCGGATGGCTGGCGGACAAAGTTGGCGTGCGTAATATCTTCTTCACCGCCATCATCCTGTTTACGCTTGGCTCGCTTTTTTGCGCCGGGTCCAGCACGCTCAACGAGCTGGTGATGGCGCGCGTCTTACAAGGCGTTGGCGGTGCGATGATGGTGCCGGTCGGCAGGCTAACGGTGATGAAAATCGTCCCGCGTGAGCAATATATGGCGGCAATGACGTTTGTCACTTTACCCGGTCAAATCGGCCCGCTGCTGGGCCCGGCGTTAGGCGGAATTCTGGTTGAATACGCCTCCTGGCACTGGATATTTTTGATTAACATTCCGGTAGGCATTGTCGGCGCGATAGCGACGTTAATGCTGATGCCCAACTACACCATGCAAACCCGACGTTTCGACCTCTCAGGGTTCGCGATGCTGGCGGTCGGCATGGCGGTACTGACGCTGGCGCTCGATGGCAGCAAAGGAACCGGCCTCTCCAGTATCACGCTGGCGGCGTTGGTTATCTGCGGGGTGTTGGCTATTGCGCTGTATCTGAAACACGCCCATCGTAATCCGCGTGCGCTATTCAGCCTGAATCTGTTTCGCACACCAACCTTCTCGCTAGGTCTGTTCGGCAGTTTTGCCGGACGCATCGGCAGCGGCATGTTGCCGTTTATGACACCGGTGTTTTTACAGATTGGCCTCGGTTTTTCACCTTTTCATGCCGGGCTGATGATGATCCCGATGGTGCTGGGCAGTATGGGCATGAAGCGCATTGTGGTGCAGGTCGTTAACCGCTTTGGTTACCGTCGTGTGCTGATTACCACTACGCTTGGCCTTTCGCTGGTCAGTCTGTTGCTAATGACCACGGCACTGCTGGGCTGGTATTACGCCCTGCCCTTCGTGCTGTTTTTACAGGGAATGGTCAACTCAACGCGTTTTTCATCCATGAACACGCTTACGTTAAAAGATCTGCCTGACGATCTGGCCAGCAGCGGTAACAGCCTGCTGTCGATGATCATGCAGCTGTCGATGAGTATTGGTGTGACCATCGCAGGCCTGCTGCTGGGCATGTTCGGCCAACAGCATATCGCCATCGACAGTGGAAGTACGCATACCGTCTTTATGTATACCTGGCTGTGCATCGCCTTCATTATTGCGCTGCCCGCCATTATTTTTGCCCGCGTGCCGAACGACACGCAAACCAACGCGGTGATTTCACGGCGCAAAAGGAGCACCTGATGAAGTTCTGGCGGCCCGGTATCACCGGCAAACTGTTTCTGGCAATTTTCGCCACCTGCATTGTGTTGCTGATCAGCATGCACTGGGCCGTACGCATTAGCTTCGAACGTGGTTTTATTGACTATATCAAGCACGGCAACGAACAGCGGCTGCAAATGCTCAGCGACGCGTTAAGCGAGCAGTACGAGCAGCACGGCAACTGGCGATTCTTACGCAATAACGATCGTTTTGTTTTCCAGATCCTGCGCTCTTTTGAACACGACAACGACGATGATAAACCGGGTCCAGGCATGCCGCCGCACGGCTGGCGTACACAGTTTTGGGTTGTCGACCAAAACGCCCGTGTGCTTGTCGGCCCGCGCGGCCCAGTTCCTCGCGACGGCATGCGCCATCCCATACGCGTTAACGGTAGCGAAGTGGGCGCCGTGATTGCCTCTCCTGTGGAACGCTTAACGCGGAATACGGATATCAATTTCGACATGCAGCAACGACGATCCAGCTGGCTTATCGTTGCGCTCTCCACGATCCTGGCCGCGCTGGCGACGTTTACGCTGGCGCGCAGCCTGCTGGCCCCGGTTAAGCGGTTGGTGGAAGGCACGCACAAACTGGCGGCGGGCGATTTCACCACTCGCGTTACGCCAACCAGTACGGATGAGCTGGGCAAGCTGGCGCAGGACTTCAACCAGCTCGCCAGTACACTGGAAAAAAACCAGCAGATGCGTCGTGACTTTATGGCCGATATTTCTCACGAACTGCGTACGCCGTTGGCGGTGTTGCGCGGTGAACTGGAGGCCATTCAGGATGGTGTCCGCCAGTTTACCCCTGACTCCGTTGCCTCGTTGCAGGCTGAAGTCGGTACGCTCACCAAACTGGTTGACGACCTTCATCAGCTCTCCATGTCAGATGAAGGCGCGCTGGCCTACCAGAAAACATCGCTGGACCTCATCCCCCTATTGGAAGTGGCAAGCGGCGCATTTCGTGAACGCTTCGCCAGCCGTGGATTGACCATACAGCTTTCGCTCCCCGACAGCATGACGGTATTTGGTGACAGGGATCGTCTGATGCAGTTGTTCAACAACCTGCTGGAAAACAGTCTGCGCTACACCGATAGCGGTGGCGGGTTGCATATCAGCGCCGAACAACGCGAACGCATGGTGTTATTAACCTTCGCTGATTCCGCTCCCGGCGTAAGTGACGAGCAGTTACAGAAGCTGTTTGAACGATTTTATCGCACCGAAGGCTCGCGCAACCGCGCCAGCGGAGGTTCCGGGTTGGGGCTGGCGATTTGCGTCAATATCGTACAAGCGCATAATGGTCTAATCCGCGCCGCCCATTCGCCTTTTGGTGGGGTTAGCATTACAGTAGAGTTACCGCTGGAACGCGATTTACAGAGAGATGTATGACTGAGTTACCCATTGATGAAAACACACCGCGTATTCTGATCGTGGAAGATGAGCCTAAGCTGGGGCAACTGCTGATCGACTACCTGCGGGCAGCGAGCTATGCCCCTACGCTGATCAACCACGGCGACCTGGTTCTGCCTTACGTGCGCCAAACGCCGCCCGATCTGATCTTGTTGGATCTGATGCTGCCCGGTACCGACGGTCTGACTCTGTGTCGGGAAATCCGCCGCTTCTCAGAAGTCCCCATCATGATGGTAACCGCTAAAATCGAAGAGATTGATCGCCTGCTGGGGCTGGAGATCGGTGCTGATGATTATATTTGTAAACCTTACAGCCCGCGCGAAGTTGTCGCGCGCGTAAAAACGATCCTGCGCCGCTGCAAACCGCAGCGCGAACTGCAACAAATGGATGCAGACAGCCCGCTTATCGTCGATGAAGGCCGTTTTCAGGCCTCCTGGCGTGGGAAGATGCTCGATTTAACGCCCGCCGAATTCCGCTTACTTAAAACGTTGTCACATGAGCCGGGTAAAGTGTTCTCCCGTGAACAGTTGCTCAATCATCTCTATGACGATTACCGCGTCGTTACCGACCGCACCATCGACAGCCATATTAAGAACCTGCGACGCAAGCTGGAGTCGCTGGATACCGAGCAGTCGTTTATCCGCGCGGTCTATGGCGTGGGGTATCGCTGGGAAGCCGACGCCTGCCGAATTGCTTAAACTCTCCTGCCCTTCAGGGCTCCGCTGCTCCGTGAGCCCTGGTAACTAGCAACTCTCCAAATATCGCTCATACTCTTTCTGACAATACTGTCGTCAATAACTGTTTGATATAAAACTTTTAATCAAGGAGTTCATATGGCTGGTTGGTTTGAATTAAGTAAGAGTAGCGATGATCAGTACCGCTTTGTTCTTAAAGCTGGGAACGGGGAAATAATCCTTACCAGTGAGCTTTACACTACAAAAGGTGCTGCAGAAAAAGGGATCGCATCTGTCCATGCTAACAGCCCTCTGGATGAGCGTTATGAGAAAAAAACAGCGTCTAATGGCAAATTACATTTCAACCTGAAAGCTGCAAACCACCAGATTATTGGTAGCAGTCAACTGTATGCGAATGAACAGTCACGCGAGACCGGTATTGCTTCAGTTAAGACCAATGGTGTCAGTCAGACGATAAAAGATAAGACCTGATAATTATTTGCTCAGCCGGGTAACGCAACGCTGTCGCCCGGCGTTTTTCTTTACCTGACTTCCTCGCAGCGCTACAATGCCCGCCCTTAATATGGGGGCACTCCCCTAATCGCCTCATTGAGTGAGGCGAGTCTGACCTGTCATCAGAACGAGAAAATTATGTTTAAACCGGAACTCCTTTCCCCGGCGGGAACGCTGAAAAACATGCGTTACGCTTTCGCCTATGGCGCTGACGCTGTGTATGCGGGCCAACCGCGTTACTCACTGCGCGTACGCAACAACGAATTCAACCACGAAAACCTGCAGCTCGGCATTAATGAAGCCCATGAACTGGGTAAAAAATTCTATGTGGTGGTTAACATTGCCCCACACAATGCCAAGCTGAAGACCTTCATTCGTGATCTGAAACCGGTGGTGGAAATGGGGCCGGATGCACTGATCATGTCAGACCCTGGTCTGATTATGCTGGTGCGCGAAAACTTCCCTGACATGGACATTCACCTTTCAGTACAGGCTAACGCCGTAAACTGGGCGACGGTGAAATTCTGGAAGCAGATGGGACTGACCCGCGTGATCCTCTCCCGCGAGCTGTCGCTGGAAGAAATCGAAGAGATCCGCACCCAGGTTCCGGATATGGAGCTTGAGATCTTCGTTCACGGCGCGCTGTGTATGGCCTACTCCGGCCGTTGCCTGCTCTCTGGCTACATCAACAAGCGTGACCCTAACCAGGGTACCTGCACCAATGCCTGTCGCTGGGAATACAACGTGCAGGAAGGCAAAGAAGACGTGGTGGGCAATATCGTGCATAAGTACGAGCCTATTCCGGTACAAAACGTTGAGCCTACGCTGGGTATTGGCGCACCGACAGACAAAGTCTTTATGATTGAAGAAGCCCAGCGTCCGGGTGAGTATATGACCGCGTTCGAAGACGAACATGGCACTTACATCATGAACTCGAAGGATTTGCGTGCCATTGCCCACGTTGAACGCCTGACGCAGATGGGCGTGCATTCCCTGAAGATCGAAGGCCGCACCAAGTCATACTATTACTGTGCACGTACCGCGCAGGTCTATCGTAAAGCCATTGATGATGCCGCAGCCGGTAAACCGTTCGACCCGCAACTGCTGGAAACGCTGGAAGGTCTGGCGCATCGTGGTTACACCGAAGGGTTCCTGCGCCGTCATACCCATGACGACTATCAGAACTACGAATACGGCTTCTCTGTTTCCGAGCGTCAGCAGTTTGTCGGCGAATTTACCGGCGAACGTAAAGGTGAACTGGCCGCCGTACTGGTGAAAAACAAATTCACCGTCGGCGACAGCCTGGAGCTGATGACCCCACAGGGCAACATTAACTTTACCCTCGAACAGATGGAAAACGCGAAAGGTGAAGCCATGCCGGTTGCGCCGGGCGACGGTTACACCGTGTGGATGCCAGTACCAGAGGATATCGATCTGAATTATGCATTGTTGATGCGTAATTTTACCGGTGAGTCCACGCGCAACCCGCATACTAAGTAGTTAATTACGGTTATTTTTCAGCGTTCGGAAGATTCTTAGAAATCGATCACATACCGTTTCGTTCATTAAGGGTATTATCCCCTCCGCTGAAAAACATAACCCATAAATGCTAGCTGTACCAGGAACCACCTCCTTAGCCTGCGTAATCTCCCTTACGCAGGCTTATTTTTTGCCTGCCGTTTAAACTCCCTGAATATCCCAATTCAAATCACTTTTATCAGGCGAAAAAAAACCGGGCATTGCGCCCGGCTGATTAGGTGATTAAAGATTAATGTGCTGCTTCTGGCTTGTGCTTTTGTGCACTCTGGAAACCATAGGTCAGCTCATTTTTCTCTTTATCCAGCGCAACGGTCACCTGGCCACCATCCACCAGCGAACCGAACAGCAGTTCGTTAGCCAATGGTTTTTTCAGGTTATCCTGGACCACACGCGTCATTGGACGTGCGCCCATTGCGCGGTCATAGCCTTTCTCTGCCAGCCAGTCACGTGCTTCCTGACTCACTTCCAGAGAGACACCTTTCTGATCCAGCTGAACCTGAAGCTCGACGATAAACTTATCAACAACCTGATGAATCACCTCGGTAGAGAGATGATCGAACCAGATAATGTTGTCGAGACGGTTACGGAATTCCGGCGTAAACACTTTTTTGATTTCGCCCATTGCATCAGTACTGTTGTCCTGATGAATCAACCCAATCGATTTACGCTCAGTTTCACGTACACCGGCGTTGGTGGTCATGACCAGCACCACGTTGCGGAAATCCGCTTTACGCCCGTTATTGTCGGTCAGCGTGCCGTTATCCATCACTTGCAGCAGCAGGTTAAAGACATCCGGGTGCGCTTTTTCGATTTCATCCAGCAGCAGCACCGCATGCGGATGCTTAATAACAGCATCGGTCAGCAAACCGCCCTGGTCGAAACCGACATACCCCGGAGGCGCACCAATCAGGCGGCTGACGGTGTGGCGTTCCATATATTCGGACATATCAAAACGCAGCAGTTCAATGCCGAGTGCTTTGGACAACTGCACCGTGACTTCGGTCTTACCGACGCCAGTTGGTCCGGCAAAGAGGAACGAACCGACCGGTTTATGTTCGTGTCCCAGACCGGCACGGCTCATTTTGATCGCTTCAGTCAGCGCCTCAATGGCTTTATCCTGTCCGAATACCAGCATTTTCAGACGGTTGCCCAGGTTTTTCAGCGTGTCGCGATCGCTCTGCGAAACGCTCTTCTCCGGGATCCGCGCAATGCGGGCCACAACGGACTCGATATCCGCCACGTTGACGGTTTTCTTGCGCTTGCTGACCGGCATCAGACGTGCACGCGCGCCCGCCTCATCAATCACGTCAATCGCTTTATCCGGCAGATGACGATCGTTAATATATTTCACCGCCAGTTCGACCGCTGCACGCACCGCTTTGGCGGTATAGCGGACGTCATGGTGCGCTTCGTATTTCGGCTTCAGACCGTTGATTATCTGCACGGTCTCTTCTACCGATGGCTCAGTGACATCGATTTTCTGGAAACGACGCGCTAACGCACGATCTTTTTCAAAGATATTGCTGAATTCCTGATAGGTTGTGGACCCTATCACACGGATCTTACCGCTGGAGAGCAGCGGCTTGATCAGGTTAGCCGCATCCACCTGGCCGCCCGATGCCGCACCCGCACCGATAATGGTGTGGATCTCATCGATAAACAGAATGCTGTTAGTATCCTGTTCCAGCTGTTTCAGCAGCGCCTTAAAGCGTTTCTCAAAATCACCGCGATATTTGGTGCCAGCCAACAGCGAGCCGATATCCAGGGAGTAAAGGGTGCAATCAGCCATGATTTCAGGCACATCACCCTGGACGATACGCCAGGCGAGCCCTTCAGCAATGGCGGTTTTACCGACACCAGACTCTCCCACCAGCAGCGGGTTGTTTTTTCTGCGACGGCACAGTACCTGAATGGCGCGCTCCAGCTCTTTGTCCCGGCCAATGAGCGGATCAATTCCGCCCACTCGGGCAAGCTGGTTAAGGTTAGTCGTGAAGTTTTCCATACGGTCCTCCCCGCCAGCTTGCTCTTCGTTATTTGGCTGATTCCCAGAGTCAGAAGACTGACTGGGTTCGTCTTTGCGCGTGCCATGAGAAATAAAATTCACCACATCAAGGCGGCTCACTTCATGCTTACGCAGCAGATAAGCCGCCTGAGATTCCTGCTCGCTGAAGATAGCGACCAGCACATTTGCGCCGGTAACTTCATTGCGCCCGGAGGACTGAACATGAAAGACCGCGCGTTGCAGTACACGCTGAAAACTCAACGTTGGCTGCGTGTCGCGTTCTTCCTCACTGGCAGGCAATACAGGTGTGGTCTGTTCAATGAAGGCTTCGAGTTCCTGACGGAGCGCCACCAGATCCACAGAACACGCTTCCAGCGCTTCGCGGGCCGATGGGTTACTGAGCAACGCCAGTAACAAGTGCTCGACGGTCATAAACTCATGTCGGTGCTCGCGCGCTCTGGCGAAAGCCATGTTTAAACTGAGTTCCAGTTCTTGATTGAGCATAGGCACCTCCCCCAATGTTTATGCCTGCATTCAGGCTTTTTCCAGCGTACACAGCAACGGATGCTCGTTCTCCCTCGCATATTTGTTCACCATCGCTACTTTGGTTTCAGCCACTTCGGCAGTGAACACACCGCAGATAGCTTTGCCTTGATAGTGAACTGCAAGCATCAGTTGCGTTGCACGTTCTACATCATAAGAAAAGAATTTTTGTAACACGTCAATAACAAACTCCATCGGAGTGTAATCATCATTGACTAATATCACTTTATACATAGATGGCGGTTTTAGCGCGTCGCGCAATTTGTCTTCCGCCAGCAGATCGAAATCCAGCCAGTCGTTCGTCTTACCCATTGTCAGTCGTCATCTTCAGTTACGGTTTCCGGCAGAAAATCTTGCCGCTGACAAGCAGCCTATGCGCACAATCAATCTACCTCAAGTATTAGATAACTATCATCTATTAGTGCCATCCGCGACATCTGTCACATAACCGACAATAGCGTTAACTGCTTCAAATTTTGATGCATTTTTACCCTATTCCGTCTGCATGGCGCTTGACGCCCCGCCTGATTTCTCTAAATTGTAGTCTCGAGAGTTGGCGAGGTTTTGAACAGCCCCCACTCCGCCACCGGTTCATTCCATCTTACTTATATAAGATTTACGAAGGATGTCGAAGTATGGAAACGGGTACTGTTAAGTGGTTCAACAACGCCAAAGGGTTTGGTTTCATTTGCCCCGAAGGCGGCGGCGAAGATATTTTCGCCCATTACTCCACCATTCAGATGGATGGTTACAGAACGCTAAAAGCCGGACAGTCTGTCCAGTTTGATGTCCACCAGGGGCCAAAAGGCAATCATGCCAGTGTCATCGTGCCTGTCATTGAAGCAGAAGCTGTCGCATAGCTCTTCTGTCTCATTGTGTACATCCCGCAGTCAAAATGCCAGCCCTTGCGGCTGGCATTTTTATCTCTGTGGCATTATTCCCGCGCCAGAGCATCTACCGGATCCAGACGTGCCGCATTCCGCGCCGGTAGCCAGCCAAACAACACCCCGGTTGCAGTCGAACACAGGAACGCCGTCAACAGCGCGACGGGTGAGAATCCAATTTCCCAGCCCGGCAGAAATAGCTGTAGCGTAAAAGCGATCAGCATCGACAGGCTAATGCCCAACGCGCCGCCAACCAGACACACTAACACCGCTTCAATTAAGAACTGTTGCAGCACGTCACTGGCGCGAGCACCAACCGCCATACGAATGCCAATCTCACGCGTTCGTTCGGTTACTGAAACCAGCATAATATTCATCACGCCAATCCCACCGACCACCAGCGAAATCACCGCCACCAGCGTCAGGAAGAGTTGTAATGTACGTGTGGTCTTTTCGGCGGTTTTCAAGATGCCGTCCATATTCCAGGTGAAGAAATCCTTCTTACCGTGGCGCAACGTCAACAGTCGGGTCAGTTGCTGTTCGGCCTGGGCACTGTCAAAACCATCCTTCACCCGCACGGTGATCGAGTTCAGCCACGACTGTCCCATGATTCGCCCGGACATAGTGCTATAAGGCAGCCAGACACGCAGGATCTTGCTACTGCCAAACATCGACTGTTTCTCTTCTGCAACACCAATCACCGTGGCAGGCATATTCCCCACCAGCACGACTTCGCCAACAACTTTCGCTTTATTGGGGAACAACTGACGACGGGTATTACTGTCGAGCACCACCACCTGAGCGCGCCCCGCCAGTTGCTCGGCGTTAAAGGTGGTCCCTTCGCTAAATGTCATACCATAGACGTTGAAATAGTCGCCGCTCACGCCATTAGCACTGGCAGCAACGTCGATATTGCCATAGCGTAACCGCAGGTTCTTCGACACCGCAGGCGTTACTGAACTGACCCAGGGCTGCTTCTGTAGCGCCGTCAAATCATCATACTTCAGCGCCTGTTGATATTGCGGATCGTCGTCGCCGAAGTCTTTGCCTGGATAGATATCAATGGTGTTAGTACCAATAGCGCGAATATCTGCCAGTACCAGCTGTTTAGCCGCATCGCCAACCACCACGATCGACACCACCGAAGCAATACCGATGATGATCCCAAGCATGGTCAGTAGCGTACGCATCTTATTCGCGGCCATTGCCAGCCAGGCCATGGTAAGCGCTTCACGAAAAGCGCTGACAAACTGGCTCCAGCCGGATGCCGTTTTCACCGTTGGCTCCGCGATATCGCGTCCGCCAGAGGGTTTCTGTGGCGGTGGATTGCGCACAATCTCGCCGTCACGAATTTCAATGACCCGTTCGGCCTGCGCGGCGACCTGGCTGTCGTGAGTAACGATAATTACCGTATGCCCGCGATCGCGCAGCTGATGCAAAATCGCCATCACCTCTTCGCCGGAATGGCTATCCAGTGCGCCGGTGGGTTCGTCGGCAAGAATAACCTGCCCCCCGTTCATCAGCGCACGCGCGATACTGACCCGCTGCTGCTGACCACCGGAAAGCTGGGAAGGTTGATAGTCAACCCGGTCACCCAGCCCCAGCCGCTGGAGTAATTCCTGCGCACGCGCCAGGCGCTGCTTACGTTCAGTGCCCGCATAGACCGCCGGTACCTCAACGTTTTGTGCGGCGGTTAAATGCGACAGCAGGTGATAGCGCTGGAAGATAAAACCGAAATGCTCACGACGCAGCTGCGCTAGCGCATCGCTATCCAGCGTAGAGACATCGCGTCCGGCAACCCGATACGTACCGCTGGTTGGCTTATCCAGACAGCCGAGAATGTTCATCAGCGTCGATTTACCCGAACCCGACGCCCCGACAATCGCCACCATTTCCCCGGCCTGAATGCTCAAGGATACGTCCTTCAACACCTCAACCTGGCCTTCGCCTGACGGATAGCTGCGGCGGATATGGCTCAGTTCAAGCAATGCCGTCATTTTGCAGCTCCAGCGTTGCCCTCACCGGTAATGACTTCATCCCCCTCTTCCAGCCCTTTCACGATCTCCACATCGGTGTCATTACGCGCGCCGATAACCACTTCACGTTCGCGGGTTTCGCCGTTACGCAGCAGCCTGACGTTATAACGATTGTTGCCGATAGGATCGCCCAGCGCCGACAGCGGGATCGTCAGGACATTTTTGACATCAGTGAGCTGGATATGGACCTGCGCGGTCATATCCAGACGCAGGATCCCTTTCGGGTTGGGAACTTCGAAGCGGGCATAGTAGAAAATCGCATCATTCACTTTCTCTGGCGTCGGAAGAACATCTTTGAGCTTACCTTCGTAGCGCGTCTGCGGATCGCCCAGCACGGTAAACCAGGCCTTTTGCCCAGGATGCAGGTGAATTACATCAGCCTCAGAAACCTGCGCTTTCACCAGCATGGTGCTCATATCGGCCAGGGTCAGAATGTTAGGTGCCTGCTGGGCGGCAATAACGGTTTGCCCCTGCAGGGTAGTAATTTGTGTTACTTCGCCAGCCATTGGCGCAACGATGCGGGTGTAATCAAGGTTGGTTTTTGCCGTATCGAGAGAGGCCTGATTACGCTTAATTTGCGCGTCAATTGTGCCAATTTGCGCCTGTTTGACCGCCATTTCGGTGGCCGCCGTGTCGAGATCCTGCTGTGAAACGGCCTGAGTTTTCGCCAGCTGTTGTTGGCGGGAGAGAGTGACCCGCGCCAGCTTCCACTCAGCTTCGGCTTGTAAACGCTGGGCGCGCAATTCCATCAGCGTCGCTTCAACCTCTTTGATTTGGTTTTGCGCCTGTTCAGGATCGATAACACCGAGCAACTGATCTTTTTTCACTTTATCGCCAATCGCAACCGACAGCGTTTTTAACTGCCCGCTGACCTGCGCCCCGACGTCAACTTTACGCAGCGCATCCAGCTTACCGGTCGCCAGCACGCTTTGTTGCAGATCGCCAGGACGAACAATTAATGTTTGATACTGAGGTAAAGGTGCATTAAGCGTTCGCCAAAGTGCAATTACCGCCACAATAAGGATGACGGCGAACAGAAAATAGCGTTTTTTGATTTTTCCCTTGAGCTTCATAAATGTCCCAATTCCCCCAATACGCCCACCAGAGTGGAGTGCTAAACATCAACGTTAAATAAATCGCCGTTGAAAAGCGCAAGAATAACAGAGTTATTGATGAATGGTTAAGATCCGCTGTGCTGAAATTAGTACAAAGGTATCAATCGGATTTATATTATGAGCCAGCTAACTG
The DNA here is from genome assembly GCF_030332785.1 of Citrobacter sp. Cpo069. Taxonomy (NCBI): domain Bacteria; kingdom Pseudomonadati; phylum Pseudomonadota; class Gammaproteobacteria; order Enterobacterales; family Enterobacteriaceae; genus Citrobacter; species Citrobacter sp. Cpo069. The sequence goes on from NZ_JAOWHD010000042.1 coordinate 65,718, forward strand.
AAAGCACTTTTCTTTCTTCAAAACCAGTCACAAGTTTTAGCCTCTTTTGTAGCCTGATGACCGGACATTGGCGCCCAGGACAATTTTGGCATCAGCGTAGCTTTCGTCGTAAGTTTTTGTTGCGCTCAGCGCTTATGCCGCGATTAACGCGTGAATGGATGACCGAGTTGGCGCAATGGCCTGACCTTGATAGCATACTTGCACGCCAGCCACGATTGCCGGTTCGTTTGCATCGCGCCTATCTCGCGAAAAACCTTGACCACAAAACGAAACTGGATGCCGTGCGTTATCACTACAATGCTATCCGCAGCTTTTTTTCAGCCACTGAATTTAAGGATTATTTAAGTGAAGATGGATTACAACTAGCACAAATTGAGGGAAAAAATAGCGAAGTATTTAGTGTAATAATGACTTCATTCATCATACTGGATAAAGAAGGTGAAAGCACCATTCTGGTACGCAATTGCGCTGGCGAGACTTTAGCGGAAATGACGTTTACGCTGTGCAATTATGAAGGGAACAGTACGTTGTTTATTGGCGGGTTACAGGGAGGAAGCCGATTACTGCCACATGAAGAAATTCAAAAAGCGACCAAATCATGCCATGGGATTTTCCCAAAACGTATTGTGATGGAAGCCATTTGCTGTTTTGCGGAACAATTAAATATCGAACAAATTCTGGCTGTAAGCAATGAACAGCATATTTTTCGTAGCCCGCGCTACGACGATAAAAACAAGGTAATTCTTTCCGACTACAACACTTTTTGGGAGTCGGTTGGCGGTGAGTGCGACAGCAACGGGTACTATCATATTCCACGCACGCTGGCGCGAAAAAGCGAGGCGGATATTGCCAGCAAAAAACGCGCAGAATACCGCCGCCGCTATCAGCTACTGGACAGCATCCATTCGCAGCTGTCGTCGATGTTTCGCCACTAATCCGCTCTGCCGCGTGCCAGCCACAGCACGCGGGAAAACATTTTTCGCAGCAGCGTTGGCACCGCATCAACGCCCCGCCGCCCGGCTTCCATCGCCACCTCAATGGCCAAATCCGGTTTTGACGAACGATGTATCGCCTTGGAGATAATTTTGCGCATATTCATAGGCACATTCTCAGGGATTTGCGCCACCCGGTGAAAGACGTCAGCAAACCCCTGGCGATACATAAAGTGTTCCATATCCAGCGCGGGGAGCATGGTCAAATGCTCACGCTCTTCCTCTCTGTCGTCATTCAATAAGCTACGTACCGTGGCCGCGTACTTTTTCCCGGCTTCATCGCCATCGACCAGCACATGCCACTCTATCCCCATCCGGCGGGCGAATTTAACCAGCGGCTTAAGACCGGACTGGGCAAATTCAATGACTTTAATCCCTTCTGCATCAAAGTGGTGTCCGCACTGGCGGGCCAGTTCGTTAATAACCCATGTTTCCGTTTCACCTTCCACCAGCAGCCAGCAGCGGGCAAACAACGATGACGCACGATTAAAACGAATATGAAATGCGATTCGCCGACCATCTTCTGCACTGATCCCACCCGGCCCCAGCCGCCAGGCAGCGACGCGGGATGATTCACGTACCAGACGAACAACATGCTCAACAGGCGTAAGGGACAGCAGCTCACCGGAGTTGGTGGTCGCCACTCGCTGCAGAGGCAGTAAATTCAACAAGTGCCAGGCCACCGACAGCATGATGGGATGTAAACGCGTTTCCGGATCTTCCACCAGCAGTAAAGGTCGGGCGTCTTTGTCCAGCCTTAGCGTGCCTTTGGCCTGCAACAAGGTCGAAAACAGGCCCAACAGAATAACCCGGTGCGTACGTCCGCCGGGTTTATCAATCATGCGGTTAATAATGTCCAGATAGCGCCAGCTCCGTTGTTCGTTATTGGAGCGACGGCGCATCAGACGGTAGCGGGACTGGCCAGCCCCCTGCTCGGAAAAATAGTGCTCCAACAACTGAACCATGGCCGATAACCCCTGGCGGATCTGCCCGTCGGTCAGGTTTTGCGGCCGGGTAGCCAGCTCACGCGCCAGAAAATCCAGTTGGCGGGCGGTGACTTCGACATCCGCCGAGTCCGGCACGGTACCGTTGCGGATCCGTCGCATGAATCGCGCGTCGCGCAGACGCAGTACCGGCATCAGACGCACAAGGTGGCGCGCCTGATCGTTAATGTCATCGAGAGGTAATGGATGGCCGTCGCCATCAAGAAAACTGCGTAAGGTCAGAACGCTACCGTCATCCGCACACTCGCCTTCCAGGCGATAAAAAATGCGGTGATAGCCATCCTGGCAAGGCGTCCAACTGGCTTCCAGAGGACGATAGCGACGCACCCGGTGACGACCCGGCTGGGATTCACGAAACGTCAGGATAATGTGCAGGTGGTGTTCCCTGCCCTGTATATCACCCGGCGGGAACCAGAAATCCTCGCGGACAAAATGATACAAGTCTGACTCCGGCGACAGCAGCAGGGTTAAAGCATCCAGCAGACTGGATTTACCCCACGCGTTCTCCCCAATCAGCACGTTGCTCTGCTCCAGCATCAACGACAGACGGTTAATACCGCGAAATCCAACAATCTCAACGCGTTCGAGAATCATATAGCCTCCGGAAATGCTAACTTTTTCCTTCAAGTTATCAGGAGTATAACGGCAAGCGGGCGCTCAGGACACCCGATATCAACCTGGCGTGAATCGCAAAAGCAAAAAAAATAAGAATATTCTTCTTATGTTTTCTCCTGAATATAATTTCAGAACTTAATCATCGTCCTTTCGCTAATTGAACTATGCTTCATTCACCCAAGATTCAAAAAGGAATCGCAACATATTGCCTTAAATCAAATTTTTTCATCAATTTAACTGGCGAAGGGATGATATTTTTTTCTAAAATACCCGCTCTTTCATCATCGTCCCTTTTAGCGATGAATTACCGGGCAAGGAACACGAACCCGGAACTTTTAATTGAGGTGGTTATGTTCAGGAAATTAGCAGCTGAATTCTTCGGTACGTTTTGGCTCGTTTTTGGTGGGTGCGGTAGTGCAGTGCTGGCAGCCGCATTCCCGGAATTGGGAATTGGATTTGCCGGTGTCGCGCTGGCATTCGGCCTGACAGTATTAACCATGGCATTCGCTGTGGGTCATATTTCAGGTGGGCATTTTAACCCGGCGGTAACCTTCGGTTTATGGGCTGGCGGTCGTTTCCCGGCAAAAGATGTTATTGGTTACGTTATTGCTCAGGTTGTGGGCGGTATTGTTGCAGCTGCGGCACTGTATCTTATTGCCAGCGGTAAAGCAGGTTTTGATGCAACGGCCAGTGGTTTTGCTTCGAACGGCTTTGGTGAACATTCACCAGGCGGTTATTCCATGCTTTCTGCCGTCGTCATTGAAATTATTCTGACCGCAGGTTTCTTATTAGTGATCCACGGCGCGACCGATAAACATGCTCCGGCAGGTTTTGCACCTATCGCAATTGGTCTGGCGTTAACACTGATTCACTTGATCAGTATTCCGGTCACCAACACCTCCGTAAACCCGGCACGTAGTACCGCAGTAGCCATTTTCCAGGGCGGCTGGGCATTGCAACAATTGTGGTTCTTCTGGGTCATGCCGATTATCGGTGGGGTTCTCGGCGGTCTTATTTACCGCACCCTGCTCGAAAAACGCGATTAATCGCTAACAAAAAGGCCTGGCGAAAGTCAGGTCTTTTTTTTCCTCTCTATATTTCCTTTTATTTGCAACTTTACTCCCCTCTTTGCATTGAGTAGTGTGTATACCCGTTATACTTCAAGTTGCAGATGTGTTGACTGCGCTCACTCCCCCCAGTCACGTACTTATGTACGCTCCCGGGGATTCACTCCCTTGCCGCCTTCCTGCAACTTGAATTATTTAGGTTATAGTGACGCATTTCGTCTTACTTCTCAGCAAGGATCTGATTTTCATGTTTTCAGGGCTGTTAATCATTCTGGTTCCCCTTATTGTGGGCTACCTTATTCCGCTCCGGCACAGGGCTGCATTACAACTTATCAATCGCCTGTTAAGCTGGATCGTCTACCTTATTCTCTTTTTTATGGGTATTAGCCTGGCGTTTCTGGATAATCTCGCCAGCAACCTGTTAGCCATTCTTCATTATTCTGCGGTCAGCGTGACGGTCATTATACTGTGTAATATTGCGGCGCTGTTCTGGCTGGAGCGTTCGCTGCCCTGGAGACACAACCACAAGCAAGAAAAGCTCCCCTCGCGAATTGCAATGGCGTTTGAGTCGCTTCAGCTTTGCGGCGTCGTCGTCATCGGTTTCCTGCTCGGCCTCACTGGGCTTCCCATTCTGCAGCATGCCACCGAAGCCAGCGAATATACGTTAATCTTTTTACTGTTCCTGGTGGGGATTCAACTGCGCAATAGCGGCATGACCTTAAAGCAAATTGTGCTGAACCGTCGGGGGATGATCGTGGCCGTCGTCGTCGTCGTCAGTTCGATGCTGGCGGGGGTTATCAATGCCTTGATCCTCGGTCTACCGCTGAAAACCGCGCTGGCGATGGCATCAGGTTTTGGCTGGTATTCCCTGTCCGGTATTCTGTTAACCGAATCGTTCGGGCCCGTAATTGGTAGTGCCGCCTTCTTTAACGACCTGGCCCGTGAGCTGATCGCCATTATGTTGATTCCAGGAATGGTGGGCCGCAGCCGCTCTACCGCGCTGGGATTATGCGGCGCGACATCAATGGATTTCACCCTGCCCGTTTTACAACGCAGCGGCGGTCTGGAAATGGTCCCAGCAGCCATCGTCCACGGCTTTATTCTGAGTCTGTTAGTGCCTCTGCTAATGGCGTTTTTCTCCGCCTGACGCTGGGACAAATACCTCTCTGGCGGTAGTCAGCTACCGCCAAAATTGCGCTAAATCAATCTCCCTGCAAGTAGTAGCAGAAATCCCTTTTATCCCTTCGCGCACAGGCATAACCTTAAACATGTATATTAAATATAACTTTAAAAGGTGTGACCATGTTTTGTGTGCAATGTGAACAAACCATCCGTACTCCGGCAGGAAACGGCTGCTCTTACGCGCAGGGTATGTGCGGTAAAACGGCTGAAACCTCCGATTTGCAGGATCTGCTGATTGCTTCCCTACAAGGTCTGTCTGCATGGGCTGTTAAAGCACGTGAATACGGCATCATCGACCATGAGGTTGATAACTTTGCGCCGCGTGCGTTCTTCTCCACGCTGACTAACGTTAACTTCGATTCCCCGCGTATTGTTGGCTATGCCCGTGAAGCTATCGCCATGCGCGATGCCCTGAAAGCGCAATGCCTGAACATCGACGCGAACGCAGCGGTCACCAACCCGATGGCCGATCTGCAACTGGTCAGCGACGATCTGGGCGACCTGCAACGTCAGGCCGCTGAATTTACCCCGAACAAAGACAAAGCAGCCATTGGCGAGAACATTCTCGGCCTGCGTCTGCTGTGTCTGTACGGACTGAAAGGTGCGGCAGCTTACATGGAGCACGCGCACGTTCTCGGTCAGTACGACAACGATATCTACGCTCAGTACCACAAAATCATGGCATGGCTGGGTACCTGGCCTGCCGATATGAACGCTCTGCTGGAGTGTTCAATGGAAATCGGCCAGATGAACTTCAAAGTGATGAGCATTCTGGACGCCGGTGAAACCACCAAATACGGCCACCCGACCCCGACTCAGGTCAACGTAAAAGCAACTGAAGGTAAGTGCATCCTGATCTCCGGTCACGACCTGAAAGATCTGTACAACCTGCTGGAGCAGACCGAAGGTACTGGTGTTAACGTTTATACCCACGGTGAAATGCTGCCGGCGCACGGCTACCCGGAACTGCGTAAGTTCAAGCACCTGATCGGTAACTACGGCAGCGGCTGGCAGAACCAGCAGGTAGAGTTTGCCCGCTTCCCAGGTCCGATCGTCATGACCTCTAACTGCATCATCGACCCGACCGTTGGCGCGTACGACGACCGTATATGGACCCGTAGCATCGTCGGTTGGCCGGGTGTGAGCCACCTCGAAGGCGACAACTTCGGTCCGGTAATCGCTCAGGCACAGCAGATGGCTGGCTTCCCGTACAGCGAAATCCCGCACCTGATCACCGTAGGTTTCGGTCGTCAGACCCTGCTGGGCGCTGCTGATACCCTGATCGACCTGGTGAGCCGCGAAAAACTGCGTCACATCTTCCTGGTTGGCGGTTGTGACGGTGCACGTGGTGAACGTAACTACTTCACCGACTTCGCCACCAGCGTGCCGGATGACTGCCTGATTCTGACCCTTGCTTGCGGTAAATACCGCTTCAACAAACTGGAGTTCGGCGATATCGAAGGCCTGCCGCGTCTGGTGGATGCTGGTCAGTGTAACGATGCTTACTCTGCCATCATCCTGGCGGTAACCCTGGCTGAGAAACTGGGCTGTGGCGTGAACGATCTGCCGCTGTCTCTGGTGCTCTCCTGGTTCGAACAGAAAGCGATTGTTATTCTGCTGACCCTGCTGTCTCTGGGCGTGAAAAACATCGTCACTGGCCCGACTGCACCTGGTTTCTTCACACCGGATCTGCTGGCAGTTCTCAACGAGAAATTTGGTCTGCGTTCCGTGACCACCGTTGAAGAAGACATGAAGCAACTGCTGAGCGCGTAAGGAGTAAAGAATGACAATGCCAACTCATCAGTGCCCATGGCGGATGCAGGTTCACCACATCCATCAGGAAACGCCGGATGTATGGACAATTTCGTTGCTATGCCACGATTATTATCCTTACCGCGCCGGGCAGTATGCACTGGTCAGCGTACGTAATTCAGCGGATACGCTGCGTGCTTACACCATTTCTTCAACACCGGGCGTTAGCGAGTACATCACGTTGACCATCCGCCGGATTGACGATGGCGCAGGTTCACAGTGGCTAACCCGCGACGTGAAGCGCGGCGACTATATCTGGCTGTCGGATGCAATGGGTGAGTTCACCTGTGAAGATAAAGCGGAAGACAAGTTCCTGATGCTGGCCGCCGGCTGTGGTGTTACGCCAATCATGTCAATGCGTCGCTGGTTGGCAAAGTACCGCCCACAAGCGGATGTACAGGTAATCTTTAACGTTCGCTCGCCGCAAGATGTCATTTTTGCCGACGAGTGGCGCGAATATCCGGTGACATTAGTTGCTGAAAACAATGCCACAGAAGGTTTTGTTTCCGGCCGACTGACGACTGAACTGCTGAAAAGCGTACCGGATCTGACCTCGCGTACCGTGATGACCTGTGGCCCGGCACCGTATATGGATCTGGTCGAGAAAGAAGTCAAAGCGCTGGGTGTGACGCGCTTCTTTAAAGAGCAGTTCTTCACACCTGTTGCCGAAGCCGCCACCAGTGGCCTGAAGTTTACCAAGCTACAGCCGGCGAAAGAGTTCTACGCGCCAGTGGGCAGTACGCTGCTGGAAGCGCTGGAAAGCAACAAGGTTCCGGTTGTCGCCGCATGCCGTGCAGGTGTTTGCGGCTGCTGCAAAACCAAAGTGGTTGACGGTAACTACACGGTCAGCAGCACCATGACGCTGACCGACGCAGAAATCGCTGAAGGTTATGTGCTGGCTTGTTCCTGTCATCCGCAGGGTGATTTAGTGCTGGCGTAATTGGCCGGTATCTGACGTGCAAAAGGCCGCCTGGCTGTACCGGGTGGCCTTTTTTTATGCTGTCAGACGTTGCAAAATTCTGATGTTTTCACTCTCCCCGCAAATTATCGACCACACTTACCCTGCGCAGATTAAACATAATCCCCGACTAGCACGTCGAACTTTCTACAAGGATCCCCATGAAAAAAGTGGCCATTGTCGGCGTCGGTCCCACCGGGATTTATACGTTTCATGCCCTGGTTGAGCGCGGTGAACCGCTGGAAATAGAGCTTTACGAGCAAGCTGAAGAGGCGGGCGTTGGCATGCCTTACAATAGCGACAACAACGCAGACCACATGCTGGCAAATATAGCCAGCATTGAGATCCCGCCGATCTATATCAGTTATCTGACGTGGCTTCAGAATCAAAGTGATGACTATCTGGCCCAGTTTCAGATTGAACGCGCGTCTTTGCATGAGCGGCAATTTTTGCCCCGCGTGATCCTCGGCGACTATTATCGCGATCGTTTTTTAGCCATTGTCGAGAAAGCGCAAAAAGCCGGTTTCACGATTCGCGTACATGAATCAAGCGAAGTCACCGACCTGCGAGCAGACCCGAATGGGGTTTCTTTGTGGATCAACCACGCGTCACAGCCCGTTGAGGTGGATTTCGCCGCTATCGCCACTGGTCATCTGTGGCCTGAAACGGATGCTCAGGAACGCAAATTTTTCCCCAGTCCGTGGACCGGTCTGATGGACGCGCAGATTGGTGCTTGCCGGGTAGGGATTCTGGGCACCTCGTTAAGTGCTATCGACGCCGCGATGGCTGTGGCCAGTCAGCATGGCACCTTCACTACCAATACCGACCATTCACTGCAATTCACACCTAAATCCGACAGTCAAAACCTGAAACTGACCCTGATGTCGCGCAGCGGGGTACTGCCTGAAGCGGATTTTTACTGCCCCCTTCCGTATGAATCGCTGAATATCGCGACGCCAGAAGCAATTGAAGATGCCATTGCCCATGGACAAAACAGATTACTGGACCGCATCTTTCAGCTTATGGCGCAACAACTGCAAGACGCGGCGCCAGGCTGGTGCCAACAGGTGGCGCTTGCGACGCTTAACGCCGACACGTTCTCCGAAGTCTATTTCGACGACAGGCTCAGGCATGACCCTTTTGACTGGGCGAGACGTAACCTGGTAGAAGTTGAGCACAACAAGCAGAAACAACATACCGTCGCCTGGCGCTATACCTTGCTGCGCCTGCACGAGGTTATCGAGGAGATAGTCCCTCATCTTGATGCCCGCGACGAAAAACGTTTCAAGCGCGGACTGGCGCGGGTATTTATTGATAACTATGCGGCAATCCCGTCAGAGTCAGTTCGCCGACTGCTGGCGCTGCACGAAGCTGGGCTGATTGAGATCCTCGCGCTTGGCACAGATTATGAGCGCATGAATGAACAGGAAATGACGGTAATTTCCCACCACGGTCAGCGCAGCGAATTTGATGTGTTTATTGACGCCCGAGGACAACGGGCATTGCAGAGCAAAGATATCCCGTTCCCAACGCTACGCGATCAACTGCTGGCCTGTGGCGATGAGATCCCGGATATCGGCGAAGATTACACGCTGCAAGCGCCGGAAAACGCCCGCAATCGCATCGCTTTTGGCGGGCTGCCGTGGTTAATGCACGATCGTCCGTTTATTCAGGGACTGGTGGTCAGCGCTGAGATAGGCGCCGCGATGGCAAGGGCATTGACGCAGCGAGCGCTGAGACGTCGGCACAAACTATGGAACAGTGACGACATATAGATTAGCGACAAATTGAACGACGAGGCGGAGCAATGTTACGCTTTCCCGCCTCGGTATTGACTCTCAGATGGTAACTATCGCCAGGCAGAATTCCCGGCAACAGAGTAACGCCCCGCCCCCAAAAACGCCACGGCCAGCGCGCCGATAAAGAAATAAACCAGGCTTTCAATCGCCCATGCACCGGTTTTATCCAGTGTCCAGGTTTCCCCCATCCCGACCATCAGCCATGCCACAACCATCGTAAACGCCAGCCCCAACGCCGCCGGACGCGTCAGGATGCCAAGAATAATCAGGCACGGTGCCACGACCTCTCCCAACAGAACGCCATACGCAATAAAGCCTGGGAAACCTTTCGCTATCAACATACCGCTGATGCCATCAATACCCGCAAAGAGTTTATGCAGCCCATGAAACAGCATCAGCCCACCTACGGCAAAGCGTAACAATAACTTGCCAAAATCTTCGTGAGTCAGTACTCGGTTAACTGAATTTAATAGTTTTATAACCATTTGAATTTATTCCTTGTTTCACCATGTCCAAAACAAACTACGCTTAATGCAGGTTAAATGAAACCTGCCGGAAATAAGGGGGAAATGAGAAGCATAACTATTATCTTCATCTAAACTTGTAACCGGTATCACATTAGAGGAGAAGGAAAACCATGAAACAAACGGTTGCCGCTTTTATTGCTAAAACACTCGAACAGGCTGGCGTAAAACGCATTTGGGGTGTAACGGGTGACTCGCTAAATGGTCTGAGTGACAGTCTGAATCGTATGGGAACAATTGACTGGATGCCAACCCGTCATGAAGAGGTTGCAGCCTTCGCTGCGGGCGCTGAAGCGCAGTTGACGGGCGAACTGGCCGTCTGCGCAGGCTCGTGCGGGCCAGGCAACCTGCACCTGATCAACGGGCTGTTTGATTGTCACCGTAACCACGTCCCGGTACTGGCAATCGCCGCGCATATTCCCTCCAGTGAAATAGGCAGCGGTTATTTTCAGGAGACCCACCCGCAAGAGTTGTTCCGCGAATGTAGCCACTATTGCGAGCTGGTTTCCAGCCCAGAACAGATCCCGCAGGTACTCGCCATTGCCATGCGTAAAGCCGTATTAAATCGTGGCGTCTCGGTGGTGGTTTTACCCGGTGACGTGGCGCTAAAACCTGCACCTGAAAGCGCCACCACGCACTGGTATCATGCACCGCTCCCGGTGGTGACTCCACAAGAAGAAGAACTGAGAAAACTGGCGCAACTGCTGCGCTACTCCAGCAATATCGCCCTGATGTGCGGCAGCGGCTGTGCCGGTGCACATAAAGAACTGGTTGAGTTTGCGGCTAAAATCAAAGCGCCGATTGTTCACGCCCTGCGTGGTAAAGAGCATGTTGAGTACGATAACCCCTATGATGTGGGTATGACCGGGCTGATTGGCTTTTCATCCGGCTTCCATACCATGATGAATGCCGACACGCTGATCCTGCTTGGCACCCAGTTCCCCTATCGCCCGTTCTACCCCACCGACGCCAAAATTATTCAGATTGATATCAATCCGGCGAGCATTGGCGCGCACAGTAAAGTGGATATGGCGCTGGTAGGCGATATTAAATCCACTCTCCGTGCCCTACTGCCTCTGGTGGAAGAGAAAACCGAGCGGCAATTCCTGGACAAAGCGCTGGAGCACTATCGCGAGGCGCGTAAAGGGCTGGATGATTTAGCCAAACCCAGCGATAAAGCCATTCACCCGCAGTATCTGGCGCAGCAGATCAGCCACTTTGCCGCTGACGATGCCATCTTTACCTGCGACGTTGGTACGCCAACGGTGTGGGCAGCACGCTATCTGAAAATGAACGGCAAACGTCGTCTGCTCGGATCGTTTAACCACGGGTCGATGGCGAATGCCATGCCGCAGGCACTCGGCGCACAAGCCACAGAACCAGGACGCCAGGTTGTGGCAATGTGCGGTGACGGCGGCTTTAGCATGCTGATGGGAGACTTTCTGTCGGTTGTCCAGATGAAGCTGCCGGTGAAGATTATTGTCTTCAACAACAGCGTGCTGGGATTTGTCGCAATGGAGATGAAAGCGGGCGGTTATCTGACCGACGGCACCGAACTGCACGACACCAACTTCGCACGGATTGCCGAAGCCTGTGGCATTACAGGCATTCGCGTGGAAAAATCCTCAGAGGTTGATGAAGCGCTACAAAGGGCGATGTCGATTGACGGCCCGGTGCTGGTCGATGTGGTCGTGGCGAAAGAAGAGCTGGCGATCCCGCCGCAGATCAAACTCGAACAGGCCAAAGGTTTTAGCCTGTATATGCTGCGTGCAATCATCAGTGGACGCGGTGATGAAGTGATCGAACTGGCGAAAACGAACTGGCTCAGGTAAAACATCCTTATTAAATCACACACAAAATCATTCATGATGCATCAAGGCGGCTAGCCCGAAAATCCCCAGGAGCATAGGTATACTATGTGACTGGGGTTTAAGGGTGCGGCCAACGCCGAAGCAGCCTGAAGGATGAAGTGTAATAAGGAGACACCATGATTGATTTACGCAGTGATACCGTCACCCGGCCGAGTCGCGCCATGCTGGAAGAGATGATGGCAGCCCCGGTCGGGGATGACGTGTATGGAGACGACCCTACCGTTAACGCCCTCCAGCAATACGCCGCAGAACTTTCTGGTAAAGAAGCCGCTATTTTCTTACCTACCGGTACTCAGGCTAACCTGGTGGCGCTGCTCAGCCATTGTCAGCGTGGCGAAGAGTACATTGCCGGTCAGGGCGCGCATAACTATCTCTACGAAGCAGGTGGCGCAGCGGTGCTCGGTAGCATTCAACCGCAACCTATCGACGCCGCACCGGATGGCTCCCTGCCTCTGGACAAAGTAGCTGCAAAAATCAAAGTGGACGATATCCATTTTGCCCGCACCCGCTTGCTCAGCCTGGAAAATACCCACAACGGCAAAGTGCTGCCGCGCGAGTATCTGAAAGACGCCTGGGAATTCACCCGTGAGCGTAATCTTGCCCTGCACGTCGACGGCGCACGTATTTTTAACGCCATCGTCGCCTACGGCTGTGAACTTAAAGATGTCACGCAATACTGTGATTCGTTCACCATTTGCCTCTCCAAAGGCCTCGGTACCCCCGTTGGTTCACTGCTGGTCGGCAGCCACGAGTACATCAAACGCGCTATTCGCTGGCGCAAAATGACCGGCGGCGGAATGCGTCAGGCCGGTATTCTGGCAGCGGCCGGGCTGTATGCGCTGAAAAATAACGTGGCGCGTTTGCAGGAAGATCATGACAACGCCGCCTGGATGGCGGAGCAGCTGCGCGAAGCAGGGGCGGACGTCATGCGCCACGACACCAACATGCTGTTTGTTCGCGTTGGCGAAGAGCACGCTACCGCGCTGGGCGAGTATATGAAAGCGCAAGGTGTGCTGATTAACGCCTCCCCGATTGTGCGCCTGGTGATGCACCTGGACGTATCACGTGAACAACTTGCTGAAGTCGTCGCCCACTGGCGCGCTTTTTTAACCCAATAAGGAGATGGGCGTGCCGCAACGGATTTTGGTTCTTGGCGCCAGTGGCTACATTGGTCAGCATTTGGTACAGGCGCTCAGTCAGCAAGGGCATCAGGTGTTGGCTGCGGCACGTCGCATTGAACGGCTGGAAAAGCAGCAACTGGCCAATGTCAGTTGCCACAAGGTCGATTTGAATTGGCCAGATAACCTCACCCCGCTGCTGACGGGTGTTGATACGGTTTATTATCTGGTTCATGGTATGGGCGAAGGCGGTGATTTTATCGCCCACGAACGTCAGGTGGCGATGAACGTGCGCGATGCGCTGCGTAATACGCCAGTTAAACAGCTTATTTTCCTGAGCTCATTGCAGGCTCCCCGGCATGAACAATCCGAGCATCTGCGTGCGCGACAGATAACTGCAGACACCCTGCGCGAGTCAGGCGTGCCAATGACGGAATTGCGCGCGGGCATTATCGTGGGAGCGGGTTCCGCTGCCTTTGAAGTCATGCGCGATATGGTTTACAACCTGCCGGTTCTCACCCCTCCACGCTGGGTACGCTCGCGTACCACGCCTATCGCGCTGGAGAATTTAATGTACTATCTGGTGGCATTGTTGGAAAATCCCACACCACATCACCGCGTCCTCGAAGCCGCCGGGCCGCAGGTGTTGAGCTATCAGGAACAGTTCGAGCATTTTATGGTGGTCAGCGGTAAACATCGCCTGCTCATCCCCATCCCCTTTCCTACCCGCTGGATTTCGGTCTGGTTTTTGAACGTCATTACGTCAGTGCCGCCAACCACGGCCAAAGCGCTGATCCAGGGCTTAAAACACGACCTGCTGGCTGATGACACCGAATTACGTGCGCTGATCCCACAAAAACTGATTGCCTTTGATGACGCGGTGCGCAGCACGTTGAAGGAAGAAGAGAAGCTGGTCAACTCCAGCGACTGGGGTTACGACGCACAGGCGTTTGCCCGCTGGCGTCCAGAATATGGCTATTTCGCCAAACAAGCTGGCTTTAGCGTTGAAACCTCTGCCAGCACAAAAGCGCTGTGGCAGGTTGTGAATCGACTCGGCGGCAAAGAAGGCTATTTCTTTGGCAATATTCTATGGAAGACGCGCGCGGCGTTGGACCTGCTGGTCGGCCATAAGCTGGCAAAAGGTCGTCCCGAACACCCACTATTGCAAGTTGGCGACACCGTTGATAGCTGGAAAGTCATCATCGTTGAGCCGGAGAAACAGCTGACGCTGCTGTTTGGGATGAAAGCGCCGGGACTGGGTCGCCTGAGCTTCACACTGGAAGATAAAGGCGATCACCGACGCATTGATGTACGCGCGTGGTGGCATCCGCACGGTATGCCTGGCCTCTTCTACTGGCTGTTGATGATCCCCGCCCACCTGTTCATTTTCAGGGGGATGGCGAAGCGTATAGCCAAACTTGCAGAACAAATCACAGACTAATGATAAAAAGAGCCTGTATTCTTTCATGTTTCCCATTGCATACAGGCGTAATTCACGGAAGAATGCGCACGACGTTTTTTAAACACAGTGGATTGATATGAAGGTACTGGTTACCGGAGCCACCAGCGGCTTGGGCCGAAACGCGGTTGAGTTTTTATGCAGCAAAGGCGTCAGCGTCAGAGCCACCGGTCGCAACGAAGCGATGGGCAAGCTGCTGGAGAAAATGGGCGCAGAGTTTGTGCATGCGGATTTGACCGAGCTGGTTTCTTCGCAGGCAAAAGTGATGCTGGCCGGCATTGACACGCTGTGGCACTGCTCCAGTTTCACCTCTCCATGGGGAACTCAGGAAGTTTTTGATCTGGCCAACGTTCGTGCTACCCGCCGTCTGGGCGAGTGGGCCGTAGCCTGGGGCGTATGTAACTTTATTCATATCTCCTCTCCGTCGCTGTATTTTGATTATCACCATCATCGCGATATCAAAGAAGACTTCCGTCCCCATCGCTTCGCCAACGAATTCGCCCGCAGCAAAGCGGCTGGTGAAGAGGTGATTGCACTGCTCGCCCAGGCTAACCCGCAGACTCGCTTTACTGTCTTGCGCCCACAAAGCTTGTTCGGACCTCACGATAAAGTCTTTATTCCCCGCCTCGCCCATATGATGTACCACTACGGCAGCATCCTGTTGCCGCACGGCGGGAGTGCGCTGGTGGATATGACCTATTACGAGAACGCGGTTCACGCGATGTGGCTGGCGAGTCAGCAAGCCTGCGATAAGCTGCCGTCGGGTCGTGCGTACAATATAACCAACGGTGAACATCGCACCCTGCGCAGTATTGTGCAGAAACTTATCGACGAGCTGAATATTGATTGCCGTATCCGCTCTGTGCCCTACCCGATGCTGGACATGATTGCCCGCAGCATGGAGCGCTTAGGCAATAAATCGGCGAAAGAGCCAAAGCTTACGCATTACGGCGTTTCGAAGCTGAATTTTGACTTTACGCTGGATACCAGCCGCGCCCAGGAAGAGTTAGGTTATCAGCCCGTTGTGACGCTGGATGAAGGGATTGAGCGTACCGCGGCCTGGCTGCGCGACCACGGTAAGCTGCCGCGTTAGGCTGATAGCCATTGCAGGGTGGCGCCACAAAAACCTGCCAAATTAACCGTAGGCCTGATAAGCGAAGCGCCATCAGGCATTGGTGTCTGCGTTAACCCTGCCCGTATTTCTCCAGTAACGCTTCGGCAATCGCCTGCGTTTCCGCGTCCGCCACGCCATTCCACAACGTCGAGCGGAAGTGCATCTGGAACGCCATAATCACCCGCTGCTGTTCACGCGGCGTCATCTCGGGTTTTACCTCATAGCCATAGCGTGACAGCAGATCGAGCAATGACGCAGTTTCTACCGGCGTATGGGGCGCTCGTCCGGCGAGATAAAATGCCACACGCTGAGCATCCGGCCATGCGCCAATGCCCTGAGCGGCCAGTGCTTGCCACGGAAACAGCGGACCGGGATCGTCCTTACGCTGCGGCGCAATGTCTGCATGAGCCACCACGTTTTGCGGTTTTATGTCGTAGCGGGCGATGATATCTTTCGCCAATGGGATTAACGCCTGAATCTGCGCGGGCTCAAACGGCGCAAAATACTTGCTGCCCGCTGATTTTTGCCAGCCGCGGTTTTCCAGCTCAATACCAATTGAGGTATCGTTAATACGCGTAGCGCCGCGCCAGAAGCTAATCCCCGCATGCCAGGCCAGATCTTTTTCCGGCACCAGTTGCCAGATACGCGGTTTACCATGGTAAAGCGGCGGCACTGCGGGGATCAAATAGTGTGAACTGACGTTTTTATCGGTCAGCGTAGCCAGGGAAGAGTCAAAATCATCGGCCGTGTAATGGATAACCAGTACTTTAATGCGCGGATAAGCAGCCTGGGCCTGACGGCGGGTATCTAACTGATACCCGTCTTTGTCGACAATCCCTTTTTCGCCAGCACATCCCACCAGCAACAGCGTAAATGCCAGCAGACACAACAGACGTTTCATCGGCGAGTTTTCACCGCGGTACCGCTGACGCTCACCATCAGCATGCTACCGTCTTTGCCTACGGTTTCGTAATCGATATCGATACCGACCACCGCATCAGCACCCAGCGCTTTCGCCTGTTCGCCCAGCTCCTGAAAAGCAATTTCACGCGCTTTACGCAATTCTTTTTCATACGCGCCGGAGCGACCGCCGACAATATCACGAATACCGGCAAAAAAATCGCGGAAAATATTCGCGCCTAAAATGGCTTCACCGGTAACAACACCGCAGTACTCCACGATGCTCTGTCCTTCCAGCGTAGGGGTTGTCGAAAACTGCATGATTAATCTCCTTTTGCGCCAAGAGCACAATCTCAAAAGCATTATCAAACCAATATACTATGACACTCAAAGGAAAGCCCGCCAAATAAAACTGCTATCGTTGTTGATGTGTAGCGGTTTCAGGTGGTGCGTTTTTTATTTTTATTTGGCTGGCATGCCGCCAGAAATAAAAAAGCCCCCAGATGTTTGGGGGCCTGAAGTTATTATTTTCTGAAATCTAATGGCGCCTGGCCGGACTGAATGTACATTGCTACGTTATCAAATGTAATCATTTTTGATTTACAAAAAATACATTTTGCCCCGAATGGATTTCCTTCAGTAACATCAAAGGTTGATGTTCTGTATTGGGAACCATGGCAACATGGACAGCGAAAGTGAATATGATTAGTAATAATAGTTACCTCAAAGCGCCACAACATTAATTGCGGATGGACCTTTAGGTCCCTGCTCCACACCGAATTCGACTTTCTGGTTTTCATTCAGCGTCTTAAACTCATTACTTTGAATCGCTGAGAAATGGACAAAGACATCTTTGCTGCCATCTGCAGGCGTAATGAAGCCAAAACCTTTTTCAGGATTGAACCATTTAACTAAACCAGTCATTTTAGTAGACATATATTTATTCCTTAATTTGAACCTTTCGGCAAGCTTGGTTTTTATGACAGAAACTTCGTAGTGCTTAATGAAGAGACTCAAAGAGGGGATAAACGGATTACACCTGAAAATGAGAACTGCTTGAGTAAACTACTTTGTATATCGTGTGTTATTCAAACCGACCGGATCATTAACGCACGGGCACCGAGATTAAGCAACTCTTATTTTAGCCATCCGGAGTCCCTTATAGCCAACAACACGGCATGAGTTTTGTTTAGCCAGGCGTAAAGCGCGGCAAATGGAACATGCAAATGCTCAGATGGTCTATACAGTATAAGAAGCATGAATGGCCGCCAACGCCCCGTTGCAGGTTGATATACTAAAGCTGAAGCTGGCAACGAGCGCCACCAACATGCTTCAGGTCGGGTGTCCGTGAATTTGCTTTAGCAAAAACAATGTGTTAATCGTTCATACAATCTTTAGTGAGACCGAATTGTTCATCGTAGAACACAATTAGTAGGAAGCTTATAAGGAAATCATTATGCGCTATTCGAAACTCTCTCTGCTGGTTCCATGTGCACTACTTCTCAGCGCCTGTACGACCGTGACGCCGGTCTATAAAGATAACGGCACGCGTAGTGGTTCATGCATAGAAGGTGGACCAGACAGCGTGGCTCAACAATTCTATGATTACCGTATTCAGCATCGAAACAATGATATTACCGCCCTTCGTCCGTACTTGAGCGACAATCTGGCTAAACTGCTGACCGATGCCAGCCGTGATAATGCACACCGCGATCTGTTTAACAGCGATCCGTTCTCCAGTCGCGCTACGTTACCAGAAAGCGCCAGTGTCGCCAGCGCATCGACTATTCCGAATAGTGATGCACGCAACATTCCACTGCGCGTAGAGCTGAAACAGGGTGACCAAAGCTGGCGTGATGAAGTGCTGATGATCCGTGAAGGTCAGTGCTGGGTCGTTGATGATGTACGTTATCTGGGCGGCAGCGTACACGCGCCAGCCGGGACGCTGCGCCAGTCTGTCGAAAACCGCTAACCGCCCCATTCACCCGCTTAAATCATAACCCCCATAAATTGTCTGGCATTCTGCATAGAATGCCGACATTTATTCTTGCCCACTGGTGGCCCCGCTATTTTGTGCTATGTTTAGAGAAGAATGCGGTTTGCATTTAACTTTTAACGCATAAATATTGCATAACTATTCTGTCAAAGGTAGTATCTGCGGCTTCAATAGCTATCAGACTGCCAGTATCGAGTGTCAATGAGTATTCAATTAAACGGCATTAACTGCTTCTACGGCGCACATCAGGCGCTGTTCGATATCACGCTGGATTGCCCTCAGGGTGAAACACTGGTGTTACTTGGCCCAAGTGGAGCCGGGAAAAGCTCGCTGCTGCGCGTACTCAACCTGCTTGAGATGCCGCGCTCGGGCACGCTCTCTATTGCAGGCAACCGTTTCGACTTCACGAAGACCCCGTCAGATAAAGCCATTCGGGATCTGCGTCAGAACGTAGGCATGGTCTTTCAACAATATAATCTCTGGCCGCATCTCACGGTTGTACAGAACCTGATTGAAGCACCCTGCCGCGTACTGGGTCTGACAAAAGAGCAAGCGATGGCGCGCGCCGAGAAACTGCTGGAACGTCTGCGCCTCAAGCCTTACAGCGATCGTTACCCATTACATCTTTCCGGTGGCCAGCAACAGCGTGTGGCCATTGCCCGCGCGTTGATGATGGAGCCGCAGGTGCTGCTGTTTGATGAACCGACCGCCGCGCTTGACCCGGAAATTACCGCCCAAATCGTCAGTATCATTCGCGAACTGGCGGAAACCAACATTACTCAGGTGATCGTCACCCACGAAGTGGAAGTTGCACGTAAAACGGCCAGTCGTGTGGTGTATATGGAAAACGGTCATATCGTCGAGTTTGGGGATGCGAGCTGCTTTGCCAACCCGCAAACCGAAGCGTTTAAAAACTATCTTTCTCACTAAGATTCGGGACAATACAATGAAAAAAGTTCTGATTGCAGCGCTAATCGCAGGTTTTAGTCTTTCCGCTACCGCAGCCCAAACCATTCGTTTCGCCACCGAAGCGTCTTATCCTCCGTTTGAATCTATCGATGCGAATAACAAGATCGTAGGTTTTGACGTTGATCTGGCAAACGCGCTGTGTAAAGAGATTGACGCTACTTGTACCTTCACCAATCAGGCCTTCGACAGCCTGATTCCGAGCCTGAAGTTCCGTCGTTTTGACGCGGTAATGGCCGGTATGGACATCACACCTGAGCGTGAAAAACAGGTGCTGTTCACCACCCCTTACTACGACAACTCTGCGCTGTTTGTGGGCCAGCAGGGTAAATACACCAGCATCGACCAGCTGAAAGGTAAAAAAGTCGGCGTTCAAAACGGTACCACGCACCAGAAATTCATCATGGATAAACATCCGGAAGTGACCACTGTGCCGTATGACAGCTACCAGAATGCCAAACTCGATCTGCAAAACGGTCGTATTGACGGCGTCTTTGGTGATACCGCAGTAGTAACCGAGTGGCTGAAAGACAATCCTAAGCTTGCCGCGGTTGGTGACAAAGTGACGGATAAAGATTACTTCGGTACCGGTCTGGGCATTGCTGTGCGCCAGGGCAATACCGAGCTGCAGCAGAAATTTAACGCTGCGCTGGAAAAAGTGAAGAAAGATGGGACTTACGAGACCATCTACAACAAATGGTTCCAGAAGTAATATTTGATGAATGAATTTTTTCCTTTAGCAAGCGCCGCCGGGATGACCGTCGGCCTTGCCGTTTGTGCGCTGATCATTGGCCTTGCACTCGCCATGTTTTTTGCCGTCTGGGAGTCAGTAAAATGGCGCCCGGTGGCATGGGCGGGCTCGGCCCTGGTCACCATCCTGCGCGGTCTGCCAGAAATTCTGGTGGTTCTGTTTATCTATTTCGGCTCCTCACAGCTGCTGCTGACGCTGGCCGATGGCTTTACGATCAATCTCGGGTTTGTACAAATCCCGGTTCAGATGCAGATCGAAAACTTCGACGTCAGCCCGTTCCTGTGCGGTGTCATTGCACTGTCATTACTGTACGCCGCTTACGCATCACAAACGCTGCGTGGCGCGCTGAAGGCCGTGCCACTCGGACAATGGGAATCAGGTCAGGCGTTGGGTTTGTCTAAAGCCGCGATCTTCTTTCGTCTGGTGATGCCGCAGATGTGGCGTCATGCCTTACCGGGACTGGGTAACCAGTGGCTGGTGTTGCTGAAAGATACCGCGCTGGTCAGCCTTATCAGCGTGAACGATCTGATGCTGCAAACGAAGAGTATTGCCACCCGCACCCAGGAGCCATTTACCTGGTACATTGTGGCGGCCGCTATTTATCTGGTGATTACGCTGGTGAGTCAGTACATTCTCAAACGCATTGACCTACGCGCGACACGTTTTGAGCGGAGACCAGGCTGATGCTTGAGTATTTACCTGAATTGTTGAAAGGGCTGCATACCAGCCTGACGCTGACGGTCGCCTCCATCGTGGTTGCTCTGGTGCTGGCGCTGATCTTCACCGTCATCCTGACGCTGAAAACGCCGGTGCTGGTGTGGCTGGTTCGCGCTTATATCACGCTGTTTACCGGTACACCGCTGCTGGTGCAAATCTTCCTGATCTACTACGGACCAGGGCAGTTTCCGGCATTGCAAGAATATCCGGTACTGTGGCATCTGCTCTCTGAACCCTGGTTATGCGCCTTAATTGCGCTGTCGTTAAACAGTGCGGCCTACACTACGCAACTGTTCTACGGCGCTATCCGTGCAATCCCGGAAGGCCAGTGGCAGTCCTGCGGAGCGTTAGGGATGAGCAAAAAGGATACGCTGGCGATTCTGTTGCCGTACGCCTTTAAACGCGCCCTCTCCTCGTATTCCAACGAAGTGGTGCTGGTATTTAAAAGTACCTCACTGGCTTACACTATCACGCTGATGGAAGTCATGGGCTATAGCCAGCTGCTGTACGGTCGTACTTATGACGTTATGGTCTTCGGTGCGGCAGGTGTGATTTATCTGATCGTCAACGGTTTGCTGACGCTGATGATGCGCTTAATCGAACGTAAAGCGCTGGCGTTTGAACACCGGAATTAAGCATATGCCTGATGGCGCTACGCTTATCAGGCCTACGGTTCATGCACCTTTTGTAGGCCGGATAAGGTGCTAGCACCGCCATCCGGCAAATATGCATAAAGCAAAATAATGAAGACGGACAACAACCTAAATTGTCCGTCTTTTTTTATATCAGAAAAAATACTTAATCATTTTTATTGCATATAAATTCATTAAATGGCATTGTTACTCCACGCCGCAGACACGGTAATAATCATAAGATTGACAGACGGGAGTTCCACCATGAAAAAGTTAGTACTGGCCGCATTACTTGCTACTTTCGCCGCTGGCGCCTCAGCTGCTGATAAAATTAGTTTCGGTGTATCAGCCACATATCCGCCATTTGAATCACTGGACGCGAGCAATAAAATTGTCGGTTTTGACATCGACCTGGCAACGGCGCTGTGCAAACAAATGCAGGCGGAATGTACTTTTACCAATCATGCTTTCGACAGCCTGATCCCCGCGCTGAAATTCAAAAAATATGATGCAGTGATTTCCGGAATGGATATCACGCCCGAGCGTAGCAAACAGGTTGCGTTCACTCAGCCTTACTATGCTAACTCCGCGCTGGTTATTGCCAAAAAAGATACCTATAAAACCTTTGCCGATCTGAAAGGAAAACGCATCGGTATGGAAAACGGCACCACGCACCAGAAATACCTGCAGGACAAACATCCTGAAGTGAAAACCGTGGCCTACGATAGCTATCAGAATGCGATTATCGACCTGAAAAATGGCCGTATTGATGGCGTATTTGGCGATACCGCTGTGGTTAACGAATGGCTGAAAACCAACCCGCAGTTAGGCGTAGCCACTGACAAAGTAACCGATCCGCAATACTTCGGTACTGGCCTTGGCATCGCGGTTCGCCCGGATAACAAAGCCCTACTGGAAAAACTGAACAGCGCGCTGGCGGCAATCAAAGCTGACGGCACGTACCAGAAAATCAGCGATCAGTGGTTCCCGCAGTAACGTCTGCCCAATCTGAAAAGCCGCGCTCTGCGGCTTTTTTTATCTCTTCGCCTGCGCTTTCAGTCAGTTCTTACGCCATAAACGCTTTCCTGGCATACACTTGTTAAAACGAAAAAAAGTGAGGCAAACGGATGATAGCGTTCCCTGCCAGTTTACTGATCCTCAATGGAAAAAGTGCTGATAATCTCCCCCTGCGTGATGCCATTGCGAAGCTTCGCGATGAAGGCGTGGAAATCCATGTTCGCGTGACCTGGGAAAAAGGCGATGCCCAACGCTACGTTGATGAAGCTCGTCAGCTAGGCGTTGCTACGGTGATAGCCGGCGGCGGTGACGGCACCATCAACGAAGTTTCGACAGCGCTGATTCAGTCGCAGGGTGGCAATATTCCAGCGCTGGGTATTTTACCGTTGGGAACGGCGAATGACTTTGCCACCAGCGTTGGTATACCCGATGACCTTGATAAGGCGTTAAAGCTGGCTATCGCTGCAAATGCGACTGCAATCGATATGGTGCAGGTCAACGATAAAACGTGTTTTGTCAACATGGCGACCGGCGGGTTTGGCACTCGCATCACCACCGAAACGCCGGAAAAACTCAAGGCCGCACTGGGCGGTGTATCGTATTTTATTCACGGATTAATGCGCATGGATACGCTCAAGCCCGACATCTGTGACATTCGTGGGGAGGATTTTCACTGGCAGGGTAAGGCGCTGGTGATTGGTATCGGTAACGGTCGCCAGGCCGGTGGTGGGCAACAACTTTGCCCGACGGCGCTGATCAACGACGGCCTGCTGCAACTGCGCATTTTTACCGGCGAAGAACTACTGCCAGGACTGCTTTCGGCGTTAACGCAATCCGAAGACAACCCTAACATTATTGACGGCGCATCGTCGTGGTTTGATATCCGCGCCCCACACGAAATTACCTTTAATCTCGATGGTGAACCACTCAGCGGACAAGAGTTTCATATTGAAATCCTGCCCGCTGCGCTACGTTGCAGACTGCCGCCGGGTTGTCCGCTATTGCGCTAACCCAACGACAATCCGAGGGATCAGGCGATAGTGACTTTGCTGTCCAGATAAACGTCCTGTACGGCGTTAATCAACTTAACGCCGTCGGCCATGGTTTTCTTGAACGCTTTACGCCCCAGAATCAGCCCCATACCACCCGCACGTTTGTTAATAACCGCCGTACGCACTGCATCGCTCAGGTCGGTATCGCCGCCGGCCGCCCCGCCAGAGTTAATTAACCCGGCACGCCCCATATAACAGTTCGCCAGTTGGTAACGCACCAGGTCAATTGGATTCTCGCTGGTCAACTTGGTATAGACGCGATCGTCGGTGTAGCCAAAATTAACCGCTTTATACCCGCCGTTATTTTCCGCCATTTTCTGCTTAACGATATCCGCTCCAATAGTGGCAGCCAGATGGTTAGCCTGCCCGGTAAGATCAGCGGAAACATGGTAATCCACGCCATCTTTTTTAAACGCGGAGTTACGCAGATACGCCCACAGCACGGTAACCATACCCAACTCATGGGCGCGCTCAAACGCTGCTGAAATCTCTTCAATCTGGCGGCGAGATTCCTCAGAACCGAAATAGATGGTTGCCCCTACCGCAACAGCCCCCATATTGAACGCCTGCTCTACGCTGGCATACAGTGTCTGGTCAAAGGTATTCGGATAGCTGAGCGTTTCGTTGTGGTTAATTTTAACGAGGAACGGGATACGGTGCGCGTAGCGGCGGGAGACAGAAGCCAGCACACCGTAAGTCGATGCTACGCAGTTGCACCCTGCTTCGATAGCCAACTCCACAATATTCTTCGGATCAAAGTACAGCGGGTTAGCGGCAAACGAAGCCCCAGCAGAATGCTCTACCCCCTGATCCACCGGTAGGATCGACAGATACCCTGTCCCGGCAAGTCGCCCCGTGTTATACAGCGTCTGCATATTACGCAGCACGGCAGGCGGCCGGTTGTTATCCACCATCACGCGATCGACGTAATCATGTCCAGGCAGGTAAAGTTGGTCAGAAGGAATGGTCATACAACGATGCTGTAAAAGGCTGTCGGCATCTTTGCCAAGCAACTGCGCAATATCAGTCATAGCTATGCTCCCGTAAGTTCCGGTTTAAAACCGGAATATGGATTGTCCTGACCCGCCTTTTTGCGGGCAGCATTAAGCCTGGTACCGACTGCGCTTTTTTTCCATCTTTAGCGCACTTTTCCGCAACTTCTGCTGGCTCGATTCAGGAAAAAATAATGTTAAGACGGTCAAAGTTTAATCTCAAAGGTATTTTAAAGGTATTACTGAATGGTACTATCAGCGCGTACCTTACCTGTCATGAAGGATTTAAAGATGAAAACTACAGTTAAGCTGTCGTTCATGATGTTTGTAGAGTGGTTTATCTGGGGCGCCTGGTTTGTACCACTGTGGCTGTGGCTAAGTAAAAGTGGCTTTAGTGCCGGAGAGATCGGCTGGTCCTACGCCTGCACCGCCATTGCGGCGATCCTGTCGCCCATTCTGGTCGGTTCAATCACTGACCGCTTTTTCTCCGCGCAAAAAGTGCTGGCGGTGTTGATGTTCGTCGGCGCTATTCTGATGTACTTCGCCGCCCAGCAAACCACCTTTAGCGGATTCTTCCCTCTGTTACTGGCCTATTCGTTGACCTATATGCCGACGATTGCGCTGACCAACAGTATTGCTTTTGCCAACGTACCGGATGTTGAACGTGATTTCCCACGCATCCGCGTGATGGGCACCATTGGCTGGATTGCCTCCGGTTTGGCCTGCGGTTTCTTACCGCAAATGCTTGGCTATAACGACATCTCACCGACCAATATTCCCCTGCTTATCACTGCCGGAAGCTCCGCATTGTTAGGTGTTTTTGCCTTCTTTTTACCGGATACGCCGCCAAAAAGTACCGGCAAAATGGATTTCAAAGTTATGCTGGGTCTGGATGCGCTGATCCTGCTGCGCGATAAGAATTTCCTCGTCTTCTTCTTTTGCTCTTTCCTGTTTGCGATGCCACTGGCGTTCTATTACATCTTTGCCAACGGTTACCTGACAGAAGTCGGAATGAAAAACGCCACCGGCTGGATGACACTGGGCCAATTCTCTGAAATCTTCTTCATGCTGGCGCTACCGTTTTTCACCAAACGCTTTGGCATTAAAAAGGTATTGTTGCTTGGTCTTATTACTGCGGCGATCCGCTACGGATTTTTCGTTTACGGCGGTGCGGAAGAATATTTCACTTACGCCCTGCTGTTTCTCGGCATTCTGCTGCACGGCGTCAGTTACGACTTCTATTACGTCACGGCTTACATCTATGTCGATAAAAAAGCGCCGGTCCACATGCGCACCGCAGCGCAAGGGCTTATCACCCTCTGCTGTCAGGGGTTCGGCAGCCTGCTCGGTTACCGTCTGGGCGGCGTGATGATGGAAAAAATGTTTGCTTATCAGGAACCGGTTAATGGTCTCACCTTTAACTGGGCTGGCATGTGGGGATTTGGCGCGGTCATGATTGCCGTCATTGCCGTGATGTTTATGATTTTCTTTCGCGAATCAGACAAAGAAATCACCGCCATTAAGGTGGACGATCGCGATGTAGCGTTGAAACAAGGGGAAGTAAAATGAAAGCAGAACGTATTCTCGGTGCTCTTTATGGGCAGGCGTTAGGGGATGCGATGGGTATGCCGTCGGAACTGTGGCCAAGAACCCGGGTTAAAGCACACTTCGGTTGGATCGACCGTTTTTTGCCCGGCCCTGCGGAAAATAATGCCGCCTGCTATTTTAACCAGGCGGAGTTCACTGATGACACGTCCATGGCACTGTGTCTGGCAGATGCCCTGCTTGAGTGCGACGGCGAAATTGTGCCAGACGTTATTGGTCGCAATATTCTGGCATGGGCCGAGCAGTTTGATGCTTTTAATAAAAACGTGCTCGGCCCGACCTCAAAAATTGCATTGAACGCTATTCGTGACGGTAAACCGGTCGCCGAACTGGAAAACAACGGCGTGACCAACGGCGCGGCAATGCGCGTTTCCCCGCTGGGATGCCTGCTGCCCGCCCGCGATCTTGATGCCTTTATCTATGATGTGGCACTGGCCTCCAGCCCAACGCATAAATCGGATCTGGCTATCGCGGGAGCCGTTGTCGTCGCGTGGGCGGTATCGCGCGCCATCGACGGAGGAAAATGGTCAGAGATTGTCGACGCGCTACCTGCCATTGCCCTGCATGCGCAGCAAAAACGAATCACCACCTTTAGCGCATCGCTTTGTGCACGCCTTGAACTGGCGCTGAAAATCGTCCGTAACGCCGATGGCGTCGAGTCCGCCAGCGAGCAGTTGTATCAGGTTGTGGGGGCAGGAACCAGCACCATTGAGTCCGTTCCTTGCGCTATCGCCATGGTTGAGCTGGCACAGACCGATCCTAACCGCTGCGCCATTTTGTGCGCTAACCTCGGCGGCGATACCGACACCATCGGGGCGATGGCAACCGCCATTTGTGGTGCATTACATGGCGTGAGCGCGATCAACCCGGCATTGAAGCAGGAGTTGGACGCGGTGAATCAGCTGGACTTTACCCACTACGCCAACGGGTTAATGCGACTGCGCAAGCAGCGGGAGGCGCTATGAGCAACACGCATCTGCAACAACTTCTCTCGCAGTTACGTACACAGCGGCCAGTAACGGTGGTGGGTGCGGCGGTGATTGATGTCATTGCCGATGCGTATGCCCTCCCCTGGCGCGGCTGTGATATCGAGCTCAAGCAGCAAGGTGTTAACGTTGGCGGCTGCGCACTCAATATCGCCGTCACGCTTAAGCGTTTAGGTATCGATGCCTGCAATGCTCTACCACTGGGTCAGGGAGTGTGGGCTGACATTATCCGCAACCGGATGGCAAAAGAGGGACTGCACAGCCGGATCGACAATGCCGAAGGCGATAACGGCTGGTGTCTGGCGCTGGTGGAGCCGGATGGCGAGCGTACCTTTATGTCTTTTAGCGGCGTTGAGAATCAGTGGAATGCCGCCTGGCTGGCACAGCTGGATATCCCGCGTCATAGCCTGGTGTATCTTTCGGGTTATCAGCTAGCGTCCCCGTGCGGTGAATTGCTGGTGCAGTGGCTGGAAGGTCTGGAAGAGGTGACACCATTTATCGATTTTGGCCCGCGCATCGGCGACATTCCCGAGCCCTTACTGGCTAGAATTATGGCCTGTCGTCCGCTGGTGTCACTTAATCGTCAGGAGGCGGAAATTGCTGCCGAGCGGTTTGCATTAAGTCAGGATGTGGAAGGTTTTGGCGCAGAATGGGTGCTGCGTTTCACCGCACCGGTGGTCGTGCGTCACGATAAAGACGGCGCATGGTATTTCAGCGCACAGACATCCGGCTGCGTACCGGCATTTGCAACGGCGGTCGTTGATACTATCGGCGCAGGTGACAGCCACGCTGGCGGCATGCTGGCCGGACTGGCGTCTGGCTGGACGCTGGCCGACTCAGTGTTGTTAGGTAACGCGGTGGCGTCCTGGGTAGTTGGGCATCGCGGCGGCGATTGCGCCCCGTCACGCGAGGAGCTACTCCTCGCACACAAAAACGTATAGATCGCTACGACAGTAACTGATGCTGTATTCAATAGGCCGTTGCTGCTGGTCAAGCGCTACCTGCTTGATTACCAGTACCGGCACTTTGCTATCCATTTGAATGTGCGCCTGAAACTCTGCGTCAGGCATTCTGGCACTAACACGTGAGCGCGTGCGCTGCGGGAAAATATGCTGGCTACGAAAATAGTCATACAGCGAAACACCGATGGCATCCACGTCATGAATTAGATGTGCGGGTACCCAGGACTCTTCAATAGAAACGGCATCTTCATCAACGTAGCGAATACGCTTGAGCAGGAAGACCTCACTCCCCACGGCGACAGCCAACTGCTGGGCCACCTCTTCCGGACAAGGCACAATGCGCTTGTTGACCCACAACGTATCCGGTTTTTTACCGCGCAACACCACCTGCTGAGAAAAACCGCGCGCTTCTTTGAGCGAGTACTCGAAGATATTGTTGATTTGCGTTCCGTAACCGCGGGCACGTGTTACTACACCTTCTTCTTCCAGGGCCTGCATCGCCTTGCGTACCGTAATCCGAGAAACGCCGGTCAACTGGCTGAGGTCGCGCTCGCCGGGCAGGATATTGCCGTGCTCCAGGATCCCACTGCGCACAGCATTCTTCACCGTCTGCGCAAATTTCATATACAGCGGCGTGTTATCCGCCGCTGAAATACGTTCATTCAGTTGTGCGATAAGCTGGGTATGCGCTTGTTCCATTTATCTTTTTCCTGGCCGCCGTTTCTGCAGCCAGTATACCCATTACCACCACGCGTGGAAATGATGGACCGGACCAATTCCCTCGCCAACTTCCAGCGTGTCGGCCTGCGCCAGCGCCGCTGAAAGCCACAGTTTGGCTTCCTGTACGGTATCGGCCCAGTTGTTATGGCGCGGACGTAGGGCTGCCAACGCCGCCGATAGCGTACAACCTGTGCCATGGGTATTTTTGGTCATCACCCTTGGTGCGGTAAAACGCTGCTCACCATCGCGCGTAAAGAGCCAGTCGGGGCTTTGTGCATCATCCAGATGACCGCCCTTCATCAACACTGCCTCGCAGCCCAGCGCCCGTAGTGCCCTTCCCTGCTCTAACATCTCCTGCTCAGTCTGCGCATGCGATGCCCCGAGCAGTGCAGCAGCTTCGGGTAAATTAGGGGTGATAATCGAAACCTGCGGCAGCAAACGGGTGCGCAGCGTTTCTACCGCCGAGGGCGACAGCAACGGATCGCCGCTTTTCGCCAACATCACCGTGTCCAGCACCACATTTTGTACCTGATGGCGACGTAAACGTTCGGCGACAGCTTCGACAATGTCCGTCTCCGCCAACATACCGATTTTAGTCGTATCAATACGCACATCATTGAACACAGAGTCCAACTGCGCGGCGACAAAATCAGGTTCAATGCGATACACCGACTGCACCCCACGCGTATTTTGTGCCACCAACGCCGTGATAACGGAACAGCCGTAAGCGCCCAGCGCCGAGAAGGTTTTTAAATCAGCCTGAATACCCGCACCACCGCTTGGGTCGGTTCCGGCGATCGTTAATGCGTTAATCCGTTTCATGCTTGCTCCTGGGCGTTCAGATTATAGAGGGCGTCGAGAAATGCCGGGACAAAGCTGCCCGGTCCGTTTGATTGTTGTGTGGCTATTTGCCCGGCCTGTTTCATCCAGCTACAGGCGGAGGCGACGTTATCAAGTCGGTCACCACGTAAAGCGCAACTGGCCGCAACAACCGCTGATAGCGCGCATCCGGTGCCCACCACGCGAGTCATCAACGGGTCACCACCGTCCACGCAAACGGTACGCTGACCATCGGTGACGTAATCCACTTCGCCGGTAACCACAACAATGGTCCCAATCTGACGAGCCAGCGCCTGCGCTGCCGGAAGCGCAGCGACAGCCGTATCGGTTGTATCCACGCCGCGTCCCCCACCGTTCATGCCGGCCAGAGCAAGTATTTCCGAAGCGTTGCCACGAATAGCCGCAGGCTGCAGTGACAATAATTCCAGGCAGAAGCGGCGACGAAACTCAAGCGCGCCTACGGCAACGGGATCGAGCGTCCACGGGGTTTTAGCATGATGAGCCTGCTCAACTGCGGCACGCATCGCCGTGGCCCGTTCCCGAGTTAAGGTGCCGACATTAACCAGCAATGCACTGGCAATAGCGGCGAATTGGCTGGCTTCTTCAGGCTCGATCACCATCGCAGGCGATGCGCCCAGCGCCAGTAACGTATTGGCAGTAAAGCTTTGCACGACCTCATTGGTCATACAGTGTGTGAGCGGGGATAAGATTCTAAATTGGTGCAAGATGTGAGCCGCGAGTGCGCGGCTGTGCAGGTCAGGCTGCATGGTTCAGCTCCTGCCCGCGCGAAGAAGGGACACGAGCAGTGTCAGACTTCCCTACGCTGGCATTATCCAGATCAGGTGGTACGGGTATTTCTCAGCCTTCACCAGGAAGGGCACCCCGAGTCGTTGAAACGCAAATGTAATATGTTGGTTTCAGCAACAGGATACTGTCTGTGTCTGATGATGTAAATTGGCACTGCACGCTGATGCTTCGCCGCTAAACCTCTGGTCACAGTTGCCGGATTTCTGTACTTTCATTTACACTTTTTACGAAATTACTGGAGTGATCACAAAATAGTGCTTGTCAGACATCCGGTATGCCAGGAATGATACATGACTGATTTTGATGACCCGAAGAGGTAGAGAGGATGGGTATGAAGAATAAAATGTTGCTGGGTGCACTTCTGCTTGCAAGCAGCGTCGTCTGGGCCGCACCAGCTGCAACAGCTGCCCCCACCGGTATCGATAAGTATGAACTGAGCAGCTTTATTGCTGACTTCACCCATTTCAAACCCGGTGACAAGGTTCCACCACTGTATCTCACCGAAGAATACACCATTAAACAGTGGAATCTGCGCAACCTGCCCGCACCGACGGCAGGCACCCACTGGACCTACATGGGCGGCGCTTATGTGCTGGTCAATGATGCCGATGCTAAGATCATTAAAGCCTACGACGGCGAGATTTTTTATCATCGATAATAAAATAAAAACACGTACTTTCAGCAAGAAAGTACGTGAAATACTGCAAATCAATTAGTCATAAGATACTGCAAATATGACTTTACTTTGTACCTCACCTGGTCGTAAAGATTCTCCTGTCACGCGAACATATTTCGCAGTGATAGGGAAAATGTACTGATTATTGATTGTTTCCAATTTAGCTATTCTGTTCATCAGAGTATCCCCCAGTTTTAGGGGAGTAGTCGCGGTGCCGTTATATATCTGGAACCCCACCCCTTTTGCGCCATTCGTTATCGTATTATTTAGTATTTTCCCGCTTTCATCCCAGTCACCGCGAACCACCTTAAAACTCACGGGATTGGTAGTGACATTGTAAACACTGTTGCAATTTAGTACCAAATTTGTAGACCCTGATTTAGTATTGTTTGCGCTTAACATTTCGTTTAACGTCGTATCCGGCATTTTGATTTCATATGTCGGCTGAGAGAAACGACAGGTTGTTGGTTTGTGTATGACTGTAAACGTCAAATGTTGTGAGTAAGCATTACCACTATTCAATAATCCTAATGCCGAGCAAAACCACCATGCTATAATATTCGAATTACAGGAATTATCAGATAAAAAATTGACTGCGGGCTGAGATAATCCAAACGAGTTCCCATACACTATTTCACCACTATCTGAACTATATGTGGTTGGTGCCACATATGATGCCTCAATAGACATTTTTTTATTATTAATAACATCATTTACCGTGTAATTTTTAGGTGAAAATAAAGACCCATTTGTATCTACTGGAAAACCTGTACCTGTAAGCGTCAATTTAATAAAAATGCTCTTACCAGCAGCGGAGTCCTTCATTTCAACAATATAATCCTTCAAATTTGTTGCATAATACATTTTATCGCCTGTCGAGTTACAGTCGAATGTCCCTTGGAGATTAGGATTGAAACTCACTGTTGTTGAACCCGTGGTCAAATCCAATGTAATTGACTGTGTCGCGCTCGGACTTCCTTTGGGGGTACATTTAGCCTGCCCCAAAAAAGGGAACAACAGTAAAATTAAAAACCAATACTTCTTCATAAACGGATCCCTTATCGGCAAATATAAACTTTATTCTCATCAATTGCCTTATCGAAGGTAATCGTACAGAATTGTCCCTGTTGTTTATTAACTGCGACGCGTACCGAGGTAGGAATATCGTTAGTACGAATAAATAACCGGCTACCCTGCCCCACCAGGCCAACATTATTACCAATATCATCTTCCACTTCATAACCGAACGATAACGGAGAGCCGTCCGGACGCTCAGCAATGAAGAACCAGGGTTTACGCCTATCGGTTTCAAACTCCGTCATCACAACCGCGCCGCGATAAGGCACTGCGCCTTTGCGATTGCCAAGCAAGGCGACATCGCTATTACTGTCGGAAAGATCCAGCACCAGCATATTCTCACGATACGGCGTCAAACTGTCGTAAACCGCGTAACCTTTGCTGTTGGTTGTTAAATAACGATGCCCCTGCACAGCTGCCCCCTGCAATCCAGGCGCTTTGATAATGGCGAATGTATCTGAAAGCCGAGGAGCTAACGCAACACCATCTGACCATACCACTAAACCCCCCTGAATATTGCCGCTGGCCTGTTGATACTTATTCGATTGGCTGTAACTACCGCCTACAGTCGCAACTGGCGCGCGCCAGACCAGGCTACCACCCGCTGTTGTCTCATTCCCCTGTCGTTGGTGACTGAGATTGGCACCATAGCTGAATTGATTGCGATTACCCGCCACCCCGCTTAAGCTGGTGTTGTTCGATTGATAACCATCGTCATCAAACGTCGTTGAGTTAGAGACAAACAGATCGCGTCGAGGAGTTGAAATACCGTCACCCCACGAGAACGGGATGGAGATATACAGGTTAAAACGTTTATCCTCGTGGTTGTCCTCATCATAGGTCTGGCTGACGGACAAGGTATAGCTGACACGCTGCCAGGCGTTCGAGTAGCTCAGCTGATAATCTTTGCCGGTTCCACTGCGCTGCCAGTAGTCGCGCCACAGGCCGCTGACGGCCAAGGATCCCCAGTTTTCGGGTAATACTTGATTGATATTCAGCGAAAAGCTGTTCTTTCGGCCAAAGTCATTTTGATAGTAGTCTGCAACGTCATAAACATCATTTTCATCGCGGTCATAGTGATTTTTGTTATTCGCCCATACGTAGTCATTAAAGGTACGATAATCCCGCGAGGAGTAACGAAAAGCTGCCAGCGCAAACTGCGTGCCGGTCTGTGCGACATACTTGTTCCACGCAACCTGATAGCTCTGGCCATCAAATACATCGCCATTGTCTTGCTCGCTATGCGATCGCGTGGCATCTACCGATACCGCGCCAATGGGTGTATTCCAGCCGGTCCCGAGTACAAACGAGGTATAGTTTTGTGACAGCATTGTACCGCCATAGACCGTTAGCAGATTGTTCAAGCCATACTGATAGCTGCCTTGCAGGAAATCATACTGATTGCCAGCCCCCTCAATATGACTGCGCCCCGCAGCAAAATCATATTTCGATACGCCCGACTGCAGCATATTCGGCACAGATGAATAAGGCACCAGATAATGAGATACCGAACCGTCGGCCTCTTTCACGCTCACATCTAAGTCCGCACCGCCGCCGGCGAGTTGCAGATCATCAATTGCAAATGGGCCTGGCGGAACTTCTTTCTGGTAAATAACAAAGCCGTTTTGTTCGATAGTTACCAGCGCGTTACTCTGGGCAATCCCACGGACTACTGGGGTAAAATTCTGTTTTGAGTTCGGTAACATTTGCATATCGCGCCAGATACGCACACCGCGAAAACGTACCGCATCAAAGATATCCGAGCCGGTATACATATCCCCAGTACGTAGCGTGCCAAGTATTTGCGGTATACCTCGCTCCATATATAGGGTGTTGCTTTTCCAATTGCCACTACCCTCATTACCTTTGGTATAGTTGGCATTTGAGTGCAACTGCCATCCTAGTAGGTTCAACCCACTATTCAGGCTCACATAACTACTTTTATCATCGCCGCCGTGTTTATAACTACTGTAATACTGGCTGGCATAATAAGAGGTATAAAAAGCGTTAACACCGCGATCCCAAGTTTCAGGCGGCATATATCCTGGCTCATATTCAAGCACATACGCCTGCGGCACGCTTAAGTTCAGAATAAATTGCCCAATATCATAACTAACACTACCTCCCTGTACTGCTTCACGTAGCGGCACGCACTCCTCTTTTTTATCTGTTTTAATATTCCCGGTGCGAATACCAATCTGCTGCAATTGTGTCCATGATAAACATGTCGCATCAGGATCGGCTTTGATATTAATATCGTACCGACCGCGCCACTGGTTATTAAGATAAATATCCATTTCATATATGCCGGGCATTGGCTTATCACCATCAATTTGATAGCGAGAGATTTTCTCACCGTTCAAACCACCGATCATAAAGTGGGTATCAAATGTGTCTTCTTCAGCCCATGTGGATGAAGTGACCAACACCGACAGGATTGCCAGTGTAATGGAATTTATCTTTAACATAATCAGTCCTTGACTATCTTTCCGTTTTTATTTTTTCACTTAAATAGTTTCCGTGATCATCAATAAGAGTAACCTTGTAATGATTAACAACAGCAGCAGTGATAACTTTTTTATCTGACCACGGAGCAAGTAACACTGTCTCACTATTTATTTTAGAATTACCTACTAATTCAGGAATAGTTATCCAGTTGGCTGAATTATTTTTAATATTAATACCACCACTGACATACCTGACACTTAAGCGAGAAAAGCTTTTTTCATCCACACCAGTAAGACCCTGCGGACGATAAATAAATTTGATGCGATTCTGCATGGCAAATTTAATCATATTCTTACCTTCTGATTCCGCAGAATTAGGAGGAATATCCAACACATTAAGAAAAAAAAGGCTTTCACGATCTTTTGGCAGCGTATTTGCCAGCTGCTTAATTTTTAGTTGTTGGCCAGAGCCTCCGCTGACCTTCGCCACAGGAGGGTTCATCACAAATGGCACCTGGATTTTTTCTGGTGGCAAGCTGGTATCTCCATCATCTATCCAGGATTGAACCAGTGAACTGCGGCTACCTTCATTCATTAACTGCACGGTAATTTCTTTTTTTTGTGCCGGATAAATTACACGCGTGCCGTAAATGTAAACCCCTCCCCACGCAGGCAATACTGTGCCAGCCAATAATAATGCTAATATTTTTTTCATTATAATTATCCTTACTGCGGAAATAATCGGCGGCAAGAGCCGCCGACAAACAGGATAGTAATCTTAATCAGTAACAACGGTCATCGTCAGCGAAGAGGCCACGTCACCAGCAGTAACATCGGCAGAACCAATTCTTGCATAACGTGCGCTAAAGTTCAGCGTATATTTATTGTCTGTAGTTTTAGTTAACATAATACCTTCATCAGGGTTAACCGGTTTAGAAAAATCATCACCATAGTAAACGGAGAAGCCAGCACCATTATTTGCGGCAGTGTTTCGTGTAATATGTTTATTAGCACTATCAAATTGGGAGCTGGAGAACGTAATTTTTGGCGCGTTGTCCCCAGTACATTCAACAGTTAATGGCACAGTAGTCTTATTTGTATATCCATCATAAACACCACCGGCACTTAAGGCATTTAATCTGTCAGCACCAATTTGGTTCATACCGATGGTTGCAGTGGTATCACCCGTAAATTTACAGGTTGTTCCAACTACCTTACCAGTAATAATCAATTCACCCTGATCGGTATCAGCAGCAAAAGCCCCAGCACTCATAAATACAGCAGACAGCACAGTAGCAGAAATAATTGAACGTTTCATAATATCTTCCTTAATAAAATAATTTCTATTTGTTAAGAGGGTTAACTCTTGGATTTAAATTCGCACACCAAAAACGTTACCGCAATGTAAACGTGTTGTTTTGTTGATTTAAAACAAGTTACTAATTGCAATATAATCGCAACAAATAAGTGAAGATAAACACTATTTATATATTTAATAAATTAGCGTTATTAATTGTCGTTTTTTATTTGTTAGAGAAATAAAAAAGCACTCATCATTCATATAAATGATGAGTGCTTAATATCAACACTGAGATTCTTAGTCTAATCGTAACGGTTTAACACTATCTGTCGCATAGAATCCCCTGGTACAGAAACGATCTCGGTCACGACGCCCTTCGCTGGAACAGGATCCACATGACTAACATTTGAAAGATGAAGAGATTGACCGCATTTCTGTTGAACGTTGTTATTCACGACGTCAGCACTACAGGTTGGTTCAACGACTCGCCCACTGATTGTTAAGGTCGCAGTATCGGAAGCGAAGGTAGGGGCGCTCATTCCATAAGTCAGAGCTATAATTCCCATCAGTAAACTTTTTTTCATTTTAATCGTTATTCCTGTGGTTAGCATCAAATAGCATACAGAGGACCTGTTCAGCACATTATGGGCATAACACCCTGTTTGAACCAATTGAAATTGTAGATTAATGAGATAGATTTGATCAATTATAATGATGCATCGAGGTGATTTATTCGGAAAAAGGCATGAATTATAAACGCAGAATGAACAATATCGTAAGATTTTTAAATTTAATATATTCACCGCATCAATAATACATTGATGCGGTGAATATCTGTAACGCTATAAATTACACCGCGCGGAAGGCAATCTCGCCCGGAATAACCTCTCCCTGCCAGTAGAGCTGTGCAGCCACTCGTCCTGCCAGGTCGCGGTAAATAGCAGTAAATTCGCTATCAGGACGGCTAATCACCGTCGGCGTACCACGATCGAGATCCTCACGCAGAGAAATATGCAGCGGCATCTGTCCCAGCAGTTGAGTGTGATACTGCTCGGCCAACTTCTGTGCCCCACCGGTACCGAAGATCGGTTCATGGTGACCGCAGTTGCTGCAAATATGCATACTCATATTCTCAACAATACCCAGTACCGGCACTTCGACTTTTTCGAACATCACGATGCCCTTTTTCGCATCGATCAGCGCGATGTCCTGCGGCGTAGTGACAACAACCGCGCCCGTTACCGGAATGTTCTGCGCCAGCGTCAGCTGGATGTCACCGGTGCCCGGCGGCATATCCAGTACCAGATAATCAAGATCCGGCCATAAGGTTTCCTGCAACATCTGCAGCAGCGCTTTGCTGGCCATCGGGCCGCGCCATACCATCGCGTTATCGTCAGTGACCAGATAACCAATGGAGTTCGTTGCCAGACCATGAGACATGATCGGTGCCATGTGGGTACCATCTGGCGAGGTTGGACGCTGGTTTTCCGCGCCAAGCATTGTCGGGATAGACGGACCATAAATATCGGCGTCCAGAATCCCTACCTTCGCCCCTTCTGCAGCCAGCGCCAGCGCCAGGTTCACGGCGGTAGAGGATTTACCCACGCCACCTTTACCTGAACTGACGGCGATGATGTTTTTCACACCATTAATACCCGGCTGGTTTTTCACGCGTTTCAGCGTCGCGATGTTATGCGACAGTTTCCAGTCGATCGCTTTCGCACCGGTAATACGCAGCAGATCGGCGCTACATTGCTCTTTTAAGTCCTCAAACGCGCTATGCCAGACAAACGGCATGACCAGCTCAACGTGCAACGTGTCATCCATCCAGGCGACGTGGTGCAACGCTTTAAGCGTCGTCAGATTATGCTTCAGGGTTGAATGCTGAAAATTCGCCAGCGTCCCGGCAACCATGGCGCGCAGGGTCTCTGGTGATTTGGCCTGGGATTGTGCGTTCATCCCGACTCCTTTTTGTTGTTCTGAATATACAATAGTCACCAGGTAGTTTACTCCAACCGCAACAATTATTCATTTACGGATAAATGCCCTTATCGCTTGGCGCAGTAATTACCATTTTGGTACTATCAAAGCCCTTTTCACTACAAAAGAAGTAATTGCCCACTATGACTCAAGTCGCGAAGAAAATTCTGGTAACGTGCGCGCTGCCGTACGCCAACGGCTCAATCCACCTCGGCCATATGCTGGAGCACATCCAGGCTGATGTCTGGGTCCGTTACCAGCGAATGCGCGGCCACCAGGTTAACTTCATCTGCGCGGACGACGCACACGGTACGCCAATCATGCTGAAAGCACAGCAGCTTGGGATCACGCCAGAGCAGATGATCGGTGAAATGAGTCAGGAGCATCAGACTGATTTTGCAGGTTTTGACATCAGCTACGACAACTACCACTCGACGCACAGCGAAGAGAACCGTGAGTTGTCTGAGCTGATTTATACTCGCCTGAAGGAGAACGGTTTTATTAAGAACCGTACAATCTCCCAGCTTTACGATCCGGAAAAAGGCATGTTCCTGCCGGACCGTTTTGTTAAAGGCACCTGCCCGAAATGTAAGTCTCCGGATCAGTACGGCGATAACTGTGAAGTCTGCGGCGCAACCTACAGCCCGACCGAACTTATCGAGCCGAAATCCGTCGTGTCTGGCGCAACGCCGGTGATGCGTGACTCCGAACACTTCTTCTTTGATCTGCCGTCATTTAGCGAAATGCTGCAGGCGTGGACGCGCAGCGGCGCGTTACAGGAGCAGGTCGCCAACAAAATGCAGGAATGGTTCGAATCCGGCCTGCAACAGTGGGATATCTCTCGCGATTCCCCGTACTTCGGTTTTGAAATCCCGAATGCGCCTGGCAAGTACTTCTATGTCTGGCTGGACGCGCCAATTGGCTATATGGGTTCATTCAAAAACCTGTGCGATAAGCGCGGTGACACCACCAGTTTTGACGAGTACTGGAAGAAAGATTCTGACGCCGAGCTTTATCACTTCATCGGTAAAGATATC
The DNA here is from genome assembly GCF_030332785.1 of Citrobacter sp. Cpo069. NCBI lineage: Bacteria > Pseudomonadati > Pseudomonadota > Gammaproteobacteria > Enterobacterales > Enterobacteriaceae > Citrobacter > Citrobacter sp. Cpo069. The sequence continues at coordinate 104,693 of NZ_JAOWHD010000042.1, forward strand.
GTTTACTTCCACAGCCTGTTCTGGCCTGCCATGCTGGAAGGCAGCAACTTCCGTAAGCCGACCAACCTGTTTGTACACGGTTATGTGACGGTGAACGGCGCGAAGATGTCCAAATCTCGCGGCACCTTCATTAAGGCCAGCACCTGGCTGAAGCACTTCGATGCCGACAGCTTGCGCTACTACTACACCGCGAAGCTTTCTTCACGTATTGATGACATCGACCTGAACCTGGAAGACTTTGTCCAGCGCGTTAACGCCGATATCGTCAACAAAGTAGTCAACCTGGCATCCCGTAACGCTGGCTTTATTGCTAAGCGTTTTGACGGCATTCTGGCGGCTGAGCTGGCCGACCCGGCGCTGTATAAAACCTTCACCGACGCCGCAGCGGTGATTGGCGAAGCATGGGAAAGCCGTGAATTTGGTAAAGCTATCCGTGAAATCATGGCGCTGGCCGACGTGGCAAACCGCTACGTTGACGAACAGGCACCGTGGGTCGTGGCTAAACAGGAAGGCCGCGATGCCGACCTGCAGGCGATCTGCTCGATGGGTATCAACCTGTTCCGCGTGCTGATGACCTACCTGAAACCGGTTCTGCCAACGCTTGCTGAACGTGTTGAAGCTTTCCTGAACAGCGAACTGAGCTGGGATGCCATTGAACAGCCACTGCTCGGCCACAAGGTCAACACCTTTAAAGCGCTGTACAATCGCATCGACATGAAACAAGTTGAAGCGCTGGTTGAGGCGTCGAAAGAAGAAGTGAAAGCAGCTGCAGCACCGGTTACCGGCCCGCTGGCTGATGACCCGATTCAGGAAACCATCACCTTTGACGATTTCGCCAAAGTTGACCTGCGTGTAGCGCTGATTGAAAACGCCGAATTCGTGGAAGGTTCCGACAAACTGCTGCGTCTGACGCTGGATCTCGGTGGTGAGAAACGTAACGTCTTCTCTGGTATTCGTTCTGCGTATCCAGATCCGCAGGTCCTGATTGGCCGCCAGACCATTATGGTTGCCAACCTGGCACCACGTAAGATGCGCTTCGGCATTTCCGAAGGGATGGTGATGGCCGCAGGTCCTGGCGGGAAAGATATCTTCCTGTTAAGCCCGGACGAAGGTGCAAAACCAGGCCAACAGGTGAAGTAAATCAAACATCTCAAGCGCTGCAACCGCAGCGCTTTTTTTTTCTACGCAAGTGCTTCCTCTAATCTTAACCCCTGCTCCATTTTCGGACTGCTTCGTTGTTAATATTAGATTTATTCTATACTGCTCTGGTATCAAGGTAGTCCGGGCTCACCAGATTCGTGGACGTTATTATTTAACATCCGATATTCATGAAATGGAGTTTTACATGAAAGCGTTACAAAAATTATTTTCTCTCGCCGTGGCATCGATTGTGGTTTTTTCCCTGGCGGGATGTGGTGATAAAGAAGAGACAAAAACATTCAATGCCAACATTAATGGTTCTGATATCACCGTCTCTTACACCTATAAAGGTGATAAGGTCCTGAAGCAAATCTCCGAAAGTAAAATTAGCTATGCGTCAGTCGGTGCCAGCAATAAAGAGGAAGCAGCAAAAGTATTCGACGCATTAAGCGCCAAATATCAGAACATTCCTGGCATAGAAGAAAAACTCACCTATTCAGATACCTACGCGCAAGAAAATGTCACTATCGATATGGAAAAAGTTGATATAAAAGCGTTGCAGGCCATTTCAGGGATGAAGCTATCTGAAAACGCCGATAAAAACATCAGCATGAAGCAAATGCAAACGGTAATGGAATCGGCGGGTTTTAAAGAAGTGAAGTAAACCATCGGCGACCCGATTTTAATCGGCGTCGCCCATTTTTTCTTTATGGCTTCGCGTTATGTACCCGTGATGTCAAACCACGCAGAAAATAACGCAGGAACTGATCGCCGCATTCGCGATAGTTCTTATGATCAGGTGCACGCATCATGGCGGTAATTTCCGGCATCGACACACGGAATTTCTGCTCGGTCATAATAGCCAGAATATCGTCGGTTTTCAGCGAAAAGGCGATACGCAGCTTTTTCAGCACCGTATTGTTATTAACACGACGCTCCAGCGCCAGTTCCGGTGCAGAATCATCTTTACCACGCAGATGATAAATCAGGCCGTTTAAAAAACCGGAGAGAATGATATCCGGGCAACGAACAAACCCAGCCTCATCTTCTTTTGTCATCCAGGTATCGAAACCTGCGGAGGTGGATTCCATGTCAGCAAGCGCAAGAATACGCACCATGTCGTTATTGTTCGCTTTCAGGGTGTAGCGCAGGCTACGAAGAATATCGTTACTTAGCATAGAGCCTTCAACTGTCGGTGATGCAATGGCGCGCAGTGTATCAGTTTTACAGTCCAATCGCCTCTTTTAGACTTTTAAGATAACGACGACTCACCGGAACGGTCAGTCCGTTACGCAAAATCAGTTCCGCCTGACCGTTGTCTTCCAGACGGATCTCCTGCAATTGCGCCATATTTACCAGATATTGCCGATGACAACGCAGCAGAGGAGTACGGCTCTCCAGCGTCCTGAGCGTCAACTCAGTGAAGCCTTCTTTACCATCGCTGCTCGTCACATACACACCACTCATGCGACTGCTGATAAACGCCACATCATCCATTTGCAGCAAATAAATCCGACTATGGCCGCTGCACGGAATAAACTTCAGCGCCTGCTGATTTTCTGGCAGCAGTGATACATCCTGCTTGGTACGCTCCTGACGCAAACGGATTAGCGTTTTTTCCAGCCGTGCTTCTTCAATCGGCTTGAGCAGATAATCAAACGCATGTTCTTCGAAGGCTTTCACCGCATACTCATCAAAGGCGGTCAGAAAAACAATGTACGGACGATGCTCGGGATCAAGCATGCCAACCATTTCCAGGCCGCTGATTCGCGGCATCTGAATATCAAGGAACAGAACATCCGGACGCAATTTATGCACCGCGCCAATGGCTTCCACCGCATTCGAACATTCACCGACAATCTCGATGTCGCTTTGCTCTTGCAACAGGATCCGCAGATTCTCCCGGGCTAACGGTTCGTCATCGACAATCAGCACTTTGATCATGCCAGTTCCTCCAGAGGAAGTCGTAAAGTGATTCGAGTAAAGCGGTCAGGTTCACACGCTACGCTGATGCCAAAATCATCGCCAAACCGCTCACGCAGTCGTTTATCGACCAGATTCATACCCAGTCCACTGGCTTCTGAGGTTGGCTGATACAGCCCGGCATTGTCTTCGATATCCAGCATCAGATATTGCCCTTCGCGACGGGCGGTGATCGATACTTCACCGGTATCCAGTAACTGAGAAGTACCGTGTTTAATGGCATTCTCCACGATGGGTTGCAGAGTAAAGGCGGGTAATTGCTGATGCGAAAGTTCTTCTGGCACCGTCAAGGTCACCTGAAGACGCGACTGGAATCGTGCCTTCTCAATTTGCAGATAAGCATTAACGTGTTCAATTTCATCGGCCAGCGTCACAATTTCCGACGGGCGTTTTAAATTTTTACGAAAGAACGTCGACAGATACTGCACCAGTTGGCTGGCCTGCTCGCTATCGCGTCGGATCACAGCTTTGATGGTGTTGAGTGCATTAAACAGAAAATGGGGATTGACCTGGGCGTGCAGGAGTTTTATTTCCGACTGCGTGAGCATCGCTTTTTGCCGCTCATACTGCCCGGCCAGAATCTGTGCCGAAAGCAGTTGGGCGATCCCTTCCCCCAGCGTACGGTTGATCGAACTAAAGAGGCGGTTTTTGGCTTCATACAGTTTGATGGTCCCCATTACCCGCTGGTTTTCACCTCGCAGAGGGATCACCAGCGTCGAGCCTAATTTGCATTGCGGGTGCAAAGAGCAACGGTAAGGAACTTCATTCCCATCGGCATACACCACCTCTCCGGTTTCAATCGCGCGTTGGGTATATGACGATGAAATAGGTTTTCCGGGTAGATGATGATCGTCACCAATACCGGTAAATGCCAGCAGTTTCTCACGATCGGTAATCGCCACCGCACCGATATCCAGCTCTTCATACAGCACCTGAGCAACCTTCATGCTGTTAACCTCGTTGAACCCCTGGCGTAAAATACCTTCCGTTGAGGCGGCAACTTTGAGTGCTGTGGCGGAAAAAGCGGAGGTATATTTTTCAAACATCGCCCGTTTATCGAGCAAAATACGCATAAACAAGGCGGCGCCCACGGTATTGGTTACCATCATAGGCGCGGCAATATTGCTGACCAACCGAAACGCATCGTCAAACGGACGGGCAATTAATAAGATGATCAGCATCTGCACCAGTTCGGCGACAAAGGTAATCGCCCCCGCAGTCAGCGGACTAAAGACTTTATCGGTGCGACCACGACGGGTAAGCACGCTGTGCACCAGCCCGCCGAGCAACCCTTCCACAATGGTCGAGATCATGCAGCTAAGCGCAGTCATCCCACCCATCGAATAACGATGTAAACCGCCGGTAAGACCAACTAAACCACCGACCACAGGGCCGCCAAGCAGCCCGCCCATCACCGCGCCTATAGCGCGAGTGTTGGCAATAGAATCATCAATGTGCAGCCCGAAATAGGTACCTAAAATGCAGAAAATGGAAAAAGTAACATAGCAAAGCAGTTTATGCGGGAGTCGGATAGTCACCTGCATCAGCGGAATAAACAAACGCGTTTTGCTCATGAGCCACGCGATAACGAGGAACACACACATCTGCTGAAGCAGCAGCAACACCAGATTAAACTCGTACATACCCGCCAACCACACATCACTTAAAAGCGCGTAACATACATGGGCTGCGTGTAACTTTCTTTGAAGTGTTGCAAAAAAAAACGAATTTGTGAGAACGATCACTCGAAAGCGCGAGCATGGTTACAAATTCACCCATTCATAGATCAAAAAACAGACAAAACTACCTGGTTCGCAAAAGAGCGTCTAAAGTAAAACTGGGACCTCGCGAGCAAGAGTGAGACGACGATGGCGCTTTACACAATAGGTGAAGTGGCTTTGCTTTGTGATATCAACCCTGTCACTTTACGCGCGTGGCAGAGGCGTTACGGATTACTTAAACCGCAGCGGACAGACGGCGGGCATCGCCTGTTTAACGATGCGGATATCGACCGGATCCGCGAGATAAAACGCTGGATAAACAACGGTGTCCAGGTCAGCAAGGTTAAAATGTTGCTCAGCAATGAGAGCATTGATGTGCATAACGGTTGGCGTGAACAACAAGAGACGCTGTTGAGCTATTTGCAAAGTAATAATCTGCATAGCCTCAGACTTTGGATCAAAGAGCGTGGCCAGGATTATCCCGCACAAACGCTCAACACCCATTTGTTCATTCCGTTACGCCGACGTCTGCAATGCCAACAGCCGATCCTGCAGGCGTTACTGGGGATCCTCGACGGCGTACTGATCAACTACATCGCTATTTGTCTGGCCTCAGCACGTAAGAAACAGGGGAAAGATGCTCTGGTGGTTGGCTGGAACATTCAGGATACGACCCGTTTATGGCTGGAAGGTTGGGTCGCCAGCCAGCAGGGATGGCGCATTGACGTCCTTGCCCATTCGCTGAACCAACTGCGACCGGAGCTGTTTGAAGGTCGCACCTTGCTTGTCTGGTGCGGCGAGAACCAAACGCCCGCTCAGCAGCAACAGCTGAACGAATGGCGCGCGTTGGGTCACGATATTTATCCACTCGGTATTTAGAGCCTGGCCCATTAGGGCTATTTTGCTTGCCATTTCGAACCTGGGCAGTGCTCAGACAACACTCAGAGAGTTTTGAACGCCCTTTAGGGCGGCCCGGAGGGTGAGCGTAGCGAATAATCCTCACGTACTACGTGTACGCTCCGGTTCTTCCGCGCTGGCCGTGTTCAAACTGTCTGCGCCAATAACGCCTAATGATCCAGGCTCTTAATATTCTATTAACAAACGTGTACAATCCTTGGATTCACATAAGGAGTGCATAATGAGCGCAGCTAAAATCGGTGTTATCACCCTCTTTCTGCTAATGGCTATCGGCGGTATCGGCGGCGTCATGCTGGCAGGCTACACATTCATTTTACGTGCCGGGTAAGGCGGCTCGCTAATCGCTCAAACCCGCGATCAACTATCACTGCCGCCAGCGCGACCAGCAGCGCGCCCTGAATCACATAGGCGGTATTGAACCCACTCAGCCCGATAATAATCGGCGTACCCAGCGTGTTCGCCCCAACGGTTGAGGCGATGGTTGCGGTGCCGATATTAATAATCACCGACGTGCGAATCCCGGCCAGAATCACCGGGGCCGCCAGCGGCAACTCGACTTTACGCAGCCGCTGCCCCTGACTCATTCCCATTCCGCTGGCAATATCCATCACGCTGGGTGAAATTCCGCCGAGTCCCGCCAGTGTTGCCTGCAAGATCGGTAATACGCCATACAGGATCAACGCGATAATTGCCGGTTCAGGACCAAATCCCATCACCGGTACAGCTATCGCCAACACCGCAACTGGCGGAAAGGTCTGCCCCACGGCGGCAATGGTTTCCACCATCGGCCGGAATTCCGCGCCCCAGGGTCGGGTTACCGCTATACCGGCCCCGGTGCCAATGAGTACGGCAATCAGGCTTGAAATCCCCACCAGGCCAAAATGGCTCAGTGCCAGCGCCGCAAAACTTTCCTGCTGATACACGGGACGCGGTAGCGCCGGAAATAGCGCACTGAACAAGGCCTGACTATGAGGCAACCCAACTAACAGGACCAGAAACAGGACAATAAGCCATAACAACGGATCAGCAAGACGTTTCACGGGTCGGCATCTCCGAAAGCAAATCACGAAAATGAAGCGTCCCGCAGGACACCCCCTGCGGGGTCACGACCGGCAAGACGTCGCAACCGCGCGCTACGAACACCGACAACGCATCACGCAGCGTCATTTCATCTACCAACGGTTCACCGGCTGTGTGTTCACCGCGACGGATAAAATCCCCTACCGTGCGAAGCGACAACAGACGTACGCCCAGTTCACTACGGCCAAAGAATGTTTGCACGAATTCGTTCGCCGGTGCTGTCAGCATCGACAGCGGCGTGCCTTGCTGCACTACCTTTCCTGCATCCATCAGAACCAGATGCTCCGCCAGCCTTAGCGCCTCGTCGATATCATGCGTCACCAGCACAATGGTACGCCCGAGCAGACGATGAATGCGCGTCATCTCCTGCTGCAGCGCACCGCGGGTGACCGGATCCAGCGCGCCAAAAGGCTCATCCATCAGCAGTACCTGAGGATCTGCCGCCAGGGCACGCGCCACTCCGACCCGCTGCTGTTGCCCGCCAGACAGCTGATGCGGATAACGATGGCGCAAACTTTCCTCAAGACCCAGCAGCGCCATCAGTTCGTCTGTTCGGTCATCAATACGTGAACGCGACCACTTTTGTAGCTGCGGCACCGTGGCGATGTTCTGCGCGACGGTCCAGTGGGGAAACAAGCCAATAGACTGAATCGCGTATCCCATGCGCCGCCTTAACTCCAGCACCGGTAGGCTGCGGATCTCTTCCCCGGCAAAGCGAATCTGTCCGCTGTCATGTTCAACCAGCCGATTGATCATTTTCAGCGTGGTGGATTTCCCGGAACCTGACGTGCCAATTAACACCGAAAAGCTGCCCTCCCCCAACCGCAGATTAAGGTCGTCAACGGCTTTTTGCTGGCCATAGGTTTTACTGACATGGCGAAATTCAATCATTATTCGATACCTCTAGCAGCGCGAGCCCTAAATCAAACAGCGCATCAATCAATACCGCCAGTACCACAACCGGGATCACGCCCAGCAACACTAAATCGACGGCGCTACTGAGCAATCCCTGAAAGACCAGCGCGCCAAATCCCCCTGCGCCAATCAGTGCAGCAATCACCGCCATTCCCACCGTTTGCACCATCACTACCCGTAAACTGCGCAAGAAGACTGGCAATGCCAGCGGGAACTGCACCGAGACAAACCGCTGGAAAGTGTTCATCCCCATCGCTCGGGCGCTTTCCAGTACATCCTGCGGCACCTGATTCAACCCAGCCACAACGCCACGTACCAGCGGTAACAGCGCATACAGCACTAACGCAATAAGCGCAGGCGTCAGGCCGGTTCCGGCGACGCCGAGCGAACCCAACAAAGGAAAGTGCTTCACCAACCCGGCAAGGGGCGCAATTAACAGGCCAAACAGCGCGACTGAGGGAATGGTTTGGATGATATTCAGTACCGCAAAAACCGGCCCCTGACGGGAGACAGAGAAAGCACACCAGATGCCCAACGGCACACCAATAAGCAGCGCGGGCACCACGGTAGCGAACAGAATTGTCAGATGCTGCGCCAGGGCGTCGTTGAAGACATCCTGACGGTTGGCATATTCTTTAAGCAGGGATAGATCGTTAAACGTGCCGGAGAACAAAAGCACCAGCGGAAAAATAAACATTTGCGCGTGCAACAGCCAACGCCATGATGCCAGCTCGGTTATGCGACGAATGGCGTCACTGGCGGCCAGCAACATTAGTCCTAGCCCCAACCAGAACCCGCTGCCCAGGCTGGTTCTGGCCAGTGGACTTCCCGTCTGGGCCAGATACGTTGCCGTTGTTCCTGCGGTTACCAGCGCTGCAATAACCAGCAACTGGCTAATAACAAGCGTCAATATATTGCCGGGCTTTCCCGGTACAAAGCACAGAAGAAACAGCAGCGAACAGGCTACTGCCAATCCCCACGCCATGTCGGGCCGGATATCCCAGAGTTGGCGCCCCTCACCGGAGACCAGGCGATTAGGCGCATAGCTAATGAAAGGCAGCGCTGCCGCCGCGAAGGTAAGAAGTACCAGTAACAACAGCACCCGATTAACTGAAATCTTTGACAAAACACCCACCTGCTGCAAACTCCGTTACTTCACCCATCCTTTTTGCTTCAGGTAGTCTGCTGCAACTTTTTTCGCATCCAGCCCCTCCACGGCAATACTGGCATTCAGCTGCTGCAACGTTTTTTCATCCAGGCTGGCAAAAACCGGTTGTAGCCATTCTCCCATTTGCGGGTAGTCTTTCAGCACCGATTCACGTACGACGGGTGCTGGCGCATAAATGGGCTGGACACCTTTGGGATCGCTTAAAGTTTGCAGACCGAGCGCCGCAACCGGGCCATCGGTGCCATAAGCCATCGCCGCATTGACTCCAGAAGTCTGCTGCGCCGCTGCTTTAATCGTCACCGCGGTATCTCCCCCAGCTAGCGACAACAGCTGATTTTGATTCAGTTTGAAATCATAGGCTTTTTCAAACGCAGGCAACGCGTCAGCCCGTTCGATAAATTCAGCAGAGGCAGCAAGTTTGAACGTTCCCCCGTCTTTCAGGTAGCGGCCTAAATCAGCAAGGGACTCAAGCTTGTTCTTTTGCGCGACATCCTGGCGTACCGCAATAGTCCAGGTATTATTGGCGGGTGCAGGCGTTAGCCAGACCAGCTTATTTTGCTCTGCATCCAGCTTTTTCACTTTCTCGAAACCGGCCTGCGCATTTTTCCACGCCGGATCATTTTCATCTTTAAAAAAGAATGCGCCATTACCGGTATATTCCGGATAAATATCCAGCTCACCGGAGGTGATTGCCCCACGCACTACTGGGGTGGTGCCCAGCTGTACTTTATTGACAGTTTTCACGCCATGGCTTTCGAGCACCTGCAAAATAATGTTGCCGAGCAGCGCCCCTTCGGTATCTATTTTTGAACCAACCGTGACGGGTGACGCGGCCTGTAAGGGTAGGCTTATCGCGGCTAACAGCACCAGCGAACCCACCGATACTTTTGAGATTATCATGCTGTACTCCTCATCTTTTTGCGGCCCTTTTCAGAGACTTGAGGAAAAAGCATAGTCGAAAAATCAAGCCTTAACCTGGCAATTGGGTGGTAACGCTGAGAGTTATTAGCGGTAAGGCGATAATAAAATAAAAAAAATCCGGCAAACCCAATATGAATTTGCCGGATGATACGACTTTGTCAGCCTGATAAGCGTAGAGCCATCAGGCATGCTGCATGACTTTATTCATCTATTACAGCAGTTCAAATTCGCCCTGCTTCACTCTGGCGGAATCCACGCCGATGAAAACGTTAAATTTGCCAGGTTCTGCATCGTATTTCATCTGCTGGTTCCAAAATTTGAGCGCTTCAATATCAATCGGGAAGCTGACGGTCTGAGTTTCACCTGGCTTAAGATTCACTTTTTCAAAACCTTTCAGCTGTTTTACCGGACGACTCATGGAGGCGGTCACATCCTGTAAATACATCTGAATCACCGTTGCACCTTCGCGCTTGCCGGTGTTGGTCACCTGCACGCTGGCCGTCACGGTTCCGTCACGCTTCATCGTCGGAGAAGAGAGCTTCACATCAGAAACCGTAAACGTGGTGTAACTCAGGCCATAACCAAAGGGATACAACGGACCATTGGCTTCATCAAAGTAGCGCGACGTGTACTTGTTCGGCTTATCGGCGTTATACGGACGACCGGTATTGAGATGGCTGTAATAGACCGGGATCTGTCCAACAGAGCGCGGGAAAGACATCGGCAGCTTGCCTGACGGATTGTAATCACCAAACAGCACATCGGCGATGGCGTTACCGCCCTCCGTCCCGGCAAACCAGGTTTCGAGGATCGCATCGGCTTGTTGATCTTCCTTCACCAGCGCCAGCGGACGACCGTTCATCAACACCAGAACCAACGGTTTACCCGTGGCTTTCAGCGCGGCAATCAGGTCACGCTGACTTTGTGGAATGGTGATATCGGTGCGGCTGGAGGCTTCATGCGCCATGCCCTGCGCTTCACCGACTACCGCGACAACCACATCAGATTGCTTCGCGGCGTTAACGGCTTCATTGATCATCGCCTGCGGCGAACGCGGGTCAACCTTTACCGCTTCTTCATACAGGTTGAGGAAATCGACAATGCCTTTGTCGTTGGTGATATTCGCCCCTTTGGCGTACAGCACTTTGCCCTGTTTGCCGACGGCATTTTTAATCCCCGTCAGCACCGTTACCGACTGATCGGCAACACCGGCGGCGGACCAACTGCCCATCACATCACGCTTGCTGTCGGCCAGCGGACCGACAACCGCCACTGTGGCGGATTTTTTCAGCGGCAACGTTTCCAGACGGTTTTTCAGCAGCACCAGGCTTTCGCGCGCCACTTCACGCGCCTCTTTGCGATGCAAACGGCTTTCTGCGTTGGTGTCCTGTGGGTCAGATTCTTTGGCTCCCAGATGGCTGTACGGATCGTTAAACAGCCCCATATCATATTTCACGTTCAGCACGTGGCGCGCGGCGTCGTCCAGCTCCGCCATCGTCACTTTGCCGGATTTAATCAAGCCCGGCAGATATTTGCTGTAATACTCATCACTCATACTCATGTTGATGCCGGACTTGATCGCCACACGCACCGCATCTTCAGGATCGGAGGCGGTACCGTGCTTAATCAGTTCCTTAATCGCGCCGTGATCGGAAACGGTAATCCCCTTAAAGCCCCACTCATCACGCAGCACGTCTTTTAACAGCCAGGCGTCTGAGGTTGCAGGCGTACCGTTTAGCGAATTAAGACCCACCATCACCGCACCGCTACCGGCGTCCAGCCCGGCTTTATACGGCGGCATATAGTCGTTGAACAGGCGCTGTGGGCTCATATCGACGGTGTTATATTCCTTGCCACCTTCAACCGCGCCATAGGCGGCGAAGTGCTTGACGCTGGTCATCACCGAATAGCGGTCAGCCGGGCTTTTCCCCTGCATCGCTTCCACCATGGTTTTACCCATCGTAGCCGTTAAATACGTGTCTTCACCAAAACCTTCTGAAGCACGGCCCCAGCGCGGATCGCGAGAGACATCGACCATTGGCGCCCAGGTCATATTCAGACCATCATCGGCAGCTTCATACGCGGAAATACGGCCAACGGTTCTGACCGCATCGAGATTAAAAGAGGACGCCAGGCCGAGACTTATCGGGAACACGGTACGCTGGCCGTGCAATACGTCGTAGGCAAAAAAGAGAGGAATTTTCAGGCGGCTGAGCTCCATCACCTGATCCTGCATTTTGCGGATATCCTGGCGCGTGACGGTGTTAAAAATTGCCCCAACCTGCCCGTCTTTGATCATCTCGCGGATGGCTTCTTTCGGGTTATCAGGCCCGACGCTTATCAAGCGTAGTTGCCCAATTTTCTCATCCACGGTCATCTGTTTAAGTAAATCGGTAACGAATGCATCCCGCGCTTCTGGCGTCAGAGGATGGTTACCAAACAGCGTGTCCGCCAGCGCTGGTTGCAACGCCAGACTCACCGCGACACCTACAGAACATAGCCATTTCATGTTGATTCTCTCTTTATTTTTTCCCGACGAGGCAGCGAAAATATAACAAAAACCGCAGTTTGCCGTAAGACTAAACGGGAGCGATAAAGAAAGCTAAGGTTATTCTCCTAATTTTCGAAACCAACGCGACTCAGTGGAAGACAACCCAGAGACAATGTGAATGAGAAAGCGTATTGTCATACAAAGCGCTATGCTTGTTCCTGATATTGAGTCCCACCACAAGGAGTGGAGAATGTCTTCCATTACAACAGATAATAAAGCTTTTCTGAATGAACTGACCCGTCTGGTAGGTCATTCACACCTGCTCACAGACCCTGCTAAAACCGCCCGCTATCGCAAGGGATTCCGCTCCGGTCATGGCGATGCGCTCGCCGTGGTGTTCCCTGGCTCGCTTTTAGAATTGTGGCGCGTCCTGAACGCTTGTGTCGCCGCAGATAAAATTATCCTGATGCAGGCCGCCAACACCGGCCTGACCGAAGGCTCTACGCCGAGCGGTAATGATTATGACCGCGAGATTGTCATTATCAGCACCCTGCGCCTTGATAAGCTGCACGTCATCGGCAAAGGCGAACAGGTGCTGGCCTATCCCGGCACCACGCTTTATTCACTCGAAAAAGCGCTCAAACCGTTTGGCCGTGAGCCGCATTCGGTGATCGGATCTTCCTGTATCGGCGCTTCAGTGATTGGCGGTATTTGTAACAACTCCGGCGGCTCGCTGGTTCAGCGCGGCCCGGCATACACGGAGATGTCGCTGTTTGCGCGTATTGACGAGCAGGGAAAATTACAGCTGGTTAACCATCTGGGTATCGAACTGGGCCAGACCCCGGAACAGATTCTGAGCAAACTTGATGACGAGCGGATCAAAGATGACGATGTGCGCCATGACGGGCGTCATGCACACGATCACGACTACGTTACCCGCGTCAGAGATATTGAGGCGGACACGCCCGCTCGCTATAACGCCGACCCGGATCGGTTGTTTGAATCATCCGGTTGTGCAGGCAAGCTCGCGGTTTTTGCGGTGCGTCTGGACACCTTCGAAGCCGAAAAAAACCAGCAGGTCTTTTACATCGGTACCAACCAGCCAGAGGTGCTGACGGAGATCCGCCGTCATATTTTGGCAAAATTTGAGCATCTGCCGGTCGCCGGTGAATATATGCACCGCGATATTTATGACATCGCTGAGCAATACGGCAAAGATACGTTTCTGATGATCGACAAGCTCGGCACCGACAAAATGCCGTTCTTCTTCACCCTGAAAGGTCGCACCGATGCAATGCTGGAAAAAGTGAAAATTTTCCGTCCACATTTCACCGATCGGGCAATGCAGAAATTTGGCCATTTGTTCCCCAGCCACTTACCCGCGCGCATGAAAAGCTGGCGCGATAAGTACGAACATCACCTGCTGTTAAAAATGGCCGGTGGTGGCGTGGCTGAAGCGCAAAACTGGCTAAGCGAGTTTTTCAAAACCGCTGAAGGCGACTTCTTTGCCTGTACGCCGGAAGAAGGCAGCAAGGCGTTTTTGCATCGCTTTGCGGCGGCTGGGGCGGCGATTCGTTACCAGGCCGTACATGCCGATGAAGTGGAAGATATTCTGGCGCTGGATATCGCGCTGCGCCGTAACGACACCGAATGGTACGAGCATCTGCCTGCAGAGATCGACAGCCAACTGGTGCACAAACTCTATTACGGCCACTTTATGTGCTACGTCTTCCATCAGGATTACATCGTGAAAAAAGGCGTGGATGCGCATGCCCTGAAAGAGCAGATGCTGGAACTTCTGCACGAGCGCGGAGCACAGTATCCGGCAGAGCATAACGTCGGACATCTGTATAAAGCACCGGAAACATTAACCCGTTTTTACCGCGAGAATGACCCCACCAACAGTATGAATCCGGGGATTGGTAAAACGAGTAAGCAAAAGTTCTGGAAAGAGTCGTAAACCAGAAAAAGATAAGCGCCACCGGGCATGTTGCTGGGGGCGCTTCGCTTGCCCGGCCTACCGCTACATTAGCTATGTGTATGCCGGATGAGGTGTCTTATTTAATCGTTCTGTGCAGTTTGCTCGCTCGTCGCTGAACCCGCCGCTGCCATCTGCGCCGCTTTTTGCTTTTTATAGCTCAGCGCCGCTGCCGGAACCGGCATCACCTTGCCCGTTTCGATCCAGGTACGTAAACGGCTGGCATCGGCAAAGTGGGTATATTTACCGAACGCATCCATCACCACCAGCGCCACCGGTTTGTTATTGATCACGGTGCGCATCACCAGACAGTGGCCTGCCGCATTGGTAAACCCGGTTTTGGTTAACTGAATATTCCAGTTATCGCGGTATACCAGATGGTTGGTGTTACGGAATGGCAGCGTATAAGCCGGGTTGGCAAAGGTCGCCATATCTTCACGCGTGGTGCTTAACTGGCCAATCAGCGGATACTGCTTGCTGGCGATCAGCAGCTTGGTTAAATCACGAGCGGTCGAGACGTTATGAATCGATAAGCCGGTTGGTTCAACAAAGCGTGTCTGAGTCATGCCGAGCGCTTTCGCTTTGGCATTCATGGCCTTAATAAACGCGTTATAACCGCCAGGGTAATGATGCGCCAGGCTCGCCGCCGCACGGTTTTCTGATGACATCAGCGCCAGCAGCAGCATGTCTTTACGGCTAATTTCACTGTTCAGTCGCACACGAGAGTAGATGCCTTTCATTTCCGGCGTCTGGCTGATATCAACTTTCAGCTTCTCATCCAACGGCAGTCGCGCATCAAGCACTACCATCGCGGTCATTAATTTGGTAATCGACGCAATCGGACGCACAAGGTCCGGGTGGTTCGAATAGATAACTTTGTTGGTATTCAGATCAACAATCATCGCGCTACCGGACGCTATCTCAGGCTGAGAAGCTGCTGCGGTAGTTGCCGTTTTAGCCACGGCTTGGGGTGCAAAAGGAACGGCCAGCACCAGGGCAAGGCTTAATAATGAAACTCGGAATTTCAGCATGATGAGATTTCTGATAATGGTTCACGCACGTCACAACGCACACCGCCAGAGACTAAGTATTATCTCAAGCTAGCTCAGGCATCATAGCGATCCGGCAGGTTTGCCGCCACAGGAGAATCGTCTCGAAATGCTGCGTTGCTGACTTTTACGTCAACAACGCAGCGCAGACAGGTTTATCCGTCAGAATAACCGATAGCCGTAACCCCACAGGATTACCGTAATCGCCAGCAGAACTTCCAGCACCAGCACACCGATCGCCAGCGTCGAACTGGAAAAGCTCAGGCCTTCCTCTTTAGAGATATTCAGGAACGTCGGAATGCCGAGATAGAGTAAATAACCGGTGTAAAACAGCGCAATGGTCCCCACCAATGCGCACAGCCAGACCAGCGGATAAAGTGCGACCAATCCGCTTAAAAACAGCGGCGTCGCGACATATCCGGCAAACACCATGCAATGCGCCAACGATGGGCGCTGCGGGTAATTACGTGCCATCCACCAGATAACCCGGCCCATGACGGCGACGCCTGCCAGCATCACCCCGTAAAACAGAATTGCCATCGCAAATCCGGTCAACAGAGATAACTTCAGGATATTGCCATCGCCAAAATTCCAGCCGATTTGCGTGGTACCGATAAATGCGCAAACAACCGGGATTGCCGCCATCAGCAGTACATGGTGGGTATAGTGATGCGAAACACTTTCGTTTTCGCTGTTGATCACGTGCATTTCACGATCGGGATGGGAAAACAGCCCCCAGACATGGTTCATACCGCCCCCTTCTTGTCAGCTCCGGACCTCAACACTTCAAGTATAATTCAGCTTTTGATTATTTTATGTACACATGAAAAATACCGAAGCGCCGGGTAAAAAGTGTGTAAGCCGTAGGCCTGATAAGCGAAGCGCCATCAGGCATTAGGGAACTGAACGACGTTAAGCGCTACTATGCGTCTTTTCCGGCATCAAGTATTCATAGGGTGTATGCTATGACCAGTGGAGGTCATACAACGTATGGATATAACGCATTATGTTGCGCAGTACGGCTATGCTGCGTTAATCATCGGCAGCCTGGCGGAAGGTGAAACCATTACCCTGTTAGGCGGCGTCGTGGCGCATCAGGGAGTCCTGAAATTCCCGCTGGTGGTGCTCTCGGTCGCGCTGGGTGGGATGATTGGCGATCAGTTGCTTTATTTACTCGGACGTCGTTTTGGCGGCAAAATTCTGCGTCGTTTCTCGCGCCATCAGGCGAAAATTCATTATGCGCAGAAAATGATCCAACGGCGTCCTTACCTGTTTGTGGTCGGTACGCGCTTTATGTACGGCTTTCGCGTTATTGGTCCCTTACTGATTGGCGCCAGTCACCTGCCGCCGAAGATATTTTTACCGCTGAATATTCTTGGCGCGTTTGTCTGGGCGTTGCTATTTACCACCCTCGGCTACGTCGGTGGTGAAGTGATCGCGCCGTGGCTGCATAGCCTTGACCAGCATATCAAGCATGGCATCTGGCTGGTGCTGGTTATCGGGATAGTCGCGGGCGTCCGCTGGTGGATGAAACGCCGAAGCACGCGTAAAGCGCAATGAAGATGGCCCGACAGCGGAACACCGTCGGGCCGAACGATCAGGATGCGTGATAACCGCCGCCCAGCGCGCTGGTCAACTGGATTGAAGCATCCAGCCACTGGCCTTGCAAAAGCAGACCGTTGCACTGCTCACGTAATGCCGGGATCTTTGCCTCGCTGACCCTGGAGCCCGCAATAATACCCGCATTAAAGCGCGCCTGTGCCAGCCCCACTACGCGCTGAGCGTCATGTTCAATCTGCTGCTGATGCTGATTTTTCTGCGCCAGTGTTTCTACCTGCGATGCCGCACGTGCCACGTCATTCACCGCATCCACCACAGCTTTGTTGTAATTCGCCACCGTCAGGTTACTTTGCGCTTTCGTAATATCGAGATTCGCATTCAGCCTGCCACTGTCAAAGATAGGCAGCGTCAGCCCGGCGGTTACGCCCATTTGCTGCGCGGAATGGCGGAACAGGTCACTCAGATGTAACGCATCCTGTTGTAAAAATGCCATCAGATTCACATCGGGATAAAACGCCGCTTTCGCCGCATCAATACTGCTCAGCGATGACTCAATGTACCAGTGTGCTGCCTGCAAATCTGGTCGACGGGCCAGCAGCGAATAACCTAGCTGGGACGGAAGCTGACTTTCAACCACGGGTAGTTTGGTCGAATGGAGCTTCAGGGCAACGGACTGCGAGTTGCTCAACGCGCTTAGGCGCGCCTCAATCACCTTCATTTTACCGCTGACATCATTCAGCTGCTGCTCTGTTTTGCTGGAATCGATATCGGTTTCGACGCCTTCCACCGAAGAAGTGAGGCCGTTTTGATACAGTTGACGATCGACGGTAATCACATTTTGCTGCTCGCTTTCGATTTGCGTCAGCACGGTTTTCAGCGCCGCCTGCGTCTGCCATTCCCAGTAAAGACGGGAGACACCGCTCGCCAGCAGCTGCCGGGTTTGCTCGCGCTCAGCCTCACGCGCCTTAACGGCTCCTATACGCGCAGTCACTTCGGCCCGATTCTTACCCCACAGATCCAGATTCCAGCCGGCGGTTAAACCAAAAGTACCGTTGGTGTACCACGGCCCCGTGGTTCCTGCTGCGGGATCGGTTATGGCGAAAGGTCCCATCAGCCCCTCAGCTGACATTCTCTGACGCTCAACGTCTGCGGAGAAGTCGATCTCCGGGCCATCCTGCGCTTCCACGGCCTTAGCCTGCGCCTCCGCCAGTTGAATGCGCTGTTCCGCGACCTGCATATCAGGAGAATTTCGTAACGTGCTGTCAATCAACGCATTAAGCTGGGGGTCGTGATATGCCTTCCACCACTGGCTGTCCGGCCAGCCATTTTTTAACGCGGCAGGCAATGTGGTATCGACATTTGCGGCAGGCGTCTGCTGTGACAGAGACTGGCGGTCATCATGCATCGGCGCGCAGCCAGACATCAGAACAAAAAGCGGCAACAATGCCGTCGTGACAAACACAGAATTACGATTCATGGAGATATACAGGTAAGAAAAGATGTGCAGAGATTACGACTTGTCGCTGTTGCTTTTTTAGTTACGCGTGGCAATACATCTTTGGCAATAAAAATATATAATCAGAAAAATATACACCTCGTGAATAATATAGATTAAATAATTTTAATAATTAATGGATGGAGATGTTATGTCACAGAATATCTATGACGATCCTGAGTTCTTTGCCGGATATGCCACGCTGGATCGTTCAGTAAAGGGACTCGACGGCGCGCCAGAATGGCCGACAATACAAGCGATGCTCCCCTCTCTTCAAGGCAAAAACATTCTTGATTTGGGCTGTGGATATGGTTGGTTTTGCCGCTACGCGCGCGATAATCAGGCAGCCAGCGTAATGGGACTGGATATTTCACAAAAAATGTTAACCCAGGCACACAGTATGACGCAGGGTAATGGCATCGTTTATCAGCGTGAAGATCTCGAAACGCTAACCCTGTCCCCAAATTCTTTTGACCTGGTTTATAGCTCGCTTGCCCTGCACTATTTGCACGATATAGAACGATTATTCGTAACCATTTACCAGTCATTAACACCAGGCGGTATGTTAGTTTTCTCTGCCGAGCATCCAATTTATACCGCACCGCTTAGTCAGGGTTGGATAAAAGATAAAACTGGGCAGCTGTCCTGGCCGGTTAATCATTATCAGCAGGAAGGTGAGCGCATCAGTAACTGGTTTGCTGAAGGCGTCAAAAAACAGCACCGTAAGCTGGCGACCTGGATTAATGCGCTGATTGCCGCCGGATTCGAGATCGTCTGTGTCGATGAATGGGGACCGTCCGCGCAACAGATTGCTGAAAACCCGGCTTTAGATGAAGAAAAGGAGCGGCCGATGGTGTTTCTGCTCAGCGCACGTAAACCTGCATAACAACGCCTCCAGGCAGAATGATTGATACTTTCCTATACTCAATCTGAACTTACCAAAAAAAGGAAAGTTAATGAAAATTCTGCTGTGGGTAATTCTGATTATTTTTCTGATTGGGCTATTGGTGGTAACAGGCGTGTTTAAGATGATTTTCTGATGTCGTCATTTCGCCTAGGCCTGATAGCAGAAATCTCAGGCTATTCTTCTCTCTGATGCCGGATGGCGGCGTAAACGCCTTATCCGGCCTACTGGAACTGAGATCAGGCAGTAATCTCGATAGCCTGAATCGCACGTGCGATATCCGGCGAATTATTTAACGCACGAATTTCCTGAAACAGTTCTGTTGCCTCTGAATATTCTTTGCGCAAATACCCTAACCACTGCTTAATCCGCGCTACATGATACAGCCCGGTGTCCCCCTGCTTTTCAAGGCGGGTATATTTTTGCAACAGCGTCACGACTTCAGGCCACGGCATACGCGGCTCGTTGTATTTCACCACGCGGCTCAGGTTCGGAATATTTAATGCGCCACGTCCGATCATCACCGCATCGCATCCGCTGATGGCCATACAATCCTGGGCGCTCTGCCAGTCCCAGATTTCGCCATTCGCAATAACCGGAATGGACAGCCGCTGACGGATCTCGCCAATCGCCTGCCAGTTGATATGTTCCGCCTTGTAGCCCTGCTCTTTGGTTCGGCCATGCACCGCCAGTTCGCTGGCACCAGCCTGCTGGACGGCATCGGCAATTTCAAACTGCCGGTCGCTGTTGTCCCAGCCCAGACGAACTTTCACCGTCACCGGAAGATGAGCCGGGACCGCCTCGCGCATAGCTTTTGCGCCCCGGTAGATAAGCTCAGGATCTTTCAATAATGTTGCGCCACCGCCGCTACCGTTCACCAGCTTCGATGGACAGCCACAGTTTAGATCGACACCGTACGAGCCCAGTTCTACCGCTCGTGCGGCATTCTCCGCCAGCCACTGCGGATACTGTCCTAACAGCTGAATGCGAACCAACGTGCCGGATGGCGTCCGGCTGTTGTTATGCAGTTCCGGGCAGAGTCGATGAAATACTTTTGCCGGCAGGAGCTGATCCACCACGCGCACAAACTCGGTGATGCACAGATCGTAATCATTCACTTCAGTCAGCAGCTCGCGCACCAGTGAGTCGAGCACGCCTTCCATCGGCGCCAGTAAAACACGCATATCGTCACCCGCAAAAAAAGAGGCGCTATGGTAGCGCCTCCGTTCGGGAGATTAAAGAGGCTCAGCGCGGCAACAGACAGTTATCTTCTTTCCAACCGTACAGCCATTCCATACCGCGATAAAACTCCGCCTGCGATTTGTCTTTCCACAGCAGATTACGTACCTGACGCTCGACGCCTGCGGCGTGGTAGACACGGCCCATTTCACGCGTTGACCAGACGATGCGTGCGGTACGAGGAATACGCACCGACTCATACAGCGCAAAGGCATCAGCCGCATCGCCATCACACTGCTGTAGCGCTTTACCGAGCGTTACCGCGTCTTCCAACGCCATACAGGCACCCTGCGCCATATATTGCGCCACCGGGTGAGCGGCATCCCCCACCAGCGTGATGCGGTCGGTTCCCCATTTTTCTACCGGCTCGCGGTCGGCGGTGGACCAGCGCCGCCATGACGTCGGTTTATCCAGCATCTGACGCGGGCGCGGATGAATACCCGCAAAATAGGAGAGCACTTCCTCTTTGCTGCCATCCTTCACGCCCCACTCTTCCTGCTGACGACTGTGGAAGGTCACCACCAGGTTATATTGCTTACCGCCGCGCAGCGGATAGTGCACCAGGTGACAGTGTGGTCCGGCCCACAGCACCGGTGCGTTAATGCGTAAATCCTCCGGCATATCATCGCAATCAATCACGGCGCGATAGACCACGTGTCCGGTAACCCGTGGCGCATCGCCAATCAGAGACTGACGAACGACCGATTTTACACCGTCACAGCCCACCAAAATATCCGCCGTCCAGCTGTTGCCGTGCTCGTCAAATACCGTCACGTCATTCTCTGTCTGGCGGATATCAACCACGTTAGTTGAAGTGCGATACTCAACGTTAGGATGCACCAGCGCCGCTTCCCAAACGCTGGCGTGAATATCAACCCGATGGATAACCGCATAAGGACCGCCAAAGTGATCGCGGAACGCCTGGCCGGTTTCAATGCGGACCACCTCTTTCGCATTTACCGCATCCATCATCGTGATGTGGTCGGTAAAAACGGCGCGCTGGCGGGCGATTTCCCCCACGCCAAGGCTGTCCAGAGCAGAGAATGCATTCGGCCCGAGCTGAATACCCGCGCCAATTTCACCAATCTCGTGCGCTTTCTCCAGCAACATCACTTTAATGCCCTGACGGGCCAGCGATAGCGCGGTCGCCGCGCCGCCAATCCCGCCACCCACGATAATTGCGCGTGTCACTTTAGCCATTGTCGTTCTCCTTATCAGGCTGGAATTTTATCTTGTTGATTCTCGGGCGCGGCTGCGATAAACGCCGGAAGCTGAGTACAGACATCATATACCGCCTTACAGCGCGGATATCCGCTCAGATCGCAGCCCATACGTAACGCGTTCGCCCACTGTGGGATCAGACAGCAATCCGCCAGCGTTGGCGCATCACCCACGCAGAACGTCCCCGAATGGCTCTGGCGCAGCATCTGTTCCACCGCGCTTAACCCTTGCTGGATCCAGTGTGCATACCAGCGTTTTTTATCTTCTTCACTGACCTTTAACTCTTCGCTCAGGTAGCGCAGTACCCGCATGTTATTCACCGGGTGGATATCACAGGCGATGGCATAGACTATTTCCAGCACCTTACTGCGCATCGGAAAGTCAGCAGGCAGCAGCGGCGACTGCGGAAAGTGGCTATCCAGCCAGTCAATTATTGCCAGCGACTGCCCAAGTGAATCTCCGTCATCGGTCACCAGAGTCGGCACCAGTCCCACCGGGTTCATCCGTCTGTAGGCCAGTTCGTTCTGCTGACCGATGCGAATGTTGACGCCCACCGTCTGGTAATCCAGCCCCTTCAGCGCCAGCGCAATGCGCACCCGATATGACGCCGAGCTATTAAAGAAACTGTACAGCTTCATCATCCACCTCAGACAATCTTCACGGCGATGGGGGTTAAACCGTCTACGTTTCCGGTGATCACATCCCCTTTCACTACCGCCCCCACGCCTTCTGGGGTACCGGTGTAGATCAGATCGCCCGGCTGCAGTTCGAAGAAACCAGACAGATAGCTGATGGTTTCATTCACAGACCAGATGAGGTGGCGAATATCGCTCCGCTGATGATCGTCGCCGTTGACCTGCAACCAGATTGGCGCATGGTTAACATCCACACTTTCGCTGGCTTTATGCAGCGGCGCGATGGGCGCAGAGAGATCAAACGCTTTGCCGATTTCCCACGGACGCCCCATCTGGCGCATCTCCATCTGCCGGTCACGGCGAGTCATATCCAGACCGGTGGCATAGCCCCAGATATATTCGTGCGCTTTTTCCAGCGGTATATCGCTGCCCTTTTTACCTATCGCCACCACCAGCTCTATCTCATAGTGATAGTTATCGGTCTGCGATGGGTACGGCAGTTCGAGGATCTGACCAGCCGCCACCGGGACTACCGCATCGGCAGGTTTACAGAAGAAGAACGGTGGTTCACGATCCGGATCAAAGCCCATTTCACGCGCATGAGCGGCATAGTTACGGCCCACACAGTAAACACGGCGCACAGGAAATTGTTCATCACAGCCAACAACCGGAACGGTAACAGGCGCTTGTGGTTCAAATACGTATTGCGTCATTTTCTCTCTCCCAAATTAATAGCGTGCTTCGCGGAACAACCCCAGTGCTTCCTGAACCGGTCTGTCCGAAAAACTGAATAAGACGGTATCTTCGCGGGTCTGGAAAGACACGCCGTGCCAGGTCGGCACCACAAAGATATCTTTTGGCGAAAAGTTGAAGGTTTCGTTGCCGATGGTGACCTGCCCACTTCCTTCCACCACGTGGTAGATAGTGCTGTCGGTGGTACGCGCCATCCGTGAGGAAAAGCCCTGCGGCAACAGTTGCAGGAAGGTTCCCATCGAAGGCATGGGATAACCGCCGGTTACCGGGTTGACGTAACGCATCTTGTAACCGTCCCACTCATCGGCGTCGCCCATGCGGGTCAGGTCATGCAGTGCTTCACGGCTGCGATCGTAGCGATAGTTAAAAATCGGCGATGAGTTACCTTTCTGATGACGCAGCGGCAGCATATTGGCCGCGTAGCGCGGTAAGTAATCCCCTTCCTTGCGCGTGACCGGCTGCTGATCTTCCGGGTAGTCTTCCGCAAAGCCACAGCCCAGCAGGTTCACCAACGGCAGGTCCAGACCGTCCAGCCACACCACCGGTTCACTGCCCGGGTTGCCGTGATCGTGCCAGCGCCACTGCGGCGTCAGAATAAAATCGCCTTCATGCATTTGGGTGCGCTCACCATCCACGGCGGTAAATGCGCCTTTCCCTTCGACAATAAAGCGCAGTGCAGACTGATTATGACGATGACTCGGCGCAACCTCGCCCGGCATAATTAACTGCAATCCCGCGTACAGCGTTGGGGTGATTGAAGACTGTCCACGCAGCATTGGGTTTTCCAGCACCAGCACGCGGCGAATCGCCTCTTTCGCGCCAATCAGATCGCCACTTTCCAGCAGCAGCGGGCGGATCTCCTGATAGTTCCAGTACGCAGGCGCGCAATGTGCGTTCGGTGTTGGCGGCACCAGGCGGTGCAGCGACTCCCACAGCGGGGTCAGATTCTGCCCGGAAATATGCTGGTAAAACTGCTGACGGCTGTTCTTAACGTCCTGATTCAGTTCAGACATAGGGATTCTCCTTATTCATTCACAACACCTGCGCGTGGCAGAGTATTTGAGGCAGAGGCCGACTGGCGGATAACAACCGTCAGCAGCGTAAGCATTACCGCGCTGATGGCCGCCGGGACGGCAATAATGAAAAACAGGTTATCGAATGAGAAATTCATCGCCATCATCACCCCGCCGGAAAGCGAGCCGACAATCGCGCCGCAGCGCCCCACTGCATTAGACCAGCTGACGCCCGTCGCCCGGCTTTGTGTCGGATAAAGCGTAGCGGTTAACGCATTAAGACCAACCTGAGAACCGCTGATGCCGATGCCGGTGCCAAAAATAGCCAGTGCCATCAGCCACAGACCGTTTTCGCTCAGGCCAATCATGACGATGCACACTGCGCCCAGCGCATAACTCACGGCCAGCACGCGGAAAGGGTTATATTTGTCCATCAGCACACCCAGCGCCAGTGCCCCCAGCGTTCCTCCAATCTGGAAGGCGGCAGTTACCCAGGAGGCATGCTGCAGATCAATTCCACGATGGTTAAGCAGCGTTGGCATCCAGCTGGAGAGCAGATAAATAATCAGCAGGCTCATAAAGAACACTACCCATAGCATCAGAGTAATAGGCAGCTGTCGCCCAACGAACAGCTGGCGAATGCTGCCTTTAGCTATCGCGGCACCTTCGTTGAGATAAAAATGGGTATTGTCATAACGTTCCCGGGTGATGGCGCTAACGGTTCTGGCAATCACGTTTTGCGGCAACTGACGACGAACCTGCCAGCGCGGGGATTCCGGTAGCGCAAACAGCAGAGCAACAAACAGCATTAGCGGTAGAACGCCTCCCAGCACCAGAATGCCGTGCCAACCAATCACCGGCACCAGCTGTGCGCTGACGATACCGCCCATTGCCGATCCCAGAGTAAAGCCACAGAACATCATGGTGACCAGTGCGCCACGCCGACGCGCGGGCAGGTATTCCGAGGTCATAGTAATGGTATTCGGCATTGCCCCGCCCAGCCCTAAGCCGGTAAGAAAGCGCAAAATAACCAGCGTTTGCAGATCGGGTGAAAAAGCCGAGAGCAGGCTCAGTGCACCGAACAGCGCCACGCAGAGTTCTATCACCCGTTTGCGGCCAAAACGGTCGGACAGTGGGCCACAGAGCAGCGCGCCAGCGGTCAGCCCCAGCAGACCTGCACCAAACAGCGGTGCCAGATCGCCAGCAGTCAGCTGCCAGTGAGTGCGAATATCGGGTGCGATAAAACCAATCGCCGCGGTATCAAATCCGTCGAGCATGACAACCAGAAAACAGCAGATGATAACGCGCCACTGGGTCTTACCGACGGGGGCGGAATCGATCAGTGCTTGTAGATCACGTTGTTGAGTCATAGTGAATGCCTCAGTGCAGGTAGAGTAGATGTCTGTTTTGTTTTAGGTATGTTGCGACTTTGTATGTTTGGAGATGAAATGTACAATGGCTTTTCATGCAGAGGCATAACCTGGAGGTTATAGCAAATGGCAAACTGGGCTCAGAAACTGAAGTTGCAACACCTGCAAACGCTTATCGCGCTGGGCGAACAGGGAAATCTGACGCACGTCGCCCGGATGATGAATATCACCCAGCCCGCATTGTCGAAATGGTTATCACAGCTCGAAGATGAGATTGGCATCACGCTCTTTGAACGTCACAGTAAAGGCTTGCGCCCTTCCGAAGGCGGCAAGTTGCTACTGCAACATGCCCAACGCCTGATCAATGATATGGAGCGTTCGCAGTATGAAATCGCCCGTTTTAAGCAAGGCGGACTTGTAGGGAGTCTGAAGATTGGCTGTTCGCCGGTAGCGACCGACTGTGTTTCACAGGCAATACTGGGTTTGCTCACAGAACTGCCAACCCTGCATCTTAATATTGAAGAGAAAGTGATGACCCCGCTACTGCACGATCTGCTCGCGGGTTCGGTGGATGTCGTCGTCGGTCGCGTCGGCGGTCGGGCGCTTCAGTTGCCGCTCAATTATCAAGTGCTGTATACCGAGCCGGTCTGTTTCGTCGCCCGCCCCGATCATCCCCTGGCAAAATTACCCCTGCTCACCTGGCACGATCTGGCGAACTGGCGCTGGATTGTCTGGCCGACAGGAACCCCTATCCGGATAAGCATTGATAACGCGCTGGTTGATAACGGCGTAATGTTGCCGGAAAACATCATTGAATCGGCATCAATCAACGTCAGTACCAACCTGCTGCAAAGTAGCGACATGATCTCTATTCTTTCTCTACGGCTGGCACAACGGTATGCCGCCCAGGGACAACTGGCTATCCTGAATCTGCCGAAGATTGAACAAAAAGGCAGCGTCGGCGTATTCTGGCGCAACAACGAAACGCCTACTACCGCCCTGAATCGTTTTCTGTACTACCTGGCACAAGTTTAGCGCGGAGAGTTAGGGCCATCGCCCGATGTTCCAGATATCTATTTCCTCTATGCTTAGAATTCATGATGTGATCGGTAGCACGTTTTTAAGTTTAATTGTATGATGAATGAGTCTCGTCAAGGGTTTCAACTATGAGCAAAGCACTGAACGTTATCTGGCAATATTTGCGCGCATTCGTCCTGATTTATGCCTGCCTCTATGCAGGTATTTTTCTTGCATCGCTACTCCCTATCACCATTCCGGGCAGCATTATCGGCATGCTGATTCTGTTTGTTTTACTGGCTTTGCAGGTGTTACCGGCAAAATGGGTTAACCCCGGCTGCTACGTGCTGATTCGCTATATGGCCCTGTTGTTTGTCCCGATTGGCGTGGGGATCATGCAGTACTTTGACCTGCTGCGCGCGCAATTTGGTCCGGTGGTGGTGTCTTGTACCATCAGTACGCTGGTCGTTTTCCTGGTGGTGAGCTGGAGCTCGCACATTGTGCACGGTGAGCGCAAAATCGTTGGGCAAAAAGAGGCTAAAGCAAAAAAATGATGTCGTATATCTGGTGGTCATTACCTCTTACGCTGGCGGTATTTTTTGGCGCACGTAAGCTGGCAGCTCGCTTTAAAATGCCTTTGCTGAACCCTCTGCTGGTCGCCATGGTGGTAATTATTCCCATTCTGCTGCTGACAGGTATTCCCTACGATCACTATTTCAAAGGCAGCGAAGTGCTGAACGATTTGCTGCAACCTGCCGTGGTCGCGCTGGCCTATCCGTTATACGAACAGTTGCATCAGATTCGCGCCCGCTGGAAATCAATCATTGCTATCTGTTTTGCCGGGAGCGTTGTGGCGATGGTAACAGGTACAACAATCGCCTTGTTGATGGGCGCATCACCGCAAATTGCTGCGTCTATCATGCCAAAATCGGTCACTACACCTATCGCTATGGCCGTGGGAGGCAGTATTGGCGGTATTCCGGCGATCAGCGCCGTATGCGTCATTTTTGTCGGCATTCTCGGGGCGGTATTTGGACATACGTTACTCAATGCCATGCGTATTCGCACTAAGGCCGCTCGTGGGCTGGCAATGGGCACCGCGTCGCACGCCCTGGGCACCGCACGCTGTGCGGAACTGGACTATCAGGAAGGTGCGTTTAGCTCACTGGCGCTGGTCATTTGCGGCATTATTACCTCGCTGGTAGCCCCGTTCCTGTTCCCGATTATTCTGGCAGTGGTGGGTTAATCTTCATTTTTTAGCTATTTATTTGCGATGCGTTGCACATTTTTCATTTAAGTTTCATAAGTTGCACACACAATGAGATTTGGATCACATATAAAGCCATAACAGGCCCGTAAACTACGATTCCATTACATTGTTATGAGGCATCGCCATGCATCCACGTTTTCAAACTGCTTTTGCCCAACTCGCGGATAACTTGCAATCAGCCCTGGCCCCTGTTCTGGCGGATGCACATTTCCCCGCCATGCTGACTGCTGAGCAGGTCTCTTTGCTAAAACGCGAATCGGGACTGGACGAAGACGCGCTGGCATTCGCTCTGCTGCCGCTGGCTGCGGCCTGCGCACGTACTCCGCTGTCCAACTTCAACGTTGGGGCAATTTCTCGCGGCATCAGCGGCAACTGGTACTTCGGTGGGAACATGGAGTTCCTGGGCGCGACCATGCAGCAAACTGTTCATGCCGAGCAAAGCGCTATCAGCCATGCCTGGCTGCGCGGTGAAAAAGGGCTCGCCGCCATCACCGTCAACTACACGCCGTGCGGCCACTGTCGCCAGTTTATGAACGAACTGAACAGCGGACTGGATTTACGGATTCATCTGCCGGGACGTGCGCCACACATGCTGCGTGATTACCTGCCAGATGCCTTCGGCCCGAAAGATCTGGAGATTAAAACGCTGCTGATGGACGATCAGGATCACGGCTTCGCGCTGCAGGGCGATGCGTTGACCCAAGCGGCAATCACTGCTGCCAACAGATGTCATATGCCGTACAGCAAATCCCCAAGCGGCGTGGCGCTGGAGTGTAAAGATGGCCGTATTTTTAGCGGCAGCTATGCTGAAAATGCCGCCTTTAACCCGACCCTGCCACCGCTGCAAGGCGCGTTAAACCTGTTGAATCTGAACGGTTATGATTATCCAGATATCCAACGCGCCGTGCTGGCTGAAAAAGCCGACGCGCCGTTGATTCAGTGGGATGCGACCTCCGCCACGCTGAAAGCACTGGGCTGCAATAATAATGAGCGCGTTCTCCTGGGTTAATCGACTCAATAACGCCAGTTCGTAGGCCGGATAAGGTGTTTACACCGCCATCCGGCACTATGCAGAATGCCTAAAATCCCCTCAATCAGACTGCTGTTTCTTGCGCTACGTCTTCCGGTACAGTAGCCTGATTGAAATTCCATCCAAATAACGAGTTTTCTGCATGTTAAAGCGCGTGTTTTACAGCCTGTTAGTCCTGTTAGGCTTGCTGCTTTTGACTGTGCTTGGACTCGATCGCTGGATGAGCTGGAAGACTGCTCCCTACATTTACGACGAACTGCAGGATTTACCCTACCGCCAGGTCGGTGTGGTTCTGGGCACGGCGAAGTATTACCGCACCGGCGTCATCAATCAGTATTACCGCTACCGCATTCAGGGCGCATTGAACGCCTATAACAGCGGGAAGGTAAACTATCTGCTGTTAAGCGGCGACAATGCCCAGCAAAGCTACAACGAACCCATGACGATGCGTAAGGATCTGATTGCCGCAGGCGTCGATCCCGCTGACATCGTGCTTGATTACGCCGGGTTTCGGACGCTTGACTCCATCGTGCGTACCCGCAAGGTGTTCGATACCAACGATTTCATCATTATTACCCAGCGATTCCACTGTGAGCGCGCCTTGTTTATTGCGCTGCATATGGGTATCCAGGCCCAGTGCTACGCCGTACCTTCGCCAAAAGATATGCTCACCGTGCGGGTACGTGAATTTGGCGCGCGTTTTGGCGCACTCGCCGATCTCTACATTTTCAAACGTGAGCCCCGTTTTTTAGGACCGCTGGTGCCCATCCCTACCATGCATCAGGTACCGGACGATGCGCAGGGGTATCCGGCGGTCACGCCTGAACAATTACTCGAATTACAAAAGAAACAAGGAAAATAAGCATGGAAGGAAAAACGATCTTTATCGTCATTGGCGTACTGATGATTGTTCTCTGGACGTGCAGAGAAGGCCTGAAGGGACTGCGTTCCGGTATCGTCGAGAAAACAGTGAAAGGTTCGCAGACGCCAATGATCATTTCTCGCGCTAAAGAACCCAGCACTTACTGGAGCTATATCATCGTCTATTTCGGTATGGCCATTGGTGCACTGTTCACTGGTATCTGGTTACTCTTTATCAAATAAAAAAACCGATGCAGAATGCCTCTGCACCGGTTTTATTTTTCTCTTCCCAGATTACTTCTTACGCGCGTACTTCAGTGAGTCCAGCGCGACCGCGAAGATGATAATGCCGCCTTTGATAATATACTGCCAGTAAGGGTTCACGCCGATGTAGGTCAAACCGTAGTTGATGACGGTGAAGATGATCACACCGGTCACTACGCCAAACACGGTACCTACCCCGCCGCTGAACGACACGCCGCCAACCACGCACGCCGCAATCGCATCCAGCTCATACATAAAGCCGAGGTTGTTGGTCGCTGAGCCGATACGCCCTGCTTCCAGCAAACCACCGAAGGCATAGAACACGCCAGACAACGCATAGATAATCAGCAGGTTCAGCGCAACGTTTACACCGGACACTTTCGCAGCTTCCGGGTTTCCGCCGATGGCGAAAATGTTTTTACCGAAGCGGGTCTTGTTCCACAGCACCCACACAAAAGCCACCGCAATCAGCGCATAGAAAGTGATGTAGGAGAGTCGGAAACTGCCCAGTGCAATAAAGCCCTGCGCAAAGGTTGAGAATCCACTGTCAAAGCCAGAAATTGGCGATGCACCGACGAAGTCGTAGTACAGGGAGTTGATCCCGTAAACGATAATCATCGTACCCAGTGTGGTAATAAACGGCGTTACGTTCAGATAAGCAATGATAATACCGTTCACCAGACCGATAATGGCGCCAATCACGCAGACAATCAGCACCACTACAATGATCGGCATCGTCGCCATTTCCGGGAACACCTTGTTGGCATTCTCCATCGACTGCAACAGAGTTGCCGCCACCACTGCCGCCAGGCCAACCTGACGCCCCGCCGACAGGTCGGTCCCTTGGGTAACAATCAGTCCAGCCACACCCAATGCGATAATAATACGCACCGAGGATTGCGTGAGAATATTACTCAGGTTCAGTAAGCTTAAGAAAGTGGGATCCTGGAAAATAATAATCGCCAGCAAAACCAAAAGAACAACGTAAATTCCGCCTTCTTTCAGGTAAGTAAGAAAACTTTTCTTATTTAACGCACTCATGAGGAGCCCCTAATCTTAAAGGTGCAAAGACGCAAGACGGAGGATTTCGTTTTGCGTTGTTGTTTTAGTGTCAACAATTCCAGCAACGAGACCATTGCTCATCACCAGAATACGATCGGTAATACCCAGCAGCTCCGGCATTTCAGAGGAAATAATAATAATCCCCTTATCCTTTTTCGCGAGTTCGGCAATCAACTGATAAATTTCAAATTTCGCGCCAACATCGATTCCACGTGTCGGTTCATCCAGCATCAGAATTTCTGGCTGGGTTAATAACCAACGACCAATAACCACCTTTTGCTGATTACCGCCAGAAAGTGAACCGATTTGCGTGCGATGACCCGGTGTTTTTACCCTCATAGAGTCAATTACCCACTGGGTATCACTCTTCATGCGGGAATTATCCAACAGACCAACTTTGTTTTTATAGTTTTGGATATTGGAGATTAACGAGTTAAAACCAATGTCCAGATACGCATAAATACCGGTTGAGCGGCGCTCTTCCGTGACCAGTGCAAAACCATGGTTGATGGCTTCATTTGCACTGTGGTTATTAATTTTTTTGCCGTGTAGCGTAATCGTACCTGATGATTTCTCACGAATACCAAAAAGCGTTTCAACGATATCCGTGCGTTTTGCGCCTACCAGACCTGCAATCCCAAGAATCTCCCCTTTGTGCAAATCAAACGAGATATCACGAATCGACGGCTGGCGCAGCGAGGTCAGGTTACGCACTTGCAGAATGACTTCACCAGGTTTGTTTTCTTTATCCGGAAAACGTTGATTCAGTGAACGTCCAACCATCATGGCGATGATCTTATCCATATCCAGCCCTTCCAGCGGCTGGGTCGCAATCCACTGGCCATCGCGCAGAACGGTAATTTCATCGCACAGCTGGAAGATTTCTTCCATTTTGTGAGAGATATAAACAATACCGCATCCACGCTCTTTCAGCTTACGGATGATGGTGAACAGATGGTTAACTTCTTTTTCGGTTAACGATGAAGTTGGCTCATCCATGATGACGATTTTGGCGTCATAGGAGAATGCTTTCGCAATTTCAATCATCTGCATTTGTGAAACGGATAATGTGCCGACACGCGCACGCGGATCGATATCAATATCCAGTTCATCAAATATCGCTTTGGTATCGCGGTACATTTTTTCCTGATCGACAAACATGCCTTTGGTGGGATAGCGTCCCAGCCACATGTTGTCCATCACAGAACGTTGTAATACCAGGTTTAATTCCTGGTGTACCATCGAAATACCATTTTCGAGCGCTTCTTTCGCAGAATGAAAATCGATTTCTTTACCCTGAAATAAAATACTGCCGGAATCTTTTTGATAGATGCCGAAAAGACATTTCAATAATGTTGATTTCCCCGCTCCATTCTCTCCCATTAGGGCGTGAATAGAATGCGGGCGGACTTTTAAATTGACATTATCAAGCGCCTTAACGCCGGGGAAGGACTTGTTGATGCCGGTCATTTCCAACAAGTATTCGCCTGACGACTGAGTATGTGTGCTGACCATAATTATACCTTGTTGGCCTTGCAGAGTGCGTTATTAAGGGCGCAATGAAATTGCGCCCACATACGGAGTATTTATTTGTTGGTGAACTCTGCCAGATTATCTTTATCGACACCTACGTACGGAACGCGAACAATCTTGTTCTCAATTTTCCAGTTAGTGCCATCTGCCGCACCTTTGCCGTCAGCCAGGTTTTTCGCCAGATCGAAGGTGGCTTTCGCCTGGTTGTTGGCATCGTTCAGGACGGTACCGGCCATGGCGCCAGATTTCACCAGAGCCAGCGCTTCAGGCAGCGCATCCACACCAAATACTGGTACGCTGGTTTTGTTGTGCGCTTTCAGCGCTTCAACTGCACCCATTGCCATCGCATCGTTGTTAGCGATAACCACTTCAATTTTGTTCGCGTTTGGACCAGACATCCACGCATCCATCTTATCTTTCGCCTGAGCGGTATCCCACATTGCAGTATCTAACTGCAGCTGCTCAGTTTTAATGCCTTTGTCGTTCAGCTCTTTAATCACGTAAGTGGTACGTGCTTCAGCATCCGGGTGTCCCGGTTCGCCTTTCAGCAGAACAAACTGAATTTTGCCGTCTTTGTTCAGGTCCCAGTTCGGGTTAGCTGCCCAGTGTTTGGCAATCAAATCACCCTGAATAATGCCGGACTCTTTAGAGTCGGTACCGACGTAATACGCTTTGTCATAGCTGTCCAGCGCTTTACGAGAAGGTTCTTTGTTGAAGAATACGATCGGTACGTTCTGTCCGCGTGCTTTTTCAATGACCGTGCCAGCAGCTGCCGGGTCAACCAGGTTAATCGCCAGTGCTTTAACGCCTTTTGCCAGCAGCACGTCGATCTGATCGTTTTGTTTGGACTGGTCGTTCTGCGAGTCGTTCATCAGCAGCTGTACATCTGGTGCCGCTTTGGCATCTTTTTCAATAGCCTTACGTACTACAGACATAAAGTTATCGTCATACTTATAGATAGTCACACCAATGCGGGTATCAGCAGCGTGCGCAGCCGCGCCGAATAACATGCTTGCCATTACAGCAGACAGGGTCAACACCTTCTTATTCATGGTATCTCCGGTTTTATTATGCAGGGTAGTACTTGAGATAAATGCTCGGCAGGCAGAACGTTACTGAAGTGTTACTGAACGCCGAAGCTCACTTTTAAAAAATATTTCTTCCGTGTCTGGCAACGCTCCAAAAACAGGCTTTAATTTTTGTTTAAGGCACCTATACCTCGATGAAAGTGATTATTCACCGTTACATAGTAGTTACAGCGCAACAAACAGTGTCATCATAGCTATCGCATTGTTAATATACTGTGAATTTACTCACATATTGAAAGCGGTTACATCGCGCAACGTTATGAGTTAGTGATCGGTGCCGCATTCTGCCGCAGCGCGACTGAATGACGACGCACCAGCGTTGGCATAAAACAATGCGACGCCTGCGGATCCAACGTGCCAGCCGCCCCCTGTAGCGCAAGCTCCGTCGCCATTTTTGCCATTGAGGCAATGGGATAGCGCACAGTGGTTAGCTGCGGATCGGTGTAACGCGCGATGGGAATATCATCGAAGCCAATGATAGAAAGGTGTAATGGAATAGCGATGCCGTTATCTTTTAGCGCGGTCAGCGCGCCGGCTGCCATATTGTCGTTATAAGCGAAGACCGCCGTCAGTTGTAAGTTACGCCCCAGCAATTCCACCATCGCGGACTCTCCGCCCTGCATATCGGGCGAACCGGTGCCGACCCAGCTTTCTGCTGCAACAATCCCCTGCTCTTGCAGGGCAGTTAACCACCCTTCTTTGCGCATGGCGTCATCTTCAATACGGTGGCTTGATGCCAGATAACCTATGCGTTGATGACCATTATTTAGCAGCATTCGGGTAGCCATTTTGGCACCGCTGATGTTATCCAGGCATACGCAACGGTGAGCATAACCCGGAACAAGGCGGTTGATCAGTACCATGCCGGGGATTTGATCCATAAACTCGGCCAGTTCCCGATCGCTCAGTGCTTTAGAGTGTACAATCAGCGCGTTACAACGTTGGCGAATCAACACCTCAATGGCATGACGTTCTTTTTCCGCCTCATGGTAGCTGTTGCCAATCAGGACATACTTCTGATGCTGCTGGGCAACCATATCCACGGCTTTTACCAGCGCGCCAAAAAACGCATCTGATACATCCATGACGACAACACCAATCGTGTCGCTAACCTGCGTCGCCAGCGCTTGTGCGTTGGCATTAGGTCGATAGCCAAGCTGAGTGACTGCCTTCATTACCGCTTCACGCGTATCGGGACTCACCAGCGCACTGTTGTTCAGTACGCGGGAAACGGTCGCTACAGAAACGCCAGACTGCCGTGCCACATCACGAATGGTTACCATATTCACTGCCCTGTTTTAGATTGCGGCTGCCCGCAGACACCCCAGGCTGGGTATTTTGTCAGCACAATGAAACGGACTGCGTGAGTGATGTCACAGGAATGAAAGCGCTTACATCCATTTTGTTAATGAATGTGATCCAGATCGTTATCTGGATGTTCGCGGTAATGATGTCCCCGCAGCACGCAGGGTTAATTGACGCCACAGCCATTCCACCGGGCCCTGGCGGTAAAAACGCAGCCATATGACAGAGAAAAGTAAGTTAATCGCCCAGACCGGGATGACGAAAAACAGCAGCTCCAGCCGGTCAAATTTCATAAATAAACCGGCCTGATAAAACAACGTGGTGCAGATTAAGGTTTGTAACAGATAGTTGGTTAATGCCATGCGCCCCACACAGGCGATAGCAATGACCCATTTGAAGCGACTAAGCTGCGGCCAGAAACCAAACATCAGCGCAGCATAACCAATGGTTTGCAAAGGCGCCCCCAGCTCTCGCGGGGCTTGTAACAGGAAGGCACACCAGCGGTAGGACCAGTCCAGTTGCCACTGGGCGACGATAGCAGGCAGGTTAATCGCCATGCCGATAATAACCAGCAGCGTACCGGTGCGTCGGTAATGCTGTAAGCTGTACTGCCCTTTTAACCAGCCGCTACGCATTAATGCTGCGCCGAGCAGCATCATCCCCGCCAGTTGCCAGCCATATTGCGCGCCTAACGCCAGCAAGCTATTGGACATCATATCCACGCGATTGCTGATTGCTTCCATTCCGCCGTTCACTTTCCAGTATTTTTCATACAGCAGCGCTGAAGCATCCGGTGTCCAGGCGCGGCTGGTTTCGCTCCCGGAGATCACTCCCAGCAGCAGCAGTACGCCAACGCCCACCAGATACAGCAGCACACCGGTGTTAAATAAGCTTTTTACCGACGGCGCATCCCGGATCAGCCGCCAACAAATCAGGCCGATCAAGCCATATGCCAGCAGGATATCGCCATCCCAGAAGAGTAAACCGTGAATAAAACCCAACAGCACCAGCAACGTAAGCCGCGACTGGATCCAGCGTTTACCACGCGGGAGCAGCATTTGCAGACCGGCACCGAACAGTAGCGCAAACAGCGTGAGGAATTTTACCTGCGCGAAGAGATCGAGCAGCGCCCAGGTCCAGGCGTCGGATAAGGTGATGTTGCCATACCACGCGGGGTTGAGGTATGCAGCCTTTGGCAAGCCAAAGGCGCTAATATTGAGAAGCAGGATACCAAGAATGGCGACGCCACGAATAAAATCCAGCGTGACATTACGCTCCATGGTTCCTGCCCTAATCAGTTGTGATGACGTACTGCGCGCAGAAATTCCTGACGCGTGTTCTGGCTGGACTTAAACAATCCGCCAAGAGAAGTGGTGGTGGTCGCACTGGTCGCATCGCGAATGCCGCGCGCTTTCACACAGTAATGCACCGCATCAATCGATACCGCCACATTATTCGTCCCGAGCAGCGTTTGCAGCGCGGTGAGAATTTGCTGAGTCAGACGTTCCTGTACCTGCGGACGTTGCGCAAAGAACTGCACAATGCGGTTAATCTTCGACAGACCAATGACCGAATCTTTCGGAATATACGCCACCGTCGCTTTGCCATCGATAGTGACAAAGTGGTGTTCGCAGGTGCTGGTCAGCGTGATATCACGAACCGTGACCATCTCGTCCACCTTCATTTTGTTTTCAATGACGGTGATTTTCGGGAAGTTGGCGTAATCGAGGCCGGAGAAAATCTCATCGACATACATTTTCGCAATGCGATGCGGAGTTTCCATCAGACTGTCATCGCTCAAATCGAGATTGAGCAATTGCATAATCTCGGTCATATGGCCAGAGATAAGACGTTTGCGTGTTTCGTTATCCATCTCTTGCACGGGCGGGCGCAGCGGGGTTTCGAGACCACGCGCAACCAGCGCTTCATGAACCAGTGCCGCTTCTTTACTGAGTGATGACATTTCTTCTTCTCCTGCAGGTGGGGCGCCTCTGCCCTGCATGGGGCAAAGTTTTTAGGCTGTGTCACAGCCAGAACATTGTGCGTGAGGCGGCGCACATAATCCAGTATTCACCGTGATAATTATTGAAATTGGCACAGCCTTTCAGCGTTGCTGATTTCACTTGTCGTTCAGCCCGGTGACGTCGAGTGTTAATGTAAAGTTATATAGATGATGAAGTATGTTTGCTCAATGCGGAAGTGAAAGTTACTCACAGTGCTATGAATAATCTGTATTATGATGAGTTCGCAAACACATTCAGGTTCAACACAACAAGGAGCCACGCATGGAAATGCTTGAAGAGCACCGCTGTTTTGAAGGCTGGCAGCAACGCTGGCGTCACGACTCCGCCACGTTAAATTGCGCCATGACCTTCAGTATTTTTCTTCCACCACCCCGTGATAACGCCGCGCCTCCGGTGCTGTACTGGCTGTCGGGCCTGACCTGTAATGATGAAAACTTCACCACCAAAGCAGGCGCGCAGCGCATTGCAGCTGAGCTGGGTATTGTTCTCGTGATGCCGGACACCAGCCCGCGCGGCGAGCAGGTTGCCAACGATGATGGCTACGATTTAGGTCAAGGGGCCGGATTTTACCTCAATGCCACCCAGCAGCCGTGGGCAACGCATTTTCGTATGTATGACTATTTGCGTGATGAGCTTCCGGCACTGATTCAGTCGCAGTTTAACGTCAGCGATCGCTGCGCCATCAGCGGACACTCCATGGGCGGCCACGGCGCATTGATTATGGCGCTGAAAAATCCCGGGAGATACACCAGCGTTTCCGCCTTTGCGCCGATCGTCAACCCTTGTCGCGTTCCGTGGGGTGAGAAGGCGTTTAGCGCTTATCTGGGCGAAGATAAAACACAGTGGGCAGAGTGGGATAGCTGCGCGTTAATGCTGGCCAGCAAACCCGCAGACGCGATCCCGACGTTAATCGATCAGGGAGACAGCGATCAGTTTCTTGCCGATCAGTTGCAGCCCGCGGTACTGGCCGAAACTGCCCGTCAGACCGCATGGCCAATGACGCTACGCATCCAGCCTGGTTACGACCACAGCTATTACTTTATTGCGTCGTTTATTGAGGATCACCTGCGCTTCCACGCCCAGTATTTGCTGAAGTAATTCCTGAGTTGAGGGCGGAAGCCCTCTTCATTTCTCCATCATTCCTTCACTTTTTCTCCTTTTTTCTTCCCCCACTATCTTATTGATTAAAAAAGCATTTCACTCAAAACCATATCAAACACAAATGATTTCTATTATCATTTGTGTTTACAAATATTCATACTTTTGTACAATCCCCCCGCTTCTTTACTGAAAAGAGTCCTTAAAAGACAAATACATACAATTGTCATGGCCTTTCACATGACGCGCAGTTTGATTCATTTAAATGGAATGATACAAATGACTATACCTCACGTTAAGGCTGTAGCTGCCGCAGTATGCGTCGCCTGCCTCCCATCACTCGGCCATGCCGCTGAACAAGACACCGTGGTCGTTACCGCTACCGGTTTCGAGCAGAAAATTCAGGATGCTCCGGCTTCAATATCTGTTATTACCAAGCAGCAGATTGAGGACAAAGCCTATCGAGATGTCACCGATGCGCTAAAAGATGTCCCTGGCGTCGTCGTCACTGGCGGGGGGAGCAGTAGCGATATCAGTATTCGCGGTATGGCTTCGCAATACACACTCTTCCTGGTCAACGGTAAACGCATCAGCACCCGCGGTACACGTCCTAACAGCGACAACTCAGGTATTGAGCAAGGTTGGCTGCCGCCGCTGGAATCCATCGAGCGTATCGAGGTAATCCGCGGCCCGATGTCATCCCTCTACGGCTCCGATGCGATGGGCGGCGTCATTAACGTCATCACCAAAAAAGTGTCGAATACTAAAGCCTGGACCGGCTCTTTGCACGGCGATGCCACTTTCCAGGAAGACAGAGACTCCGGCGATATTTACCAGACCAACGCCTATGCGTCTGGACCACTGATTGACGGATTACTTGGCGCGAAGGTGACCGGATTATTCTCCCACCGCGCGGAAGATGAAATCGTAAATGGCTACAATGAACAGCGTATGCGTAGCGGGGGATTAACCCTGAACTTTACGCCAGATGATAAAAACGACATCGATTTCGATTACGCACGTGAATTGCAGGATCGCGACAGTACGCCAGGCAAATCCATGGCAGAGGAAAACTGCCGTAACGGAAGCTGTAAGCCCAACAGTAAAAGCGAAAACAAGTATGTGCACACCACGTACTCAATAACCCACAGCGGTTATTACGACGACTTCAACTCCACCAGCTATGTCCAGCAGGAAGAAACCGATAACCCCGGTCGCCAGATGAAGTCCTACAACACGATTTTCAATAACCAGAACCAGGTCTTCCTTGGGGCGCACACCCTGACGTTGGGTGGACAATACCGTTATGA
Source organism: Citrobacter sp. Cpo069 (assembly GCF_030332785.1). Classification (NCBI taxonomy): domain Bacteria; kingdom Pseudomonadati; phylum Pseudomonadota; class Gammaproteobacteria; order Enterobacterales; family Enterobacteriaceae; genus Citrobacter; species Citrobacter sp. Cpo069. Next base: position 144,109 of record NZ_JAOWHD010000042.1, read on the forward strand.
AAAACTACGCGATAACGGCAACCAGCTGCAAGCTGCTGATGGACTGAACAAACTGACCCGCTGGAGCTGGGCGCTGTTTGCTGAAGATGAATGGGCCGTAACCGATACCTTCACGCTGACCGGCGGTCTGCGTATGGATAAGGATGAAAACTACGGTGACAACTGGACGCCACGCGGCTATGGCGTATGGCATCTGAGCGATCAGTGGACCTTAAAAGGCGGCGTTTCCGCGGGCTATCGCGCACCGGATCTGCGCCAGTCTTCTGCCAGTTGGGGACAGGTCACCGGCGGCGGCCGTCTGAACGGAATCATTGTCGGCAACCCGGATCTGAAGCCAGAGAAAAGCCTCAGCGAAGAGATCGGTTTACTGTGGGATAACGGCAACGACCTCAACGCAGGCGTTACGCTGTTCAATACCGACTTTAAAAACAAAATCACCGAAGTTCGCCGTTGTAACAGCAGTTCCGATCCGGCCTGCACCATCGGCAATACTACTTATGACTTCGTCAGCGATCGCGTTAACGTCGATAAAGCCAATATGCGCGGCGTAGAATCCACCTTCGGCTGGAAAATAACCTCCGACGTCAACTGGACCGCGAACTACACCTACACGGAATCTGAGCAGAAAAGCGGTCAGTTCTCTGGCCAGCCGTTGAACAAAATGCCGAAGCATATGTTTAACACGACGCTGGACTGGCAGGCTACGCAGGATCTCGGTTTCTGGAGCCGTCTGAATCTGCGCGGGAAAACGTCTGAATACCTGAGCCGTACCTCAATGGCACAGGGCACTCCGTCCTATACTCAGGTCGACGTTGGTTTACGTTACTATGCTACCAAGGATCTGTTGATGACCGCTGGCGTGTATAACGTGCTGGATAAACAAATCGATTACGATACCTACGACACCGTCCTTGATGGACGTCGTTACACGGTTGGCATGACTTACAGCTTCTAAGTTAGGCGCAATAAAAAACCCCGGCACTCATCATGCCGGGGTTTTGTTTTTTCTGCCGTATCTGGTTAAGAATTACTTCTTCACGCGACCCGGGAATTTCATTTCGCTGTAGCGAACAAAACGGGTTCCTTTGGTCAGCTTATAGCCAAACCAGATAATCAGGAACAGCGGGATACCGATATAGGTAGCCATCACGCCGCCCCAGTCAATGCTGTCTTTCAGGAACGCTTCGTAGTTCTGACCCAGGGTGATAATCAGGCACAGCACAAAGGCGAAGATCGGACCCAGCGGGAAGAAGCCAGAACGGTACGGCAGGTCCTTCACATCGTGACCCTGCAGCACATAACCGCGACGGAAGCGATAGTGGCTAATAGCAATCCCCAGCCAGGCGATAAAGCCCGTCATCCCGGAAGTATTCAGCAGCCACAGATACACGGTCTGGTTGCCAAACATTGAAGTCAGGAAGCACAGCCCCGCCACCACGGTGGTCGCATACAGCGCGTTACGCGGTACGCCGCCACGAGACAGTTTACCGAAAATACGCGGTGCTTTACCGTCACATGCCAGGGTATAAAGCATACGCGTGGAGGCGTACATCCCGGAGTTACCTGCCGACAGCACCGCCGTCAGGATAACTGCGTTCATCACCGCTGCCGCAGACAGCAGACCCGCATGCTGGAATACCAGCGTGAACGGGCTAACGCTGATGTCTTTTACATCGTTACGCAGCAGGCTTGGATCGGTGTACGGAATGATCAGGCTGATAATCAAAATCGCGAACACATAGAACAGCAGGATTCGCCAGAATACCTGACGTACCGCACGTGGAATGTTCTTTTCAGGATCTTCAGATTCGCCAGCCGCGATACCGATAAGCTCTGTCCCCTGGAAGGAGAAGCCAACTATCATCGCCACGCCAATCATCGCGGCAAAGCCACCGGCAAACGGTGCATCACCGGTCGTCCAGTTACTCCAGCCCACCGGCTGAGCGCCTTTGAAGATACCGAAAATCATCATCACACCGACCACGATGAAGATAATGACGGTGGTAACTTTGATCAGTGAGAACCAATATTCCGCTTCACCAAATCCGCGAACGGAAATGTAGTTCAGCAGGAAGATAACGCCGAGGAACAGCGCACTCCAGATCCAGCCCGGCGTGTCCGGGAACCACCAGCTCATCACCAGCTGTGCGGCCACCAGGTCAACGGCAATCGTTACCGCCCAGTTGTACCAGTAGTTCCAGCCCAGCGCGAAGCCAAAGCCCTCTTCTACGTAGTTCTGACCGTAGGTGGAAAACGAGCCGGAAACCGGCATATAGGCAGCCAGTTCACCGAGGCTGGTCATCAGGAAGTACACCATCAGACCGATCAGAATATAAGAGAACAACGCGCCGCCTGGACCCGCTGCAGAAATAGTTGCACCAGATGCAACGAAAAGACCTGTACCGATGGAGCCTCCAATGGCAATCATCGTCAGGTGACGCGCCTTCAGTTCACGACGTAGCGTGGGCGCTTCTGTGGTTTTAGTTTCGGAAACCATGTGAAAATGCTATCCATCCAAAAAATGAGGCGCGATTGTAGCAGACGAAATGGTATTCTTCCGGCACAAATACGCTGTTATAAGAGACCTTCATGACTGGCCGCGGATTATAAGTAAAGCAGAAAATATGCGGCGCACAGCGGTTAAGATATAACCGCCGTTCTACAGAGATGACCTTACGACAGTAAGCGCCCTATTCGCCCAGCTCGACCTGATCGCTGTAATGTAAAAAACGCGTAATGGCATTGGAGATGTGTTTTTGCCTGTGATGCACGCGCCAGAGAGTACGGACTAAACGCGGCAGCGGCACGGGAACTTCGCTCAGTGTTCCCGCCTGCAGCTGCTCCGCAATGACCCGACGCGACAAGCAGCTGATCCCGAGACCATGACGTACCGCATGCTTAATGGCCTCTGAGTTACCCAACTCCATTGCCATCTGAAATCTCGGCAGATGAGACAACAGCAGGTAATCCACCAGTTCACGCGTACCGGATCCTCGCTCACGCAGGATCCACGGCGAAGCCGCCAGCTGTTCCAGCGTAACAAGCCCCTTTGTGAGCGGTGACGACGGTGCGGCAAACACCACCAGCTCGTCTTCCAGCCACGGTTCAGAGATAATTTCAGTACTGTGACACGGCCCTTCGATCAGTCCGATATCTACCCTAAAATCCAGCACCGCATTGATCACATCCTGACTGTTACCCACGCTCAGCTCGAGCGGCAAATCAGGAAAATCCTGCCGATAGCGGGCGATCATAGCAGGCAAGATATAGTTACCAATGGTGCTACTGGCATAGACCCGAATGGCACCATTATCTTCGCGAAAAAGCTGTTCGATTTCGGTCGTTTGCTCAAGTAACGCCAACGCTCGCGGGTAGAGCAAACGCCCGTGCTCGTTGACCACTAGCCGTTTGCCGACGCGGTCAAACAGTTGCACGCCGAGTTGCCCTTCCAGATCGGTAAGTGCCGCACTCACCGCCGATTGCGACAATGCCAGCATGACAGACGCCTGGGTCGTTGAACCGCTTTTTAGTACCTCAGCAAACACTTCAAGTTGCCGCAAGGTGATATGCATAGTCGTTTTCCACCGGATATCCGTTACTTACCACTTATAGAGATTAATTATAAATATATAATCAATTTTATTTTTAAACCACTTCGCCGTACTCTTTTACCCAGATAAAGGAGAAGGATATGACAGAACTCACCTTGCAGACTCATCGTCGTACAGCGTGGCATTTTATTCCGGGGCTTGCCCTGAGTGCAGTTATCACTGGGGTCGCCTTATGGGGTGGATCTATTCCCGCCGTCGCAGGTGCCGGGTTCAGCGCCCTCACCTTAGCAATCTTGTTGGGGATGGTCCTCGGCAACACCGTCTATCCGCACATCTGGAAAAGCTGTGACGGCGGCGTGCTGTTTGCTAAACAACATTTATTACGTCTGGGGATCATCCTCTACGGCTTCCGCCTCACCTTCGCGCAAATTGCTGACGTCGGCGTCAGCGGTATCGTGATTGATGTGTTAACGCTGAGCAGTACCTTTATGATTGCCTGCTTCCTGGGGCAGAAAGTGTTTGGTCTGGACCGCCATACCAGTTGGCTGATTGGTGCGGGGAGCAGCATTTGTGGTGCCGCCGCCGTGCTGGCAACCGAGCCGGTAGTGAAAGCGGAAGCCAGTAAGGTAACCGTCGCTGTCGCCACCGTGGTGATCTTCGGTACCATCGCTATCTTCCTGTATCCGGCAATGTATCCGCTGCTGGCACACTGGTTTAGCCCAGAAACCTACGGCATTTACATTGGTTCCACCATGCATGAAGTAGCACAAGTAGTGGCTGCCGGGCACGCCATTAACCCGGATGCGGAAAACGCCGCGGTTATTGCCAAAATGCTGCGTGTCATGATGCTGGCACCGTTCCTCATCCTCCTGGCCGCACGCGTTAAACAGTTGTCTCCGGCTACGGGCGGTGAGAAAAGCAAAATCACTATTCCATGGTTTGCCATCCTGTTCATTGTGGTCGCGATTTTTAACTCGTTCCACCTGCTGCCGCAGTCGGTTGTGAACATGCTGGTAACGCTGGATACCATTTTGCTGGCAATGGCGATGGCTGCACTGGGGTTAACCACTCACGTTAGCGCACTGAAAAAAGCCGGTGCCAAACCGTTACTGATGGCCCTGCTGCTGTTTGTCTGGCTGATTGTCGGTGGTGGTGCGATTAACGTCGCTGTCCACGCCCTGATGGCATAAACGATCACGACTCACCTCCATTAACCCGCTATACTCTCCCTTTTTGTATTTGAGTATGGCGGGTTAAATTTATGAAATATATCGGAGCGCACGTAAGCGCCGCTGGCGGTCTGGCTAACGCCGCTATTCGAGCCGCAGAAATCGAAGCGACCGCATTCGCCCTGTTCACCAAGAATCAGCGCCAGTGGCGTGCTGCGCCGCTAACCACCGAAATCATTGATGATTTCAAATCTGCCTGCGAGAAGTACCACTACACCTCCGCACAAATACTGCCTCACGACAGTTATCTGATTAACCTCGGTCACCCGGTCAGCGATGCGCTGGAAAAATCGCGTGATGCGTTTCTTGATGAAATGCAACGCTGTGAACTGCTGGGCTTATCCCTGCTGAACTTTCACCCGGGCAGCCATTTGATGCAGATCCCGGAAGATGAATGTCTGGCGCGCATTGCCGAATCCATCAACATCGTCCTCGCTCAGACCCAGGGCGTAACGGCAGTTATCGAAAATACCGCCGGACAAGGTAGTAATCTGGGATTCAAGTTTGAGCACCTGGCCGCCATTATCGACGGCGTCGAAGATAAGTCCCGTGTTGGCGTTTGTATTGATACCTGCCACGCTTTCGCGGCGGGGTACGATTTGCGTTCCGCAGAAGAGTGCGAAAAGACGTTTACGGAATTTGAACGTATTGTCGGTTTCAAGTATCTACGCGGTATGCACCTGAACGACGCCAAGAGCGCGTTTGGCAGTCGCGTTGACCGTCATCACAGCCTGGGTGAAGGCAATATTGGCCATGATGCCTTCCGTTGGATTATGCAGGATAATCGATTTGACGGTATTCCGCTGGTACTGGAAACCATTAATCCGGATATATGGGCCGAAGAGATCGCCTGGCTGAAAGCCCAGCAAACAGAAAAAGCAGTGGCGTAACGATCTCCGCGCGCCAGACAAGCTGGCGCGTATCAAGTGAGCGTAACCAGATCCTCTGGCATATGGTTGTACAAAATCCGCCAGAAATGCTCAGCCGTTTTATTCAAACGAGTATCCATTCGGTAAATATAGGCCTGAATTGGCACCATCAACTCCGGCGTGTCCAGACAAACCAGGCGCTTATCCCGTAGTTCGTTCACGATCGTCCACGCTGGCAGCCAGGCGATACCATGACCATCCAATGCCATATTTTTCAATAGCTCACTCATCGAAGACATAAACAGCGTACGCGCTGAAATACTGCCCACCTCCGCCAGGTGACGGTTAACCAATCTTCCCATGTAGGAAGTGCTGGTATAGTTCAGAATCGGCACCTGCGGCTGATAGATATCAAACAACGCCTTACCCTGTGCATCCGCAGCACAGACGGGATACAGCTCAGACTCAAAAACCTTCAAGCCGCAGAAAGGTGACTGCATTAAGTCTTCATCGCGAAAGGAGATAATAAAATCACTTTTCCCCTCGCGCAGCGTATTCACCGCCTGGACTACGTCAATCGCTTCGACGTGGTAAACAAACTCCTCGCCCCATGCCGACATTGAATGTACTAATCTGGGCAACATCGTCAGCGACAGAGAATGTGCCGCCGCTATTTTGATATTGGGAACGCCAAGCAGGTTGTGACCACTTAGCTCATCTAAATTGCATTCCAGCTGTTGTAGCAGGCTACGGGTCTGCGAATGGAATAACTTACCCTCCTCCGTCAGCTGCAGTGGACTTGTCGTACGGTCAAACAGCAGCACCCCAACAGCGGATTCGAGCGCCTTGATCCGCCGACTAAATGCCGGTTGGGATAGGTTGCGCTCCTCTGCGGCCTGAGAAAAATGACGACACGCTTCCAGCGTCAGAAAATCATATAACCATTTTGTCTCGATATTTTTCATGCCTATCACGCGGATGTTTAAATATGTCGATTAGTCTTAAGCATCATGCCTGAATATTCCCGGTGATGATATTCAACATCAGCATCTGGTGATTCGTTTTTTGCATAATACCTTCGTTTTTGACATTAACATGTTTCTTTACCCATCGACCACGACCGCTCATCCACCGCGTAATGTCGGGCCTCTGGCTGATTACCGGCCTGCTGAGGTGGTAAAAGACATCACACTCATGCGTTTTTTGCATTGAACCAAACATTATTGCATTTCTCCTCACGACACTCTGCTGTTAAACATAAGCACCAGATAGAAACCAGCTCTGAATATTAAATATCGGTAAATTAGAGGTATATATCGTGAAAGGTTTAATTGGCGTACTTGGTGGTATGGGGCCTGCTGCAACCGTCGATCTTTTTAATAAATTCGTCACCTTTACCGCAGCACAACGCGATCAGGAACATATTCCATTAATTATTTCATCCATCCCTGATATTCCAGACCGAACTGATGCGTTAATGCATCATGGTCATTCCCCACTTCCGGCAATGCGTGATTATATGCACAAACTGGAAGATGCTGGTGCGGAGTGTATTGTGATCCCCTGTAATACCGCCCACTTTTGGTTTAATGAATTAAAAGAGTGCTGTCATACAGAGTTACTCAGTATCGTTGAAACAACCATGAATGAGGTCAAAAACTGCGGAAAATCACGTATCGGTTTACTTGCTACTAACGCCACCCTTTACATGGGACTCTACCAAAAAGGCATAGAATCTCTTGGTTTAACCTGCATCAGTCCTGATTCATCCGGTCAGGAAAAGGTCATGGAAAGTATTTATTGCTTAAAAGCCGGCGACCTTAAGCGGGCACAAACGCTGATGAATGAACAGGCTGAAGTGCTCTTCTCACGCGGCGCACAAATCATTGTACTGGGATGTACTGAAGTCCCCGTCATTCTTGCCGAAGCAGTCAGAAAGTCTCCAGATAAATATATTGACTCAACCGGATCATTAGTTCGCGCCGGTATTAAATGGTACGAAAAACGAGTTGGCAAACATCATCTTCTGGCGCAATAACAGCCGTCACCAGATTAATAAAGCATTAAACAACCACTTATTTTAATAACAAATTATTCTCTGGCGGAGGCCATTATGGTTTGGTTAGAAATTATCGTCGTGTTGGGTGCAATATTTTTTGGTATCCGCCTCGGCGGAATAGGTATCGGTTTATGCGGTGGTCTGGGGCTGGCTATTTTAACGTTGGGATTTGATCTGCAAATTGGCTCGCCACCCGTTGACGTTATCCTCATTATTATGACAGTTGTCGTGGCAGCATCGGCGCTACAGGCCGCAGGAGGTATGGATTATCTGGTTCGCGTTGCCGGTAATTTCATGCGGCGTAACCCTAAATATATCAATATTATTGCACCGATTATCACCTGGTCGATGACCATTATGGCCGGAACAGGGTTCATTGTATTTTCTACCCTGCCAGTGATTGCCGAAGTCGCCAAAGAATCCGGTATCCGCCCTTCTCGTACGCTCGCCGGATCCGTAGTCGCCTCCCAGGTGGCGATATCCGGTTCGCCGATCAGTGCCGCAATGGCGGCTATGCTGACCATTATGGAAGGCAACGGTATCACTTTTATTCAGGTCATGGCGGTATGTCTGCCAGCTTCGTTTGTCGCCGCGATGGTTGCCGCTTTTATCGCCTCACGTCAGGGATGCGAGCTACAGGATGATGAAGTCTATCTGGAACGCCTGCAAAAAGGATTAGTGCGTAAATATGAAGGGCAAAACAGCACTACGCCGGGTGCCAAACTCTCAGTCGCCCTGTTTATGCTGGCAACGGTCGTCATCGTTATTCTTGCCGCCTGCCCGCAGCTACGCCCTGGATTCGATGCAGGCAACCCAATGAATACCCGGGATATCATCATTATCTGTATGTTGGCTGCCGCTTGCCTGATGGTGGTGTTATGCAAAACATCAACCGATGCTATTGTCCTGACATCCACGTTTCGATCAGGGATGAGTTCACTGGCGGTCATTCTCGGGATTGTTACACTGGGAACGACCTTCATTGATGCCCACTTAGCGGAGATTAAGGATATCGCAGGCGATATTCTACGGGCTTATCCCATGCTGTTGGCACTGGTGCTGTTTGGTACCTGCGCGCTTCTCTACTCGCAAGGCGCCACCACGCCGCTGATCATCCCTCTGGCCGTTGCGCTCGGCGTGCCTACATGGGCAATTCTGGCCTCCTATGTGGCGGTAACCGGGGTGTTTGTTCTACCAACATACCCGACTTCTCTGGCGGCAATGGAGTTCGACACCACGGGGACAACGCGCGTGGGCAAGTATGTCTTAAACCATCCGTTTATGCTGCCAGGACTGGGTGGGATCATTGCTGGTGTTGCCTTTGGTTTTATCATCGCGCCAATGATTGCCTGACCCGTTTTATTAAGGCTGGATGGATTATTGTGGCGATGCTGCAACGGTATAGGTAAAAACATAAAAAAAGGGGCAGAGAATTCTCTGCCCCTGGTATTGACGTTAAATCAGGCCGCCTTTGCCACAACCTCAGCTTCCGGGCGCTTCAGCACCGCGTAGGAGAGACCGGCTACCAGCGTACCGGCAATAATTGCCAGCAGGTATCCCAACACCGGCGTGATTGCGCCTGGGATTAACAGGACAAACAGCCCGCCGTGTGGTGCCATCAGCTTCGCACCCACCGCCATCGAGATAGCCCCGGTAATCGCACCACCAACGATACAGCAAGGCAGAACGCGCATTGGGTCACGGGCAGCGAACGGGATTGCCCCTTCGGTGATAAAGCACAGGCCCAGTACCAGAGCAGCTTTACCGCCTTCCTGCTGCGCTTTGTCGAACTTACGACGCGCAACCAGCGTTGCCAGCCCCAGAGCCAGCGGAGGTACCATACCCGCAGCCATGATGGCCGCCATCGGCGCATAAGTTTGCGTACTCAGCAGACCCACACCGAAAGCATACGCCGCCTTGTTAACCGGACCACCCATGTCGGTACACATCATGCCGCCAAGAATCGCGCCAAGCAGCACTGCATTGGCCGTACCCATGGTTTGCAGCCAGTGAGTCAAACCTTCCAGAATACCCGCCACCGGTTTGCCGATCAGGTAAATCATGGCCAGACCAACCACCAGGCTTGAGAACAGCGGAATGATCAGGATCGGTTTCAGCGCTTCCATACTCTGTGGGAGTTTCAGCTTCGTGCTGATAAGCTTCGCCACATAACCGGCAAGGAAACCAGCAATAATCCCGCCAATAAAGCCGGAACCGGTGCTTACCGCCAGCATACCGCCGATAAGACCCGGCGTCAGACCCGGACGGTCAGCGATGGAAAACGCAATATAACCTGCCAGTACCGGCACCATCAGCGCGAAGGCTGAACCACCGCCAATCTGCATCAGCGCCGCCGCCAGCGTCCCCTGCTCTTTAAACGCTTCGATACCAAAAGCGAACGAGAGTGCAATACACAGACCGCCAGCAACCACCATCGGCAGCATGTAAGAGACGCCCGTCAGCAGGTGACGATACGCCCCCGCGCTCTCTTTCTTACTTTCGGTTGCTGAAGTCTGCGCTTTACCGGTTGGCTGGTACGGTGTTGCTTCTTCCAGCGCTTTGTCCAGCTCCAGCTTGGTTTTCTTCAACGCAAGACCGGTAGAGGTGCGGTACATCGGTTTGCCGGCAAACTTCGCCAGATCAACTTCAATGTCAGCGGCCACAATCACCAGATCAGCCTGAGCCACTTCTTCCGGCGTAATGGCATTACCTGCGCCAACAGAACCTCGGGTTTCAACCTTCACCCACCAGCCACGTTTTTTCGCTTCTGTTTCAATCGCTTCAGCGGCCATAAACGTATGAGCAACACCGGTCGGACACGCCGTCACCGCCACCACGCGTTTTGGACCACTGCTGGCCACAGGTGCTGTTGCAACCGGGGCGCTGTAGGGCTTTGCATGGCCTTTAGCTTCGCTGAGGAAGAGTTCAGGATGCGCAACCGCACGACCAATGTCGCCCAGCCAGACTTTTTTGCCGTTCAGCGAACTGTCGGCAGGAAGCGTATCGCCCAGAACAATTGCCAGTTCGGCATCATTCGGATTATCAATAATTTCCAGATGTGCTTTCTGTGCCGCCGCTCCAAGCAGGGTTTTCGCCATGTAAGCGCGAGCCTGGCCGAGATTAGCGTCAATAATCAGCAGCGTTTTCATTATGCCTCTCCTGCTGTCAGTTAAACGGTTTTAAGTCGACACGCGCCATCATTGCGGCCAACTGAGGACGATCGGTAATGCCTACATTACTTTGGCTTACCGCCAGGGCGGCAACAGCCGTCGCCAGACGCAGGGTATGTTCGCTGGACTCACGCATCAGCAGACCGTAAATCAGACCGCCAACCATTGAATCACCCGCGCCGACGGTGCTGACCACCTCAACTGACGGCGGTTTAGCAATCCACTCACCTGAGGCGTTAACCCACAGCGCACCTTCTGCGCCGAGTGAAATCACCACATGGGCGATCCCCTGTTCACGGAGCGCATGCGCCGCTTCAATCACATCTTTCATTTCCGGCAGCTTGCGGCCGGCCCAGATTTCCAGTTCGCGACGGTTTGGCTTCACCAGCCATGGTGCCGCTTTCAGACCTGCTACCAACGCTTCACGACTACTATCAAAGATAATGCAAGGACACTGACTACGCAGGCGCGTCATCCAGTCGGTAAAGGCTTCCGGGCTCACGCCGGTTGGCAAACTGCCGCTGACGCACACCATGTCGAATTGCCCCAGCCAGCTCAGCGAATCATTTACAAAGCGTTCCCAGTCAGCCGGGGTGACTTCAAAGCCGGAGAAGTTGAAGTCAGATACTTCACCATCTTTTTCGGTCAGCTTGACGTTAATACGGGTACGGCCCTGCACGACCTGAAAACGGTTGGCAATGCCCAGCTCGCTGAACAACTGCTGAAAACCATCCTGGTTGTCTTTACCCAGGAAGCCACCCACAGTGACATCGATACCTAAATCCTTCAAAACCTTAGCGACGTTGATCCCTTTCCCTGCCGCATGCAGACCGGTGGTTTTAACCAGGTTCACTTCACCGCGTTCAATTTCCGGGCAGAAGCCCACCAGGTCGTAGGCCGGGTTAAGGGTGATAGTAGCAACACGTCTGCTCATTACGCGCCCTCCCCAAGACCTGCCGCGATGGCTTCGCCAATCGCCTTCAGCGCCTGTTCAGCATCTTCGCCCTGTGCAGTAAAGCGCAGGTGATGTCCTTTCTTCACGCCTAACGCCACAACTTTCATCAGACTGCGTCCATTCGCCGGCTTGCCGGTTCCATCAAGATTTGTCACGGTAATTTCACTGTTAAATTGTTTAATCGTATTCACCAGCATGGTGCCCGGGCGGGCATGTAAACCATGCTCATTGCGCACAATAAATTCGGCGCTCAGTACATCATCAGTTAAGGCATCATCGCTGGTCAGCAGCGCCAGCACCGTTGCCGCATCAGCTTTCAACAAACGGTCAGCTTTATTATTCAGCAGCAGATCGCCAAGGCGCTTCAGCACCGCAACCGGTTGATCGTCATTCATGGCGACGGTCACCAACAGGGCTGCAACTTCACCTTGTACATCGAACGCTGTTGCTGCACGGCTGACCGCAACGGCGCTACGCACGTTACCTTCAGCACAGTCATTCAGCCAGATCCCCTGACCAAGATTCATCGGCTGCTCATTGATTGCTCTGACCACAAAGGTGGCGTCAACCGCACCGACTTCTTTCAGCCGTGCCGCGTTGAGTGCCTGCAGCGTCACCAGCGAGTTGGCCACGACATCCAGCGACAGCGTTTCGTTATCAAGCTTCAGCTGTTCACTTTGCTTTTCACCCATCAGCAGCGCACGCAGTTCTTCCGCCGTGGTCGCAGATTTCAGCTGTTCAGCAACGGAGTCATCGCTCAGCACGTGTGTCAGCTGACGCAGTAAACCGAGGTGTTCATCAGAGCTTGCGGCTATACCGATTGCCACATAAGCAACCTGCCCTTCGCCCCAGGTCACGCCCTGTGGAAACTGAAATACCTGCACACCGGTTTTCAGTACCTGATCGCGCGTGTCCGTCGTACCGTGAGGAATCGCAATACCGTTGCCGAGGAACGTGGACGTCTGTTGTTCGCGCGCCAGCATGCCATCGACGTAGCCTTCCGCGACGTTACCCGCCTGCACTAAGGCAGCGGCAACCTGGCGAATAGCCTCTTCTTTATTCCCGGCCTGTTCGCCCGGGTGAATATCCTGAACAGATAACTGGAACATGATTCTCCTCTCCCGCTGAATTGAAACGATTCAGCCAACATGAGAAAAAAGGCGTCACCCGACTCCATCAGTTAAGGCAAGATGACGCTGAAACGTTTCAAGAAGTCTTGCTCTTTTTTCTTCAGCACACAAGTAAAGTTGACAAATTACTTGCTGAATTTAGAGATAACGCACATTTTCTCTGCGGAGGAGAAAAAAATGCTGACGCAAAAACGCCGTCAGCTTGTCAGATTCAGCAACGTCAGCAAACAGCATTCTTTGACTGAAATGCTATTTTGATTTTTGATGCCGATTTTGATTTGGCTCCCTGTTTATTTTCTGACAAGCGGCGTAAACTCCGCGTCTCTTCACATCATTGATATCAAAACATGCATAACACCCCCGTAGCCGCCACACCCAAGGCGTTTGATTTAACGTCTTCGGCGTTCCTGCTTGTCGCATTTCTGACGGGTATCGCCGGTGCGTTGCAGACGCCAACGCTCAGCCTTTTTCTGACGGATGAAGTCCACGCCCGTCCCGGCATGGTCGGGTTCTTTTTTACCGGTAGCGCTGTGATCGGTATTCTGGTAAGTCAGTTTCTGGCCGGACGTTCAGATAGAAAAGGCGATCGCAAGAACCTGATTGTGTTTTGCTGCGTGCTGGGGATGCTGGCCTGCGTGCTGTTCGCCTGGAACCGTAATTATTTTATCTTGCTGTTTGTCGGGGTATTCCTCAGCAGCTTTGGATCGACCGCCAACCCGCAAATGTTTGCTCTCGCCCGTGAACACGCCGACCGCACAGGTCGGGAAGCCGTCATGTTCAGCTCAATATTACGTGCGCAGGTTTCGCTGGCCTGGGTAATTGGCCCGCCGCTGGCCTACGCGCTGGCCATGGGATTCAGCTTTACGGTGATGTATCTCAGCGCGGCGGTGGCGTTTGTTGTCTGCGGCGTAATGGTCTGGCTGTTTTTACCCTCAATGAGTAAAAACGTGCCTCTCGCGACAGGCGCAGTTGAGGCCCCGCGCCGCAATCGACGCGACACGTTGCTGCTGTTTGTTATCTGCACATTAATGTGGGGAACCAATAGTCTCTATATCATTAATATGCCGCTGTTTATCATCAACGAACTGCATCTGCCGGAAAAACTGGCGGGCATCATGATGGGTACCGCAGCCGGACTGGAAATCCCAACCATGTTGATTGCTGGCTATTTTGCAAAGCGTCTGGGTAAACGTCTGTTGATGAGAATTGCCGTCGTTGCCGGATTCTTCTTTTATGCCGGTATGCTGCTGGCTCACTCTCCGGCAATATTGCTTGGCTTACAGCTGCTGAACGCGATTTACATCGGTATTCTCGGCGGGATTGGTATGCTCTATTTCCAGGACCTGATGCCGGGACAGGCGGGTTCAGCCACCACCCTCTATACGAATACCATTCGCGTGGGCTGGATTATTGCTGGATCGCTGGCGGGGATTGCCGCTGAAATTTGGAACTATCACGCGGTGTTCTGGTTTGCACTGGTGATGATCGTCGCCACCGTCGCGTGCCTGGCACGCATCAAGGACGTTTAAGGCGCGGTTAGCGCTTCAAGCTCGATGAGATAAACCATGGCCTGGTGCGTCGTCCGCCCGCACATTTCCGCACTAGGCTGTAAACCGCCGCACACCTTTGGTCGTAGCGGCGACGCAAAAATTTTGCAACGCAGGGATTCATCCAACTGAACGCATGGCGTATTAGCGGGCTTGCCATCAGGCATACCGGGGATGGGACTGGAGATTGAAGGCGCGGTGCAGCATGCACCACAATCCGGACGGCATTCCATACAGTACTCTCTTTATCGTAAACCATCGGATTGTGCGGGAAGGGCACAGTACCACCTTTTTTGCACCAGCAAAAGCATGAATTCCGCTTGCCTGAATGCCCCGGCGCGAGTAGTTTTACGCGATATTTTAGACACTCCTCACTACAGGATTTTTTCGATGCCAAGAGCGAACGAAATTAAAAAAGGTATGGTACTGAACTACAACGGCAAACTGCTGATTGTAAAAGATATCGATATTCAATCACCGTCTGCACGTGGTGCTGCCACGCTGTACAAAATGCGTTTTTCTGATGTGCGTACCGGTCTGAAAGTTGAAGAGCGCTTCAAAGGTGACGATATCGTGGATACCGTCACTCTGAGCCGTCGTGGCGTTGATTTCTCCTACGTCGATGGCAACGAATACATCTTTATGGATAAAGAAGACTATACCCCGTATACCTTCACCAAAGACCAGATTGAAGAAGAGCTGCTGTTCATGCCGGAAGGCGGTATGCCGGACATGCAGGTCCTGACCTGGGATGGCCAGCTACTGGCGCTTGAACTGCCGCAGACCGTAGACCTGGAAATCGTTGAAACCTCACCGGGGATTAAAGGTGCTTCAGCGAGTGCGCGCAACAAGCCAGCAACCCTGAGCACCGGTCTGGTGATCCAGGTTCCTGAGTATCTGAGTGCGGGTGAAAAAATCCGTATTCATATCGAAGAACGTCGCTATATGGGCCGTGCAGATTAATTTTCTGCTGCGCAGTGACAGCAAGGGACAGCGCAGGCTGTCCCTTTTTTCATTTTCAGCGCTGGCTGCTGAAATAAAAATCATCCATCAGCAACGACTCCAGATACTGTTCATCCTCTTGCATAAAACGCACTATCAGATTCACCGCCTGAGGATAAAACCCCTCGTTATCCCGCACCAGACAAGCGTCGCGAAATAACGGTGCCCAGCACAGAATATGATGATGCAAAAAGTAATATTGCGCCGATAGCCTCTCCTCTTTAGCAACCATCCTCGCCATTAATGCCAACTGCACAGCAATATGATCGGAGGGTTCATTCTCTCGGGCTGCCAGACCTTGCTCAATCAGCAGCACATTCATTTGCCGACGTTCTTCTGCCGCTGTCGTGTGTGGATAGTGCCCTGCATAGGGAGAAACACTAGCCGGCGGGGCCAGCAGAAACAGCGAGGCAAAATCTGCTGCCAGCTCCAGCTGTCGGGAGTCGCGCCGCAAAACCCGGCCCAGGCTGCGCTCAAAACGTTTAACCTCGGCAGACACTCCAGGAACCGCCGCCAGTGAGGCAATCCAAGCCTGGCTATCGCCGTTTTCCAGACTGGCGAGCTGTTTTTCATCCAGCTCACGAAATAACAGTTGCGAAAACCACTGGTACACAGCTGCCCGCTGCTGATGAATTTGCTTATGCTGCACTGGTCCCCTCCTCTTTCACAATCTGCGGACCACCGAAAGCCGTCACCTGCGGGGCTTTCTGCTGATAACGCTCGACCTCCACCAGCACGGTATGCGCTGAAGGCCCCTGGGCCAGCTGTGAAGTACCGATATCCGCGCTCAGCACGTTCGGGTCGCCATAAGTGCATAATGTCCCGGCTTTCCCCCCTTCCTGCGGGGAGTACCATGCACCTTCATGAATACGGACCACGCCAGGGGAAAAATCCGGGCTGACAACTACGCCAGCCAGTACCTGACCACGAGCGTTGAAGACGCGGGCGATATCACCGGCTTTTAAGCCACGAGCGGTGGCATCCTGTTCACTGATATAAAGCGGTTCTCTTCCGGCAACCGCATAGGTGTTGCGAAACACCTCGCTAGAGCACAGTTGGGAATGCAGACGTTTATCCGGATGGCAGGATTGCAGATGCAGTGGATATTTATCTTTTTTGCCACTATGGGTACGCTCAAAGGGTTCCATCCACACCGGATGCCCCGGACAATCCTCGTAGGCGAAGCCCGCGATGGTTTTACTGTAGATTTCAATCAGACCTGACGGCGTTCCCAGCGGATTCAGGTCTGGCTGGTCGCGAAACTCGCCGTGACGTACCCACGGCTGACCCGGCGGATATTCAATATATCCGTCACCCTGCCAGAACGTTGTGAAATCCGGTAATGAGACGCCGAGCGATGCCCCCATCTTCACGCCTTCGTCATAAAGCGCCTGTATCCACTGCATTTCATCACGGTTTTCACGGTACACCGCTTCCTTGTCAAAGCGCTTACACAGCCCGGCAAATACATCAAAATCATGTCGCGCTTCATATTGCGGTTTGACGATCTGATGCAACGCCATCAACCCTTTATTCGAATGCGTACCGAACTGCTCAATATCGTTACGTTCAAAGCGGGTGGTAACGGGCAGGACGATATCGGCAAAACGGCACGACGCGGTCCATTGGTGATCCAACACCACCACGGTTTCCAGCTTCTTCCACGCGTCGATCATGCGATTCCTGTCCTGCTGCGCATGAAATGGATTCGCCGCGCTGTAGATCGCCATTTTGATGTCAGGCCAGGTTAACGTCTCGCCGTTAAAGGCAACCTTTTTGCCCGGCTCAAGCAGGCAGTCAACGATACGCGAAGTGGGGATATGCTCCGATACGCCGCGAAA
Organism: Citrobacter sp. Cpo069; assembly: GCF_030332785.1. Classification (NCBI taxonomy): domain Bacteria; kingdom Pseudomonadati; phylum Pseudomonadota; class Gammaproteobacteria; order Enterobacterales; family Enterobacteriaceae; genus Citrobacter; species Citrobacter sp. Cpo069. The sequence goes on from NZ_JAOWHD010000042.1 coordinate 161,462, forward strand.
ATCCGCGTTGTACTTTGCCTGCGGGGGATTCGTGATCCCTCCCAGTCCAGAAAGCACAGGCCCGGCGGATGTTACCGTACCACCGCCGTTGTAGTGCCAGCCAAATCCTACCCCGCCGCCGGGCAAACCAATTTGACCGACCATGCTGGCCAGCACCACCAGCATCCACGGATACTGCTCACCATGGTGCATGCGTTGTACGCACCAACCGCCCATAAACTGTGTCCGGCCTTTCACCAACAGACGGGCGAAGTCTCGGATCTGCTCTGCCGTCAGGCCGCAGATTTCTGCCGCCCATTCGGCATTTTTCGGCTGTTTATCGGTTTCGCCCAGCAGATACGGCAAAAACTGCTCAAAGCCGACGGTGTAATCGGTAATAAACGCCGTGTCGTACAGTTTTTCTTCGTACAAGGTATGCGCCAGCGCCAGCATTAACGCGACATCGGTTTGTGGCCGCAACGCCAACTGCTCGCAGCCAAGATAATTTTGCGACTTGCTACGCACCGGATCAACACTGATAACGCGCATCTTACCCTGCGCTACCGCCTCTTTAATCTGCTGCCAGTAGCCAAACGCATCGTGATCGGGAACCAAAAACTCGATCTGCAGGTTCTTGATCGGATCGCAGCCCCACAGCACGATGGTATTGCTGTTTTGAATCACCAGCGGAAGCGACGTCTGCTGCTCATAAACTTCCAGCGAACCAATCACATGCGGTAAAATGACTTGTGCCGCTGCCGCAGAATAGTCGCCGACGGTTGTCACATAGCTACCATGCAGGCCAAGTCCCCGATCCATCGCCCCGCCCGCTTTATGGTATTTGCCCACCATTTGCCAGTCGGCAAGCCCGGTAAATACGCCTGATGAGCCATAGGTTTTTTGCACCCTCTCCAGCTCTTCGTAAAACAGATCCAGCGCCTGATCCCAACTGACCCGTACAAAACGGTTATCTCCGCGCTGACTGCGATCTGACTTCTCACGCTTACGCAGCCAGTCCAGACGCACCATCGGGTAGCGCACCCGCGACGGGTTGTAGACCACTTCACGAACCGCGTTCAGCATATCGCAGGGGTATTTGTCATGTTTGAACGGACGGGTTTCGGTCCACTCACCGTTGACCACTTTGGCTTCAAAAGCGCCATAGTGCGAACCAGATTGGATCCACTGTTCGGGATTTCCCCCCGCCGCCCACACTTTTGATATCAGCGGATTAGGCGCCAGTGCACTGGCAGCCCCCACCGCCAGCATTCCGTTGAGAAAACGGCGGCGGGACGGATTAAAGTCATGAATATCCATACATTATCCTTACTTTTTGTTGGTTTCAGACACATCGCTGGCGTGGGTCTGGAGGTATTTCAACAACGTACGTTCCTCCACCGGATTAAGCCGGTAATAGGTCGACATGGCTTTCAGTCCGGCGATCCAGCCGTTAGCGGTATATCGGGTTGTAGGAGGAGTGCTATGACAGGCGCTACAGGTGGATTGCAGCATTTGATCTGAGTATTCCCAGATTGGCGCAAGCGTGTTGATAAAGTCCTGATCGGTGGTCCAGGCGGTGACGCTCACCTGCTGCCATTCCTGATGTGAGTCAGGATCGACCTGAGTGTGTAGCACTTTTACGTTCGCCATCAGGGGCTCATCGAGAACGGCGGAGAAAACGCGTTTCCCCATATACTGGGTGATCACCCGTCCACGCCCTTTGCTTTCTCGCCAGCCCGTGATTTCGAGCTGCACGTTACTGCCTTCTTTTTTCAGCACCTTGACCTCGGTAGCAGGAAATAACAGCGCCTTCCCGGCCGGACTCCCTGCCGTTGCCGCCAGTGATTTTTCGCTTAATGAGAACAGTGTGGTCGCATCTGTTGGCATATCTCCCTGACGCTGTAGCTGCTTATAGCGATCGCGAAAACCGCTGCTCATATCGGGTTTGTGATGGGCTATTCCTTTGTGACAATCGATACAGTTACTGTCTTTTGCTGCCGCTGCGGTCATTTGCGCCGCCGCGTTTGCCGATTGCTTGCCATGATCCATTGCCTCATAGCTATGGCAGGATTTACACGCCGCTGAATTATTCGCGCTCATGCGTGCCCACTCCCGCTGGGCTAGCTCCGGGCGTTTGGCAGCAAACTTTTCAGGAGTATCGATAGAAGGAGAAATAAAGGTGTGATAGAGGTCGTTTAAGGCTTCAGTTTTACGAATAAGCGTTGGAACAACGCCCGGGGGGATATGACAATCCTTACACTCAGCCCGCACGCCAGATGCGTTACGAAAATGCACGCTGGTTTTATATTCCTCTCCAGCCGTGCGCATCGAGTGACACGATAAACAAAATTCGGTGGTACTGGTGTAATGAACGCCTTGCCACGTTCCCCAAATAGCCAAGGCCATTGCCACCGCCCCAGCCAATACGCACCACAATGCGTTCTTTCTTATCCACGACATGCTTGCCTCCATTTTTTTAATAGCGACACGCTAAGGGATAATAAAAACCAAAAATAGAGACAGCGATAGCAAGTTATAGGAACAGCCACTACTCCATGAGGTGTATCAAATAGTAAAAACGAGAAATTCGTAATATAGTGGCTATATATTAATAAGGAATTCCTCATGCTTACATTAACGCTCAATAGAGAACTCCGCACTCCGCTGCAATTGCAAATTTTTCAATTTTATTTCCAGGCTATTCAGCGGGGAGATTTGCTTTGTGGCGATAAGCTTCCCTCTATTCGCGAGCAGGCTCAGGTATTGAACGTAGCCAAAATAACGGTAGTGATGGCCTATGATAAGCTTATGGCTGCAGGGTTAATCAAGAGCCGACACGGCATTGGCTATGAAGTGATATTCACCACGCCTGTACGTATAACACCAACGCATGTGCCCGTTACCCAGGGTTCTCCGCCGACAAAACCTAAAGCTGCCGGAGTCTCAACCGATGTTTACGCCGAGCCTGGACGAGAGTGCTACTGTCGGATGGGCGTCCCCGATCCCAACGCTTTTCCCTGGTCAAGTTGGCGGAAATGGAATAATGCTCCAAGCATACTTAAAGAACAATTATTTACCCGATACCATTCACCAAGTGGATTATTTTCACTGCGTGAGCAATTGGTCAGATACCTTAATTTATCCCGCGGAATTAATACCCGAGCAGAGAACATCATCATTACCAACGGGATTCAGGAAGGATTATCACTGCTCAGCCAAATATTTATTATTCATCATGCTGTCAGTCAGCAAAAAAAGTGCCATATTGTGACCGAATCCCCTTGTTATTCTGGCGCATGGCATCTTTTTAATTATTACGGTGCAGACATTACGTCAATTGCCGTAGATAACCACGGGCTGCAAACAGATAATTTACCCGAGTATGAAACCCAGCTTTGTTATGTTACTCCAGCGCATCAGTATCCGATGGGAAGCGTGCTTTCACTGGAGCGCCGTCAGTCATTATTAACGTGGGCGCAACGCGTCGGCGCTTACATCATTGAAGATGATTACGATGCCGTTTTTACCTATGGGGAAAATCCCCTTCCCGCGCTGAAAGCCATGGATTATCACAACCGGGTTATCTACATGGGGACATTTTCTAAAACGCTGGGGCCAGGCGCACGGCTTGGCTATCTTATTTGCCCTGATGAATTGCTTCCGGCGGTACAGAATATGAAAGCGCTCAATAACAACGGCAGTCAGTGGTTGTTGCAGCAATTTTTGGCCGAACTGATGCAAAACCAGGTGTTCTATACGCATATCAGCAAGCTGGCCTGCAGCTATGCGACGCGCCTCACCCTGTTACGCGATGGCCTTTCCACTCTGTTTCCCGAAGGGAAAATCGCTGGCGCAACGGCAGGTCTGCACCTCTCGTTACGCATTGCCAGACACGCAGAACTCATCACCAGGCTGCAGCAATGCTGCCTGTTGGCCGGGATCCGTTTCGACACTCTGCCGGATATAGAAAATGGATCAGAAGCCGCATGGCGCAAAGAGAACAGCGATGCTGTTATGTTTTTTGGGTTTGGTGGATTGCAGATACAGCAGATCAATAAAGTGCTGACAGTGCTGGAGCAGGCGCTCGCGCAGCCTTGATGAAAAACAGGGATCGCGCCTGTCGCGCAATCCCTGTTGTTAGACTTACAGCAGATCGCGGAACTGCGTTTGTTTCAGCGCCAGCTCAACGCCACGGACTTCTGCCAGGCCTTTCAGGCGGCCAATCGCAGAGTAGCCCGGGTTGGTTTTCTTGTGCAGATCGTCAAGCATCTGGTGTCCATGATCCGGACGCATCGGGATAGGACGCAGGTCGCCCGCCTTTTTACGCCGCTGCTCTTCGCTCAAAATGGCAGCCACCACCGATACCATATCCACATCGCCCTGCAGGTGCGCACCTTCGTGGAAGGTTTTCGGGTTATCTTCACGACAGGTTGAGCGCAGGTGCGTGAAGTGGATACGATCGCCAAAGGTTTCGATCATTTTCACCAGATCGTTATCAGCGCGCACGCCGTAAGAACCGGTGCACATGGTGAAACCATTATTAATGCTGTCGACCGTTTCTTTCAGCCACTGCATATCTTCGATAGTCGAAACGATACGCGGCAGGCCGAGGATCGGGCGCGGCGGATCGTCAGGATGCACGGCCAGACGCACGCCGACTTCTTCTGCCACTGGCACAATCGCCCGCAGGAATACCGCCATATTATCGCGCAGATCGTCCTTGCTGATGCCGTCGTATTCAGCGAGACGCGCACGGAACTGATCCAGCGTATAGCCCTCTTCTGCACCAGGCAGGCCAGCAATGATATTGCGGGTCAGCTTTTCAATTTCTGCATCGCTCATGGCATTGAAGTAGTCCAGCGCCTGGCGTTGTTCTTCGGCGGTATAATCCGCTTCAGCTCCCGGGCGTTGCAGAATGTGAAGTTCGAAGGCCGCAAAAGCAATCTGGTCAAAACGCAGCGCTTTGGAACCATCCGGCAGTTGATATTCGAGGTCGGTACGCGTCCAGTCGAGGATCGGCATGAAGTTATAGCACACCGTATCGATACCACAGGTCGCCAGATTACGGATACTCTGCTGATAGTTGGCAATCCACGTTTGATATTGACCTGAACGCGTTTTGATATCTTCGTGGACAGGGATACTTTCCACTACCGACCAGGTCAGTCCTTTTTCAGCCAGAATGGCCTGACGCTGCTGAATTTCTTCTACCGGCCACACTTCACCGTTAGGAATATGGTGTAAGGCGGTCACAACACCCGTTGCGCCAGCCTGACGCACATCATCAAGCGATACCGGATCGTTAGGTCCGTACCAACGCCAGGTTTGTTCCATTGTTTCACCTCACAAGTTGTTATACCAAATTAAATCATCTTAATGACGACTACCATACAGGCATCCGTCAACTGATCAACACATTGCCGATGATTGGTTGATCAAGCTCACATTCCCCGGATAAATGAGGCACACCAATTCAATTTGTTGTCATATAACTTTATACTGCCATTGTTAATTTATGGTTAATCAGGTGTATTAAATGAAAACTATTGCCTCAGCGCCACTGGCGGAAAATGTCATGATGCCGCAATACGACCGCCAGCAATTAAAAACGCGGATTGTGCATTTTGGTTTCGGTGCTTTTCACCGCGCCCATCAGGCGTTACTAACCGACAGGGTGCTGAATGCGCAGGGTGGAGACTGGGGTATTTGTGAGATCAGTCTGTTCAGCGGCGATCGACTGATGAGCCAACTGCGCGAACAGGATCATTTATTTACCGTGCTGGAAAAAGGGGCCAACGGCAACCAGCCAATTGTTATCGGCGCCGTCAACGAATGTCTCAACGCCAGGCTGGATTCGCTGGCGGCCATTATCGAAAAATTCTGCGAGCCTCAGGTGGCTATTGTCTCACTAACCATCACAGAAAAAGGCTACTGCATCGATCCGGCGACAGGTTCGTTAGATCTCAGTAATCCACGTATTGCTCACGATCTGCAAACACCGACTGAACCGCACTCTGCCCCCGGAATTATTGTTGAAGCCCTACACCGCCGACGTGAACGCGGGCTACAGCCGTTTACCGTCCTCTCTTGCGATAACATCCCGGACAATGGTCATGTGGTAAAAAACGCCGTCCTTGGAATGGCGGAGAAACGTTCACCAGAACTGGCAACCTGGATTCAGGAGCATGTCAGTTTCCCAGGCACCATGGTCGACCGCATTGTCCCTGCCGCCACTGAAGAGTCACTGGCCGAAATTGCCCGCGAGCTGGGGGTTGCCGATCCTTGCGCAATCAGCTGCGAACCGTTTATCCAGTGGGTGATTGAAGATAATTTTGTGTGTGGCCGCCCACAATGGGAAACGGCGGGCGTCCAGATGGTCGAAAATGTGTTGCCGTGGGAACAAATGAAACTGCGGATGCTGAACGGCAGTCATTCGTTTCTCGCTTATCTCGGCTATCTGGCCGGGTTCCAGCACATCAGCGACTGTATGCAGGACAGCGCATTTCGTGAAGCCGCTTACCGCCTGATGCTCAACGAACAGGTACCTACGCTGCAAATTACCGATGTGGATTTAGACCAGTATGCCCTAAGCCTGTTGGAGCGTTTTGCCAACCCAGCGTTGAAACATAAAACCTGGCAAATCGCGATGGACGGTAGCCAGAAATTACCCCAGCGCATGTTGGAAGGGATCCGCGTACATTTAGCCCGCCAAAGTGAGTGGCCACTGCTGGCGCTCGGCGTCGCAGGCTGGATGCGTTATGTGAGCGGCGTGGATGATTCAGGCACCGCTATTGATGTTCGTGACCCGTTGAGTGAGAAAATTGCCGCTCTGGTTAAACAGAGCACAGAGTCAGAACGCGTCAACGCCCTGCTTTCGCTGCGCGAGATTTTCGCCACCGATCTCGTACAGAATCCGCAGTTTGTCGCGGCCATTCAGAAGGCCTGGCAACGCATTGCCCAATACGGTGCGCATCAGGCTGTCATTGAGACGTTAAAAAGTTAACGATTTCTGCCATTAAGCAGGACGAAGCGCCTCTTCGTCCTTTCACCCCTTCTCTTTTTCCCCGTTTTTCGCCAGGATTGTTAAATGCCATTACGGTAATTTATGATTCTGGAGTAAATGTGACTAAAACCAATCTCATCACCGGTTTTCTCGGCAGTGGCAAAACCACCTCTATTCTTCATTTATTGGCAAACAAAGACCCTGCTGAGAAGTGGGCCGTGCTGGTTAATGAGTTTGGCGAAGTTGGCATTGATGGCGCGTTGCTGGCCGACAGCGGTGCGCTGCTAAAAGAGATCCCTGGCGGCTGTATGTGCTGTGTTAACGGTCTGCCAATGCAGGTTGGCCTCAATACGCTGCTGCGTCAGGGGAAACCCGACCGCCTGCTGATTGAACCCACCGGCCTCGGGCATCCCAAACAGATTCTGGATTTACTCACCGCACCGGTTTATGAGCCGTGGATCGATCTGCGCGCAACCCTTTGTATCCTTGATCCTCGCCTGTTACTGGATGAGAAAAGCGTCGCCAATGACAATTTCCGCGATCAGCTGGCCGCCGCTGATATCATTGTTGCCAACAAAACCGACCGTGCCACGACGGAAAGCGAAAACGCCCTGCAAAGCTGGTGGCAACACTACGGCGGTAATCGACAGTTGGTTCATGCCGACCATGGGCAAATTGACGGACAGCTACTGGATTTACCCCGACTAAACCTGGCGGAGCTTCCTGCAAGCGCGGAGCACGACCATAGCCATGCCAACAAAAAGGGGCTGGCAGCGTTGAGCTTACCCGCACAGCAGCGCTGGCGTCGTAGCCTGAACAGCGGTCAGGGCCATCAGGCCTGCGGTTGGATTTTTGACGCCGATACGGTGTTCGATACCATCGGTCTGCTGGAATGGTCGCGTCTTGCCCCGGTTGGGCGCGTGAAGGGGGTAATGCGTATTAAAGAAGGACTGGTACGCATTAACCGCCAGGGAGACGACTGGCATATAGAGACGCAAAACGTCGCACCACCGGATAGCCGTATTGAACTCATCGCCGATACCGAGACCGACTGGAATGCGTTACAGAGCGCGTTGTTGAGACTTCGTTTAGACGCTAGCGCGTAAGGTTGCCTTCGTTTTTAGCAATGGTAAACGACGATGAAAACCCGATACCCTTTAATCCTCCTGCTTAATATTGCTGGTCTGGCACTGTTTCTGTCCTGGTATATTCCAGCCGGGCATGGGTTCTGGTCTTCACTCGATACGGGCGTTTTCCGCTTCTTTAATCATAAACTGGTGGAAAGCCCGCTGTTCTTATGGGTTGTTGCTATTACCAATAATCGGGCATTTGATGGCTGCTCATTGCTGGCTATGGGCGCATTGATGCTGCACTTTTGGCTCAAAGAGACGTCGGAAGGTCGCCGACGCATTGTGGCAATTGGTTTGGTTATGCTGCTCACTGCAGTAGTATTAAACCAGCTGGGCCAGGCGCTTATTCCCGTTAAACGCGCCAGCCCCACGCTTATGCTGGATAATATTTATCGCGTCAGCGAACTGCTGCATATTCCGACCAAAGATGCGTCGAAAGACAGTTTTCCTGGCGATCACGGCATGATGCTGCTTATTTTTTCCGCATTCATGCTGCGTTATTTCGGAAAAGTCGCAGGAATAATCGGCCTTATTATTGCTGTGGTTTTTGCCTTCCCGCGCGTAATGATTGGCGCCCACTGGCTCACCGATATCGTGGTTGGTTCCATGACGGTGGTCTTGATTGGCCTTCCCTGGTGGCTAATGACGCCATTAAGCGACCGATTAGTCACTCTGTTCGTGAATTATCTACCCGGCAAAAACAAACAATTTTTAAACAAATAACGCAGAGTAATTAACATCATCAGGGATACTTCTGATTCCCTGATGATGCCGGGCAATATTTCATCATTCTGATTGTCATTCTCCTGTCATCTTATTCATGTTTAAAATGAGTGGGTTGCGTATTTTTTACCCTGATTGTTCTTAATTTAGACAATGCCGTTTATTCACTTTCTGTATCAATTTTTCTTATAAGAAATCACGTAAAATCACTCGCATTGACCGGAACGATCGGGTAATCTCGAACTCGTTTTGCCTCGCGGGATAATTATTCCCTTTCAGAATAAATTTGTGCGTTCTGCCACAGATTTGACCTTAAGGAATTGTCTCATCGTGCGATGGTAATTAGTCTCGTCACGTTTGGCATTTTTTATAACGATATTTATCGTTAAGGACTTCAAGGGAAAACAAACAAAATGGTCAAATCTCAACCGATTTTGAGATATATCTTGCGGGGCATACCCGCGATAGCAGTTGCGGTTCTGCTTTCTGCATGTAGCACAACGAACACCGCCAAGAATATGCATTCTGAGACGCATGCTGTGGGCAATGGAGATAACTCTTCACTGCAAGCCTCTCAGGATGAATTTGAAAATATGGTACGTAATATCGATGTTAAATCACGTATTATGGACCAGTATGCTGACTGGAAAGGCGTGCGTTACCGCCTTGGCGGCAGCACCAAAAAAGGTATTGATTGCTCAAGCTTCGTGCAGCGTACATTCCGCGAGCAATTTGGTTTAGAGCTTCCGCGCTCAACCTATGAACAACAGGAAACGGGAAAATCCGTTTCGCGCACTAATCTGCGCACAGGCGATCTGGTTCTGTTCCGTGCTGGTTCTACTGGCCGTCACGTCGGTATTTATATCGGTAACAACCAGTTTGTACATGCCTCGACCAGCAGTGGCGTTATCATTTCCAGCATGAACGAGCCTTACTGGAAAAAACGTTACAACGAAGCTCGCCGGGTTCTGAGCCGCAGTTAGTTTCGTTTGGCAGCTATCCCTTGGCTATCCTGATGAGACATTCCAAAAGCACTGCTTCGGCGGTGCTTTTTTGTTTCACCCTACGACTAAGAAAAATCTCACAACATGAGTCATTTCAGGTTATATTCATACAGAGTAAGCGGTTAAATCAGGTAAAATAAGGATCTATGTTCAGACGCTCTTCTTCATCCGGTCGGAAAATCCTGCTTTCCTGTATGTTAACGGGGCTTATCGTCGCAATACTCGTGAGTACCCTGCAGTTTTTCGTCACCTGGCATAAACGAGAAGTTAAGTACGACACGCTCCTTGCCGATATCCAGAATTACGTCAGCAGCTACTTTACCGACCTCAAAACCACCACCGATGCCCTTCAGCCGCTGGTTGCCAACAGTTGCCAACAAGTTGGCGCTAAACTGACCTCCAGTGCAGCCTTTAGCCTGAACGTTCGCGCTTTCTTACTGGTAAAAGACGGTATCGCTTTCTGCTCTTCCGCAACAGGTTCCATGTTCACTCCGATTTTAGATTTGATCCCGAACCTCGATATCAGCAGAAATATTGATGTGGAATTACTTCCCGGTACGCCCATGATGCCGGACAAACCAGCGATCATGATTTGGCACCGAAACGCGTCGTTCAACGATAGCGGCGTATTTACCTCACTGAATATCAATCTGGCACCTTATCTGCTCTATACCGCCCGGCAGGATGATTTTGACGGTATTGCGATTATCGTCGGTAATACCGCAATTTCGACATTCTCATCGCGAATCATCGATGTCTCCGCTCTTCCTCATACCTCCTGGCGGCAGGCCACTCTTGAAGGGATCCCGCTTAAAATTCGCTTATACGCACAAGAGTGGAGCTATACCGACGTCTGGTATTCTATTTTGTTGGGATGTATGGCCGGGATTATTGCCGCCCTTCTCCTCTGGTACTACATCTACAGCATCCGTTTACGCCCAGGCAAAGATATCCTCAACGCCATCAAGCATAACCAGTTTTATGTGGTGTACCAGCCCGTCGTAGAGATGCAAACGCTGGAAGTGAAAGGCGTCGAGGTCCTGTTACGTTGGAATCACCCAACAACGGGCGAGATCCCACCGGATGCCTTTATTCATTACGCTGAATCACAGAAAATGATCGTCCCGCTGACTCAGCATCTCTTTAAGTTGATCGCCCAGGATGCCCCGCCGCTACAAAAAGTGTTACCCGCTGGCGCAAAATTGGGGATCAATATCGCGCCATCGCATCTGCATGGCGAGACATTTAAAGACGACATCCGGCACCTGCACGCTTCACTTCCCGCAAACTATTTTCAGATAGTGCTGGAAATCACTGAACGAGATATGCTCAATCAGCACGAGGCCACAAAGCTATTTGAATGGCTACATTCCGCAGGTTTTGAAATTGCGATTGATGATTTTGGCACCGGCCATAGCGCGCTTTTTTATCTGGAACGCTTTACCGTTGACTACCTGAAAATCGATCGCGGATTTATTAACGCCATCGGGACGGAAACCCTGACCTCTCCGGTTCTGGACGCCGTGTTGACACTTTCTAAACGTCTTAATATGCTGACGGTTGCGGAAGGGGTAGAAACTCCTGAGCAAGCCCGTTGGCTGCGCGATCGTGGGGTGCATTTTTTCCAGGGATACTGGATTAGCCGACCATTAAAGCTTGCTGATTTTGTGCGTTGGATGGCACAGCCCAATAAGCCGACGTGGTGATCGCAGTATGCGATTCATATACTCTCACTCGCCGCTACATCCCTTATCTTTCAGGCATGATGCCCGTCGGGTTGTGGCAGGAAAAGGAAATCGCTTTTATATGATCCCTCGCGTACTGCTTCTGTTTATTACCCTCATCGGGTTTAGCGCCCAGGCGCAATCCATCAAAGAAAGCTATGCTTTTGCCGTACTGGGTGAACCGAAGTACGCATTTAACTTTAATCACTTCGATTATGTGAATCCCGCAGCCCCTAAAGGGGGTCAAATCACCCTGTCCGCCATTGGCACGTTTGACAACTTTAACCGCTATGCGATGCGCGGTAACCCCGGCGCACGTACCGAAACGCTTTACGATACGTTGTTTACGACCTCTGACGATGAACCTGGTAGCTATTACCCGCTCATTGCCGACAGCGCGCGCTACGCTGACGACTATTCCTGGGTAGAAATTGCCATTAATCCACGAGCGCGTTTTCACGATGGCTCACCCATTACCGCCCGCGACGTCGCATTCACCTTCCACAAATTTATGACTGAAGGCGTGCCGCAGTTTCGTCTGGTCTACAAGGGAACAACGGTAAAAGCCATCGCGCCATTAACCGTACGCATTGAATTAGCCAAACCGGGTAAAGAGGACATGCTCAGCCTGTTTTCATTACCCGTAATGCCAGAGAAGTACTGGAAAGATCATAAGCTCAGCGATCCCTTATCATCGCCACCGCTCGCCAGCGGCCCTTATCGCATTACGAAATGGAAGATGGGCCAGTATATTGTCTATTCGCGCGTCAAAGATTATTGGGCCGCTAATCTGCCCGTCAATCGTGGACGCTGGAACTTTGATACCATCCGCTACGACTACTATCTGGATGATAACGTCGCCTTTGAAGCGTTTAAGGCCGGTGCGTTTGATCTGCGTCTTGAAAATGATGCCAAAAACTGGGCGACGCGTTATACCGGGAAAAATTTCGCGAATCATTACATCATCAAAGATGAGCAAAAAAACGAGTCCGCGCAGGATACCCGCTGGCTGGCATTTAATATTCAGCGTCCGGTATTCAGCGACCGACGGGTACGGGAAGCCATCACGCTGGCCTTTGATTTTGAATGGATGAATAAAGCGCTGTTCTATAATGCCTGGAGCCGGACCAACAGCTATTTTCAGAATACCGAATATGCCGCGACAAAATACCCCGACGCAGATGAGCTGGTGATACTCGCGCCCTTGAAAAAAGATCTCCCCTCTGAGGTCTTTAGCCAAATCTATCAGCCGCCAAAATCAAAAGGCGATGGCTACGACCGCGACAACCTGTTGAAAGCCGATACCTTACTGGAGCAGGCCGGGTGGGTACTAAAGGGTCAGCAGCGCGTAAACAGCGCCAGCGGTAAACCTCTGAGCTTTGAACTGTTGCTCCCGGCGGGCAGCAACATTCAGTGGGTGCTGCCGTTCCAGCACAACCTGCAGCGCTTAGGTATTACCATGAATATCCGCCAGGTGGATAACTCACAAATCACGAACCGCCTGCGCAGTCGCGACTATGACATGATGCCGAGGTTGTATCGCGCGATGCCGTGGCCGAGTTCGGACCTGCAAATTCTGTGGGCCTCTCAATATATTGATTCCAGCTACAACGCCCCCGGCGTACAAAGCCCGGTGATTGATAAACTGATCGACCAAATCATCGCGGCACAAGGTGATAAAGCCAAATTGATCCCACTGGGCCGGGCACTGGACAGGGTATTAACCTGGAACTACTACATGTTGCCGATGTGGTTTATGGCAGAGGATCGCATCGCCTGGTGGGATAAATTTTCGCATCCTGCTATTCGCCCAATTTACACCATTGGTCTCGACAACTGGTGGTATGACGTCAACAAAGCGGCGAAACTGCCCGCAGCCAGACGACAGGGAGAATAAATGGGCGCGTATCTGATTCGACGTCTACTGCTGGTGATCCCAACGCTTTGGGCCATCATCACCATCAACTTTTTTATCGTGCAAATTGCCCCAGGCGGCCCGGTTGAACAGGCCGTCGCCGCCATTGAGTTCGGGCAAAGCGGGGCATTACCCGGCGCGGGTAGCGAAGGTGTTCGTGCCAGCCACGCGCAAACCGGCGTTGGTAACATCAGCGACAGTAATTATCGAGGCGGACGGGGTCTGGACCCGGAAGTGATCGCCGAAATCACTCGCCGCTATGGGTTCGATAAGCCCATTCATGAGCGTTACTTCAAAATGCTCTGGGATTACATTCGTTTCGATTTCGGTGACAGCCTGTTTCGTAGCGCCTCGGTGCTGACGCTTATCAAAGACAGCCTGCCTGTTTCCGTCACGCTGGGGCTGTGGAGTACGCTCATCATCTATCTGGTGTCGATACCGCTTGGGATCCGCAAAGCGGTGCATAACGGCAGCCGGTTTGATGTCTGGAGCAGCGCATTTATTATTATCGGCTATGCCATACCGGCCTTTCTGTTTGCCATTTTGCTGATCGTCTTTTTTGCCGGGGGAAGCTACTACGACCTGTTCCCGCTTCGCGGGCTGGTATCCGCCAATTTTGACTCCCTGCCCTGGTATCAGAAAGTAACCGACTACCTTTGGCATATTACCCTGCCGGTGCTGGCGACGGTGGTTGGTGGGTTTGCCGCACTGACTATGCTGACCAAGAACTCATTTCTGGATGAGGTGCGCAAACAATATGTCGTCACCGCACGCGCTAAAGGAGTCAGCGAGAAAAATATTCTGTGGAAACATGTGTTTCGCAATGCCATGTTGCTGGTGATCGCCGGCTTCCCGGCAACGTTTATCAGCATGTTTTTTACCGGCTCACTGCTGATTGAAGTGATGTTCTCACTTAACGGCCTGGGATTGCTGGGTTATGAATCCACCGTATCACGCGACTACCCGGTAATGTTTGGCACGCTTTATATCTTCACCCTGATCGGTCTGCTGCTGAATATCCTCAGCGACATCAGCTATACGCTGGTCGATCCTCGTATTGATTTTGAGGGACGCTAATGTCGCGATTAAGCCCCGTCAATCAGGCCCGCTGGGCGCGCTTTCGCCACAACCGTCGCGGCTACTGGTCGCTGTGGATTTTTCTGGTGCTGTTCGGTCTTAGCCTGTGTTCAGAACTGATTGCCAATGATAAGCCGCTACTGGTGCGCTACGACAATAGCTGGTATTTCCCCCTGTTCAAAAACTACAGTGAAAGCGACTTCGGCGGACCGCTGGCGACTCAGGCTGATTATCAGGACCCATGGCTACAACAGCGCCTGGAAAACCAGGGCTGGATCCTGTGGGCACCAATACGCTTTGGGGCCACCAGCATTAACTTTGCCACCGATAAGCCCTTCCCTTCCCCGCCTTCCGCACAAAACTGGCTGGGAACAGACGCCAACGGCGGTGATGTACTGGCGCGCATCCTCTACGGCACACGTATTTCTGTCTTGTTTGGTCTAATGCTCACCCTCTGTTCGAGCGTGATGGGCATTATGGCTGGCGCAATTCAGGGCTATTATGGCGGCAAGGTGGACCTGTGGGGGCAACGATTCATTGAAGTTTGGTCAGGAATGCCAACGCTGTTTCTCATCATTCTATTGTCGAGCGTGGTCCAGCCTAACTTCTGGTGGCTGCTGGGCATTACCGTATTGTTTGGCTGGATGAGCCTGGTTGGCGTGGTGCGCGCGGAATTTTTACGTACCCGAAACTTTGATTACATTCGAGCCGCTCAAGCGCTAGGCGTAAGCGATCGCAGTATTATTCTGCGTCATATGCTGCCCAACGCGATGGTCGCGGCCCTGACTTTTTTACCGTTTATTTTATGCGCCTCGATAACCACCCTGACCTCACTGGATTTTCTTGGGTTCGGTTTACCGCTTGGCTCGCCATCACTGGGAGAACTCCTGTTGCAGGGTAAAAACAACCTGCAGGCACCGTGGCTTGGCATCACCGCGTTCATCTCCGTTGCCCTGCTACTATCGCTACTGATCTTTATTGGTGAAGCGGTACGCGATGCGTTTGATCCCAACAAGGCGATTTAAAATGACACAACCTCTGTTAGCCATTGAAAATTTATCGGTAGGTTTTCGTCAACAAGAGACCGTGCGCACCGTAGTCAATGCCCTCTCACTACGGGTTGATGCCGGACAAACGCTGGCGCTGGTGGGCGAGTCTGGATCGGGGAAAAGCGTGACCGCGCTTTCTATCCTACGGTTGTTACCGTGCCCTCCGGTAGTTTACCCTTCTGGGGACATCCGTTTTCATGGTGAATCATTACTTCACGCCAACGAGCAGACGCTTCGCGGCGTACGGGGGAATAAAATCGCCATGATTTTCCAGGAGCCGATGGTGTCACTGAACCCGCTCCACAATCTGGAAAAACAGCTTTATGAAGTGCTGTCGCTGCATAGGGGAATGCGTCGGGAAGCGGCGCGGGCAGAAATCCTGACCTGCCTGGATCGCGTTGGCATCCGTCAGGCGGCCAAACGTCTCGCAGATTACCCACACCAGCTGTCCGGCGGTGAACGCCAGCGTGTGATGATCGCCATGGCACTGCTGACACGACCTGAGCTGCTTATTGCTGATGAACCGACTACCGCGCTGGACGTTTCCGTTCAGGCACAGATCCTGCAATTGCTGAGGGAACTACAGCGCGAGCTGAACATGGGATTACTGTTCATCACCCACAACCTGAGTATTGTGAAAAAACTGGCCGATACCGTGGCGGTCATGCAAAACGGCCAGTGCGTTGAGCAAAATAGAGCAGCACAGTTGCTCACTGCGCCAACGCATCCCTACACGAAGAAATTGTTAAACAGCGAACCTTCCGGCGACCCGGTACCTTTGCCTGTCGGGCAAGCTCCGTTGCTGGAAGTGGAAAAACTCCGCGTCGCCTTTCCTATCCGCAAAGGTATCCTGAAACGCGTGGTGGACCACAACGTCGTCGTTAACGACGTCAGTTTTTCCCTCCGGCCCGGTGAAACGCTGGGGCTGGTTGGAGAGTCAGGCTCCGGAAAAAGCACTACCGGACTGGCGCTTCTGCGGCTAATCACCTCGCAGGGAAGTATTGTGTTCGATGGGCTGGCACTGCATACCTTAAATCGACGCCAGCTGTTGCCGGTCCGTCACCGTATTCAGGTGGTATTTCAGGATCCCAACTCCTCGCTGAACCCACGCCTGAGCGTGCTACAGATTATCGAGGAGGGGTTGCGCGTTCATCAGCCTACCCTGTCAGCCGAACAACGCGAGACACAGGTGAAAGCGGTGATGGAGGAAGTGGGATTGGATAGCGAAACGCGACATCGTTATCCTGCGGAGTTTTCTGGCGGACAACGCCAACGCATTGCTATTGCGAGGGCATTGATTCTCAAACCTTCCCTGATCATTCTGGATGAACCAACATCGTCGCTCGACAGGACCGTACAGGCGCAAATCCTGACGTTGTTAAAATCCTTACAGGAAAAGCATCGGCTGGCTTATATTTTTATCAGCCATGATTTGCACGTAGTACGCGCATTATGCCATCAGGTTATTGTGCTACGTCAGGGAGAGGTCGTGGAGCAAGGGCAATGCGAGCACGTATTTAACGCACCACAGCAGGCCTATACGCGTCAGCTGCTCGCGCTAAGCTGACGCTCAAAAAGGATTGTTGTTTGAAAATGGTTCTGCGATAGCCACGCCGAAGTTTTTCAGTCTGCAGGTTGCGGCAAATTCGTCCTGGCGATTCACAAACAGGCACGGCTCCCCTTCACATTCCAGTACGGAACAAGGAACCTCGATATCACTGAGGGCCTGGCTGAGCTTATGCATGACTGACCACGCGCTGTCACCATCAGGACTGAGCAATTTGAGTGCCACCAGGCTGTTCTCATTACTCTGACCGTTTTGCGGAATCGGTTCAACTTTCGAACCTGCGAAACCCACCGACCAACGATAGCTCTGCGGCAGACGATGAACGATTGAGAGTTGTAATGTCATCACTTTCTTTCCCTGGAAGCACAATCACTTCACAATTATTTTACATCAATATTAACACATCATTGACAATACGTCTTTAGACAGTTGGTAAACGTTTACATCCAGTACTTATGCTGCTTACAGAACCCAGTAATTAAATTTATTCAACGGTTCTGGCATATTTCCGGGCTATATGTACTCGTTTCTGCGATCTAACTCAACCTTTTTAACTACAATGATGTGACTTTTTACATAAATTGATTTTACATAAAATAAACATAAGCGGGGGAAATGATAGATTTGCGGTTGATGTACATCAACTCTGGAGACCTTATGGCCCCCAGGTTGTGTAATAGATCACCGTTTTTGAGCGCGACTGGCGTAAAGATAGAAGAGAATTGAGCAGGTAGCGCAAAATGCGATCGACCATATCATTGGCCAGGCCGAGTTAAAGGTCGCCAGAGACAACAGGGCCCCGACAATGGCGCCAATGCCAAAGCGGAATGTCCCAGCCAGCGATGACGCCGTTCCCGCCATATGCGGAAATTCATCCAGAATAACCGCCATGGCGTTTGATGACACCATCGATACACAGCCAACAAACGCCGCAACGCCAACGACCAGAGCCCAGAACCCCAGCCCGAACAGTGCGCTAAAGACCATCCATCCCGCCATCACGAACTGGATCCACAGACCGGTACGGAACATATTCAATGCCCCAACCCGACGCACAAAGCGACTGTTGATGATAGTCATCACGAACAGGAATACGATGTTCAGTGCGAAGTAATAACCGAAATGCTGCGGTGAAACGTGGTTGATCTCAATGTAAACAAAGGGTCCGGCGCTCAGAAACGAGAACATCCCGGCAAAGCTGAACCCGCTGGCCAGCATATAGCTCAGCACTCGTTTATGACGAAACAGCGAGGCAAAGTTGCCAATAGTGGTACGCAGGCGAAACGGCTGGCGACGCTCTACAGGCAGGGTCTCTTTGATCAGCGTAAAGATCATCACCGACGCCAGAACAGCCGCCATGGCGAGGATCCAAAAGATATAGTGCCAGCTAAGCCATACCAGCACCCAACCACCCACGATAGGTGCCAACAAAGGCGCAATTGTGGTCACCAGCATGACGAATGACATCATGCGCGAGAACTCTTCCTTCGGATAGATATCGCGCATCAGGGCGTTGATTACCACGCTCGCCGCCGCAGCAGCCAGACCGTGGAAGAAACGCATCACGATCAGTTGATCAATAGTTTGCGCCAGGGCGCAGGCCACTGCCGCCGCCGCAAACACCAGCGTTCCGCCCAGAATCACCGGCTTGCGCCCAATGCTGTCAGCCATTGGGCCATAGAGCAACTGCCCCACTGCAAACCCCAGAATATAGGTACTGAGGGTCATCTGCGCGCTACCCGCAGGCACACCAAACTGTTCTGAGATAACAGGTAGCGCCGGAAGATACATATCAATCGACAACGGCATCAGCATGGCTAACAAGCCAAGGATAAAAACTATGGCAATTGACGAGTTCTGCCGGGTGGTCACATTTAGCTCCTGAAATTAACGCGGGGTTAAGTTAACGCTGGCGATTTCTTCTTCGGTCAATGGACGGTATTCACCCGGCTCCAGATCGTCATCAAGCCTGATGTCACCAATTCGTTCACGGTGCAGTTCCACAACGTGGTTACCCACCGCGGCAAACATACGTTTTACCTGATGATAACGCCCTTCGCTGATGGTCAATCGCACCTGAGTTGGCGTAATGACCTCCAGAACAGCCGGTTTGGTCAGGTCTTTTTCATTATGCAACTGTACGCCATGGGCAAACTGCTCGGCGGTATCGTCTGCCACTGGCGACTCCAGCGTCACCAGATAGGTTTTCTCACAATGGTGACGAGGAGAGGTGATACGATGCGACCACTGTCCGTCATCGGTCATCAGTACCAGTCCGGTGGTGTCGATATCCAGACGCCCTGCCGCATGCAGTTTGTAGGCAACCGGTTCATCAAGGAAATAGAGCACCGTCGGATGATCCGGGTCATCCGTTGAGCAAACATAACCCTGAGGCTTATTCAGCATAAAATAGCGCGGGCCATTTTGTTGAACCAGGGAATTACCGTCATATTCGACGTCGTGTTCTGGTAGCAGCTTAAAGGCACTGTTTTTAACGATTTCACCGTCGACGGTAACGCGGTTAGCACGGATCTCACGCCCGGCAATAGCGCGGCTGACGCCGAGTTGCTGAGCGATAAATTTATCAAGTCGCATGAGTGTGATTTTTGCCTGTAAAAATACGAGAAGCGGGTTTACGCCCGAAAAGTGGGACTATTATCCGCCCAGTATAGCGGTGTTACACCATCCCTCAAGGGAAATGATTCATGGCATACTATACATTGTTGCTGTTTACCTTAATGAGCTCATGATTTTTACTCTTCGCCCGTACCAAAAAGAAGCCGTGGACGCCACGCTCAACCATTTTCGCCACCACCGCACCCCGGCGGTTATCGTCCTGCCAACCGGCGCGGGCAAAAGTCTGGTGATTGCTGAACTGGCCCGCGTGGCACGTGGTCGCGTACTGGTACTGGCGCACGTCAAAGAACTGGTCGCACAAAACCATGCCAAATATTGTGCGCTGGGGCTTGAAGCCGATATTTTTGCCGCAGGCCTGAAGCGTAAAGAGAGCCACGGGAAAGTAGTCTTTGGCAGCGTACAGTCGGTAGCGCGTAATCTGGAGGCCTTTCAGGGTGAATTCTCCCTGCTGATCGTCGATGAATGCCACCGTATTGGCGATGATGAAGAGAGTCAGTATCAGCAAATCCTCACTCACCTGACTAAAGTAAATCCCCACTTACGTCTGCTCGGGCTTACCGCCACACCTTTTCGTTTGGGTAAGGGCTGGATTTATCATTTTCATTATCATGGTATGGTGCGCGGCGATGAAAAAGCGCTGTTTCGCGACTGCATTTATGAATTACCGCTGCGCTACATGATTAAACACGGCTACCTGACGCCGCCAGAACGCCTCGACATGCCGGTCGTGCAGTATGACTTTAGTCGCCTGCAGGCGCAGAGTAACGGCCTGTTTAGCGAAGCAGATCTGAATCAGGAGCTGAAAAAGCAGCAACGAATAACGCCGCATATCATCAGCCAGATTGTCGAGTTTGCCCAAACCCGCAAAGGGGTGATGATTTTCGCCGCCACCGTTGAGCACGCCAAAGAAATTCAGGGTCTGCTGCCCGCTGACGACGCCGCGCTAATCACTGGAGATACGCCAGGCGCTGAGCGCGACGTGCTGATTGAAGAGTTCAAAGCCCAGCGTTTTCGCTATCTGGTGAATGTATCGGTCCTGACCACCGGATTCGATGCCCCGCACGTCGACCTTATCGCCATTCTGCGCCCAACAGAGTCAGTTAGCCTTTACCAACAAATTGTTGGTCGTGGGTTGCGCCTTGCACCGGGTAAAACCGACTGTCTGATCCTCGATTACGCCGGCAACCCGCACGATCTGTACGCACCGGAAGTGGGTGCTCCGAAAGGGAAAAGCGACAACGTTCCGGTACAGGTGTTCTGTCCTGCCTGCGGATTTGCAAACACCTTCTGGGGCAAAACCACGGCAGACGGCACGCTGATTGAACATTTTGGCCGCCGCTGCCAGGGATGGTTTGAAGATGATGACGGCCATCGCGAACAGTGCGATTTTCGTTTCCGTTTTAAAAACTGCCCACAATGCAACGCGGAAAATGACATCGCCGCCCGCCGTTGTCGCGAGTGCGACACGGTGCTGGTTGACCCGGATGACATGCTGAAAGCCGCGCTCAGGCTCAAAGATGCGCTGGTCCTGCGCTGTAGTGGTATGGTGTTACAAAACGGGCAGGATGATAAAGGCGAATGGCTGAAAATCACCTATTACGATGAAGACGGCGCTGACGTCAGCGAACGCTTTCGCCTGCACACTCCCGCGCAGCGTACGGCCTTCGAACAACTGTTTATTCGCCCGCACACCCGAACACCCGGTATACCCTTACGCTGGATAACCGCCGCCGATATCCTCAATCAGCAGGCGTTGTTACGGCATCCTGATTTCGTGGTGGCGCGTATGAAAGGTCAGTACTGGCAGGTCCGTGAAAAGGTCTTCGATTATGAAGGTCGCTTTCGTCGGGCACATGAATTACGCGGTTAATCGTACTTTTGATTGATGTACCAGCCGTTTGAGTATAGAATCTCGCCCGCTTTTGCATACGCAAAGCAGATCACTTACCTGTTGCTGGGTCGCCTGTAGCAGGAATTATTAAAGAGAGATTTAAATGTTTACTATCAACGCTGAAGTACGTAAAGAGCAGGGTAAGGGTGCGAGCCGCCGCCTGCGTGCCGCTAACAAGTTCCCGGCAATCATCTACGGTGGCGCAGAAGCCCCGATTGCTATCGAACTGGATCACGATGCAGTTATGAACATGCAAGCTAAAGCTGAATTCTACAGCGAAGTTCTGACCATCGTTGTTGACGGTAAAGAAGTTAAAGTTAAAGCTCAGGCTGTACAGCGTCACCCGTTCAAGCCGAAGCTGTCCCACATCGACTTCGTTCGCGCGTAATCGCCTGGAAGTTGAAGAAAACCCCGCCTCGGCGGGGTTTTTTTATGGGATTTTGTCATCGATACTGATGGTTCTCGTCGACCGGATAAGGCGTTAACGCTCTCACCCGGCACACGGTTTTATTTCCCGCCAGACGTGCGGCGCTGCAGCTGGTCGCGCAGGTTCGGCGGCGTACCTTTGATGGTCAAGGTGTCCGTCGCCGGATCCCAGAAAATACGTTCACCCAGTAACATAGCGTCGAAGTTAATGGTTAACCCACCGCCGCTGCCGGCAAATTTGGTTAACTGACGCAGCGTGCTGCGATCCGCAGGGAAGCTCTCTTCCAGCTCGTAGCCTTTATCAGCGGTAAATTCGCTGAAGCTGACTTCACTGACGCCGGAAAGCTCTTTAGACAGCGACTCCAGTTCGATCTCTTCACCAGCCTGCAGCTGCTCGTTACAGTAGCTGTACACCTGCTGACGCACGTTCTGGCGTTCGGCTTTATCGAGTTGCGCCTCGGCAGTAAAGTCATCGACCGCCTGCAGCAGGCCACGGTTTTGCGCTTTGGCGTTCAAACCTTCGCTGGCACCGAGGAAATCCATAAAGAAATCGGCGACTTTGCGCCCTACCCGCCCTTTCAGGAACGTCAGATAGCGTGTGGACTCCGGATTGGTTTCCCACTCGGTTAAATCAATACGCGCCACGATGTCCGCATGATTGATATCCAGATAGTGCGTCGGATTGATATCCAGATTTTCATTGACGCGCATGCTGCTTAAATTGTTCAGCACGGCGACCAGCAGATACTCTACCGCCAGATAGCGGTAATGGCAGAACAGGACAATACCGCCGTCGGCAAAAGGATATTTCGCCAGCTCGTCCCGCAAGCGTCCGGTCGCGGCACGACTAAATGCCAGAAAATCCTCTTCACCCTGACGCTGTAAACGCAGCGTTTGCGCCAGTTCACTCTCTTCGCTAAACAGGCCATAGGCTTTATTCTTGGCGCTATACACCCGATGCAACTCAGCCATCATATCGACAACCGTCGCTGTCGGTTCCAGTAATGAATCGCGCAAGACCAGCTCAAGGTTCTGCTCGTCACGTTTGATAAGCTGGTGCAGGGCAATCTGGTTGATATCCAGACTCATGATAAACTCTCCTTTTAGACCGGGCGGTATTCAACCACCTGCCGGGCAGTGACGCAATAGAAGATAAAAAAGCAGAAAAAAAACTGTCTGTACGGTAATATGTTGCCCTTTCATGAACAGACTGATTTCGATTTATGCCACAAATTTCCCGCTATAGTGACGAACACGTTGAACAACTGCTGAATGAGATGCTCAACGTACTGGAAAAACATAAGGTGCCGACCGACCTTTCCCTGATGGTTCTGGGAAACATGGTGACTAACCTTATCAATACAAGCATCGCACCGGCCCAGCGCCAGGCGATTGCCAACTCTTTTGCCCGCGCATTGCAGTCTTCGGTAAACGACGACCAAGCGCATTAAGAGCCTGCTCCGGGGAAACGAACAACAGTTTATGGTAACTCATCGTCAGCGCTACCGTGAGAAAGTCTCCCAGATGGTTAGCTGGGGGCACTGGTTTGCCTTGTTCAACATTCTGTTGGCCATGGTTCTCGGTAGCCGTTACCTGTTTGTCGCCGACTGGCCGACAACCCTTGCAGGTCGTGTATATTCCTACCTGAGCGCTGTCGGGCATTTTAGCTTTCTGGTGTTTGCCACCTATCTGCTAATCCTGTTTCCCCTGACGTTTATCGTCATGTCCCAGAGGCTGATGCGATTCTTATCAGCTATTCTGGCGACAGCTGGCATGACGCTGTTGTTAATCGACAGCGAAGTTTTCAC
This sequence comes from Citrobacter sp. Cpo069, assembly GCF_030332785.1. Lineage (NCBI taxonomy): Bacteria > Pseudomonadati > Pseudomonadota > Gammaproteobacteria > Enterobacterales > Enterobacteriaceae > Citrobacter > Citrobacter sp. Cpo069. The sequence continues at coordinate 185,395 of NZ_JAOWHD010000042.1, forward strand.
CCGCTTCCACCTGCACCTTAACCCGATAGTCTGGGAACTGGTCATTAATCCTGACCAGAACGAAGCGGCGCGTGACTGGCAACTGTTGTTTATCAGCGTGCCGGTTATCCTGTTAATAGAAATGTTGTTTGCGACCTGGAGCTGGCAAAAGCTGCGCAGCCTGACGCGTCGTCGCCATTTCGCAAAACCGTTAGCGGCATTCTTCTTCGTTTCTTTTATCGCCTCGCATGTGGTGTATATCTGGGCAGATGCCAATTTCTATCGCCCAATTACCATGCAGCGCGCAAACCTGCCGCTCTCCTACCCGATGACGGCGCGTAAGTTTCTGGAAAAACATGGCCTGCTGGATGCGCAAGAGTATCAGCGTCGCCTGATCGAACAGGGTAATCCGGAAGCGGTTTCCGTGCAGTACCCGCTCAGCGAACTGCACTATCGAGATCTGGGCACCGGCCAGAACGTTCTGCTGATCACCGTAGACGGCCTGAACTACTCACGCTTTGAAAAACAGATGCCTGCGCTGGCTGAGTTCGCCGGGCAGAATATCTCCTTTACACGTCACATGAGCTCAGGCAACACCACGGATAACGGGATCTTTGGCCTGTTCTATGGTGTATCGCCAAGCTACATGGACGGCATTTTGTCGACCCGAACGCCTGCGGCGCTGATCTCTGCACTGAACCAGCAAGGGTATCAGTTAGGACTATTCTCCTCGGATGGCTTTACCAGCCCGCTTTATCGCCAGGCGCTACTGTCAGATTTCTCCATGCCGAGTGTGCAAACGCAATCAGACGAACAAACCGCAAGCCAATGGATTAACTGGCTGGGACGCTACGCGCAGGAAGATAATCGCTGGTTCTCCTGGGTCTCCTTTAACGGGACAAACCTTGATGACAGTAACCAGAAGAACTTTGCCAAACGCTACGCCAGCGCCGCTCAGGATGTGGATGCCAATATTAACCGTGTTCTTAGCGCCCTGCGCGACTCGGGTAAACTGGACAACACGGTGGTGATTATTACCGCTGGCCGCGGTGTGCCGCTGACGCAGGAAGAGAACAACTTTGCCTGGTCGCGCGGTCATCTGCAGGTTCCTCTGGTGATTCACTGGCCGGGAACACCTGCCCAGCGTATCAATAGCCTGACCGATCATACAGACCTGATGACGACGCTGATGCAGCGCCTGCTGCATGTCAGCACGCCGGCTAACGAATATTCGCAGGGGCAGGATTTGTTCAATGCTACACGTCGCCATTACTGGGTGACCGCCGCCGACGGCAGCACGATGGCCGTGACAACGCCAGAGATGACACTGGTGCTGAACAACAACGGAAATTATCAGACCTATGATTTACGTGGCGAGAAAATAAAAGATCAGAAACCGCAGCTCAGCCTGCTGCTACAGGTTCTGACGGATGAGAAACGATTTATTGCTAACTGATTAATTATAAATCAGTTAGTGAGGCATCCTCTTGCATTCGTAGCGGAAAGCAGTAGTATTAGCAGCCATAGCGTCGGCACGTAGCGCAGCCTGGTAGCGCACCGTCATGGGGTGTCGGGGGTCGGAGGTTCAAATCCTCTCGTGCCGACCAAAAATCCCTAAAAAAACCAACCCTTGCGGTTGGTTTTTTTTATGTCTGCGATTCCGCATTCCTGAGTTTTACAGCAGCCTTCAGCACAGGTTTTACTACTTACCCATGCACAAATTGGGGTAAAATTCATCCTCTCATCAGCGCGATGAATCTGGACGATTGATGCGCTGAAAACAATAATGATACTAATAAAAGCTCAGGAGAATAGTATGCCTGAAGTAACGCCTTTTCGGGTGCTGATTGTCGACGACCACCCACTCATGCGGCGGGGAATTAGTCAATTATTGCAACTGGATCCCGCATTTGACGTAGTCGCTGAAGCTGGCGACGGCGCAAGTGCTATCGATCTGGCAAACCGTCTGGACCTTGATGTGATCCTGCTGGATCTCAATATGAAAGGTATGAGCGGGCTGGACACCCTGAATGCGCTGCGTCGGGACGGCGTCACCGCGCAAATTATTATTCTTACCGTATCGGATGCCGCCAGCGATGTGTACGCCTTAATTGATGCCGGCGCGGATGGTTATTTACTGAAAGATAGCGATCCTGAAGTCTTGCTGGAAGCCATTCGTAACGGTGCCAAAGGTGGTAAAGCGTTTAGCGCTCGCGTTAGCGAATATCTGCGCGAACGTGACCTGTTTGGTGCGCAGGAAGATCCATTCAGCATTCTCACCGAACGCGAGCTGGATGTATTGCATGAACTTGCTCAGGGACTGTCGAACAAACAGATTGCATCAGTGCTGAATATTTCTGAACAGACGGTGAAGGTGCATATTCGCAACCTGCTGCGCAAACTCAATGTGCGTTCTCGCGTTGCTGCCACCATCCTGTTTTTGCAAACGCGCGGCATGCAGTAATCAATGAGATGCCGGATGACGACGCAGCAGCGTCTTATCCGGCCTACAAAGCTCGCACAGGCCCGAAAGCAGCACGCCTTCGGGTAATCTGGACTCTTACTTCTCCTGCGGCGTTAGCTGCTCCATCGCCTGCTTAATGCTGCGTTCTATCACCGCCCGACGGGTATCATTGGCCGGTAATAATTTCAGCATCATCTCCCACGCCGCAACCGCCTCGCCGAAGCGCTGCTGTTCAAAAGCGTTAAACGCGTACATGCTGAGAACCCGCACGTTGGCATGCTCGCCGCGCACCAGCTGGCGTAACAGCTCCCCTCCCCGGCGGTTATCGTCAGGATCGGATGAACGGGTCAGTGCTTCCGCATAACCCAGCGCCGCATCGCTGTTTTTAGGATCCAGTCGATAGGCATTGGCATAGGCTTCAGTGGCCGTACTGGCGTTACCGAGTACCATGCCAATACGCCCAAGCATGATCCAGCCTTCAACGTTTGTAGGATCGGCTTGTAAACGCGTGCGCAGCCCCAGCGCCAGACGTGTCATATCTTCTTCATTGAGCGGGTCAGCTTTCGGATCCAACGCGCGTTCCAGCAGCGCCGGAGCCTGAGCGGTGGCCTGCTGCCAGACCTGAACCTGCTTATAGTTGCCGGTTTCATAATAGCTCACCGCGCCAACGATCAGCGCCACCACGATGCCGGGCACAAACAACCCAAATCCACCGCGCTTGCCATCCGGGATAACGTCGTCAGGAAACTCTTCAAGCTTCACCCGGACGCGTCGGCGAGTACGGGCAAAAATAATCCAGCCGCCCAAACCAATCGCTACCACCGGCATCACCCACAAAAGCACAGTAAGCGGCGTCAACGGCGGATCGTAAGTGACAAAGTTGCCGTAGCGCGCCACCATGTAGTCGACAATCTCTTTCTGGCTTTTCCCTTCCTGCATCAGTTCGTACACTTTCTGGCGCAGGTCAGTGGCAATCATTGAGTTAGAATCGGCGATACTGTTGTTCTGACATTTAGGACAGCGCAGCTGTTCGGTAAGCTGACGGAACTGCTGCTCCTGCGCTTCATCCTTAAACTGCATCACATCGATGGTCGCCAGCGCAGATCCCGAGATAACCAGCATCAGCAGGCCCAGTAAAAATCTCATTGCGCAGCCTCCTTACTGTACTTATCCCACAACGGTTTGATCTCGCTCTCCCACACCCTGGCATTCAAATCACCGGCATGGCGATAGCGAATAATACCTTTACCGTCGATCAGGAACGTTTCCGGCGCGCCGTACACGCCAAGATCCAGACCAAGCATACCGTCGCCGTCAAACAGGCTTAATGAGTAAGGATTGCCCAGCTCTTTCAGCCAGACAATGGCTTTCTGACGATCGTCTTTATAGTTCAAACCCACCACCCGCACGCCTTGTGCAGATAGCTGGTTCAGATACTGATGTTCGGCGCGACAGGTCGGACACCAGGTCGCCCAGACGTTCAGCAGTACCGGTTTGCCCTGGGTCAGCACATCGGCCTGATAATGCTGACCCGGATTCTCCAGCGACTCCAGGCGAAATGTCGGAACGGGTTTGCCGATCAGCGCCGATTCCAGATTCGTGGGATCGTCTCCCTGAGCGTTACGCGCCAGCTGCCACAGCAGCGCCGCTGCAATGATCAGAAAAATAATAAACGGAATTAACAGTGCGTTGCGCTTCATACAACCTCCGACGCATTTTTTTGCACCGCTGCGCGAGGACGCGTGCGCTGACGGTAGCGTGGATCAAACAGGCAGAACAATCCGCCCAGCGCCATCAGCAATCCTCCGGCCCAAATCCAGCGAATAAACGGTTTGTAGTACAGACGCACAGCCCATGCGCCGTTATCCAGTTCTTCACCCAGCGCGGCGTACAGATCGCGCGTGAATCCGCCGTCAATTGCCGCTTCGGTCATCATCGAACTGGTGCTGTTATAGAAGCGTTTTTCCGCATGCAGCGTGGCTTCCGGTTTACCATCTCGGGTAACGCCAATAATGGCGACACCGCCCCGGTAGTTAGGTCCGGTAATATCTTTCACTTCGCGGAACGTGAACTGATAGTTATGGATACTAACGCTATCACCTGCTTTCATGCGCACATCGCGTTCAACGCTGTAGTTCTGGCTGAAGGCAATACCGACAATAGTAATCGCCAGCCCAACGTGGCCCGACACCATGCCCCAATAGCTTGGTGTTAACTTCGTTCCGCGGGAAACACGCAGGAACGCTTCGGACATCGCCAGCACGAATATCCAGCATGCCATCGCCAGCCCTACCACCGTCATAGCGGCAATGCGATCCTCAAACAACCACGGCAGCAGCAGCGACAGAACAAGCGTGGTGACAAACGCGATAATCAGTAACGTTTTCAGTTTACGCGGTCGGTCACGGCCCCAACGCACTAATGGCCCAATTCCCAGCAACAGCGCGAACGGCGCCATCAGCCAGGTAAACATGGTGTTGAAGAACGGTTCGCCAATCGAAATGCTGCCCAGACCCAGCTGTTTGTGCACCAGCGGCAGCAGCGTGCCCAAGAGCACCACCAGCATGGCGGCAATCAGCAGAACGTTGTTGCCCAACAGCAGAGATTCACGCGACCACAGCGCGTTGTTCACCCGTGAGCGGACCTTGTGACCGCGCACCGCAAACAGCAGCAGGGAGCCGCCAATCACCAATACCATAAAGGCCAGAATAAACATCCCGCGCGACGGATCGGAGGCGAAGGCATGCACCGATACCAGCACGCCGGAGCGCACCAGGAAAGTACCTAACAGGCAAAGCGAGAATGCGCAGATTGACAGCAGCAGCGTCCAGGCTTTAAAGCTGGCACGCTGTTCGGTTACCGACAGCGAGTGCATCAGCGCCGTTCCCACCAGCCATGGCATAAACGAGGCGTTCTCAACCGGATCCCAGAACCACCAACCGCCCCAGCCCAGCTCGTAATAGGCCCAGGCCGAACCGAGCACAATACCCAGCGTCAGGAACACCCACGCCGCCAGCGTCCACGGACGCGAAAAACGGGCGAAGGTACTGTCCAGTCGTCCGCTCATCAGCGCGGCAATCGCAAACGCAAAGGCCACGGAGAAGCCGACATACCCCATGTACAGTAACGGCGGATGGAAAATCAGTCCCGGATCCTGCAATAGCGGGTTCAGGTCGCGCCCTTCAATAGGGAAGTTGGGCAACGTACGGGCAAACGGATTGGAGGTAAACAGAATAAACAGCAGAAAGCCAACGCTTACCATCCCCATTACCGCCAGCACGCGGGCAACGATGTCCAGCGGCATACGCTGGCTGAATGCCGCAACGGCGAACGTCCAGCCGCTCATCAGCAAAACCCATAGCAGCAGAGAGCCTTCATGGGCACCCCAGGTTGCTGCCACCCGATACCAGACCGGAAGCTGGGTATTGGAGTTGCTGGCAACGTAGGTGACGGTAAAGTCATTAACCACGAAGGCGTTGACCAGAATCAGGAACGCCCCCATCACGCAGATAAACAGAACCCAGGCAAAAGGCCGCGCGGAGGCCATCATTCGCACGTCACCGCGCGCTACGCCCCACAGCGGATAGACCGACAGTAGTAACGCCACGCCGAGCGCAAGGCACAACAGCGCATTGCCAATTTCAGGCATCATGACGTTTTATCCTTATAAACACTTTCCGGGCGACGATGGTTTTCCTGCATCGCTTTTTCGACTTCCGGCGGGGTGTAATTCTCATCATGTTTGGCAAGAACCTCTTTGGCCTGCACATGATTTCCTTCGTCCAGTTCGCCCTGAACAACGACACCCTGCCCTTCGCGGAACAGATCCGGCAGAATGCCTTCGTAGGTGACATCCACCACACCTTCGGCGTCATAGATACTGAAATTCACCTTCAACGACTGCGGATCGCGCTTTACGCTACCGGGCATCACCATTCCGCCCACGCGCAGGCGCTGACCGACTTCGGGCATCTGCTGCGTTTCGCGCTTACCGTAGAGTATCTCTCCCGGCGTATAGAACAGGTCAATATTAGAACGCAGCGCATAAAGCACCAGCGTAATGGTCAATGCCAGACCCGCCAGTACCGCACAGGCTATCCATAACCGATTTTTACGTCGAATATTCACGCCGCCTCCCGTTGCACTTGCGCCGCACGCATACGCGCTTCTCTCGCCCGCTGCTGCGCTACACCGCGTAAAATTGCGCGATGTTGTAACGTGGAATGCAGTACCAGCACCACCAGCGGGATAACGCTCATCGCTACGGCAAGCCAGACATACAAGGCGTAGCCGCCCATCGCGAAAAAATCACTCCATGATGCAAATGCAGGGGTCATTGGCGGCCTCTTTTTAAGATCAGTTCGCTCACCCACGGGCGGCGTTTTTCCATCATCAAAATCAGGTTACGCATGCGCATCAGCGCCAGCGTGACAAACAGTAACAGGTAGCCGACGATCGCCAGACGCAGCGGCGTACGCATCGCCGGATCGATGCTTTGCTGCATGCGGGTAGAACCCTGATGCAGCGTATTCCACCACTCAACCGAATAGTGGATAATCGGTAAGTTGACCACGCCAATCAGCACCAGAATACCGGCGGCACGACCTGCCAGACGGCGGTCGTCAAAGGCATGCCACAGCGCAATGGCGCCCACGTAGAGAAACAGCAGCACCAGTTCAGAGGTGAGTCGGGCATCCCAGACCCACCAGGTTCCCCACATCGGTTTGCCCCATGCGGAGCCGGTCACCAGCGCAATAAAGGTAAACACTGCACCAATCGGCGCCATCGCAGCCAGCGCCAGATTGGCCATTTTCATCTGCCAGACCAGGCCGATAAACGCGGCAACAGCCATCGAGGCATAAATGCCCATCGACCAGATTGCCGCCGGAACGTGCAGATAAATAATGCGATAGCTCTGTCCCTGCTGATAGTCCGCAGGCGCAAAACCAAAGCCCCAGACCCATCCCGTTATCAGTACCACCGCGCTGGCAATCGCCAGCCACGGGATAAACCAGCCACAGATCTGATAGAGCCGAGGGGGCATCGCCAATTGATGAAGTGTTTTCCACATAGTTCAGTCACCAGACTCCATAAATTAAAATCCGTTGTGCCAGAGCACCTTGCCCGGCCTACACATCTAATTCTCGTTACTGCACGCTTATCCGTAACGCCGCAGCTGTGGCAAACGGGCTTAACGTGGCGCTGCCGACCAGCAACGCGCCCAGAATTGCCATGTACCCTTCAACCGGTAAGTGCATAGAAGCCGCATCCATCGCGGCGGTTGCAAAAATCAGTAAGGGTATGGTGAGCGGGAGCACCAGCACGCTTAACAACACGCCGCCGCGCTTTAAGCCCACCGTCAGCCCCACACCCGGCGCACCGAGGAAGCCCAGCGTCGGCGTTCCGAGTAACAACGTCAGCGCCATAATTTTCCAGCTGTACATATCCATGCCCAGCAGCAGCGCCACTAGCGGCGAGAGAATCAACAGCGGCAGGCCGGTCACGACCCAGTGCGCCATCACTTTCGCCAGCACCACGGCCGGTAGCGGTAACGGCAGCAGCATCAGTTGCTCAAGGCTGCCGTCCTGCAGATCATCACGAAACAGGCGTTCCAGCGCCAGCAATGACGCCAGCAGCGCCGCAACCCAAATGATGCCCGGCGCAATGCGCGCCAGTAGCTGCGGCTCCGGCCCAATGCTCAGGGGGAACAGCGTAATAACAATCAGGAAGAACCATAAAGGATTGGCGATTTCCGCACTATGACGAAACGCAACTCGCAGTTCTAAACGGAAGATTCGCCACATCATTGCGTTGCCCTCTCGCTGGTCAGCGCAATACGTCGCACTTTATCGGTTTCGACATTGAGCGGTTGGTGGGTGGTGAGAATAACAATACCGCCCTGCTCCGTATGCTGCGCCATACGCTGAGTCAGTCGCTCAACGCCGTTCACATCAATGGCGGTAAAGGGTTCATCGAGGATCCATAGCCGGGCGCGGGTCAGCCACAAACGGGCCAGCGCCACGCGCCGCTGTTGTCCGGCGGAGAGCTGGTTCACCGGAATATCTTCATATCCGGCAAGTCCCGCCTGTGCCAGCGCAGCCAGACACTGTGCAATGTCGCCGTCATGATGGAAGAAACGCAGGTTCTCCAACGCCGAAAGCCGGGTTTTTATCCCCGGCTGATGTCCGATCCACAGCAGTTGCTGATGGTAGCTGTCCCGCACGTGATGCAGCGGCTGCTCTTGCCAGCAAACCTCCCCTGCATCGGGACGCGCCAGCCCAGTAAGCAACCGCAGCAGAGTAGTTTTCCCTGCGCCGTTGCTGCCGGTAATTTGTACCCATTCCCCTGCGTTGACGCGAAATGACAGATTGCTGAACAGTATTCTGTCATCTCGCTCGCAAAGTAATTCTCTGGCTTCAAGCATACCTGGTTATCTACATCCTGTTAAAAGCCCGGTTTGACTTCGCGCATATCAGGCAGTTTGTGCGCTATCCCTTTATGACAGTCAATACAGGTTTGCCCGTCTTTCACGGCCTGGTCGTGCATTTTGGCCGCAACGCCTTTCTGGGCGGTTAAATCCATAAACTCGAAGTTGTGACAGTTTCGGCACTCTTGCGAATTATTATCTTTCATACGCCGCCACTCATTTTGCGCCATCGTCAGACGATGGTCTTCAAATTTCTGCGGTGTATCTATCAGCCCCAGTGCTTTCGCGTACAGCTCTTTACTGGCCTTGATCTTACGAATCATTTTCGGGCCCCACTCATGCGGGACGTGGCAATCAGGGCAAGTCGCTCGCACACCACTGCGGTTGTTGTAGTGTACGGTTTCCATGTATTCCTGGTATACCGTATTGCGCATTTCGTGACAGCTAATGCAGAACTCTTCTGTATTGGCCTTTTCCATACCGGTATTAAAGCCGCCCCAGAAAATAATGCCGCCCACAAAGCCGATTAACAACAGCGTGCCGAGCGCCAGACGGCTGGGGCGACGCCACCATTGCCAGACGCGCTTAATCCAGCCTGGTTTACGGTTAGAATTTTCCATAATGACCTCTTATTTCCCGTAACCTTTCGAGGGGGTGAAGGTATTTTCAACAATCGGCGCGGCGTCAGCCTGCGGAACGTGACATTGCAGGCAGAAATAACGACGCGGCGCAACTTCAGCCAATACCTTGCCGTCGCTGTCCATAAAGTGCGTCGGACTGATGCGCGGCGCACCGGTGGTGCGATAGCTTTCCACACCGTGGCATTGCAGGCAGCGGTTAGTGTTAGTCGTCACCTGATACCCTTCAACGCTATGCGGAACCATCGGCGGCTGATTCACATAGTTCAGCGGCATGCGCTCTTGCTCTTTCGGCATGCGAATCGCCCCTTCCTGTGTTCCTGAGACTTCCGGTGACTGGCTCAGATCCACTCCATTTGCAGCCCAAACGGCCCCACTGACGACCAGGGCAAGCAGGGCCGTCCATTGACACAGCGTCTTAATCAGGTCATGGCTTTTCATGATTTCGCTCCCGAACTCCATCGTGTTGTTATTGTAAAAACATCCTCAGAACAGACATCCACGCAGCGACCGCAGGCCATGCAATCGCGGCTGGTTACCTGCACCGGACTTTGCTCATCCAGCACCGGCGCACGTAGCACATGCGGTTCCGGGCAAACATGAAAACAATCCATACAGCGGTTACATCTGTTACGTTCTTTTGCCGAAACGGTTAATGCCCCTTTGCTTCCCACCACGCTATACAGCGCACCCAGTGGGCAAAGATGCCCGCACCAGCCATGCTCAACGACCAGTAAATCAAATAAAAACAGCGCGAGGATCAGCAGCGCTCCGCTACCGAATCCCATTACCAGGCTCCGTCCAAGCAGAGAGACTGGATTTATCCACTCCCACAACAGCGTACCGGTCAGGGCGGAACCGACCAGGATAACCACCAGCAGGACGTACCGTATATGGCGTGGCAGGGTTGCGGACTGATTCAGGTCAAACCTTCTGCGCAACCAACTGGCTAAATCGGTAACCGGGTTCATGGGACAAACCCAACTGCAAAACAGTCGCTTACCGGCCAGGGCATACAGCACCGTGATGATAGCTGCTCCCGTTAACGCCACCGTCGCCGGCAGATGCCCGCTGGCCAGGCTTTGCAGAGTAATCAGCGGATCGGTGAACGGGATAGCGTCCAGCAACAGGCTGCTACTGTAGTTGCCATGCAGGATCCACACGCCAAGCCACGGGCCGCTGAGGAACATCGCCAGTATCAGAAATTGACTCAAACGACGCAGCAGCAGCCAGCGATGACTCTTCCACCATCCTTTTTTTGCCTGCGCTTCACGCCCGGCATCACGTTTACGATTTGCCATTGTTCCCCTCCAGCCAACCGAAGCGGTAATGGTGTCCTAACTCCCCTTTCGCCAGCGACAGCGGCAGCACTTTTATTGCTGGCTGTTCCAGTACGCAGACTTTTTCGCATTTCCCACAGCCGGTACAGGCATCGCTGTGCACGGTCGGAATAAACCGCGCATGCTTGCCGGTACGCATATTGCGGTCCAGCTCCAGGGTGATCGCCTCATCAATTTTCGGGCACTCGCGATAGCAAACGTCGCAGCGCAATCCCTGATAGTTGAGGCAGTTTTCGTGATCCAGCAGTACCGCCAGCCCCATACGCGAATCGTCAATGGATTCAATTTCCCTGTCCAACGCGCCGCTCGGGCAGACTTTGGCACACGGAATGTCCTCACACATTTCGCAGGGAATATCACGGGCGACAAAATATGGCGTACCGGCCGCCAGCCCGGAGGCCAGCGTTGCCAGCTTCAGCGTGTCATAGGGACATGCCTGAACGCACTGACCGCAACGTACGCAGGCGCTGGCGAATGCCTCCTCGCTCAGTGCACCTGGCGGGCGCAACCGCACGCCGGTTGCGCGTGCGGTTTGTTGTTGCAACCCCAGCGCCACGCCAACGACGGCCAGCCCGCCCGCTGCGCGAACCATATCGCGCAGAAAGCGGCGGCGGCCATTTTGGGGTTTTGCTGACCGGGACATAACGCGTTACACCTTCGCCAGTTTCACGGCGCACTTCTTGAAATCCGTCTCTTTGGAGAGCGGATCCGTCGCATCCAGCGTCAGGTTATTCACCAGCTGTGCGGCATCGAAGAACGGCATGTACACCAGCCCCTGCGGCGGACGGTTACGACCGCGTGTTTCAACAATCGAAATCACTTCGCCACGACGGGAAATCACTTTGACCTTATCGCCACGGCGCAGATCGCGTGCTTTTGCATCCAGCGGGTGGATAAACAGCACGGCTTCCGGGAATGCACGGTGTAGTTCAGGCACACGACGCGTCATACTGCCGGTATGCCAGTGTTCCAGTACACGTCCGGTAGACAGCCACAGGTCATATTCTTTATCCGGCGCTTCAGCAGCAGGCTCAAATGGCAGCGCGAAGATAACCGCTTTACCGTCCGGTTTACCGTAGAACTTGTAGCTTTCACCTGCTTTCACGTAAGGGTCGTTGCCTTCGCTGTAGCGCCACTGGGTCTCTTTACCCTCAACGACTGGCCAGCGTAAACCGCGCGCTTTGTGGTAATCGTCAAATGGCGCAAGATCGTGCCCGTGACCGCGGCCAAACCAGGCGTACTCTTCGAACAAGCCTTTTTGCAGATAGAAGCCCAGCTCGCGGGATTCATCGTTCAGTTGATCTTCAGCCAGTTCAGTCACTGGGAATTTCGTTACTGCTGGCGTAGCAAACAGCACGTCATACAGCGTTTTACCGCGCAGTTCCGGTTTTTGTGCCAGCAGCTCTTCCGGCCATACTTCTTCTGTTTTGAAGCGACGAGAGAACTGCACCAGTTGCCACAGATCCGATTTCGATTCGCCCGGCGCTTTAATTTGCTGACGCCAGAACTGTGTACGGCGTTCCGCGTTCCCGTAGGCGCCTTCTTTCTCTACCCACATCGCGGTCGGCAGGATCAGGTCAGCCGACAGGGCGCTGATCGTCGGGTACGGATCGGAGACGATGATGAAGTTACGCGGATCACGCCAGCCCGGCATACGCTCTTCGTTGATGTTCGGACCGGCCTGCATGTTGTTAGTACACATCGCCCAGTAGACATTGAGCTTGCCATCTTTCAGCGCGCGGTCTTGCGCCACGGCGTGCAGACCAACTTTTGCCGGAATGGTCCCTGACGGAATATTCCAGTGCTTCTCACAGATATCGCGGTGTTTTTCGTTCGTTACCACCATGTCCGCAGGCAGACGGTGGGAGAACGTACCGACTTCACGCGCGGTGCCGCAGGCTGAAGGCTGGCCGGTCAGAGAGAACGGGCCGCAGCCTGGCTGGGAGATTTTGCCAGTCAGCAAGTGCAGGTTATAGACCAGGTTGTTGGCCCACACGCCGCGGGTGTGCTGGTTAAAGCCCATCGTCCAGTAGGAGATGACTTTTTTCTTCGGATCGGCATACAGCTGCGCCAGCTGTTCCAGCTGATCTTTCGGTACGCCGGTCATTTCGGCGGTTTTATCCAGCGTGTACTCAGCAACGAAGGCTTTGTAATCCTCAAAGCTCATCGGTTCAGAAGCATCGGATCCCGGGTTTTTCGCCGCTTTTTCCAGCGGATGGGTTGGACGCAGACCGTAGCCGATGTCCGTCACGCCTTTACGCAGGTTAACGTGCTTGCTAAAGAAATCCTGGTTAATCGCATTGTTTTGAATGATGTAGTTCGCGATGTAGTTGAGGATCACCAGATCGGTTTGCGGCGTGAAGACCATACCGTTATCCGCCAGCTCAAAGCTGCGGTGCTGGAAGGTGGAGAGAACCGCGACGTTCACGTTAGGATCGGACAGACGACGGTTGGTGATGCGCGACCACAGGATCGGGTGCATCTCCGCCATATTCGCGCCCCACAAGACGAAGGCATCGGCATGTTCGATATCGTCATAGCAGCCCATCGGTTCATCCATACCGAAGGTACGCATAAAGCCGACTACCGCTGAGGCCATGCAGTGACGTGCGTTCGGGTCGATGTTATTGGAACGGAAACCCGCTTTAAACAATTTGGCAGCGGCATAACCTTCCCAAATCGTCCACTGGCCAGAGCCGAACATACCGATAGACTCAGGGCCTTTCTCTTTCATCGACGTTTTGAATTTCTCTTCCATCACGTCAAAGGCCTGGTCCCAGCTAATCGGGGTGAACTCGCCTTCTTTGTGATACTTGCCGTCTTTCATGCGCAGCATCGGCTGCGTTAAACGGTCTTTTCCGTACATGATTTTCGGCAGGAAGTAACCTTTGATGCAGTTGAGCCCACGGTTAACCGGCGCATCCGGATCGCCCTGGCATGCCACAACACGCCCTTGCTGCGTTCCGACCAATACGCCACAGCCCGTCCCGCAAAAACGGCACGGGGCTTTGTCCCATTTAATGGCTTCTTGCTGACCGACTACCGCGCGGGCAACGCCCGGCACGCTTAACCCGGCAGCCGCCGCAGCGGCCGCAACGGCGTTAGCTTTCATAAAGCTACGACGACTGAGTTTCATGGTGTTTCCTCACCTTGCTCATCCTGCTGGTGATAAACCAGCGACACCGCCAGTACGCCCGCAACGTTGCGTACTGACTCAATTGTTTTCATTAGCGTTTCACTTTGCTCAGCTTCCACCACCACAATCAACTGACCACTTTCCACATCGCTGAGTGCAACTTCGCAACCGGGAAAAGAACGCAACTGCGTGGCGATATCGTTGATATGCTGGCTTTTGGCCTGAACGACCAGGCTGCAGACCTGCCAGTTATTGTCCATGGTTGTACTCCGCGTTAATGGCTGATACCGGGCAGATAGCGACACAGGCGCCACATCCGTTACAGTCCTGATTGTCGAGCTGCGGCTGATAAATGCCGGACAGCGAGGGACGAAAGGTTATTGCCATGGGCTCACAGCTATCCTGACAGCGGTGACATTCAACGGACTGATGTGCGAGACAGTTTTCCCCAATCGTAAAATTCAGATCCCATGCCCTGGTGTGGCGCGGAAGAAAAAGTGATTCGGGACAGGCTTCTGCGCAGGCATAGCAAAAGCTGCACTCGCCGTGTTTGAAATTTACGCTCGGGTAACCACCCTGGCCTCGCTGCAGGATGTCGGTTTCGCACGCCTGGATACAGGCGTCACAACGGAGGCAATGGGCCAGAAAGTGAGAGTCTTCCTTGCTCCACGGCGGACGGATCCCTGCGCTGGCGTTTCGCCAACTGCCTGTCAACATACCTCGACGGGATAAATCAACCATGACATTGTCCTTCCATAATGACGCCCTCCCTCGGCGGGTTGAACGACATAAAAAACTGCACTATTTATGAGTAGTTATTTTTAGCCGTAAGATATTTCAGGATGTGTTAGAGGTGCATACCCCAATTGGGGTAAATGCTGTTGCCGGATCAAAGGAGTGTTGAGTTGGCGGGAAAAAATGCGCTTTTGCTCACATTTCAATGAGTTATATAACCATGTATATAACGGATTATTCAAAAAGACAAAGATCTCAATTTTAGGATAATTCCTAGGATATATCGCTACTTTGGCAGAAAAAAACTATCGAATACACTTTAAATATAAGTAAATCCAGATTAATAGATTATCCAAATATGTTAACCTGCTACAGACTCGTTCATAAGACAGAAGAAAGGAAACACTGTGAACAATAAGATGAAGACAATTGCCCCTGCCGTACTTTTCGCCGCCTTTGCCAGCACCTCTGCATGGGCTGCCAGTAACGAAACCGCCGCTCAGCCGCTGGAAAAAGTCGCCCCTTATCCCAAGGCGGAAAAGGGTATGAAGCGCCAGGTTATCCAGCTTACCCCTGAGAAAGATGAATCTACTCTGAAAGTAGAACTGCTGATCGGACAAACGCTGGAAGTTGACTGTAACCAACACCGCCTGGGCGGAGAACTGGACAGCAAAACGCTGGAAGGTTGGGGATATGACTACTATGTCTTTGACAAAGTTACGTCTCCGGTTTCAACCATGATGGCCTGCCCGGACGATAAGACAGAGAAGAAATTCATTACTGCGCATCTGGGTGATGACGGAATGCTGCGTTACAACAGCAAGCTGCCGATTGTGGTCTACACCCCGGAAAACGTGGACGTTAAATACCGTATCTGGAAAGCGGAAGACAAAATTCAGGACGCAGTCACGCGCTAAGTGAGAATGTGCCGGATGGCGGCGTACCGCCTTATCCGGCCTACAGATGCATAAACAATGCCGGATAAGCATAGTGCCATCCGGCATTTTATTTTACAGCGCTATATCCGCAACGACTTTCTGTTCAGGCTGCGGTTGTGCCTGAGGTTTCAGTTGTGGTTTCGGTGCTTCATCAGCAACCTGCGGCTTGTCATATTTCAGACCCAGAACCTCACTGGTGTACTGCAGCTCTTGTTCCGTAGCCTCAACGTTACCGTTCAGCTTAGTACCATAAGACGGAATAATGGTTTTCAGCTTCGCCTGCCACTCGGGGCTGGCTACTTTATCTTTAAACACTTTTTCCATCAGATGCAGCATGATCGGTGCCGCGGTTGATGCGCCCGGAGAAGCTCCCAGCAGCGCTGCAATCGTGCCTTCTTTATCGCTGACGACTTCAGTGCCCAGACGCAGCACGCCGCCCTTCTCCGCATCGCTTTTGATGATCTGCACACGCTGGCCCGCCTGCCATAAACGCCAGTCTTCTTTTTTCGCCTGTGGATAGTACTCTTGCAGCGCAGCAAAACGGTCGTCGTCGCTGAGCATCACCTGGCTCACCAGATATTTCACCAGATCGAAGTTATCCAGACCCACGTTGACCATCGGCATAAAGTTCGAGGTGGTGGTCGAACTGAGCAGATCCCACAATGAACCGTTTTTCAGGAACTTGGTGGAGAATGTCGCGAATGGCCCAAACAGCACAACGCGCTTGCCATCAAGGATACGGGTATCGATATGCGGTACAGACATCGGCGGCGCGCCAACGGAGGCCTGACCGTACACTTTCGCCAGGTGGCGATTGACCACATCCGGATTTTCTGCAACCAGGAACTGCCCGCCAACCGGGAATCCGGCATAGCCTTTCGCTTCCGGAATGTCGGTTTCCTGCAACAGCTTCAGCGCAGCGCCACCGGCACCGATAAAGACAAACTTCGCCTTGATATCGTGTTCCGCTTCGTTATTTTTTAGATCGGCGACTGTGACAGTCCAGCTATTGTCGGCATTACGCTTAAAGCCACGCACTTCGGTGCTCAACTGCAGCGCAAAGTTGGGCTTTTTCTGCAATGAGGTAATCAGTTGGCGGGTGATTTCGCCGTAGTTCACGTCAGTACCAATCTCGGTACGCGTTGCTGCGACTTTCTGCTGCGGATCGCGACCTTCCATGACCAGCGGCGCCCACTCTTTGATCTGCGCGTGGTCTTCGGAATAGCGCATACCACGGAACAGCGTGCTCTGCTGCAGTGCGGTGTAACGGGCACGCAGGAAGTTCACGTTCTCGTCACCCCAGACAAAACTCATGTGCGGAACGGTGGTGATAAAAGAGCGTGGTTCATGCATTACACCATTATTGACCTGATAGGCCCAAAACTGGCGGGAAATCTGGAAGGCTTCGTTAATTTCGACAGCCTTTTCAATGCTGATGCTACCGTCGGCCTTTTTAGGCGTGTAGTTCAGCTCCATCAGTGCGGAGTGGCCGGTTCCGGCGTTATTCCAGCCGTTTGAGCTTTCCTGCGCTACACCATCCAGTCGCTCAACCATGGTCATTGACCATTGCGGCTCCAGCTCCTGTAAATAGGTTCCCAGCGTGGCGCTCATGATGCCGCCGCCAATCAACAGTACATCCGTTTCCTGCTCTTCCGCCGCTTTCGCTTTTGCCGCCATCGAGACAACATTCAGCCCAACGGCCATGGTGAAGAGCATGGCAGTCACTTTTTTCATAATGTTAATGCCTTACTTTTAGTATCGCTTTTTTGCTTTTAATGCAGGTGAAAATCGAACGGCACCAACGGTAACACTTAAGTAAAAATAATTAAATAAAGTTTATAAATTATATTTAAATTTTAAAAATGTTATTAATACGTTGATAATTTATGCGGTTATTGACAATCATTTCTGGAAACCGGTCCATCTGACGGGTACTATGCTGCGCTTTGCTATTCACCGCACGGATGCCTGTCGGTCTGCTGTATCAGGCCATTTCTGACCTGAGTGTAACTATGTCTGCAACTCAACATTCCTCTGCCGCAGTCGCTGAACACGCGACCCGTGCCGTGCTCCGCCAACCCCGTCTGCTGGTGCGCGAAACGCTGGCCGGTGTGGTAACCGCCCTGGCGCTGATCCCGGAAGTAATCTCGTTTTCCGTGATCGCAGGCGTTGATCCTAAAGTCAGTTTGATCGCCTCCGTCGTACTGTGCCTGGCGATGTCTTTTTTAGGCGGTCGTCCCGCAATGGTTACCGCCGCTGCAGGATCTGTCGCGCTGGTGATTGGTCCGATGGTGCATCAACACGGCGTGCAATACATCCTGCCTGCAGTGGTGCTGGCCGGGATGATTCAGATCCTGTTTGGTGTATTGGGAATGGCACGTCTGATGCGATTCATCCCTACGGCCGTGATGACTGGCTTTGTTAACGCGCTGGGTATATTGATTTTCTTTGCCCAGGTCCCGCATTTCTGGGGCAAAAGCCCGCTCATCTGGGGGCTGTTTGTCCTGACGCTGCTGATTGTGCTGTGGGTTCCGCGGTTTATTAAAGCAATTCCCGCACCGCTTATCGCCATCGTGCTGCTAACCGTGTTCACTGTCACCAGCGGGCAACTGTTACCGACCGTCGGTGATGAAGGTTCAATGAGCGGCGGCCTGCCGGGTTTCACCCAGTTGTTGGTTCCGCTCAACCTGCAAACGCTGGCGATTATCTGGCCCTGCGCGCTAAGTATCGCTTTTGTTGGTTTGATGGAGTCGCTGTTAACCGCCCGTCTGGTGGATGACCTGACGGTTACGCCGTCGAATAAAAATCGCGAGAGTGCCGGGCTGGGGATAGCCAATATTCTGGCCGGATTTTATGGCGGCATCGCCGGGTGCGCGATGATTGGTCAAACCATCGTTAACGTCGAGATGGGCAAAGGACGCAGCCGCGTCTCGACGGTTGCCGCCGGACTGGTACTACTCCTGTTAGTCACAGGGTTAAGCGAAGTGATGGCAGAAATACCCATGTCGGTGCTGGCAGGTATTATGGTGATTGTGGCGGTAAAAACCTTCAGTTGGCACAGCATCCAGCCCGCCACGCTGACGAAACTGCCCGTCACTGAAACGCTGGTGATGCTGGTGACCGTCGCTGCCACGGTTTCTACCGGCAACCTGGCGATTGGCGTGGTTGCCGGGGTGATGACGATGCTTATTCTACCGCGTATCGTCAGACGCAAACGGGCGACTACATCAGAAACAGCGTTGCCAGACCGAGAAAAATAAAGAAACCACCAGTATCAGTGATAGCGGTTATCATGACGCTCGAGCCGACCGCCGGGTCGCGCCCGAGCTTCACCATCGTCATCGGAATGATAACCCCCATCAACGCCGCCATCAGCAGATTGAGCATCATCGCCAGAGTCATCACACCACCGAGCGCCATATCATCGTACAGCCACCAGGTAATGCCGCCCATAATCCCGCCCCACACGAGGCCGTTGATTAGCGCCACGCCCATCTCGCGCAGGATGAGAAACGTCAGGTTCCCCGGCTGAATATTTTGCAGCGCCAGCGCGCGGACGATCATAGTGATAGTTTGATTCCCGGTATTGCCGCCGATACCCGCCACAATCGGCATCAACGAGGCCAGCGCCACCAGTTGCGAAATCGTATGTTCAAAACCGTCGATCACCCGCGAGGCGATAAAGGCGGTACAGAGGTTAACGGCCAACCACGCCCAGCGGGTTTTTACCGCTTTGGTAACAGGCGCAAACACGTCCTCTTCGGCGCTTAAGCCCCCCATTCGACGCAGATCGGTATCGGTTTCTTCATAGACAACGTCGACGATCTCATCGATGGTTAAACGGCCCATCAGTTTACCGGAAGGGTCAACCACCGCGGCGCTGACCAGGTTGTCGCGTTCGAAGGTACGCGCAGCGTTTTCGGCGATATCTTCAGGAGAAAAGGTGAGCGGGTCATCTTCCATCACCTCGCTGACTTTTCGCTGCACATCATTGAGTAAAATGCAGGTTAGCGTCAGTTCGCCAACCAGCATTTTATTGCGATCGGTCACGAAAAGTTTATCGGTGTTCTCCGGCATTTTCCCCAGCCGCCGCAGATAGCGTTGCACCACTTCCAGCGTCACGTCCGGACGCACAGTGATGACCTCGAACTCCATGATCGCGCCGACGCTATTTTTCTCGTAGTGCAGCACCTGGCGGACGCGCGTCCTCTCCTCTGCCGGTAACGTCGCCAGCAGACGACCGGTAAGGTTACGAGGCAAATGCTGCACCAGGTAAATCTGTTCATCGATATCGAGATATTGCAGCGCATCCAGCAGCTCGCGGTCGCTCATCTCATCGATCAGGTCGTCCCAGACGTTTTCAGACGCCTCAAGCAAGACGTTACCGCGCTTTTCATTTTCGACCAGTCGCCACAGGGCGTGGCGCTCTTCAGAGGGCAAAGCTTCGAGGGTATCGGCGAGGTCAGGCGGTGGCAGGTGGGCCACCAGCGCCCCTACCTCAGCAATATCGTCGGCTAACGTACCGACGTCATATTGCTCAGCCAGGGTAAGCTTGCCCAACAGCGTTGATATAATGGCTTTATCAGTGGTCAGCAGCCAGATGAGGCGCGCACGCTCTTCATCACGCAGTCTGGCGCTGTTTTTGTTTATTACGGACATTAATCATAAATCCATGATATGAAATATCATTAATCATGATGCCGATTTATGTAAATAACAATAAACAGTGCCGCCGGGTGGCTAAAAAACCGGCGGCACTGAAGGATCAGGCTGTGCGAGCCACCGCGTCGCGCGAGGCGGCGTCACGTTCATCGCCCAACAGTTCACTCAACTGTCCGTTACGCATTTCCAGTAGACGATCGGCGTGAATAAAATAGTGATCGTCGTGGCTGATGGCGAAAATGGTTTTCCCCATTTCCTGCATCAAAGGCAATAGCACCTGATAGAACTCCCGGCGGAAATGGGGATCCTGATCGGCAGCCCATTCATCCAGCAGAATGATGTCGCGCTCCTCCGCCAGGGCCAGCAGCAGCGCCACGCGTTTCTTCTGCCCTTTCGACAGCTTCAGATTGAGGATACGACCATCGCTCAGCTCCAGCTTATGACCCATCTTCAGATGTTCCAGCCACTTCGCGACCAGTTGCGGATTAGCCTCTTTACCTTCCGGCCCCAGCAGTTTGTCGAACAGCCAGACGTCGGTAAACACGGCGGAGAATAGCTTGCGGTAGTCTTCTGGTTTTTCAACGGCAACGGTCTTACCATCAAGCAATATTTCGCCTGACTGCGGCTGGTACAGACCGGTCAGTAACATCGCCAGCGTAGATTTCCCGCTACCGTTACCGCCAATCAGAAAGATCAGTTCACCGCGATGAATCGTCAGATTCACCGGCCCTACGGAAAACGCATTATCCTGATAGTGAAAAACCACGTTGCGCAGCTCCAGCGTTTGCCAGTTGGGAAACGCGGTTGGGCGTGGGAATTCGGCCTTAAAAGGTGCCAGTGCGAATTTATTCAGCTTGTTGAACGCCACCTGCGCGGTAAGCAGCGTCGGCAGCGCACCAACGGCAGAGAGCAACGGTGTTCGCAGGAATAACAGCGTCAGAGAATAGGTCGCTGCCACGGCGGTATCAGCCCATCCCAGACTGTTAGCCATCCAGAACACCAGGCCAATGGCACCCAGCATCATAATGTTCGACCAGTTAACCGCGCTCAGGTGGAAGGTATCGGCACGGATAATGTGGTGGCGATACTCTTTGGCATCCGGGACGTACATCTGATTAAAGATATGCTCGGCGCGCTCGCGGTTAAGCGTCAGCTCTTTGCGCCCTTCCAGCACCGTCTGATAATCGTTGTACAACTTGTCTTCAGTTTCGCGCAAGGTGGCCATGTGTTTATACACCCGCGCCACCAGCACAAATCCGCCCCAGATGGTGATTGCCATCCAGACTGCCGTTACCAGTAGCATTTTGGTCGACAGCATCGCCAGATACGCCGTCGATCCTATGGTCAGGATAATCCCCTGCACCAGCTCAGGCAGACGAACAAAGGCGATGGTGATGTTGCGGATATCACTGGTTAAACCGGCCAGCAACGAGGCGCTGCCAAGCTGTTCAATACGCTCGACGTGAGTATCCAGAATTCGTTTGATAAATTCGCTACGCAGGCGGTAGACAAAGTGGTGACCCAGCGTGGTCAACGCCAGCTGAGAACCGAGGGTGACAACCATCAACAACAGCAGCAGGCCAAGAAACTCCGGTAGCACCATCAGCGTGGTGTCGACCGTTTCGATCAAGCGCTGGTTGATAAACGCAATCAGCCCAATCCCCAACGCGGCGCTGGCGAGACTGAGCGCCATCACGCTGATAAATGGCCAGCGATACTGCCGCCAGACAAGAAGTAAAAGTTCCATGCACACAACCCGGACAAGTAATAACAGCCCGCAGTTTAAACATCTCTTCGCTGACAGCAATAATAATTCTTATTTTTATTCTTTTTTACCCGCCAGACGAAACGTCAGGTTGTAACGACAGTCTCCGGTTAATGGGTGATACCCTGTTTTAAGCGGCTGGATCCCATGATAAAACAGCCGCGAATTACCGCCCCACACCACGACATCGCCATGTTCCAGCAGCAAACGCTTTAAAGGGTCATTACGGCGCAAGCCGCCAAATTGAAAGATGGCTGGTAGCCCCAGCGATACAGAGACAATCGGCGCCCGCAGGTCGGGCTCGTCTTTATCCTGATGTAAGGACAGTTTTGCCCCTGGCGTGTAGCGGTTAATCAGGCAGGCATCGGGTTGAAAATCAGCATAGCCCGCCGCCGTCGCCGCCTGTTGGCACAGATCAGCGAACGCATCCGGCAGCGGCGGCCAGTGCGTGCCGGTGAGTGGATCAAACGGAGAATAAAGATAGCCATGCTGATCCGTCGTCCAGCCCAAATGGCCGCAGTTGGTCATCGCCACCGACATCGTATAGCCGCCGGGCGTCACCATCTGGCGAAACGGCGACTGTCTGGCGACAGCCGCTATCGCCTGAAGTAAAGTGGGCGCAGAGTCAAAAGCGAAACGTCGGAGAATAACCGCACCTGACGCCAGCGGCTCCTGCCAGGGTTTCGCATCCGCAAAGAGATCGAGCATTATGTTTCCTCGCCAGTAGCTTCCCGTTGCAGTAACTGCGCCTTGCGCGCAATACCCCATCGGTAGCCCGAAAGTGCGCCATCGCCACGGATCACCCGGTGACACGGGATAACAATCGCCAGTTTGTTGGCCCCGCAGGCACTGGCCACCGCGCGCACCGCCTTCGGTTTGCCGATGGCGCTGGCCAGCTGTTGGTAGCTC
The DNA here is from genome assembly GCF_030332785.1 of Citrobacter sp. Cpo069. Classification (NCBI taxonomy): domain Bacteria; kingdom Pseudomonadati; phylum Pseudomonadota; class Gammaproteobacteria; order Enterobacterales; family Enterobacteriaceae; genus Citrobacter; species Citrobacter sp. Cpo069. The sequence goes on from NZ_JAOWHD010000042.1 coordinate 208,388, forward strand.
ACTGTTTCACCGCACGGAATTGTGCGCAGCGCCTGCCACACCTGCTGCTGAAAGACTGTTCCCCGAATATCCAGGGGTAGCGATAGCGACGCGTCACGCGAGTTGATCGCAACGATCACTTCGCGCACGCGCTGCTGAAAATTGGCATCTGCAGGAACATCCTGCGCGGCGGGAAACAGCGCATGAAGATCCGCAACCAACGTAGCGTCATCATCGCCAAGCAAGATCGCGCAGATACCCCGCTCGGTTTCCGCCACCAGACAGCGACCCAGAGCGCAATCTGCGAGGGTATAGCGTACAGAAACGTTGTCGCCACCTTTACGAAATTGCTTTGCCGTCATGCCTAATGCTTGATCGGCTTTGCGATAGTAGCTGCTGCTGTCGGGGAATCCGGCATTGAGAATCGCCTGTGTAACCGGAACACCTTTCGCCAGGGCATCACGCAGACGGCGAGCACGCCATGATTGTTGCCACACTTTCGGGGTCATGCCCGTCGTGGCTTTGAACAGACGATGCAAGTGATACGGGCTCATTGCCACCTGCTGTGCCAGCTCGTCCAGCGTAAGAGGTGACTCTTGCTCCAACAACTGACAGGCGCGGGCAATTTTGTCCAGCCGATGCTGTTGCGCGCTGTGTTTATCCGGCTGGCAGCGCTTACAGGGGCGAAACCCGGCATCCTGTGCCTGCTGGGCATCGGCGAAAAAACGGACATTTTTGCGCAGCGCATGTTTTGCCCGACAGGACGGACGGCAGAAAATACCGGTGGTCTGGACGGCAAAAACAAACTGACCGTCGGCGTCAACGTCGCGATCCACAACGGACTGCCAACGGTCATCGTCAGTGATGCGTAAACGATTTTTCATTTCGGACTCCTTTGTTAAGCATAGCGCTTAGCCTCAGTGTGTCCCCATCGTCGGGCATAAAAACCCGCAATCTTGCTTTTTAATTTTTTTCGCTGACCAGAAAGCTATTAAACTGCGGCGACATCCAGGTTTTAAACCCCTCACCCTCTTTCACAATCATATAGACCGCCAGCCCTTCACGACGCACGACTTCTTTGGCCTTTTCCGGGCCAAGCACCATCAATCCTGTATCCCAGCCATCGGCTTCCAGCGCCGTTGGCGAAATCACCGTTACGGACACCAGATTATGTTCGATCGGGCGACCGGTTTGTGGATCGATAACATGGGAAAGGCGCTTACCGTCCAGCTCATAATAGTTCCGGTAGCTGCCGGAGGTGCTAATGCCGTGCCCGTTAATGTCGACAATCGCCTGCACCGCGTTTTCGCGATCGGTGGGTTTCTGGATCGCCACTCGCCACGGATGCCCTTCAGCATTCATTCCCCTGCTGTTCAGTGCACCACCAACGGAAACCAGATAACGGGCGATCCCCTCTTGCTCCATCAATCGAGCCAGATGATCGGCGGCGTACCCTTCACCAACGGTCGAGAGATCAACATACAGATCCGGCAAGTCTTTTTGCAGGTAGTTCTGATGCGCTTCATTCACAACTTTCAGATGAGAAAGCCCGGTTTGCGCTTTTGCAGCGTCAATTTGCGCTTGGGTGGGAATATGCAACGGCTGCTGATCCGGGCCAAAGCCCCACAGGTTGACTAACGGCCCCACGGTGATATCCATGGCCCCATCGGTTTTTGCACCAATGCGTAGCGCCGAAGTCACGATATCCGCCATGGCGTCGTTAACCGGCCACGGCGACAGGCTTTTCGACAGGTTAAAGCGCATTAACGCAGAATCGTTTTTATAGGTGGAGAGCAGTTGATCATCGGCATCAAGCTGAGTCTGGATCTTGGCCTGCAGTTCCCTGGCGCGTTTGTCATCTACGCCTACCACACTGACCCGCCAGAAAGTACCCATCGTTTTACCTTCCAGAACCGTGGCAGGAATTGTGGTCTGAGCAGATTTCGGGGCCTCATCGCACCCGACAAAAAAGATCGTCACAGCCAGCAGTGCTGCGCGATAAAAATTCATTTCCATACGTAATTATCCTCATGCGAACGGGCGCAAGAGTACACCAAAAATCGTTGTTTGTACGGCGAAAAAACGGCATTAAAAAAGGCCCCGCAGGGCCTTTGATAGACATAATGTAGATTAGAACTGGTAAACCAGACCCAGTGCTACGATGTCATCGGTGCTGATGCCAGCATCACGAGTGAACTGGTTGTCATCCAGCAGGTTGATTTTGTAATCAACATAGGTGGACATGTTTTTGTTGAAGTAGTAGGTCGCGCCAACATCAACATATTTCAGGATATCTTCGTCGCCATAGCCGCGGCCCAGGTCTTTACCTTTGGACTGCAGGTAAGCCACGGACGGACGCAGACCGAAGTCGAACTGGTACTGTGCAACAGCTTCAAAGTTCTGTGCTTTGTTAGCCCAGCCCAGAGAGCCTGCACGCGTTGCGTTGTAGGTCTGGGTGTACTGTGCTGCCAGGTACACGTTGTTCGCGTCGTATTTCAGACCACCAGTGTAGGTTTCAGCACGGTCGCCGGTACCGAAGTTCAAACGGTTCTGCTCGTCAGTACGTTTGGAGCTGGTGACAGCAGTACCCAGCGCGAAGCCTTCACCGATATCATAAGTGATTGATCCACCAACGCCGTCGCCATTCTGACGCAGTGCATCACGACCGTTGCCGGTCACACCAGTCATACCTTCGCCTTCCGGGCTACCGTTTTTACCCTGGTACTGCAGGGCAAAGTTCAGGCCATCAACCAGACCGAAGAAGTCGGTGTTACGGTAGGTCGCGAAGCCGTTACCACGCTGCTGCATGAAGTTGTCAGAACCGTAGGTGTCGCCGCCGAATTCTGGCAGAACGTCGGTCCAGGACGTTACGTCGTAAACTACGCCGTAGTTACGACCGTAGTCGAAAGAGCCTACGTCAGCGAATTTCAGACCCGCAAACGCCACACGAGTCCAGGAGTTGTTCTCAGACTCAGGCGCGTTACCCTGAATCTGGTATTCCCACTGGCCGTAACCGGTCAGTTGGTCGTTAACCTGAGTTTCGCCTTTGAAGCCGATACGCATATAGGTCTGATCACCATCTTTAGAAGAGTCATCAGAGAAATAGTGCAGACCGTCGACTTTACCGTACAGATCTAATTTGTTGCCGTCTTTGTTATAAATTTCAGCCGCATTCGCTGCGCCTGCTACCAGCAGTGCTGGTACCAGGAGGGACAGTACTTTAACTTTCATGTTATTAACCCTCTGTTATATGCCTTTATTGCTTTTTTATGCCACTGCATACTGATTAAGGTCATTAACCAGTCGGCAACTTCATTCTCCGCAAAAACACAGAATAATCCAACACGAATATGATACTAAAACTTTTAAGGTGTTTCATTTGTCGGTATAGATGTTTCAAAATATTAATATGAGGGAACTTTTTTAAAATCAAAAAACAGGCAAAATAAGCACAAATAATCAAGAATCATTTTAATTTCCTTTAAAATCAACTCATTACACAAAAGCACCTTATAGCACTGAATGACAAAACAAAATCTTCACTCGCAACTAAAATAGACCCGCTATCATCATTAACTTTATTTATTACCGTCATTCATTTATGAATGTCTGTTTACCCCTATTTCAGCCGAATGCTCTGCGTTCGGTTTTTTTTTACCCTTCTTTACACAAAACTTACCTTTCCGTGCTACCGATGCAAAACTATAACGACTATTAACTATCTCGGGTGTCACGATCAGATATAAGTTTGATAAATAATTTCTTGTTATTTGATGCTAAATGTATACATTCCGTACGAATATTTGTACCCGCCTTTATCTTCTGTACACCTTTGCATCGTAATGGCTGCAACAAAATCAGGCGCAAAGAATGGAGGCCAGGCGGCGTGGTGTAAGTGTGGTAATTCATACATTACCCTTTATACTGCCCTTTCATCTTTCGCGTCGTTTAACAGGTCATAAACACGAATGAGTCAGTCTGACACAACGGTTTCCACCCGATTCTCCCTGTTGCCAGGAAGTATTACCCGTTTCTTCTTATTACTGATCGTTGTGCTGTTGGTGATGATGGGTGTTATGGTCCAGAGCGCCGTCAACACCTGGTTAAAAGATAAGAGCTATCAGATTGTTGATATTACCCATGCCATTCATAAAAGGGTCGATACCTGGCGATACGTGACCTGGCAAATCTATGACAATATTGCCGCTACAACCAGTTCACCAGGCGCAGATGGGCTACAGGAAACGCGTCTGAAACAAGATATCTATTATCTTGAGAAACCCCGCAGAAAGACCGAGGCGCTGATTTTTGGCTCGCATGACAGTTCTACACTGGAAATGACCCAGCGCATTTCAACGTATCTGGACACGTTGTGGGGCGCAGAGAATGTCCCATGGTCAATGTATTACCTGAATGGTCAGGATAACAGCCTGATCCTAATCTCAACGTTACCACTGAAAGATCTGACCTCCGGTTTTAAAGAATCGACGATTGGGAATATTGTCGATTCCCGGCGAGCTGAGATGCTGCAACAGGCTAATGCGCTAGATGAACGTGAAAGCTTCTCTTCACTGCGCCGTCTGGCCTGGCAGAACGGGCATTACTTCACGCTACGCACGACCTTTAATCAGCCAGGACATCTGGCAACGGTTGTCGCCTTTGACCTGCCGATTAATGACTTGATCCCGCCCGGTATGCCGCTGGACAGTTTCCATCTGGAACCTGATGCCACCTCAACGACCGAGCACCTGAATGAAAAAGAGTCGCCTGACAGCGTCAGCATTAATTTCAACAACAGTAAAATTGAGATCTCTTCGGCGCTAAACTCAACGGATATGCGGCTGGTGTGGCAGGTTCCGTTTGGCTCATTGCTACTCGACACATTGCAAAGCATTCTGCTACCGCTTTTGCTGAACATTGCGTTACTGGCTCTGGCGCTGTTTGGCTATACCACCTTTCGCCACCTCCCTGCCCGTTCCACCCAGGTGGCGCCAAACCTTGCGGCAAATAATGAGCTGCGCGTTCTGCGCGCAATCAATGAAGAGATTGTTTCCCTTCTGCCGCTGGGATTACTGGTACACGATCAGGAAGCAAACCGCACGGTTATCAGCAATAAAATTGCCGACCACCTGCTGCCACATTTAAATCTGCAAAACATTACCAATATGGCAGAGCAGCATCAGGGAGTGATTCAGGCCACCATCAATAATGAACTGTATGAGATCAGACTGTTTCGCAGCCAGATCTCCCCGAGAACGCAGATCTTTATCATTCGTGACCAGGACCGCGAGGTGCTGGTCAATAAGAAGCTGAAACAAGCACAGCGGCTGTATGAGAAAAACCAGCAGGCCCGCGCGGCCTTTATGCAGAATATTGGCAGCGCGCTGAAAGACCCCGCGAAAACGCTGGCTGCTAATGCCGCCGCGCTCAATACACCAGACAGCCAGAAACTGGCCAATCAGGCCGACGTTCTGGTGCGAATGGTGGACGAAATCCAGCTAGCCAACCTGCTGGAGAACGATGCCTGGAAAGGTGAATCCACACTGTTTTCCGTGCAGGCATTAATTGACGACGTGGTTCCGGAGGTTCTACCGGCTATTAAGCGTAAAGGGCTGCAGTTACTGATTAAAAATCACCTAAGCGCCCATGACGAACGCCGTGGCGATCGCGATGCCTTGCGCCGTATTTTGCTGCTGTTGATCCAATATGCGGTAACTACCACTCAGATTGGTAAAATCACGCTGGAAGTCGACCAGGATGAGTCGGAGGCCGAACGCCTGACCTTCCGCATTCTGGATACCGGGGAAGGCGTCACATTAAATGAAGTTGATAATCTCCATTTCCCATTCATTAATGACACGCAGGGCGATCGATACGGCAAGGCCAACCCGCTGACGTTCTGGTTGTGCGATCAGTTAGCCCGTAAGCTTGGCGGACACCTGAATATCAAAGCGCGGGAAGAACTTGGAACACGTTACATCGTCCATGTTAAAATGCCGCTGCACGATCAACATGCTGACAGTGAAGAGCGCCTGTTGGATGACGTCTGCGTAATGGTTGATGTCACCTCAAATGACGTACGGAGCATTGTATTACGTCAGCTGGAAAACTGGGGGGCAACCTGCATCACGCCTGATGAACGGTTGAATAGTCAAGAATATGATCTCTTTTTAACGGATAATCCGTCTAATCTTACTGCCTCGGGCTTGCTTTTAAGCGATGATGAGTCTGGCGTACGGAAAATTGGCCCCGGTCAGCTGCGCGTCAACTTTAATATGAGCAATGCTATGCAGGAAGCTGTCCTTGAGCTGATTGAAGAGCAGCTGGCACAAGAAGAGTTCCAGGAACTCCCCCTCGGCGGAGATGAAAACGCCGAACTTCATGCCAGTGGTTACTACGCTCTCTTTGTAGACACAGTACCGGATGATGTTAAGAGGTTGTATACTGAGGCGGCTATCAGCGATTTCGCTGCATTAGCCCAAACGGCCCATCGCCTGAAAGGCGTGTTTGCCATGCTTAATCTGGTACCCGGCAAGCAGTTATGTGAAGCGCTGGAACATCTTATTCAAGAGAAAGATGCTCCAGGTATAGAAAAATACATCAGCGACATTGACGCATACGTCAAGAGCTTGCTGTAGCAAGGTAGCCCAATACATGAACACTATGAACGTAATTATTGCCGATGACCACCCGATTGTACTGTTCGGTATTCGTAAATCACTTGAACAGATCGAGTGGGTAAATGTTGTCGGCGAATTTGAAGACTCCACAGCACTGATCAACAATTTGCCTAAGTTAGATGCTCATGTGTTGATTACCGACCTCTCCATGCCGGGAGATAAATACGGTGATGGGATCACGTTAATTAAATACATCAAGCGCCATTTCCCGAGCCTGTCGATTATCGTTCTGACCATGAACAACAATCCGGCTATCCTGAGCGCGGTACTGGATCTCGATATTGAAGGGATCGTACTGAAGCAAGGTGCGCCTACCGACCTGCCAAAAGCGCTGGCCGCGCTGCAGAAAGGTAAGAAATTTACCCCAGAAAGCGTGTCTCGTCTGCTGGAGAAAATCAGCGCCAGCGGCTATGGCGACAAACGTCTGTCACCGAAAGAGAGTGAAGTTCTGCGCTTGTTTGCCGAAGGTTTCCTGGTTACTGAGATCGCCAAAAAGCTCAACCGCAGCATTAAAACCATCAGTAGCCAGAAAAAATCGGCAATGATGAAGCTCGGTGTGGAAAACGATATCGCACTGCTGAATTACCTCTCCTCCGTGACGCTGAGTCCGTCAGACAAAGAGTAATTCTTTATCACGTCAAAATGCCTGATGGCGCTGCGTTTATCAGGCCTACGAACAAACAGCATCGTGCACTTTTCGTAGGCCGGATAAGACTAACGCCGCCATCCGGCTCTTTTATTCCCTATCCCCGCGTTTTTCTCACTCTTTCCGCATAGACCGCCAGCGTTTGCTTCAATACGTCTAAGGTCACCGGCTTGGACAGACAGCTATCCATACCTGATTCCAGACAACGCTGCTTCTCTTCGGCAAGCGCGTTTGCCGTTACCCCCACAACAGGCAGCGTTAACCCTAGCTGGCGGATACGCTGCGTCAGGCGATAACCATCCATGTTTGGCATGTTGACGTCACTCAGCACGATATCGATATGGTTTTTGCTGAGTACATTGAGCGCATCCACACCGTCATTCGCCGTTTTACACTGATATCCCAACGATCCCAACTGATCGGCCAGTAAGCGCCGGTTGATAGGGTGATCGTCAACAACCAGGATCATCATGTCATCGTTCGTCGCACCGGCTTTATCCGGGGCTGGCAGCGCCGTGGAGAGATCTTCACTCCCCAGCTCTACGCTATAGATATGCGCCAACAGCGCAGGCAGTTCGTGCGGTGACGCAACGCTGTGTACCCATTCTCCAGGCTCTCGTTCCAGCGGAATGCCAATATGGCGGCGGCAGAAAATTACCGCTGCCCGTCCCTGCCAGGCCTGTTCCAGCACATCGTCGGCCACCAACAGGTCATCCGCATCGGGCTGTTCTCCCTCATATCGCAGTACCGTCATCCCGTTACGCGTCAGGCTGGATTCGAGAAATTGGTACAGTGACGCATTGCGTACTGCCAGCCAGCAACGCGTGCCTGCCAATCCTTCTACCCCTTTTTTCAGCGGATACTGTGCGCCATAAAGCGGAATACGCAGCGTAAACTGACTCCCCATTCCCGGCTCGGAATCGACGGAAATATCTCCATCCATCATGCTGATCAATTTTTCACAAATCGCCAAACCGAGTCCCGTTCCCTGGAAATTACGCTGTACGCCAGTCCCCACCTGGAAGAAAGGATCGAACAACCGAACCACCTCTTTGGCAGGGATCCCTACACCGGTATCACGCACTCGAATGCTCAGGTAGTCGCCGCTGCACTGCACGTGCAGCACAATACAACCGGTATCGGTAAACTTGATTGCGTTACTCAGCAGATTAGAAATCACCTGTTGTAAACGCATCGGATCGCCATTCAGCGCCACGGGCACATCCGGGTCGATAAAGCAGTACAACCCCAACTGCTTGCGGACCACCAGCGGCAAATAGTTAGCCGTAATATGGTTCATGACTTCACGCGGTGAAAACTCTCGCGGCTCAATCTTCAGCTGTTCAGATTCAATTTTTGAGAAGTCGAGAATATCGCTGATAATTTTCAGCAGCAGGCTGGAAGAGTTATTCATCGCCGTTACCAGACGATCCACCCCACTCGGTAACTCTTTGGTTTGCAACAAATCAAGGTTACCGATAATGCCATATAGCGGTGTACGTAGCTCATGGCTCACCGTCGCAAGGAACATCGATTTGGACTGGCTGGCCTGTTCCGCCGCCTGCGCCATCTCCTGCAACGACTCTTCCATTTTAACGCGCGCACTGACATCAACCAGGACACAAATTGCCACGTTTTCATTGCGATAGCGCGAGTGCACAAAGCTGATTTGCAGATTGGTATTGTTGCTGGTCAGTACATCAACAAAATTGACCTGTTGGCCGCAAATAATTTGCGTTAACCGCTGACGGTCTTCATGCGTCAGCATATTCAGATAGGTGTGCGCCAGTTCGTTACTCAGGATGTTAATCCCATCCATCGTGCGCAGAATACAAATACCCACCGGCGCAGAAGCTACGATTTTACGGTTAAACTGCTCATGTTCTTCCAGCCGCTGAGCATCGCTTTCCGCTGGAATAAAAATGCGCCGTTCATACATGCGCGTGAGCATAAACAATGCCGCGCCAACCAGCACGTTCAACAAGATAGCGTTCAGGATCATCATGCGGATCCGCTCCAGCACCAGATCGACCGGAACGGAATAAACGATGCTCAGGGAGGACGGAGGCAGATTCTTCTTCAATACCAGCTCGCGGAAACCCGGCGTGTAACCAAACCAGGAGCGTTCCTGCATCCAGTGGGGCTCAGCCTTAATATTCCCTTCAGGGCCAGTGAGCGAAATCAGCGCATGCCCATTTTCGTCGAGGATGGTCACGCCCATCGGTAAACTGCCCGGCGTGAAGAAATTCTCCATACGAATAGGCTGCTCTACGCCCAACAGCGCCTGGAGGCGATTGGCGAGGTAAACCGGCGTCAGCGCATAGAAATACCCTACTCCCGGACGCGGCCCCTGGCTGATCCAGAACAAGTTGTTGCCGTTTTCATCTTGCGTAGCATTGCGATACTTAATAATGCGCTCATGCAACGCCTTCAGGGCCTCGTCACGTTCGACAGGCATATCACGCAAGCCGAAATTGGCCATACAGAGGTTGTCGCTGCCAATCAGGAACACTCGATTTAAATCATAGGCGGCGGAAAAGTTGTCGCGCCAGTAGCGCATAAACCATGCCAGTGATTCCAGAGAACCTCGCCAGGCGTTGCCCATGACAGAACAGTCGGAGTCGGCAAACAGCGGCTCAAAATTAGGCACGACGGTTTTATCATCTCGCGCCCGCAGCGACATCACGCCGTTTTCCGCCGTTAAGCGATTCTCGGCAATATATTTCAGCTCTTTAATGACATCAGATGTGCGCTGAATGTAGCGCTGGGCCTGATCGGAGCTGAGATTAAGCTCCTGATGGATCTCAGACTCTCGCTGATGCAGCGCATTCACAATGTAGAACACGGAGGCGAACGCAATCAGACACCAGATAACGAGCGCCAACGCTCTGAACAGGTAGCGTGAAACTTTTAGGGTTGAATGAACGGAAGCAAGGTATTTCAAAGGGGCGAAGCTCCGCCTCAGGGCATTAATAGAGTGTGGTTAAGGTAGCGGTAAATGTCTTTTGTCGCAATGCCATTAAAAAAAGGGCCGGATTTCTCCGGCCCTTTTTATAGCGTCTTAATTACTCGTCAGCGTCATCCGCTGCTGCATCATCATCGCTTTCCGCTTCAGGTGCGATATCCTCGTCACCTTCAGCTGCGCTTCCGTCGATGGAATCGAGCTCTTCATCATCAACCGGTTCAGCAACGCGTTGCAGACCCACGACGTTTTCGTCTTCCGCAGTACGGATAAGGATAACGCCCTGGGTATTACGCCCTACCACGCTGATTTCCGACACGCGAGTACGTACCAGCGTACCTGCGTCGGTGATCATCATGATCTGGTCGGTATCTTCAACCTGCACTGCGCCAACAACGGAACCGTTGCGCTCGGTAACCTTGATGGAGATAACGCCCTGGGTCGCACGAGACTTGGTCGGATACTCTTCCGCCGCCGTACGTTTACCGTAACCGTTCTGAGTAACGGTCAGGATCGCACCTTCACCGCGCGGAACGATCAGCGATACCACGCTATCTTTTTCCGCCAGCTTGATACCGCGTACACCTGTCGCGGTACGACCCATTGCACGGACAGCATCTTCTTTAAAGCGCACCACTTTTCCTGCCGCAGAGAACAACATGACTTCGTCACTGCCGGATGTCAGATCTACACCAATCAGTTCGTCGCCTTCGTTCAGGTTAACCGCAATAATACCGGCAGAACGCGGACGGCTGAACTCGGTCAGCGCCGTTTTCTTCACGGTACCGCTGGCGGTTGCCATGAAGACGTTCACGCCCTCTTCGTACTCACGTACTGGCAGAATTGCGGTAATACGTTCGTTAGCTTCCAGCGGCAACAGGTTGACGATTGGACGTCCACGTGCGCCACGGCTTGCTTCCGGCAACTGATAGACCTTCATCCAGTACAAACGACCACGGCTGGAGAAGCAGAGGATCGTGTCATGGGTGTTGGCCACCAGCAGGCGGTCAATAAAGTCTTCTTCTTTAATGCGTGCTGCTGATTTACCTTTACCGCCACGACGCTGCGCTTCGTAATCGGTTAACGGCTGATATTTCACGTAGCCCTGATGAGACAAGGTTACGACAACATCTTCCTGGCTAATCAGATCTTCGATGTTGATGTCAGCGCTGTTCGCGGTGATTTCAGTACGACGAGCGTCACCGAACTGTTCACGAATCAGCTCCATCTCTTCACGGATAACTTCCATCAGACGATCGGCGCTGCCCAGAATGTGCAGCAGTTCAGCGATCTGTTCCAGCAGCTCTTTGTATTCGTCGAGCAGTTTTTCGTGCTCAAGGCCGGTCAGTTTCTGCAAACGCAGATCCAGAATAGCCTGGGCCTGCTGTTCAGTCAGATAGTACTGACCGTCACGCACGCCAAATTCCGGCTCCAGCCATTCAGGACGCGCGGCGTCATCACCGGCACGCTCCAGCATGGCGGAAACGTTGCCCAGTTCCCACGAACGCGCAACCAGCGCAGCTTTCGCTTCAGCCGGGGTCGGCGCGCGGCGGATCAGTTCGATAATCGGATCGATGTTCGCCAGCGCAATCGCCAGCGCTTCAAGGATGTGCGCACGGTCGCGGGCTTTACGCAGTTCAAAGATAGTACGACGGGTTACGACTTCACGGCGGTGACGTACGAACGCGGCAATAATATCTTTCAGGTTCATGATCTTCGGCTGGCCATGGTGCAATGCAACCATGTTGATACCGAAGGAAACCTGCAGTTGGGTCTGGGAATAGAGGTTGTTCAGAACCACTTCCCCGACCGCATCACGTTTCACTTCAATCACGATGCGCATACCGTCTTTGTCAGACTCGTCACGCAGCGCGCTGATGCCTTCAACGCGTTTGTCTTTTACCAGCTCGGCGATTTTCTCAATCAGGCGCGCTTTGTTTACCTGATACGGAATTTCGTGAACGATGATGGTTTCACGACCCGTTTTGGCATCCGCTTCGACTTCCGCGCGTGCGCGAATGTACACTTTGCCACGACCGGTACGGTAGGCTTCTTCGATACCACGACGACCGTTGATGATCGCAGCAGTCGGGAAGTCCGGACCCGGAATATGTTCCATCAGCCCTTCAATGCTGATGTCTTCATCGTCAATATATGCCAGACAGCCGTTGATCACTTCGGTCAGGTTGTGCGGCGGAATGTTGGTCGCCATACCTACCGCGATACCGGACGAACCGTTCACCAGCAGGTTAGGAATTTTGGTCGGCATGACGTCAGGAATTTGTTCGGTGCCGTCATAGTTGTCGACGAAATCAACCGTTTCTTTTTCCAGGTCAGCCATCAGCTCATGGGCGATTTTCGACATACGGATTTCCGTATAACGCATCGCCGCTGCGGAGTCGCCATCGACAGAACCAAAGTTACCCTGACCATCTACCAGCATGTAGCGCAAGGAGAATGGCTGCGCCATACGAACAATGGTGTCGTAAACGGCGGTATCACCATGAGGGTGGTATTTACCGATTACGTCACCAACGACACGGGCAGATTTTTTATAGGCTTTATTCCAGTCGTTGCCCAATACGTTCATGGCGTAAAGTACGCGACGGTGAACCGGTTTCAGGCCATCTCGGACGTCCGGCAGCGCACGGCCAACAATGACCGACATCGCATAATCCAGATAGGAGCTCTTCAGCTCTTCCTCAATGTTGACCGGTGTAATTTCTCTCGCAAGGTCGCTCATCTAACCGCTATCCCTCTACTGTATCCCGGATTCAAAGGTCGCAAATTATAACACATCCGTGCAGATTCAGGTAAATGGATTCCCCCTGACAGAGGCTTTATTCATCCCGTCAGGCTGATATACTCATTTGCATCGCAAATTTAGGAGTAGAAGCCCCAATGAATGCCGAAAAACCTCCGGTAGCTCACAACGTTGACCATGAAGAAATTGCCAAGTTTGAAGCAGTCGCGTCACGCTGGTGGGATCTTGAGGGTGAATTTAAGCCGCTGCACCGCATTAATCCACTGCGTCTGGGCTATATTACTGAGCGCTCAGGCGGCCTGTTTGGTAAAAAGGTACTCGACGTCGGATGCGGCGGCGGTATTCTGGCGGAGAGCATGGCGCGCGAAGGTGCTACCGTCACCGGACTGGACATGGGTTTTGAACCGCTGCAGGTAGCAAAACTGCATGCACTGGAAAGCGGTATCCAGGTAGAGTACGTACAAGAAACCGTCGAAGAGCATGCGGAAAAGCATGCACATCAGTATGACGTTGTCACCTGCATGGAAATGCTGGAGCACGTGCCAGACCCACAGTCAGTGGTCAGAGCTTGCGCCAGGTTGGTCAAACCGGGTGGTGAAGTATTTTTCTCCACGCTTAACCGCAACGGCAAATCCTGGCTGATGGCGGTGGTCGGAGCGGAATATATTCTGCGCATGGTGCCGAAAGGCACGCACGATGTGAAAAAGTTTATTAAGCCTGCTGAATTATTAGATTGGGTTGACCAGACCGTACTGAAAGAGCGCCATATGACCGGCCTGCATTACAACCCCATCACCAACACCTTCAAACTTGGCCCGGGCGTTGATGTGAACTATATGGTACATACCACCGCCAAGGTTGATTAACCGCTCCTGTAGGCCGGATAAAGCGTGCAATGCCGCCATCCGGCATGCTTACTGGAACCATGCCTGATGACGTTTCGCTTATCAGGCCTACAAATCCTGTGCCAGATCATAAGAACTTTCCTTGCCTTAGATGAAGAAATCAGCACTCGATCAAATTTTCTATTTTTTTTCTCAATTATTGACATCCCCGCCAGGCCTTATAAGACGCGCACTTAGCGATTATCACCCTTTTGCAACCTCAATTTAACCTCAAAATCAACTCTTGTGCTGAAAAGAATCCCTACTAGAATACTCACCATATAGCGTCTATTTTATCAAACAACCCCTACATATAGTATTTATCCACAGACTTAGTCACAACATGACTCTGTGGATAATATGGGGGATATTTTTTCTTTCACGGACAGGTAAAAAACCACATGAATCAGAGTCTGCTGGTGACAAAGCGTGATGGTAGTACAGAGCGCATCAATCTCGACAAAATCCACCGAGTTCTGGATTGGGCGGCAGAAGGACTGAATAACGTATCGATTTCTCAGGTCGAGCTGCGCTCCCACATTCAGTTTTATGACGGAATCAAGACCTCCGACATCCATGAAACAATCATCAAAGCAGCCGCCGACCTGATCTCCCGCGAAGCGCCGGATTATCAGTATCTGGCTGCCCGTCTGGCGATTTTCCACCTGCGTAAAAAAGCCTACGGTGAGTTTGAACCGCCAAAGCTGTTCGACCATGTCGTGAAAATGGTTGAAATGGGCAAATACGACAATCATCTGCTGGAAGACTACACGGAAGAAGAGTTCAAGCAGATGGACTCGTTCATCGTACACGACCGTGATATGACCTTCTCCTACGCAGCGGTGAAGCAGTTGGAAGGTAAATATTTGGTGCAAAACCGTGTTACCGGTGAGATCTATGAAAGCGCACAGTTCCTCTACATTCTGGTAGCGGCTTGCCTGTTCTCTAACTATCCGCGTGAAACACGTCTGCAATATGTAAAACGTTTCTACGACGCCGTTTCTACGTTCAAAATCTCGCTGCCGACGCCAATTATGTCCGGCGTGCGTACCCCAACGCGTCAGTTCAGCTCCTGCGTACTAATCGAGTGCGGCGACAGCCTGGACTCCATCAACGCAACCTCCAGCGCAATTGTGAAATACGTTTCTCAGCGTGCCGGTATCGGCATTAACGCTGGTCGCATCCGTGCGCTGGGTAGCCCGATTCGCGGCGGTGAAGCGTTCCACACCGGCTGTATCCCGTTCTACAAGCATTTCCAGACTGCGGTGAAATCCTGCTCTCAGGGTGGCGTACGCGGTGGTGCAGCCACGCTGTTCTACCCAATGTGGCACCTGGAAGTTGAAAGCCTGCTGGTCCTGAAAAACAACCGTGGCGTCGAAGGTAACCGCGTTCGTCACATGGACTACGGCGTACAGATCAACAAGCTGATGTACACCCGCCTGCTGAAAGGCGGTGACATCACCCTGTTTAGCCCGTCCGACGTCCCGGGTCTGTATGACGCGTTCTTCGCCGATCAGGATGAGTTTGAGCGTCTGTACACCCAATATGAAAACGACGACAGCATCCGCAAACAGCGCGTGAAAGCAGTTGAGCTGTTCTCACTGATGATGCAGGAACGTGCCTCGACCGGTCGTATCTACATTCAGAACGTTGACCACTGCAACACCCATAGCCCGTTTGATCCGGTTGTCGCGCCGGTACGCCAGTCCAACCTGTGCCTGGAAATTGCCCTGCCGACCAAACCGCTGACCGACGTTAACGATGAAAACGGCGAAATTGCACTGTGTACGCTGTCCGCATTTAACCTGGGCGCTATCGAAAGTCTGGACGAACTGGAAGAGCTGGCCGTACTGGCGGTACGTGCGCTGGATGCGCTGCTCGATTACCAGGATTATCCGATTCCGGCCGCCAAACGCGGTGCGATGGGTCGTCGTACGCTGGGTATTGGCGTGATCAACTACGCTTACTGGCTGGCGAAAAACGGTAAACGCTACTCTGACGGCAGCGCCAATAACCTGACTCACAAAACCTTTGAAGCGATTCAATATTACCTGCTGAAGGCTTCTAACGAGCTGGCAAAAGAGCAAGGCGCATGCCCATGGTTTAACGAAACCACCTATGCGAAAGGTATTCTGCCGATTGATACCTATAAAAAAGATCTTGATGCTATCGCTAACGAACCGCTGCATATGGACTGGGAACAGCTGCGTGAATCTATCAAGACTCACGGCCTGCGTAACTCCACGCTGTCAGCCCTGATGCCGTCCGAGACCTCTTCGCAGATCTCCAACGCCACCAACGGTATTGAACCGCCACGCGGTTACGTGAGCATCAAAGCATCGAAAGATGGGATTCTGCGTCAGGTCGTGCCGGACTACGAACACCTGCACGACGCATACGAACTGCTGTGGGAAATGCCAAACAACGACGGCTATCTGCAGCTGGTAGGCATCATGCAGAAATTTATCGATCAGTCGATTTCCGCCAACACCAACTACGATCCGTCGCGCTTCCCGTCCGGAAAAGTACCGATGCAGCAGTTGCTGAAAGACCTGCTCACCGCCTACAAATTTGGTGTCAAAACGCTGTATTATCAGAACACCCGTGACGGTGCGGAAGACTCTCAGGACGATCTGGTACCGTCCATTCAGGACGATGGCTGCGAAAGCGGCGCATGTAAGATTTAATCTTTTGCCGGGTGGCGTAACGCTTACCCGGCCTACAAATTAATTCGCGGTATTGTAGGCCGGATAAGCAAAGCGCATCCGGCAGTACATTCCAGACAGGATTCACATCAATGGCATACACCACTTTTTCACAGACGAAAAATGATCAGCTTCTGGAACCGATGTTCTTCGGCCAGCCGGTGAACGTCGCCCGCTACGATCAGCAAAAATATGACATCTTTGAAAAACTGATCGAAAAGCAGCTCTCTTTCTTCTGGCGTCCGGAAGAAGTCGATGTTTCTCGCGATCGTATCGACTTCCAGGCATTGCCGGAACATGAAAAACATATCTTCATCAGCAACCTGAAGTATCAGACGCTGCTGGACTCCATTCAGGGACGTAGTCCTAACGTCGCGCTGCTGCCGTTAATCTCGATCCCTGAACTGGAAACCTGGGTGGAAACGTGGGCGTTTTCTGAAACGATCCACTCCCGCTCTTACACCCACATCATCCGTAATATTGTTAACGATCCGGCGGTGGTGTTTGACGATATCGTCACCAACGAGCAAATCCAGAAACGCGCAGAAGGCATCTCCAGCTACTACGACGAATTGATCGAGATGACCAGCTACTGGCATTTGCTGGGCGAAGGTAAGCATACCGTTAATGGTAAAACGGTTGTCGTAAACCTGCGTGAGCTGAAGAAGAAGCTGTATCTGTGCCTGATGAGCGTGAACGCGCTGGAAGCGATCCGCTTTTATGTCAGCTTCGCCTGCTCTTTCGCCTTCGCCGAACGTGAACTGATGGAAGGCAACGCGAAAATTATTCGTCTGATCGCCCGCGACGAAGCCCTGCACCTGACCGGTACTCAGCATATGCTGAACCTGCTGCGCAGCGGCGTGGACGATCCGGAGATGGCGGAAATTGCCGAAGAGTGCAAACAAGAGTGCTACGACCTGTTCGTACAGGCCGCGCTGCAGGAAAAAGAGTGGGCAGATTATCTGTTCCGTGATGGCTCAATGATTGGCCTGAACAAAGACATTCTGTGCCAGTACGTTGAGTACATCACCAACATCCGTATGCAGGCTGTTGGGCTCGATCTGCCATTCCAGACACGTTCTAACCCGATCCCGTGGATCAACACCTGGCTGGTGTCCGATAACGTCCAGGTTGCGCCGCAGGAAGTGGAAGTCAGCTCTTATCTGGTCGGCCAGATCGATGCCGAAGTCGATACTGACGATCTGAGTAACTTCCAGCTCTGATGGGCCGCGTGACTCTGCGCATCTCTGGCACGCAGTTGCTGTGCCAGGATGAACACCCTTCCCTGCTTGCCGCGCTCGAGTCGCACGATGTTGAAGTCGAATATCAGTGTCGTGAAGGATACTGCGGCTCCTGCCGTACCCGCCTGGTGGCGGGACAGGTTGACTGGATTGCAGAACCGCTGGCCTTCATTCAGCCCGGTGAAATATTGCCGTGCTGTTGCCGGGCAAAAGGCGATATTGAAATAGAGTTATAGTGTTTAGTGAACTTCATGCGCGGAGACCAGTACCACGTCTCCGCGTTTTTTCATCTGCATGATATACAGCGCCCCGGCCAGTACCACCAGCAGCGCACCCACCAGATAAATCGCCCGATATCCCACACCCTCGACCATCATCCCCATGATAAACGCGCCGATTGCCATTCCTGCATCCATCGCATTGAAAAACAGCGAATTGGCGATACCAATTTTATGGGGTTCCACCGAACTAATAATTTGTGTCTGAAATACGGGTGTGACCGAACCATAACCGATGCCAATTAATCCACCGGAAATAATCATCATAATGCTGCCGTTAGTATAGCCAAGCGCCACCAGCCCGACGGTGAAGGCCAACAAACACGGATAGACCACGTATTTCGGCCCTTTTTTATCACAAATATTGCCGGTAAAGGTTCGACAGATCATCAGGCAAATGGCGTAGCACAGCAGGAAATTACTGGCGGCGGCCATTAGATCGAGCTCGCGCGCATACAGTGCGAGAAAAGCGGAAACGCCCGCGTACGAAAAGGTCATGAAAAACGTCACCATCGCGAAAGGCAGTGCGGCGCGATCAAACATTGCAGCAAATCCCAGCTTCGGTTTTGAGCCGTCAGCATGACGGATAACCGGCGGTACGGCGACAATCAATGACAGGATAATACCCAGTACGGCAACCGCGCTACACAGCCAGAATGCAGTGGTAAAAGCTTCCCAGCGTGCCATGTTCAACCCTACCCACGGCCCCACAACCATTGCCAGTCCCATGGCTAACGAGAAAAAACTGATGCCCTCCCCACGTCGGGAGGCCGGTATCAACCGCGCGGAAATCGTTCCTTTTACCGTGGTAATAACGCCAAACGTTACACCATGAAGCACCCGAATCAACAGCAGTGATTCAATTGAGTGGCAAAAAGGATACAGCGCAGTGACCACCAAAAAGGCCAGAGAAGAGAGCACCAGAATTGTTTTATTCGAATATTTTCCTACCCATTGTCCCGCAAACGGGCGCACAACAATGGCGGCCCCCAAAAAGAAGGTGACTAATAATCCGGCCTTATCTGGAGTGGCATGCAGTCGATCCGAAATATAGATCGGTAACAGCGTGAGCAGGACATAAAAAACAAAAAATATAATAAAGCTGATTATCGTTATTGCCCAAAAATCTTTCGTCCACAGTTTTTCTTTCATATTCGACAACCTGTCCAGACGGCGCACGCAGGCAACGCTCAGCTCAACTGAACTACGGACAGGTGCGTCGAAGTGTGATTTTACGGTAGACCGCAAGTATAAACAGGTCCATTATATTAGAGAAATTAATCGTTTTAATATTGTTGATTAGAGGGAGCTAATGACATTAACCCAGATCCATGCCCTGCTTGCTGTACTTGAGTACGGTGGTTTTACCGAAGCCAGCAAGCGGCTGTACATGACCCAATCCGCCGTTAGCCAGGCAATTTCAGCGCTAGAGGAAGAACTAGGGGTTGATATTCTTATCCGCGAACGCCGCAAAGACATTCAACTTAGTCCGGCCGGGAGTCGGATCGTTTCACACCTGCGGACGATCGTGTCAGAAACCAACGCGGTGAAAGAGATTGCCGAGCAAGAGCGACAAAACCCGGCCAGAACCCTGCGAATCGGCTGCTTTCCCAGCGCCTGTGCCTGTATTTTGCCCGGTATCATCCACCACTTCGAGCAGCACCACCCGCATATCAAAATTATCCCTTATGAAGAAAACAGCACGGCAATCGTTGATTCCCTGCGCAGTGGGGATATCGATGCGGGATTTGTACATTTCCCGGTAAATGGCATGTACTGCGTACCGGTGTATCGCGACAAATTTACCGTTGTAGTTCCTGAAAGCCATCCGCTGGCGGCCAATAGAACGATTTCAGTGGAACAACTGGTTGGAGAACCGCTCATTATCAGCAAAGGTCGCTATGAATTAAGCATCATGGCGCTATTTAAAGAGAAGGGAATTGAACCGGTCATTAAATACGAGTTTAACCATCCGGATACCGCGATGAGCTTTATTCGTCAGGGGCTGGGTATAGCGTTATTACCGGAATTAACGCTGAAGGCGGTTGGTGGGAAAGTACGCTCAGTCCCGCTGGAACCGACGTTCTATCGACAGATATCCTTACTGGCAAAAGAGCCGCCGGTGGACGGCAGCCCTTTATTTCTCCTGCAGGCATGTATGGAAACGTTGACAGCAGACGGCCTTATCTAGCAGTTAAAACGTTTCATCCATTAAGGCCTGTGACCGGAGGTGCATCACAGGCCTTACGCCATCACTCTTTATTCAAGAATTTCACTGCTTTGTCGGGGAAGTCGGTGAACAGCCCGTCCACGCCCGCCTTGTTATAAAGAATGTCATACAGCTGGTTTACGTCAGTGGTGTAATCCGGCAGTTGATCGGCGCGAACGGTATAAGGATGCACAACCATCTTATTCTGATGTGCGTCCTGCACCATGCCAGTTAACGAGATATTGCCCTTCTTCGACTTCTCATCAATCAGCATGTGATAGTCCGGCCCAATGCCGTCCGCATACTGCGCAACCTGCTTCATGGCACCCGGTTTAAACATCCAGTCGTAGTTGTAATTAACCCAACTACCGTCCGGCTTTTTCTCCTGGGTTTCATTCCAGTCAGTGTACGCAATCAACTGTACCAGATTGAGATCCATCCCCATCTTCGGTTCCAGTTCATTTTTAATGCGCTTCAACTCTGCAACATCAAAACACTGTAGATAGACCTTGTCGTTCTTGTCGGTATACCCGTACTTTTTCAGTACTTCCAGCGTTTTAGCCGCAATGTCCTTCCCTTCCTGGTGATGGAACCACGGCGCTTTCATTTCCGGGTAAATACCGATGTTTTTACCGGTGGAATGATTTAATCCCTGAACAAACTCAATCTCTTCTTCGAACGTATGCACGCGGAAATCAGATTTACCCATCGGGAAGCGCCCTGGGTAGGTCTGGACCTTTTTGCCGTTTTCGATATCGAAGCCTTCGGTAAATTTCAGCGATTTAATTTCATCCAGCGTAAAGTCGATGGCGTAGTAACGCCCATCTTTACGCGCACGATCCGGAAAACGCTCGGCAACATCGGTGACGCGGTCAAGATAGTGGTCATGCAGGACGACCAGATGGTCATCCTTGGTCATAACCAAATCCTGCTCCAGATAATCCGCCCCCTGGGCATAGGCCATCGCCTTTGCTGGCAGCGTATGCTCCGGCAGATAACCGCTGGCGCCACGATGCGCAATCACGATTTTATCTGCGGCAACAGCTGCACTGCTGACCACCATACCTGCGAGCATCAGCGCCACGCTGAGACTTTTCAATGTGGTTTTCATCTATTAGCCCCCGTTACGCTTCAGTTCCATCTCTTCGTGATGGCGTTTTTCGCCAATCATGACGACTACCAGCAGAATAACCGCCAGCACGCTACCGCCAATCATCACCATAAAGCCGCCGTCCCAACCGAAGAAGTCAACGGTGTAGCCAACAATGGCGCTCGCGGCCACAGAACCGCCGAGATAACCGAACAGACCGGTAAAGCCAGCCGCCGTTCCCGCCGCTTTTTTCGGTGCCAGTTCCAGCGCGTGCAGACCAATCAACATTACCGGACCGTAGATCAGGAAGCCGATGATGATCATACAAGCCATATCCACGTTCGGGTTGCCTGCCGGGTTCATCCAGTAAACGATGGTCGCAATAGTTACCAGCGTCATAAAGAACACGCCGGTCGCGCCACGGTTACCACGGAAGACTTTATCCGACATCCAGCCGCACAGCAGCGTGCCCGGAATACCCGCATACTCATACAGGAAGTAGGCCCAGGATGATTTGTCCAGTGCGAAATGCTTCACTTCTTTCAGGTAGGTTGGTGACCAGTCCAGGATGCCGTAGCGCAGCAGATAAACAAACACGTTGGCGATAGCGATGTACCACAACAGTTTGTTCGGCAGTACGTACTGCATGAAGATCTGCTTCGCAGTCAGCTCTTCTTCCGCTTTCTCGGTGTAATCGTCCGGATAGTCGTTCTTATACTCTTCGATAGGCGGCAGACCACAGGACTGCGGCGTATCACGCATCAGGGCAAAAGCAATCAGCGCGACGACGATCGCACCGAAAGCAGGCATATACAGCGCCGCTTTCCAGTCATTGAACCAGGCCATACCCAGCAGGAACAACAGCGGAGGCAGACCGCCACCCACGTTATGCGCACAGTTCCAGACGGAAACAATGCCTCCACGCTCTTTCTGCGACCACCAGTGCACCATAGTACGGCCACACGGCGGCCAACCCATCCCCTGGAACCATCCGCAGAGGAACAGCAGCACAAACATTACCGCGATGCTCGATGTCGCCCACGGCACAAAGCCCATGAACAGCATCACTGCGGCGGCCAGAATCAGACCGGCTGGCAGGAAAACGCGCGGATTCGAGCGATCCGAAATGGACCCCATGATGAATTTCGAAAATCCGTAAGCAATGGAGATACCGGACAACGCAAAACCCAGATCGCCACGCGAGAAACCTTGTTCAACCAGATACGGCATCGCAAGGGCAAAGTTCTTACGTACCAGATAGTACGCGGCATAACCAAAGAAAATCCCCAGAAAAATCTGCCAACGTAATCGACGATATGTCGGGTCGATCTCCGCTGCAGGTAAACGCGCCGTGTGTGACGCTGGTTTAAAAATGCTCAACATAGTGTAGCCTCCGTGGCCGTCTTTCATTCGAAGTAAACACTGCAGTTCGTCATTACTACCCTACCGCTCCCAGTGTGGCCGCGATGTTAAGGAAAGATACATAACAAAAATGTGAAACGCAGCACATATTGTTACAGATTTATGACAAATGTTCATAAAGGCGCACGAAATCACGTTTCATTTTCGAATAATGAGCGATTATGCGCGAAATCAAACAATCCATGTTTTTTATGTGGCTAAATGATAAAAAACGAACTGTGAGGAAAAACAATGAAAACTCGCGACTCGCAAACAAGTGACGTGATTATCATTGGTGGAGGAGCAACAGGTGCAGGGATCGCACGTGACTGTGCGCTGCGCGGGTTGCGCGTCATCTTAGTGGAACGCCACGATATCGCCACAGGTGCGACCGGGCGCAACCACGGTCTGCTGCACAGCGGTGCACGCTACGCCGTCACCGACGCTGAATCTGCCCGTGAGTGCATCAGCGAAAACCAAATTCTGAAACGTATCGCCCGTCATTGCGTTGAGCCAACGGACGGTCTGTTTATTACTCTGCCGGAGGATGAGCTGTCCTTCCAGGCTACCTTTATTCGCGCCTGTGAAGAGGCAGGGATTCGCGCAGAAGCGATTGACCCTCAGCAGGCACGTATTATCGAACCTTCTGTGAATCCACAGCTGATTGGTGCAGTAAAAGTACCAGACGGCACGGTCGATCCTTTCCGCTTAACAGCAGCTAACATGCTGGATGCGCGTGAGCATGGCGCGGTTATCTTAACGGCGTATGAAGTGACGGGACTGATCCGCGAAGGCGCAACGGTTTGCGGCGTTAACGTGCGCAATCATCTGACAGGCGAAATGCAGTCCCTGCATGCACCGGTTGTCGTCAACGCCGCTGGGATCTGGGGTCAACGCATTGCGGAATATGCCGATCTGAGCATCCGTATGTTCCCGGCCAAAGGTTCGTTGCTGATTATGGATCATCGCATTAACCAGCATGTCATTAACCGCTGCCGTAAGCCCTCTGACGCCGATATTCTGGTGCCTGGCGATACCATTTCACTGATCGGTACCACCTCACAGCACATTGATTACGACGATATCGACAGCAACCGCGTCACCGCAGAAGAGGTCGATATTCTGCTGCGTGAAGGCGAGAAGCTGGCGCCGATTATGGCGAAAACGCGCATTTTACGCGCCTACTCCGGCGTACGCCCGCTGGTGGCTAGCGACGACGACCCAAGCGGTCGTAACGTCAGCCGTGGGATTGTACTGTTCGATCACGCTGAACGTGACGGACTGGAAGGGTTTATCACCATTACCGGCGGCAAACTGATGACCTACCGCCTGATGGCGGAATGGGCCACCGATGCCGTTTGCCGTAAGCTGGGCAATACCCAGCCTTGCACAACGGCAGACACCGCGCTGCCTGGCTCACAGGAATCTACCGAGCATACGCTTAAACGCGTGATCTCATTGCCAGCTCCACTGCGCGGCTCGGCGGTCTACCGTCACGGCGATCGCACCCCTGCGTGGCTTAGCGAAGGCCGCCAGCACCGCAGTCTGGTCTGTGAATGCGAAGCAGTCACCGCAGGCGAAGTGCAATACGCCGTCGAGAATTTAACCGTCAACAGCCTGCTCGATTTGCGTCGCCGTACCCGTGTTGGAATGGGGACCTGCCAGGGCGAATTGTGTGCCTGTCGCGCCGCAGGTTTGCTGCAACGTTTCAATGTCACTACCGCAGCGCAGTCCATTACCCAGCTTTCCGACTTCATCAACGAACGCTGGAAAGGCGTGCAGCCTATCGCCTGGGGAGATGCGCTGCGCGAAAGCGAATTCACGCGCTGGGTTTATCAAGGGTTGTGTGGTCTGGAAAAGGAGCACCAGGATGAAATTTGATACCGTCATTATCGGCGGCGGCCTCGCCGGACTGCTATGTGGCCTGCAACTGCAAAAAAGCGGACTGCGCTGCACGATTGTTACCCGCGGCCAAAGCGCCCTGCATTTTTCCTCCGGCTCACTGGATTTGCTCAGCAGCTTACCCGATGGTCAGCCGGTGACGGATATAGAAGCGGGTTTGAATGCGCTGCGCACTCAGGCACCCGCACATCCGTATAGCACCATCGGAACGCAGAACGTTCTGGAACTGGCCCAACAGGCGCAAAATTTACTGGAAGAATGCGGAACGCATTTGCAGGGCAAAGTGCATCAGGCACATCAACGTGTTACCCCGCTGGGCACCCTGCGCTCAACCTGGTTAAGTTCCCCGGAAGTGCCGGTCTGGCCGCTGTCCGCACAGCGTATCTGCGTTGTAGGGATTAGCGGGTTACTGGATTTTCAGGCGCATCTCGCCGCAGCGTCATTACGCCAACGCAATCTCAGCGTCGAGACGGCAGAAATCGAGCTACCGGAGCTGGATGTCCTGCGTGATAACCCAACCGAGTTTCGCGCCGTTAATATTGCGCGCCTGCTGGATAACGAAGATAAATGGTCGCTGCTTTATGACGCATTGCTGCCAATGGCAAAAACCTGCGACATGATAATCATGCCGGCATGCTTTGGTCTGGCCGATGAGCGGCTCTGGCAGTGGCTTAACGAGCGCCTCCCCTGCTCGCTGACACTGTTACCGACCCTACCACCTTCGGTGCTGGGCATGCGTTTGCACAACAAATTGCAGCGCCAGTTTGTGCGCCAGGGCGGTGTGTGGATGCCGGGTGATGAAGTGAAAAAAATCACCTGTCAGGATGGCGTGGTCAGCGAAATCTGGACCCGAAATCATGCCGATATCCCCTTGCGGCCACGTTTCGCCGTGCTCGCCAGCGGCAGCTTCTTCAGCAGCGGGCTGGTCGCCACGCGTGAGGCAATCCATGAACCAATCCTGGGACTGGATGTACAGCAAACAGCTACTCGCGCCGAGTGGTATCAGCGTGATGTTTTCGATCCACAACCGTGGCAACAGTTTGGCGTGACTACCGATTCCGCATTACGCCCATCACTGGCGGGAAAAACGATAGAGAACATGTATGCCATTGGTTCCGTTCTCGGCGGATTCGATCCTATCGCCCAGGGTTGCGGAGGCGGCGTGTGTGCAGTTAGCGCCTTACATGCCGCACATCATATTGCGAAACGTGCAGGAGGACAGCAATGAGCGACACACGTTTTGAAAGTTGTATCAAATGTACGGTGTGCACCACCGCCTGCCCGGTAAGCCGCGTCAATCCGAGCTACCCGGGTCCTAAGCAGGCCGGCCCGGACGGTGAACGTCTGCGCCTGAAAGATGGCGCGCTATATGACGACGCGCTGAAATACTGCATCAACTGTAAACGCTGCGAAGTGGCCTGTCCGTCAGACGTGAAAATCGGCGATATTATCCAGCGCGCGCGCGCCAAATACGACACGACGCGCCCATCGTTGCGTAACTTTGTCTTAAGTCATACCGATTTAATGGGCAGCGTATCCACCCCCTTCGCCCCAATAGTGAATACCGCCACCTCATTAAAACCGGTGCGTCAGTTGCTGGATTACGCGTTAAAAATCGATCATCGCCGTACGCTGCCGAAGTACTCCTTTGGCACCTTCCGCCGCTGGTATCGCAGCGTTGCCGCACAGCAGGCGCAGTATCAGGATCAGGTCGCCTTTTTCCACGGCTGTTTTGTGAATTACAACCATCCCCAGCTCGGCAAAGACCTGATCAAGGTGTTGAATGCGATGGGTACTGGCGTGCAACTGCTGAGTAAAGAGAAATGCTGCGGCGTACCGCTGATTGCCAACGGTTTTACCGATAAAGCGCGTAAGCAGGCTGTCAGCAACGTGGCCTCGCTCAGGGAGGCAATTGATGGCAAAGGCATTCCGGTGATTGCCACCTCATCAACCTGTACCTTTGCGCTACGTGATGAATATCCGGAAGTGCTGGATGTCGACAACTCAGGCCTGCGTGAACACATTGAACTGGCAACCCGCTGGCTATGGCGCAAGCTGGATGAAGGTAAAACGCTGCCGCTGAAGACGCTGCCGCTGAAGGTGGTCTATCACACGCCATGTCACATGGAGAAAATGGGCTGGACGCTCTATACGCTGGAGCTACTGCGACAAATTCCAGGGCTGGAGCTGACGGTGCTGGATTCTCAGTGTTGCGGGATTGCCGGGACTTACGGCTTTAAAAAGGAAAACTATCCGACTTCACAGTCTATTGGCGCACCGTTATTCCGCCAAATTGAAGAAAGCGGCGCTGATATCGTCGTCACCGACTGCGAAACCTGTAAATGGCAGATTGAGATGTCTACAAGCAAACGCTGCGAACATCCTATCACCCTGCTTGCCAAAGCGTTGGGTTAACTCTGTTGCCCGGTGGTGTTTGCTACCGGGCATTTTTGCGTAGCCCGTTCCGCTTAATTGAATACGTTGCAGTCGGATATATTTATCTCTGATTCATCCACACAAAGAACCCATTTCCCGCATGCAGCGCATATTAAAAGTGGATACCGTCACGCCATCTTCTCTTTCTGGTGACGGACTACCATGGCTAAATCCACTACATCTACACCGCATGATGCCGTTTTTAAAAAGATAATGTCTTACCCTGAGATGGCTCGGGATTTTCTGGAGATACACCTTCCTATCGCATTACGTGAGATATGTGATTTACAAACGCTGAAGCTGGAGTCCACCAGTTTTATCGAACAAGATCTCCGCGCATACTACTCCGACGTAGTGTGGTCACTAAAAACCCGCGAAGGTCAGGGCTATATTTATTGTGTTATTGAACATCAGAGTACCGCGGTACCGCATATGGCATTTCGCCTGATGCGTTATGCCACCGCGGCGATGCAGCATCATCTTGATGCCGGGAATAAAACGCTGCCGCTGGTGATCCCCATGCTATTTTATCACGGTCAACAAAGTCCCTATCCCTGGTCGCTCAACTGGCTGGATGAATTTGATAATCCGCAACTGGCGCGACAACTGTATTCTGAGGCTTTTCCGCTGGTCGACATTACCGTAATACCTGACGATGAAATTGCGCAGCATCGCAGGGTTGCGCTGCTTGAATTGATGCAAAAACATATCCGCGATCGTGACTTAATGGGGTTAGTGGATCGACTGGTCTCGCTATTAGTTACAAGCACTGCTAATGACAGCCAGCTACAAACGCTATTTAATTACCTGATACGGTACGGCGACGTTTCTCGCGTCAGCGAGTTTATCCGCGAAGTTGCCGAACGATCCCCCCATCACAAGGAGAAGCTGATGACAATTGCAGAGAGACTCAGGCAGGAAGGCCACCAAAATGGACTGCAAGAAGGGATACAGCAAGGGTTAGAACAAGGAATGCAAAAAGGGTTAGAACAAGGGGTGCAAAAAGGTACGCAAGAAGAAGCCTTACGTATCGCTCACATAATGCTGGAACAAGGTATTGATCGTGATTTAGTTCAGATAATTACCGGGCTATTGCCTGGCGATACCACCGCATGAGCCAGATTGGGAAGGCATTTAGCCTTCCCAATCAATAATTAAATCGTCAACGACTCAACCACTTCGATCCAGCCGTGTTCGCTAGCGATATCCTGATTGTTAAGCCAGCGGCGCAGCATATTTAGCGCCATCATCGCGCACACTTCCTGACGAATCGCCAGGCTGTAGCGATTTGCATTCAGCCGTACGCGCAAGGCGTGTGTCCCATCAGGCGTGGCCAGCGCAAAGTTAATATGTTCGTTTTCGAAAGCCGATATCGCGAGTGCCAATCCAGCATAATGTTTGCTGCGTCGTTCGGTTATCCAATGCGCCGTTTGCGCCAGCGTTTCTTCCTGAGGCGGAACCACTTCACTCGCCAACAGTGGCGCATTCGCACGAGAAAGCTGCAATGCCACCAGACCACCGGTGAATTGTTCGCTCAGCGTCAGGCTGAATTGCCGTTCTTGCAACGTGCGGGCGATTTGCGCGGGTAAGCCTTCCGTACCTTCAAAAATCATATTCTGCCCGGCAACCCGCTTAACTTCTGGCCACAGCGCCAGCATCGCTTCCCGTTGGGAGTCCGGCCCGGTCAGCTTCAGCTCAATAATTGGCATTGAGGAGCGATAACCCATTGTTACTCCCGGAGGCAACGGCAGCGGATCCAGGCTCTGCGCCAGGTCGCTTTCAGAACGGCCAAAGGTGGTTAATCGCAGGCATAACGGGGGCTGAGCCAAAGAGAAACGCTCACGCAAACGAGGCAGGATCTCATGCTCCACCATGACTTTGAATTCTGACGGTACACCCGGTGTAAAGAACATCAGGCAGCGGTTAAGCTTCAGGGCGAACCCGCACGCGGTACCCACCGGATTATTGATAAACTCAGCGCTGGCCGGAAGTTCAGCCTGTTTGCGGTTGCTTGGCGCCATCACGCGGCCACGATCGCGGAAATATCGCTCCATCTCGGCCAGCCATGCTTCATGCAGCACCAACCCTTCGCCTTTTGCCGTTGCCGCTGCCAGCGCGCTCAAATCATCGCTGGTTGGTCCCAGACCGCCATTAACGATCAGTACATCGGCGTGCTCGCTACGCTCACGCAAAACGGCGACCAAATCGTTAAGATTGTCACCTACCGTGTTGCGGCGTGTTAGCGGTAAACCCTGATTAAAGAAAAAATCGGCCAGCCAGGCGGCATTGGTGTCGACGATTTGTCCGTGCAACACTTCATCCCCTGTGGATAGCATCTCCACGTTTAACATCGTGTTCTCCTGCTTTTATGATGAAAACACTATAACGCATGGAGGGGGGAAGGCGCGACTGAACGCCGCGCCAGAAATGTTAGAAGCTGGCGTTAACCCCAACGTACGGGCCATCAGCAATCGCGTTATCACGGTTGCCGTCTTTGCCTGCCAGGTTCAGGTAACGATAACCGGCTTCAATGCTCAGCGGACGCAAAATGGTCAGACGCGCACCGGCATTCGCTTCTTCATAGCTGTCGATACCGCTGGAAAGTGAATCAGGAGAGTAATAATACTCACCAAACAGACGGAAGCTATCGCCAATCGGCCATTGTAAACCACCACCGACAGCGGCAGCATAGCCTTCATCGCCATCGTTTGGATTGGTATAAACACCTTTACCACCAACGGTCGCCATCAGCGGCCCCAGTGGGATATTCAAACCTAAACCCAGCCCGGCAACATCACCGTCGTCATCGTTATGCATCCAGTTACCGCTGACGGCCAGACCAGTACTCTCAGTGCCCATACCGAATCCCAGGTTAGTGTAGTCTTCGCCAGCCTGGCCGCTGATGCTAATCGCGCTCGCCGACGCGGAAACAAACAGCATTCCGGCAAAACCCAACATTAAACTTTTTTTCATTTTCTATCCTTTCCAGCAAGAATCAAAACATAGCCCCAAAACCGATGAATTGTACTGTCAGATGGCGAGGAATCAATGAGCTAAAAAAGCGATGCAATGACATATTGTAACTAAATACTACTCAGAAGATGTGGATAAGGTTAAATTCTTGTGTCATTTGTACATGTGAGCGTAGCAGAGGGTCGTTTTCAACAAACATCCTGTTTTCCCAACCAAAGTGGCGTTATTCATTGATGAAGCATTTTTTCTAGCGTCAGCAAAAGGTAAGATGCGTGCATGATGGAATTTTCTCTACCTCCCCTAAAGGACTGAACTTATGCGCCAAAGAACGATTGTTTGCCCATTAATTGAAAACGATGGCTGTTATTTGCTGTGCAAAATGGCTGACGACCGCGGTGTGTTTCCCGGTCAGTGGGCGCTTTCTGGCGGCGGTGTTGAACCAGGCGAACGTATTGAAGAAGCTCTGCGCCGTGAAGTGAGGGAAGAGCTGGGCGAACAGCTGGTGTTATCAGAAATTACCCCCTGGACCTTCAGTGATGATATCCGCACTAAAACCTATGCTGATGGCAGCCAGGAAGAGATTTACATGATTTATCTTATTTTCGATTGTGTCGCGGCGAATCGTGAAGTGAAGATTAACGAAGAGTTCCAGGCGTTCGCCTGGGTTAAACCGGAAGATCTCAGTGCCTACGATTTAAATATCGCCACGCGTAAAACGTTAACCTTGAAAGGGTTACTGTAGGTTATCATTTTAATAACGGCATAAAATTAATATTCTGAATAGCGGCATTGCACTCATCAACTTATAGCAAACAGCAATGTCGCAAAAAAAACCAAAAAAAAACTTTAATTTCATTAATATAAATAAAAAATAACTCTATTTAGCTGTCGTTCCAAAACCTTAAACTCTTAAGGATAAATTAACCTTCAGTCATTAACCTTTGTAGCCTGATGAAATAATTAACGACGCCCCTGTTTATCACTAAAAATAAAACTTCGGTGGCGTTAAATGGCTTGAAGGAATAATGATGTCTGACTTTTTGCCTTTCTCTCGCCCGGCCATGGGCGCTGAAGAACTTGCCGCAGTGAAGGCGGTTCTGGACTCTGGATGGATAACCACCGGCCCGAAAAATCAACAGTTGGAAGAGGCTTTTTGCCAGCTCACGGGGAATAAGCATGCCGTCGCCGTTTGCTCCGCCACTGCAGGAATGCACATTACGCTGATGGCGCTGGGCATTGGTGCGGGCGACGAGGTCATTACGCCGTCGATGACGTGGGTTTCTACCCTCAACATGATTGTTTTGCTGGGGGCGACGCCCGTCATGATCGATGTCGACCACGATACGCTTATGGTGACACCTGAGCAAATTGAAGCCGCTATTACCCCACGAACCAAAGCCATTGTTCCAGTACATTATGCTGGCGCCCCCGCCGACCTCGACGCAATTTATGCCATTGGCGAGCGTTATGGAATCCCGGTAATAGAAGACGCAGCCCATGCCGTAGGGACATTGTATAAGGGCCGTCATGTCGGTGCTCGCGGCACGGCAATCTTCTCGTTTCACGCTATTAAAAATATCACCTGTGCGGAAGGTGGACTGATCGTTACCGACGACAGCCAGCTCGCTCAGCGGCTTCGCAGCCTGAAGTTTCACGGTCTGGGCGTTGATGCTTTTGATCGACAAACCTACGGCCGGGCACCACAAGCCGAAGTGCTTGCACCTGGATACAAATACAACCTGACGGATATTAACGCCGCTATTGCGCTGGTACAGCTCAATAAGCTGGAGCAACTGAACTCACGCCGGGCGCAAATTGCCCAGCACTATCAAAAAGCGCTGGCCGATACGCCATTCCAGCCGCTGAGCCTACCGCAGTGGTCGCACGTTCATGCCTGGCACTTATTCATCATTCGTGTTGATGAAACGCGCTGCGGGTTGAGCAGAGATGCCCTGATGGAAGCGCTGAAGGCCAAAGATATCGGCACCGGCCTGCATTTTCGTGCAGCCCATACGCAAAAATATTATCGCGAACGCTTCACTACCCTTTCGCTCCCAAATACAGAATGGAATAGCGCACGCATCTGTTCGCTGCCGTTATTCCCCGACATGACCGACGCTGACACTCAGCGGGTCATTACGGCGCTTCGCGAGATAGCAGGACAATGAGCATGTTTGAAGCCACACCGATTAAAAAAGTCTCGGTTGTTATTCCCGTTTTTAATGAACAGGAAAGCCTGCCAGAGTTAATCAGACGCACCAGCGACGCCTGCGAGAAATTGGGCAAAGACTATGAAATTCTGCTAATCGACGACGGCAGCAGCGACCGTTCCGCTCAGTTGATGATGGACGCCTCTCAGGCACCGAACAGCCATATTGTCTCTATTTTACTGAATCGTAATTACGGACAGCACTCGGCGATTATGGCCGGTTTCAGCCATGTCACCGGAGACTTGATCATCACGCTGGATGCTGATTTGCAAAACCCGCCGGAGGAGATCCCACGGTTGGTCGCCACTGCAGATGAGGGTTTCGATGTGGTAGGCACGGTACGCCAGAACCGTCAGGATAGCGTATTTCGTAAGACCGCCTCACGAATGATCAACCATCTGATCCAACGAACCACCGGTAAAGCAATGGGCGACTACGGCTGCATGCTACGCGCCTATCGCCGTCACATCGTCGATGCCATGCTGCATTGCCAGGAGCGCAGCACCTTTATCCCTATTCTGGCCAACATTTTTGCCCGTCGCGCCACGGAGATCCCGGTACATCATGCAGAGCGTGAATTTGGTGACTCCAAATACAGCTTCATGCGTCTGATCAACCTGATGTATGACCTGGTGACTTGCCTTACCACAACACCGCTTCGCATGTTGAGCCTGCTGGGCAGCGTGATCGCTGCCACGGGCTTTACCTTATCAGTCCTGCTTGTTGTTCTGCGCCTGACGCTCGGCCCACAGTGGGCAGCGGAGGGGGTATTCATGCTGTTTGCCGTCCTGTTTACCTTTATCGGCGCACAGTTTATTGGCATGGGTTTACTCGGCGAATATATCGGTCGCATCTATAACGATGTCCGCGCCCGCCCCCGCTATTTTGTTCAACACGTTATCCGCCCACAAACTACGCAGTCAACCGAGGAAAACCGCGCATGAAAGCCGTCGTATTTGCCTATCACGATATGGGATGTCAGGGTGTCCAGGCCTTGTTGGATGCAGGTTATGAAATCGCTGCCATTTTTACGCACACCGACAACCCGGGTGAAAAAGCTTTTTTTGGATCTGTTTCCCGCCTCGCGGCCAGCGCCGGTATTCCGGTTTACGCCCCAGACGAGGTTAATCATCCCCTGTGGATTGAGCGCATTAGCCAACTGGCACCCGATGTTATCTTCTCGTTCTACTATCGCCATTTACTGAGTGATGAGATCCTCAGTCTTGCCCCTAAGGGTGCATTTAATCTGCACGGCTCGCTGCTGCCGAAATACCGTGGTCGCGCACCGCTGAACTGGGTATTGGTCAATGGTGAAACCGAAACGGGCGTCACGCTTCACCGCATGGTTAAACGCGCGGATGCTGGTGCCATAGTTGCCCAGCAGCGTGTCGCTATTTCACCGGATGATGTGGCGTTAACGCTGCACCATAAATTGTGCCAGGCTGCGCGTCACCTGCTGGAGCAGACACTGCCGGCCATCAACGCGGGAAGTTACTCCGAATTCCCTCAACAGGATGCAGATGCTACCTGTTTTGGTCGCCGTACGCCGGAAGATAGCTTCCTCGACTGGAACAAACCTGCCGCGGAGTTACATAACCAGGTCCGTGCCGTCAGCGATCCGTGGCCGGGCGCATTTAGCTATGTTGGCACGCAAAAGTTCACCGTCTGGTCATCGCGCGTTTGCACAAACGACATTGCGGCCCAGCCGGGCACCGTCATCTCCGTGTCTCCTTTACTGATCGCCTGTGTCGATGGCGCACTGGAGATTATTACCGGACAAGCTGGCGATGGTATTGCAATGCAGGGTTCACAACTGGCGCAGGTTCTGGGTCTGGTGCCAGGTTCTCGCCTGAACAGCCAGTCAGTGACCACCAGCAAACGCCGTACTCGCGTACTGATCCTCGGCGTTAACGGCTTCATTGGTAACCATCTGACCGAGCGCCTGCTGCAAGAAGATAATTACGAAGTGTATGGACTCGATATTGGCAGCGACGCCATTGGGCGTTTCCTGCAACATCCGCGATTCCATTTCGTCGAAGGTGATATCAGCATTCACTCCGAATGGATTGAATATCATGTGAAAAAATGCGACGTTGTGCTGCCGCTGGTAGCGATCGCAACGCCTATCGAATATACCCGCAACCCGCTGCGCGTATTTGAGCTCGATTTTGAAGAGAACCTGAAAATCATTCGTTACTGCGTGAAATACCGCAAGCGCATCATTTTCCCGTCAACCTCCGAAGTCTACGGCATGTGTACCGACAAAGTCTTTGATGAAGACAGTTCGAATCTGATCGTCGGTCCGGTCAATAAACCACGCTGGATCTACTCCGTATCCAAGCAGCTGCTGGACCGTGTTATCTGGGCTTACGGCGAAAAAGAGGGATTGCGCTTCACCCTATTCCGTCCGTTTAACTGGATGGGACCGCGTCTGGACAGCCTTAACGCCGCGCGTATCGGCAGTTCACGCGCCATTACACAGCTGATCCTCAACCTCGTGGAAGGTTCACCGATCAAGCTGATTGAAGGCGGTAAGCAAAAACGCTGCTTTACCGACATTCGCGATGGTATCGAAGCCCTGTACCGCATCATTGAAAACGAAGGTGGCCGCTGTGACGGTGAGATTATCAACATCGGTAATCCACAGAACGAAGCAAGTATTCAGGAACTGGCAGAAATGCTGCTTTCCTGCTTTGAAAAACATCCGTTGCGTAACCACTTCCCGCCGTTTGCCGGTTTCCGTGACGTCGAAAGCAGCAGCTACTACGGTAAAGGTTATCAAGACGTTGAGCATCGTAAGCCTAACATTCGCAATGCAAAACGCTGCCTGAACTGGGAACCGACCATTGAGATGCAGGAAACGGTAGAAGAGACGCTGGACTTCTTCTTACGCAGTGTGGATATCACGGAACACACATCATGACCAAAGTAGGCTTGCGCATTGATGTCGATACATTCAGGGGGACGCGCGAAGGCGTGCCCCGCCTGCTGGAGACATTAAACCGACATAACGTTCGGGCAAGTTTTTTCTTTAGCGTTGGGCCTGACAACATGGGACGCCATCTCTGGCGTCTTGTGAAGCCGCAATTTCTGTGGAAAATGCTGCGTTCAAACGCAGCATCGCTCTACGGATGGGATATTTTATTGGCGGGAACCGCATGGCCGGGAAAAGAGATCGGCCAGGCCAACGCGGCAATCATTGCACAAACCGCCCAGATTCATGAAACCGGTTTGCATGCCTGGGATCATCACGCCTGGCAGGCGCGAAGCGGAAACTGGAATGACAAACAGCTGATTGATGATATTTCGCAAGGTATCATCGCACTTGAAGCCATCATCGGTCAGCCAGTCACCTGCTCTGCCGTTGCCGGATGGCGTGCCGACAACCGTGTCGTCCATGCCAAAGAAGCATTCCATCTGCGCTATAACAGTGACTGTCGGGGAACGTCGTTATTTCGTCCGGTGCTGGAATCCGGGAAAACGGGGACGCCACAAATTCCCGTCACCCTACCAACATGGGATGAAGTGGTTGGTCAGGAGGTCCAGGCGGTGGACTTCAACTCCTATATTCTCTCCCACATCCAGATGAGCAGAGGAACACCGGTGTACACCATTCATGCGGAAGTTGAAGGTATCGCCTTTCATCAGAATTTTGACGAGTTGCTCATTCGTGCTGCCGATATGGGCATGACATTCTGCCCGCTTGGCGAGCTGTTACCTGACGACATCAGTACGCTGCCGTTAGGACAGATAGTACGTGGAAAAATACCCGGCAGAGAGGGATGGCTCGGCTGCCAACAACCGGTGAGTGTGACACCATGAAACCTGCTGCCCGCTACACTCTGGCATTTATCGCTTTAATCGCACTGTATTTTATTTTACCTATCAACAGCCGTATGCTCTGGCAGCCTGATGAAACGCGCTATGCTGAAATCAGCCGGGAAATGCTCAACTCTGGTGACTGGATCGTTCCACACTTTTTAGGGCTGCGTTATTTTGAAAAACCAATTGCCGGATACTGGTTGAACAGCATTGGGCAATGGCTGTTTGGCGCAAACAATTTTGGCGTCAGAGCGGGTGCTATTTTTGCCACTTTGTTGACCGCATTACTGGTAGCCTGGCTTGCCATGCGACTGTGGCAGGATAAGCGTACCGCCGTACTCTCCTCCGCTATCTTTTTAACGTTTTTTTCGGTTTACAGCATCGGCACCTACGCGGTACTTGATCCCATCATAGCGCTTTGGCTGATGGCGGGCATGTGCTGTTTTTGGGAAGGCATGCAGGCCACCACCAGAACACGCAAAATCATCGCTTTTTTGCTGCTTGGGCTGACCTGCGGTATGGGTGTAATGACCAAAGGTTTTCTGGCACTCGCCGTCCCTGTGCTTAGCGTATTACCCTGGGTTTTTGCCCAAAAGCGTTGGAAAGACCTCATTCTCTACGGTCTGCTGGCGGTGATCGGCTGCATCGCGATCGTACTACCGTGGGGTATAGCGATTGCACAACGCGAACCGGATTTCTGGCATTACTTCTTCTGGGTTGAACATATTCAGCGCTTTGCGCAGGATGATGCCCAGCATAAGGCTCCTATCTGGTACTACATCCCGATATTTGTGGCAGGCACATTACCGTGGCTCGGTCTGCTTCCCGGCGCGCTGCGTACGGGCTGGCGTGAGCGGGATGTTCCGCGCAGTGCTCTGTACCTGTTAAGCTGGATTATTATGCCAATCCTGTTTTTCAGCATCGCGAAAGGAAAACTGCCGACCTATATTCTTTCCTGCTTCGCGCCGCTGGCGATATTAACGGCGCGCTTCGGCCTGCAGGCTGCGGAAAAAGACTCAGCATCCCTGCGCATCAATGGCTGGATCAACGTGCTATTTGGTGTCGTCGGCATCGTCGCTACGTTTATTGTTTCCACGCTGGGACCATTGAAGACGCCGGTCTGGTCGCATATCGAAACGTATAAGGTTTTTTGTGCCTGGGGCATCTTTATCATCTGGACGCTTTTTGGCTGGTATACGCTAAATAACCGCGAGAAGAACTGGAAATTCGCAGCACTATGCCCATTAGGGCTGGCGCTGTTATTTGGCTTTTCCATTCCTGACCGGGTGATGGAATCTAAACAGCCGCAGTTTTTTGTCGAGATGACCAAAGAATCGCTGGAGCCGAGCCGTTATATTCTCACCGACAGCGTTGGCGTCGCTGCGGGACTGGCCTGGAGCCTGAAGCGCGACGACATCATGATGTACGGACAAACGGGCGAGTTAAAATACGGCCTCAACTACCCGGATGCTCAAGGCCGCTTTGTCAGTCGGGAGAATTTTGCCGACTGGTTAGCGCAACATCGACAGCAAGGAAACATTACGCTCGTGCTCTCGATTGATAAGAATGAAGATATTAATCAGCTTGCCATCCCTCCCGCTGACTACATTGATAATCAGGGGCGTCTGGTCCTGATTCAGTATCGGCCCAAATGATCTGGATAGCCTTAGTCCTCGCCAGCCTGCTCAGCGTCTGCGGCCAGCTATGCCAGAAGCAGGCGACCCGACCGGTGTCTGTTCGTGCGCGAAAACGCTACATTACGCAATGGATTGGGCTTGCTCTGGCAAGCCTCGGTCTGGCCATGCTGCTATGGCTGGCGGTTTTACAAAACATTCCTGTCGGTATTGCCTATCCCATGCTGAGTCTTAACTTTGTATGGGTAACTCTCGCGGCATGGAAAATCTGGCGCGAACCCGTCACAACCCGCCACTGGCTGGGCGTTGGGCTGATCATTACCGGCATATTTATTCTTGGGAGCGCAGTGTAATGGGCGTATTTTGGGGATTATGTAGCGTGATGATCACCTCCATCGCCCAGTTGAGCCTCGGCTTTGCGATGGATAATCTGCCGCCAATGCTGCAGCCGCTGGCGTTCATCTCCGCCGTATTCTCTGTCAGTATTGGTGCGTTTGCTTTATATGCCGGGCTGGCAGGGTATTTGCTGTCGGTTATTTGCTGGCATAAAGCCCTACACCAACTCGCGCTGAGCAAAGCCTATGCCCTACTCAGCCTGAGCTATGTGCTGGTGTGGGTTGCCTCAATGATCCTGCCCGGCTGGCAGGGAACATTTTCAGTGAAAGCGCTGGCAGGGGTACTGTGCATCATGGCAGGGTTAATGACGATTTTTCTGCCTTCACGCAAACACCTGTCCTGAGATTATTTATCTTCAGACAGTCGTAACAGACGTTCCCATTCATCACAGATGTACTGTCTGGCATCAATTACCTTAATGACACGGGATTTATCGCGGTTAATACAATACTGTGCATCCTTCAGCGGTGAAAGGAGATCGCCGGGCTTAATCCGCTCGGAAGATTGCGCCTGGGCAAGCATCTTGAGCGAACCACCGCTATCGCAAAGTACGATATAGAGCCTCCCTGCTTTTTTGTGACAGCAGGTCTTCTTCACATGCCATTCCATAGCGCACCTATTGTTAATAAATTTCACAATAGGTTACACATTAGCTCATAAACAAAAGGACAATAGCTGCGGAATGACAATAACGAGAAATACTATTAATGTTTTCTTAATGTTAATGATGAAGCACTTACCCAATCCAATAACGCACGGCGCGAAATTTTAATTCCTCCTGCTTTGAGCTCGGGCGGCAATGTTAGCCAACAAATCGGCTGCTGAAAGCGGGCTAGCTTATCTTTTACCCACTCTTCGAGATTAGTTTCTCCAGCATTAGCGTCATACTCAATGACAGCCACCGGGCGATGGCCAAACTCTTTGTCTTCTATCGGCACAATGAAGGCTTGTAGAACATGCGGATGCGCTGCAATCACGCGTTCCACTTCTTCCGGCTGTATACCTTCCCCGCCGCTAAAAAACAGATTATCCATACGACCGACAATCGTTAACTTGCCGTCCTTTAGCACGCCGCGATCGCGGGTTGCAAACCAGCCTTCCGCGTTCACTAAAGGAATAAGCTGTCCGTTACGCCAGTAACCTTGCGCCATGCTGGCGGCACGCAGCCAGACTTCATCATCAACGATTCTTACCTCTCTGCCCGCCAGGGGGGAACCCACATCTGCCAGACCATCAGCCTCTTTCGCACAGACCGTAGAAGCAAACTCCGTTAATCCGTAACCGCACCAGCAACGAATCCCTTGCTCGCGCGCTTGCTCCGTCAATTCAACAGGAATTGCCGCACCTCCCAGCAGTACCGCTTTGAGTGTGACCGGCGTGTTGTTGACCAGCAAGCGCCACAGCTGCGTGGGCACCAGTGAAGCGTGGGTACATCCAGCCAGCATTTGCTCCAGCGGCTGCTTGTCGCGCACGGTCATTCGCGCTCCGGCGAACAACCAGCGCCACAAAATACCCTGACCGGAAACATGAAACAGCGGCAGCGAGAGCAGCCAGTCATCCTCAGCACCAAACGGCATTAATGACAGTACGCCCTTCGCGCTTGCCAGATGCGCCTGACAGGTATGAACAGCCGCTTTTGGCAATCCGGTAGAACCTGAAGTTAACGTCATCGTGCTCAAACGTTCAGGCAACCACGCAGCGGCGCGATCGCCTGGTAACGACCGCATCTGCAACGGGCTGAGTTCCGGAAGTGCGATAGCGGCCTCCAGATCCAGCGCAAAACGTAGCGTTAAGTCCGGGATAAGCGCATCAAGCAGCGGCTGAGGCAACTGTGGGTTCACAGGTAAAACCCGCGCCCCACATTGCAGCAGCGCGAGCCAGGCCAGCAAAGCGCGTGGATGATTCCAGGCGCGAAGCAGAACACCATCGCCCTCTTCCACGCCCTGAGCGGCAAAACCGCAGGCCAGATGATCTACACGTGTGCAGAGATCGCTCCAGCTTAATACCTCATCGTTGAGGCGTAAGGCTGGCGCCTTCGCACGAACCTGTCGCCAGTGACGCCACGGCCAGTCACGGAACTGCACCAGGCCCGATAAGCTCACGCTATCGGGCATTTCCTGCTGGGTCATAGCAGACGTTCCAGCGCATCAACGTCGATACACGGCAACGTGCTACCCGGCCAGGTGCGTACCTGCTGGCACTGCATCAGACTCAGGGTATCCAGACCCGGAATGGTCTGCGGCGTTAGCCAGGCGGCAATTCTCGCCAGCTGGGTTAAGCCCAGACTCGACTCGATTGACGAACTGATAACGGCAGTAAGACCAAGCGCATGCGCCGCAGCCACCTGTTCACGGACTTTATCGAGACTGCCGGTCAGCGTAGGTTTGATAACCACGGCCTTGACGCCCTCTTCAGCTTCGAAGGTGAAATCTGCTTCACGCAGACTTTCATCCCAGGCGATGGCAATGCCGGTTTCACGCGCGAAGGCACGAGAATCATCGCGGGTTTTGCACGGTTCTTCGAGGAAGGCAATACGTCCGCGATACTCCGGATTAACGTATTTCGCGAACTGCTGAGCTTTCAACGGCGTCCAGGCCCGGTTGGCGTCAAGTCGCAAATGCAGCTCCGGGATCGCCTCAAGCAGCAGATTGGCTACCATGCCGTCGCGGACCGCTTCATACAGACCGACCTTGATCTTCGCCACTTTTTCGCCCGGCATATCCGCCAGTTGTAGCACCAGATCGTCAGGATCGCCGGTACACAGCGGCGCAGCACGATAGTCCGCGTCCTGTGGCAATACGCCAGTCAGTTCGGCAAGCGCACAGCTTACGCCAAAGGCGACCGAAGGCAGTTGCGGTAAGGAGTCATCCCCTTGCAACCAGCCTTTCACCCAGGCCAGCAGCTCGGTTTGCGCCTCTTCCCAGCTTTCCTGACTAAAGCCCGGCAGTGGGGAAATTTCTCCCCACCCTTCGCGCTCGCCGTCACAAAGACAAACGTACAGCCCGTCACGCGTTTTTAACCGCCTGTCGCGCAGAATCACCCCCGCGTCCATGGGGATCTGCCAGCGGTATACCTGCGCGCTACGCATTACGGATTCCGTTTGAATTTGCTGAAATCAGGCTGACGTTTCTGGTTAAAGGCGTTACGGCCTTCCTGACCTTCTTCCGTCATGTAGAACAGCATAGTGGCGTTACCTGCCAGCTCCTGCAGACCAGCCTGACCATCACAGTCGGCGTTCAGTGCGGCTTTCAGGCAGCGCAGCGCCATTGGGCTGTTTTGCAGCATTTCACGGCACCAGCGTACGGTCTCTTTTTCCAGATCCGCCAGCGGAACCACGGTGTTGACCAGACCCATATCCAGCGCCTGTTTCGCATCGTACTGACGGCACAGGAACCAGATTTCACGCGCTTTTTTCTGACCGACGATGCGCGCCATGTAGGAAGCGCCCCAACCGCCGTCGAAAGAACCGACTTTCGGGCCGGTCTGACCAAAGATGGCGTTTTCAGCCGCAATGGTCAGGTCACACATCATGTGCAGCACATGGCCACCGCCAATGGAGAAACCTGCAACCATCGCTACTACCGGTTTCGGACAGGTACGAATCTGGCGCTGGAAGTCCAGTACGTTCAGGTGATGCACACCGGAGTCATCCTGGTATCCGCCGTAGTCCCCACGCACTTTCTGATCGCCGCCTGCGCAGAACGCTTTGTCGCCAGCACCAGTCAGAATAATTACGCCGATGTTGTCATCATAGCGGGCATCTGCCAGCGCCTGGATCATCTCTTTCACGGTGACCGGACGGAAGGCATTGCGTACCTGTGGACGATTAATGGTGATTTTTGCGATACCGTCGGTGGATTTCTCGTAAAGAATGTCGGTATAGTCTTCAGAGCAATCGTGCCATTCTACCGGTGCGTAAAGCATTGTTTCATCAGGATAGATCATAAAATGTCCTATAGTCAGCGACGCAGAATCTGAGCCAGACAGTCCACTACACCCGCGGGGTTGTCCCGATGCGCGTTGTGTCCGGCATTACGAATCACATGGTTTGGTACTGATATTTCCGCCGCCAGAGCACGGAATTTTTCGTCACGTTCACCACATAAATAATAAAACGGAAATGTGCGCGTCGTGAGTTGCGCACGTAAATCAGGTTGTACGGCAAGCGAGGTGGCCTCCAGCATTGCCGCCAGCGTTTGCCCATTATTCTGGCTACGCAGTGCGACCAGCGCCTCTCTTTGTTTCGCGTTCAGCGAGGAAAAAATGGGCTGTTGATACCAGTCATTAAACACCTCACGTAGCGGATCTGCGCGAAAACGTGCAGCCCAGCGGCCATCCGAGAGACGACGCTGAACGCGCGCCTCCTCGCTTTGCAAGCCGGGATGTCCGCCTTCAACCACCAGACCACAAAGCCCAGGCATCTCCTGACAGGCCGCCATCATGGCGACTCTGCCGCCAAGAGAGTATCCCACCAGCCAGTAGTTAAGTATGTTGTAACTAAGTAGAGTGTTACGCAGCAAAACGCTGACATCATCGAACCCACTCACGCCGATGTCAGCGGAGCCACCGTGTCCCGGCAAGTCGATGTATAGCCGCGAATAATCCTGAAACACTTCGCCGACCGTCTGCCATTCCTGGCAATCGCCAGAGAAACCGTGCAGGAAAACCAGCCAGGGAAATCCCGTTTGGCCCTCTTTCGCCTGCGCATGCAGGATCATAGGTGACTTACCTGCGCCAGCAGTTGCTGCAAGGTTTGCGCCCCGTCAGTTTCGTTCACCACCAGTTCAATCACCGTGGCCGCAGGTGTACGCCACGCGTTAGTCAACGCGCTCTCCAACTGCTCCCAGTTTTCCGGGCGCTGGTATTTAAGGTTAAACATGGCGGCAGCATGCTCGAAATGTACGTTCTGCGGCATCAGAT
This sequence comes from Citrobacter sp. Cpo069, assembly GCF_030332785.1. Lineage (NCBI taxonomy): Bacteria > Pseudomonadati > Pseudomonadota > Gammaproteobacteria > Enterobacterales > Enterobacteriaceae > Citrobacter > Citrobacter sp. Cpo069. The sequence goes on from NZ_JAOWHD010000042.1 coordinate 251,520, forward strand.
AGAACCGTTCGCGTTCGCTGGCTGGTGTCGGCAGCAGGGAAAAAATCTGCCCGCCGTTATTATTGACCACTATCAGGACAAACGGTGCAGAAACCTGGCGCAATAACGCCAGCGCATTCAGGTCATACAATGCAGATAAATCGCCAACAATCGCCAGCGTCGATTTCGCGCTGGCACGCTGTACACCAGCTGCCGTTGACAGCAGGCCGTCAATACCGCTCGCGCCACGGTTGCTATAGACCGGGTAACCAGCCGGAAGCTGCGACAGCGCATCAATCAGGCGTACCACCAGACTGTTACCCACGAACAGCTGCCCCTGCTCCGGCAAGTAGTCACGGATACGGTGGGCTAATTGCGCTTCACCAAACGCCTCACGACGGGCTTCTACCGCCTGCCAGGCCTGTTGCGCCAGACGAGGGATCTCCATACACCAGGGATGACGTTTCTCCGCCGGATGTAGCTCCAGCCAGTCGCCAACTTTCGCCACCAACCTGCGGCCGCGATGATGGGCCGGATCGAGGCGGCCTTCGATATTATCGACAATCCAGTATTCCTGCGGATCGCAGCTGGCCTGCCATTGCAGCAGACGTTTTCCAGTCAGGCTGCTACCAAGCTGCACCACAATCTGCGCCTGCTGCAATTCAGCTACAGCTTTCGCATTTCCCAGCCACAGGTCGGCGCACGGCAGCGGTTGTCCGGTTTGCGACAGAACATCGCCAATCAGCGGCCAGCCTAACGTCTGCGCCCACTGCGCAACCTTCTTACCTTCTTCCGCGCTCATGCGGCCCGCAATGACTACGCCGCGTTTTTGTCGCCAGAAAAACCAGTCGCGTTGTTTGTCGCTTTCCAGCCGACGCTCTTCTCGCAGCCAGGGTTTATCATCCTGCCACCAGTCGCCGAGGCGCTGCTGCCAGGCAATCCCCGTTTCGTCCATATCGCCATACAGCGGTTCCGCAAACGGGCAATTGATATGAACCGCCCCGCTATGCAGGGCAGCTAACGCATTATCAATCGTGGACACCAGCCAGCTTGCCGGAATGTCCTGAGTTGGACGCGGTAAAGAGAGCGTTTGCGATGGATGCGAGGCAAACATTCCGGCCTGACGAATCGCCTGGTTCGCGCCACAGTCGATAAGCTCTGGCGGTCTGTCAGCGGTAAGTAAAATCAGTTTTTCACCGGTCAGGCCCGCTTCAATCAACGCGGGATATAAATTCGCCACCGCGGTACCGGACGTCACAATCACGGCGACAGGTTGACGGCTGACTTTTGCCAGACCTAAAGCCAGATGCCCAAGACCGCGCTCGTCAAAATGGGTGTGGTGGATGAATGCGGGGTTTTCCGCTGCCGCCAGCGTCAATGGTGTAGAACGAGAGCCAGGGGCAATGCAGACATGCCTGACGCCGTGGCGAGTGAGTGCTTCCAGAATGACCGCCGCCCAGCGTCGGTTAAATGCGCTTACTGACATGAGATTGTCCGGTATCAATATTGCGACACAGTATAGAGAATCGAATAAATGGATTTTTGATATGAATCGGAAATATACACGAAATCACTATCCTTCCATCTGTAATAAAGTACGTAACCCTGCCGCTTTATTGTCTATTTCTTGCCATTCCTGCTCAGGATCTGAGCCACGTACAATCCCTGCCCCGGCATACAGGCGTACCACGTTTGCACTAATTTTCGCCGAACGCAATGACACGCAAAACTCGCTTTGGCGCAAAGAAAGATAACCCGCTGAACCGGCATACCACTCGCGTTCAAAGGGTTCATTTTGCTGGATGAATTCACGCGCCAGCTCACGCGGAATACCGGCGACTGCCGCCGTGGGCTGAAGCTGCATCAGGCAAAGCATATCGTCGGCCTGATTCAGTTCCGTCCAGATGCAACGGCGCAGGTGCTGCACTTTACGCAGCCTGAGCACCTGCGGTGGCAGCACATCGAGAGTTTGCGTACAGCCTTGCAGACGCTGGCAAATATCTTCGACCACCAGCATATTCTCGCGCTGGTTTTTATCATCTTTCATTAGCCAGTCGCCCAATTGCCAGGCCCGATGATCCTCAGGGTGATTGGCCACGGTTCCGGCCAGCGCCTCGGTGCGCAGCGCCGTATCACGTCGTCGATACAGACGTTCAGGAGAAGAGCCAAGAAAAGCGGTGTCGGCGGAGAATGCCATAAAGAAATGGTAGCAGTTCAGATTTAAGCGACGGCTGGAAGCCATCACGGCAGCGGCATTAACTGACTGAGAAAATTGTAAATCGGTCGCCCGCGCCAGCACGACCTTATCGAGGTCTTCTCCTGCGATCGTTTGAGTGGCGAGTTTTATCAGGTCTATCCAGCCAGCTTTCTCCGGCCAGTGCTGTTCTCCCGTCAAACTCAAACGCAATGCAGGGAGCGGTTTTACGGGAGCAAGCGATGAGATGAAGGCGATCGCTTGTGCAGCGTCTTCACGTAGCGACACGTCGCTATAGAGATGTAAGCGTAAGCTCGCCACTCCGGCGCAACGTCGCCACTCCAGCCGCGGCAGCAGTAAATTGCCACTCTGAGGCTCAAAGGCATTCAGGCCCCAGATGCGCAGGTCGGGATGATTATCATGCTGATGTAAAAATTGCTGGGCTGATTCCAGCGAGGAAAATGCGGCGACGGTCCCTAATACGGCGGCTTCTTCATCGCCGTTACGCTGCTGCCAGTAAAACTGGGGCCAGACGGGTTGACTGGCCAGCCATCCTAAAGCGTCAAACGCATCATTCAGTGGGAAAGGTATATCGTAAATACGAATTCCAGGTGCTGCTGGCATCTCTTGCGATAAATGACGCATCAGACTTTCCAGCGCAGTAGTGATTGAATGCACGCGGACCTCTCCCTGTTAAAAACCTCTCATTATACGGGGTACTGAGCAGAAAAAGCAGTACCCCCAGTTAGGGAGTACGTACAAATGCGATGACAGAACGGAATTTATCGCCGCGCTAACAATAATCCCATCACTAAACCGACCGTGGCGCCAACGCCGATTCCTCGCCAGGGTTTTTCGTGCACATAGTCATCCGCCCGACAAACGGCTTTTTTCGCACGGTAATAGTAGCTGTCAGAAGCATGGCTGACGCGATTTCTCACCTCTTCTAACGCCCGCTCTGCCCGCGCTTTTAACTCAAGGTATTTTTGATCTGCTGGGTCGCCAGAAGAACGCAGCACCTCTTCCAGCGTTTCACTTAATAATTCCAGATCATCATCGATACGTGATTCATAAGAATGAAAAGACATTATATTCTCCCTTTCTATTGACGTACCCGCTAACTATAGACAACCTGGACTGATTGCGCCTGTTTACGCCTGATGTGCTTCCCGCGCCATTCCGACGTGTGGAATACCATCTTCGTCATAGATATCCGTAACAGGAACAAAGCCAAAGCGTGCATAGAATGATTGCAGATGCGCCTGCGCGCCCAGATACAACGCCTTGTGCGGCCAGTGTTGCGCGCAGGATGCTAGCGTCTGGGCCATTAGCTGTTGCCCCAGTTTTTCACCACGCAGCGCTTCGCTTACAATCACCCGACCAATCACTACCGGCTCCAGCTCGTCATCGCTTTTCAGAATCCTCGCATACGCCACCAGCTCATCGTTATGCCAGCCCAGAATATGCCGATTCTCTCCAGCCAGGTCATCGCCATCCACATCCTGGTACGGACACTGTTGCTCAACTACAAACACCGCGCATCGTAGCTGAAGTAGTGCGTACAGTTGTTGGGTACTCAGCTTTGCATGGTGGAGATCTTGCCAGTGAATCATTGTCTGCCCCTATGTTGTGATAACCTGAACATCCTGCCTTATTGATGGCGAAAAGTGTAACGCAAAGATGGAATTACTATTTTTAGGCACGTCTGCGGGAGTCCCCACGCGCTCACGCAATGTAACGGCAATTTTACTGAATCTGCAACACCCGACTCAGGCGGGGCTGTGGCTTTTTGATTGCGGCGAAGGGACACAGCATCAGATGCTCACCACGCCTTTCAATCCAGGAAAACTCGATCGTATTTTTATCAGCCATCTGCACGGCGATCACCTGTTTGGTTTACCGGGGTTACTGTGCAGTCGCTCAATGGCCGGCAATGTCCAGCCTCTGACGCTCTACGGGCCAAAAGGGTTGCGAGAGTTTACCGAAACCGCATTGCGTCTGAGCGGCTCCTGGACCGATTATCCGCTGGATATTGTAGAAATCACCGCGGGTGAGATTGTGGATGACGGCCTGCGAAAAGTAACGGCGTACCCGCTGGTGCATCCGCTGGAATGCTACGGTTTTCGCATTCAAGAGCACGACAAACCGGGTGCGCTTGACGCTAGCGCCCTGAAGGCGGCAGGCGTTAAAGCGGGCCCGTGGTTTCAGGATTTGAAAGCCGGAAAAACCATCGTGCTGGAGGATGGTCGAGCGATTAACGGTGCCGATTTTCTTTCCCCGCCCACCAGGGGAAAATCAGTCGCTATTTTCGGTGACACAGGACCCTGCGCGTCCGCCATTGAACTGGCTCGAGGTGTAGATGTCATGGTACACGAAACCACGCTGGACGCTTCAATGGAGGAAAAAGCCAACAGTCGCGGGCACAGCTCGACCCGACAAGCCGCACAGCTGGCGCTGGATGCCGGAGTGGGACGCCTGATCATGACCCACGTTAGCTCACGTTACGATGAAAAAGGCTGTCAGCGATTACTCGAAGAGTGCAAAGCAATATTTCCAGACACGGAACTGGCTCACGATTTCGCCATTTTCACCGTTTAACGCTCTATTTTTCCGCCTCAGTGCCGATAACAGTGGAAAGGCTGGCTTTCACACTGAGGACAGGATGAACAATTTCCAGAAAGATATTGATGACAGGACAAACCTAACCCTGTCTAACCGTTTTGAACTGCTGCTGTTTCGCCTCGGCAAATCTGTTGAGGAGCAGAAATCAGAGCTGTTTGGCATCAACGTATTCAAGCTGCGTGAAATCGTGCCGATGCCGACCTTTACGCGTCCGGCGGGTATGAAGGCCCCGTTACTGGGTATGGTTAACATTCGCGATCAGGTGATCCCGGTGATTGACCTGCCCGCCGTCGCGGGCTGTAAGCCAGAGACCGGACTCAATATTCTGTTGATCACAGAATATGCCCGCAGCGTCCAGGCTTTTGCGGTGGAGTCAGTGGAAAATATTATGCGCCTGGACTGGCAACAGGTGCATACCGCCGAGAAAGCCGTCAATGGTCGCTATATCACCAGTATCGCTTGCCTGGACGACAACAAAGAGACCAACAACCTGGCGCTGGTACTCGACGTTGAGCAGATCCTGTACGACATCGTACCGGCGAACCACGACCTGCGCGCAACCGATCTGAAAACCAATAAATTCAACATCACGCCGGGTGCGGTGGCGATTGTGGCTGATGATTCCAAAGTGGCCCGCGCCATGCTGGAAAAAGGGCTTAACGCCATGGAGATCCCGCATCTGATGCATGTAACAGGTCAGGATGCGTGGGAAAAAATACAGCAGCTTTCCGCAGAAGCGCTGGCGGAGGGCAAGCCTGTCAGTGAGAAGATCGCTCTGGTTCTCACCGATCTCGAAATGCCGGAGATGGACGGTTTTACGCTTACCCGTAAGATAAAAACCGACGAACGTCTGAAGAAAATCCCGGTCGTTATCCACTCTTCGCTTTCCGGTAGCGCGAACGAAGATCACGTTCGCCGAGTAAAAGCGGATGGCTACGTGGCCAAATTCGAAGTCAATGAGCTTTCTTCAGTGATCCAGGAAGTGATGGATCGCACAGCGAAAGGCATCAGCGGTCCGCTGGTGAGCCGTCAGCTATTAAACTGACCGTATTTCACGCATAAAAAAACCCGCCAAGGCGGGTTTTTTCGTTTCTGCATTTCGTTTACATCAGCGGAGTCGCTAACTGCACAATGCTGATCAGCGGTTGCGGGTAAATACCCAGCACCAGTACCAGCAGAGCAGAAATCAGCACCACGATACCGCCCGCGCTGTACTGCCAGTTGGACGGCGCATCGCGGTTCAACTGCTGCGGTGCGCTCAGGTACAGGCTCACGGCAACACGCAGGTAGTAGTACAAACCAATCGCGGAACCGACCACCACCGCGGCAACCAGCCACCACAGGTTAGCCTGTACACCGACGGCCAGTACGTAGAACTTACCGATAAAGCCCAGCGTCATCGGGATACCTGCCAGAGACAGCATCATCACCGTCATCACTGCCGCGAGGATCGGACGATGCCAGAACAGACCACGGTAGGAGAACAGAGAGTCTGCATCCGGACCGCGGTACGGGCTGGACATCAGGCTGACCACACCGAACGCGCCGAGGCTGCTGAACAGGTAACCGGCCAGGTAAACGCCAACCGCTTCCATCGACATCTCGCCGCTCTGCAGAGCAATCAGCGCCACCAGCAGGTAGCCGAGGTGAGAGATCGAAGAGTAACCGAGCAGACGTTTAATATTGGTCTGGCTCAGCGCCATCAGGTTACCGAAGATGATGGAAGCAAAGGCAATCACGCCCAGCACGATACGTACCGCTTCGCTATCCCCTACCGGTGCGTACAGGAACAGACGCATCACCACGCCGAAGATAGCGATTTTGCTCGCCGTCGCCAGGAAAGTGGAAACCGGAGCAGGAGCGCCCTGGTATACGTCTGGCGTCCACAGGTGGAACGGAACCAGCGAGAGTTTAAAGCCGAGGCCAACAATCATCAGACCGAAGCCCGCCAGCAGCAGCGGTTCGTGCAGCATGCCGTCGCCGAGGCTCTTACCGAGCGCAACAAACGACAGATTACCAGACTGCGCGTACACCAGCGCCATACCGAACAGCAGGAAGGAAGACGCTGCGGCAGACAGAATGGTGTATTTGATACTGGCTTCCAGCGAACGTTTCTGACGGAACGCATAGCCAACCAGACCAAACAGCGGCAGAGAGATCAGCTCAATACCAAGGAACAGCGCCGCCAGATGGTTAGCGTTAGCCAGCAGAATACCGCCAAGTGCGGCAATCAGCACCAACAGGTAGAACTCTTCCCGGTTGTCATCGTAGCCTTCCAGCCACGGGTAAGCGAAGGTACAGGTGGCAAGACTCGCCAGCAGCACCAGCCCGGTGTAGAGCATGGCGAAACCGTCAACCCGCATCAGCGGGGTGACGTCCATGGCGCCCGCCTGGCCAACAAACCAGAGCGAAACAAGCGCGGCGTTAAGCCCAATGACCGACAGCGTGGCATTGAGGAAGTGATTGCGTCGCCACGCAATGGAGAGCATCACAACCACCACCGTCAAGCCGACGATCAGCAGCGGTAGCAGCGCAATCAGGTGTTGTGGAGTTATTGTCATGGCGATTTACGGCCTTGTAGTAGTAACGGAATTAACAAACCACTGCTGGATGTTGCTCATCGCAGAATGCGAGGTATCCAGAATCGGCTGCGGATAGAAGCCAAGCAGTACCAGAAGCACGACCAGCAACAGGATGATAAACAGCTCACGCAGCGACATCCCTGGCAGTTCAACACTGGCAATCTGGCTCTTCGCTTTACCGAAGTAAGCGCGATGCAGCATCGCCAGCGAGTAAACAGAGGCAAACACCAGACCAAAGGTCGAGATCACGGTAATGACCGGAACCACCTGGTAGCTGCCGAACAGAATCATAAATTCGCCAACGAAGTTACCTGTACCCGGCATACCCAGCGTACACACTGCGAAGAACATCGACAGCGCAGGCAACCATTTCATTTTGCCCCACAGGCCGCCCATCATACGCATATCACGCGTGTGCAGACGTTCGTACAGCTGACCACACAGAATGAACAGACCGGCTGCGGACAGACCGTGCGCAATCATCTGGATAACAGCACCCTGGTACGCCAGCTGGCTGCCGGTGTAGATAGCAATCAGTACGAAGCCCATGTGCGATACGGAGGTGTAAGCGATCAGACGTTTGATATCGTACTGATTAAAGGCCATCCACGCGCCGTAGAAGATGCCGATTACGCCAAGCCACATTGCGATAGGCGCAAACTCCGCCGACGCGTTCGGGAACAGCGGCAGAGAGAAGCGCAGCAGACCGTAGGCTGCGGTTTTCAGCAAAATCCCCGCCAGGTCAACGGAACCTGCGGTCGGTGCCTGAGAGTGCGCATCCGGCAACCAGCCGTGCAGCGGAACCACCGGCATTTTCACCGCGAAGGCGATGAAGAAGCCCAGCATCAGCAGGTATTCCACGCCGTGGGACATCGGGGTATTCAGCAGCTCTTCATAGTTGAAGGTCCACACGCCGGTCGCTTTGTAGTGCACAAACACCAGCGCCAGGATGGCAATCAACATCACCAGACCACTCGCCTGGGTATAAATGAAGAACTTGGTCGCCGCCGTGATACGCGTTTTACCGTCAGAGGCTTTATGCCCCCACAACGCGATCAGGAAGTACATCGGCACCAGCATCATTTCCCAGAAGAAGAAGAACAGGAACATGTCGATGGCAAGGAACACGCCGATCACGCCGCCTAAGATCCACATCAGGTTCAGATGGAAGAAGCCCTGGTATTTTTCGATTTCATTCCAGGAGCAAAGTACCGCCAGAACACCGAGCAGACCGGTCAGCACTACCATCAGCAGCGACAGACCGTCGATAGCCAGATGAATAGAGATGCCAAAACGTGGGATCCACGGCAGGACAAATTCAGACTGCCACTGCGGAATGCCAGCGGATTGCGTCAGTGAATAGCCGCCCTGCAACCACAGTTGCAGGCCAAGCGCCAGCGTCAATCCCATGGTAATCAGCGCAATCCAGCGCGGCACCTTCACGCCAAAGCGTTCGGTCTGCCAGCACAGGAAGCCACCGATAAAGGGAATTAATATCAACCAGGGTAATAACATAGCTAAGTATGTCCCTTATATTTACTCCTGCTCAGGCTATCTCACTCGTCAGCCCAAATCCCGGCAGTGCTCGCAATCCTCACGTACTTCAGTACGCTCCGGTTGCTCTGCGCTGGCGGTCTCCGGTCTGACTTCGCCGATGACGCCTGTACATCAGGAACAGATTTTCAACGAATTCTAAAAATTATTTTTGGGTTTGTAGGCCGGATAAGCGCAGCGCCATCCGGCAATCGTTCATCCAGCCAACAAACTCAACGCAGTACCATCAACAGTGCCAGCACAACGACGGCGCCGATGCTCATTGATGCAACATACCAGCGCAGATAACCGTTCTCGCTCAACAGCAGGCCTTTACCTGCAAAGCGGGAAAGGATCGCCGGGATGTTCATCATTGAGTTGAGCGGATCGCGTTTCAGCAACCAGGCAACACCCAGGAACGGCTTGACGAACACTTTGTCGTACAGCCAATCGAAGCCCCAGGCGTTATACCACCAGGTACCCAGCAGGCGGCCCGGCGCACTGTTAGCAATCGACGTCACCAGCGTGCGTTTACCCAGCCACAGCCATGCTGCGATCAGGATGCCTGCAATCGCTACGATACCGGAGGTAATTTCCAGCGTCATGACGCGACCATGCTCAAGCTCGGTCGTCGCAGGCAGTACACCCTGCAGCGGCGGCACAATCAGCGCGCCAACGAAGGTGGACAGGATCATCAGCACAATCAGCGGCAGATGATGGGTAATCCCCTTCCCTGCGTGGGCGTGAATTTGTTCTTTACCGTGGAACACGATGAAAATCATACGGAAGGTGTACAGAGACGTCATGAATGCACCGACCAGACCTGCAACCATCAGATTAATATGACCATTCGCCATTGCACCGGCCAGAATCTCATCCTTACTGAAGAAGCCAGCGGTAATCAGCGGCAGAGCCGACAGCGCCGCGCCACCGATCAGGAAGCAGAGATACACCAGCGGAATTGACTTACGCAGACCGCCCATCTTGAAGATGTTCTGTTCGTGGTGGCAAGCCAGGATAACCGAGCCAGATGCCAGGAACAGCAGCGCTTTAAAGAAGGCGTGCGTCATCAGGTGGAAAATCGCCGCATCCCACGCCTGTACGCCGAGAGCCAGGAACATATAACCAATCTGGCTCATGGTAGAGTACGCAAGAACGCGTTTGATGTCGGTCTGTACCAGCGCAGCAAAACCCGCCAGCACCAGCGTGATCGCACCGATAATCCCCACCAGGTGCAGGATTTCAGGCGTCATCAGGAACAGGCCGTGCGTACGTGCTATCAGGTAGACACCAGCGGTAACCATCGTCGCGGCGTGGATCAACGCGGAGACAGGCGTCGGACCGGCCATCGCATCAGCAAGCCAGGTCTGCAACGGCAGCTGTGCAGATTTACCGACCGCACCGCCCAGCAGCATCAGGGTTGCCCACATCAGCATGTTGTTACCGTCTGCAAAGTGCGCAGGCGCCAGTTCCACCATTTCGCGGAAGTTCAGCGTGCCCAGCTCGTTGTAGAGGATGAACAGCGCGAACGCCAGGAATACGTCACCAACGCGGGTTACCACGAAGGCTTTCATTGCCGCAGCGCCATTCTTCGGATCGGTGTAGTAGAAACCAATCAGCAGATAGGAGCACAGGCCCACGCCTTCCCAGCCGAGGTACATCAGCAGCAGGTTATCCGCCAGCACCAGAACCACCATGCTGGCGATAAACAGGTTGGTGTAGGCGAAGAAACGAGAATAGCCCTCTTCTCCGCGCATATACCAGGAGGCGAACATGTGGATCAGGAAACCAACGCCGGTCACCACGGAGAGCATGGTCAGCGACAGGCCGTCCAGCACCAGGTTAAAACCGATGTTGAAGTCGCCGACTGACATCCACGTCCACAGCGGCTGGCTGTAAGCCTGCTGGCCATTGGCAAAGAAATCAACGCCAACAAACGCAGTCACCAGCGCAGCCAGACCGATCGACCCGACACCCACGGTAGCGGACAGATTTTCTGACCAACGACCACGAGAAAACGCCAGTAATACAAAGCCAATAAATGGCAGAATAATGGTTAAGGCAAGCATGTTCATCCACGCATCTCACTTACTGAATCGATGTTCAGGTTCTGGCGACGGCGATGAAGTTGCAGCAACAGCGCAAGCCCAATGCTCGCTTCGGCAGCCGCAAGGCTGATGGCGAGAATATACATCACCTGACCATCGGTCTGGCCCCAGTAGCTTCCGGCGACCACAAAGGCCAACGCGGAGGCGTTAATCATGATTTCCAGCCCGATCAGCATAAACAGCAGATTGCGGCGGATAACCAGACCTGTTAAGCCCAGCACGAATAAGATCGCAGCGAGGATCAGTCCATGTTGTAAGGGGATCATGCGTGCTCCTCCGTTTTTCTTTTCGCGCGGTCATCGGTGCGATTGCTCAGCACTTCACCAGAACGCTCTTCGCGCCCTACGTGGAAGGCCACAACCAGACCCGCCAGCAGCAGCATCGAAGCCAGTTCAACCGCCAGTACATACGGTCCGAACAGGGAAATACCGACTGCTTTCGCGCTAATTGGCGTGCCGTCGATGCCCTGATCGTTAACGCCCAGAATGGCGTAAACAATAACCACCAGCATAATGGCCGACAGAATCGCCGGACCAATCCACACCTGCGGTTTCAGCCACTGACGTTCCTGTTCAATTTCAGAACCACCAAGGTTGAGCATCATCACCACGAACACGAACAGCACCATGATGGCGCCCGCGTAGACGATAATTTCCAGCGCACCGGCGAAGTAAGCGCCTAACGAGAAGAACACCCCAGAAATCGCCAGCAGCGAAATAATCAGGTACAGCAACGCGTGTACCGGATTGGTGTGGGTGATCACCCGCAAGGTTGCGAGAATGGCTATCAGGCCACAGATATAAAAAGCGAACTCCATTGCCCCTCTCCTTACGGTAACAGGCTCTTGACGTCGATAGGCTTAGCTTCGTTCTCTGCTTCGCCCTTATCTTTGCCGTCGATTGCCATACCTGCCATCCGGTAGAAGTTATATTCCGGGTATTTGCCCGGACCGGAGATCAGCAGATCCTCTTTCTCGTAAACCAGGTCCTGGCGCTTGTACTCACCCAGCTCGAAATCTGGAGTCAGCTGAATAGCCGTAGTCGGACAGGCTTCTTCGCACAGGCCGCAGAAAATGCAGCGTGAGAAGTTAATGCGGAAAAACTCCGGATACCAGCGGCCATCTTTGGTCTCTGCTTTTTGCAGAGAAATACAGCCTACCGGACACGCTACCGCACACAGGTTACAGGCAACGCAGCGCTCTTCACCGTCTGGATCACGAGTCAGAACGATACGACCACGAAAACGGGGCGGTAGATAGACCGGCTCTTCCGGATACATCTGCGTTTCGCGTTTCGCGAACGCATGCAGGCCGATCATCCAGATACTGCGTACCTGGGTGCCGAAACCTACGAACAATTCTTTTAAGGTCATGGTCTTTGTGTCCCTTATTGCGCCTGCCAGAGAATGACAGCCGCCGTTACCAGCAAGTTGACGAGCGTCAGCGGCAGACAGACTTTCCAGCCGAAGGACATTACCTGGTCATAACGAGGACGCGGTAACGACGCACGAATCAAAATGAACATCATCATGAAGAACGCGGTTTTCAGCGCGAACCAGACGAATGGCGGTAAGAACGGGCCATGCCAGCCACCGAAGAACAGGGTAACCATCAGTGCAGAAATGGTGACGATACCGATGTATTCACCCACGAAGAACAAACCGAATTTCATACCGGAATATTCAATGTGGTAACCGTCGGCCAGTTCCTGCTCGGCTTCTGGCTGGTCAAACGGGTGACGGTGGCACACCGCCACGCCCGCGATGGCAAAGGTGACAAAACCAAAGAACTGCGGAATAACGTTCCAGATATCAGCCTGGTTATTGACGATGTCGGTCATGTTAAATGAACCGGCCTGCGCCACCACGCCCATCAGGGAAAGCCCGAGGAACACTTCGTAACTCAGCGTCTGCGCAGACGCACGCATCGCACCGAGCAGGGAGTATTTGTTGTTACTGGACCAGCCGGCGAACAGCACCGCGTATACCGCGAGGCCCGCCATCATCAGGAAGAACAGGATCCCGATGTTCAGATCAGCAACCACCCAGTTCGGACTCACCGGCACGATGGCGAAAGCCAGCAGTAGCGAGGTAAAGGCGATCATCGGTGCCAGGGTAAAGATGACGCGATCCGAGAATTTCGGGATCCAGTCTTCTTTAAAGAACATCTTGATCATGTCCGCAACCAGCTGGAGCGAACCGCCCCAGCCAACACGGTTCGGTCCGTAACGGTTCTGGAACAGACCCAGCAGACGACGTTCGCCAAAGCTCATGAATGCCCCGCAGGTGACCACCACCAGCAGGATCACGACCGCTTTGAGAATGCTCAGCAGGATCTCAATCAGATCGGGTGTAATCCAACTCATTGTTGTGCCTCCTGCAGATCCTCAAGACGCGCACCTGCCAGAACCGGCGCGATGCCAGGCATACCCATCGGCAAACCAACCTGCCCTGCCGTTAATCCTTCAGCGATTTCAACCGGCAGCGTAACCGTGTTGCCATCGTAGCTGAAAGAAACCCGCGTACCGGCATTAACCCCCAACTTCGCGGCATCAGCCGGGTTGAGTTTGATGTACGGCTGCGGCATACGGGTCTGGAAGACTGGCGCACGCTGGGACATTTCGTCGCTGCCAAACAGATGGTAGTACGGCGCTATACGCCACTGACCATCCTGAGCCTGGAAGCTCGCCGGAACGGTAGTGAAGTAATCCATACCATCTGCAGAAGCTTCGATCAGACGCACGCCCGGATCGCCATGACGCAGTTTACCGCCCACTTCATCCTGGAACTTGTTCCACGCCTGTGGGGAGTTCCAGCCCGGAGCCCAGGCAAACGGAATTTGTGAACGCGGCGCAGACGGTTGGTTGTTCCCTTCCATAGAGAAGGCGAACATAGTGTCTTTGTCCTGCGGCTGGCGCGGTTCGTGTACGCTGATGTTAGCGCGCATTGCGGTACGACCGCTGTAGCGGTGCGGTTCACGAGCCAATTTCTGTCCACGGATACGGAAGCTTGCGTCCGGCGCGGCATCTTTGATACCCGCCAGTTGCGGCAGCTTCTCAACGACCGCGTCAATAACGTGGTCGAGCTGCGTCCAGTCCACTTCGCGGCTCTGCACGGTGCTGTGCAGCGAGTGCAGCCAGCGCCAGCTTTCCAGCATCACAGTGTTACTGTCGTAGTAGGACGGGTCGTAGACCTGGAAGAAACGCTGAGCGCGGCCTTCGTTGTTAATCACCGTACCATCGCTTTCGGCGAAGCTTGCGGCGGAAAGCACCAGATGAGCGTTTTCCATAATTGCCGTACGCTGATGGTCAATGACCAGTACCAGCGGTGCTTTCGCCAGCGCAGCGTTCACACGCGTTGCTGAAGCATGGCGATGCAGGTCATTCTCCAGCACCACAACGGCGTCAGCACGACCTGTTTCCAGCTCGGTCAGCGCATCGTCAAGGGAACCACCGCCAATCATACCCAGGCCCATGCTGTTAACAGAGCGAGCAATCATGGTGATGCCGACGTCTGCGCCACGGCCTTTCAGCGCCTTCGCCACGTTGGCAGCCGCCTGAATCACTTCGGCGCTACCGGCGTTGGTGCCGGAAATAATCAGTGGTTTCTTCGCCCCGGCCAGTGCCTGAACGATAACGTCAATTTTGTTCTGCAGGTCACGGTCGATACCGTCAACCGCCGGAGCGTTGTTATCCAGCGCATGAGCGATAGCGAAACCTAAACGCGCCTGATCTTCAACCGGTGCACGATAGGTCCATGCGGCGATGTCATCCAGACGGGTGTTATCGACGTTGGTAACGAACAGCGGGTGCTTAGCACGCTGGCCGATGTTAAGGATTGCTGCGATCTGCCAGTCAGCCACTTTCTGTGCCGCCGCCATTTCACGCGCTTTACCTTTCACCGCCTGACGCACTGCCAGCGCAACGCGTGCGCCGGTCTGGGTGACATCTTCGCCCAGCACCAGAACCGCATCATAAGATTCGATTTCGCGCAGTGCCGGAGTATGAATCCCGCCGTCACGCAGCACGCTCAGTGCCAGTTGCAGACGTTCCTGCTCGCCCTGGGCGATACCGGTATAGAAGTTATCCGCACCCACCAGTTCACGCAGCGCGAAGTTACTTTCAACGCTGGCGCGCGGGGAGCCGATACCAATTACTTTCTTCGACTGACGCAGAATATCTGCCGCGCCCTGCATCGCCTGCTCGGCGTTCAGCGTGATCAGGTCATCGCCACGACGCTGTACCGGCTGACGCGGACGGTCTTTCAGGTTCACGTAACCATAGCCAAAACGACCACGGTCGCAGAGGAAGTAGTGGTTAACGGTACCGTTATAACGGTTTTCGATACGACGCAGTTCACCGTAGCGCTCGCCCGGGCTGGTGTTACAGCCGATGGAACACTGCTGGCAGATGCTCGGCGCAAACTGCATGTCCCATTTACGGTTATAACGCTCAGAGTGCGTTTTATCGGTGAAGACGCCGGTCGGGCAAATTTCTACCAGGTTACCGGAGAACTCGCTTTCGAGCGTACCGTCTTCCGGGCGGCCAAAGTAGACGTTGTCATGTGCGCCATAGACGCCCAGATCCGCGCCATCGGCGTAATCTTTGTAGTAACGTACGCAGCGATAGCAGGCGATGCAGCGGTTCATTTCGTGAGAGATGAACGGCCCCAGGTCCTGGTTACGGTGAGTACGCTTCGTGAAGCGGTAGCGACGGAAGCTGTGACCGGTCATGACGGTCATATCCTGCAGGTGGCAGTTGCCGCCCTCTTCACAGACCGGACAGTCGTGCGGGTGGTTAGTCATCAACCACTCCACGACGCTTTCGCGGAACTGTTTCGCTTCTTCGTCATCAATAGAAATAAAGGTGCCTTCGGTGGCCGGTGTCATACAAGACATCACCAGGCGACCACGCGTGTCTTCCGCGTTTTGATATTGCTTCACCGCACACTGGCGGCAAGCACCGACGCTTCCCAGCGCCGGGTGCCAGCAAAAGTACGGAATATCAAGGCCGAGAGACAGACAAGCTTCCAGCAGGTTGTCCGCTCCGTTGACCTCATATTCTTTGCCGTCTACATGAATCGTAGCCATAGTCAGCATGCTTCCAGTTGGCTCGGTCGTAACCGAGCGTTAATCGAATTTCTTATCGCGACACAGGGCTAACCCTGTAATCACCAGCGCTCTTTCAGCAGGTTCGGCTGAATACCACCAATCTGATGGGTATTGCTGAAGGACTGCTTGATGCCAGCTTCGAATTCTTCGCGGAAATATTTAATGGCGCTCTGCAGCGGTTCCACTGCACCCGGTGCGTGTGCACAGAAGGTTTTACCCGGGCCGAGGAAACGACACAGTTGCTCAAGTGTCTCGATATCCCCAGGCTGGCCTTCGCCACGCTCCAGCGCACGCAGAATTTTCACACTCCACGGCAGACCGTCACGGCACGGCGTACACCAGCCGCAAGACTCGCGGGCAAAGAACTCTTCGAGGTTACGCACCAAAGGAACCATGCCAATCTCGTGATCGACAGCCATGGCCAGCGCGGTGCCCAGACGGCTACCTGCTTTACCAATGCTTTCGAATTCCATCGGCAGATCGAGGTGTGCTTCGGTCAGGAAGTCAGTCCCTGCGCCGCCAGGCTGCCAGGCTTTGAACTTCAGTCCATCGCGCATGCCGCCCGCGTAATCTTCGAGGATCTCACGCGCGGTAGTACCGAAAGGCAGTTCCCACAGGCCAGGATTCTTCACGCGACCAGAGAAGCCCATCAGCTTGGTGCCCGCATCTTTGCTCTTCGAAATGTTCTGGTACCACTCCACGCCGTTCGCGAGGATAGCCGGTACGTTACACAGGGTTTCGACGTTGTTTACGCAGGTCGGTTTGCCCCATGCGCCAGAGCTTGCCGGGAACGGCGGCTTGGAACGTGGGTTAGCACGGCGACCTTCGAGGGAGTTGATCAGCGCGGTTTCTTCACCGCAGATGTAACGCCCTGCCCCGGTGTGGACAAACAGTTCGAAGTCGAAACCGGTGCCCATGATGTTTTTGCCAAGCAGACCGGCTTCGGTCGCTTCGGCGATCGCGCGACGCAGATGCACAGCTGCTTCGATATATTCACCGCGCAGGAAGATGTAACCACGGTACGCTTTCAGCGCAAACGCGGAAATCAGCATGCCTTCCACCAGCAGGTGCGGCAGCTGTTCCATCAGCAGACGGTCTTTATAGGTGCCCGGCTCCATTTCATCGGCGTTACACAGCAGGTAACGGATGTTCATGGATTCGTCTTTCGGCATCAGGCTCCACTTCAGACCGGTGGAAAAGCCCGCGCCGCCGCGCCCTTTCAGGCCAGCGTCTTTTACCTGATTAACGATTTCGTCCGGTGACAGCCCGGTCAGGGCCTTACGCGCACCTTCGTAGCCGTTCTTGCTACGGTATTCGTCCAGCCAGACCGGCTGTTTGTCATCACGCAGACGCCAGGTCAGCGGATGGGTTTCGGGAGTACGGATAATGTCTTTCATTTATACCGCTCCAGTAGTTCGGGAATGCCTTCCGGGGTCAGGTGAGCATGAGTATCTTCATCGATCATCATGTTTGGCCCTTTATCGCAGTTCCCCAGGCAACAGGTCGGCAGCAGCGTAAAGCGACCATCAAAGGTCGTCTGCCCCGGCTTGATGTTGAGTTTTTTCTCAAGCGCGGCCTGGATCCCCTGGTAGCCGTTGATATGGCACACCACGCTGTCGCAATAGCGGATCACGTGGCGACCTACCGGCTGGCGGAAGATCTGGCTATAAAACGTAGCAACACCTTCTACGTCGCTTGCCGGAATACCCAGCACATCAGCGATCGCATAGATCGCCCCATCCGGCACCCAGCCACGCTGTTTCTGAACGATTTTCAGCGCTTCAATGGACGCCGCACGCGGGTCTTCGTAGTGGTGCTTCTCGTGCTCAATCGCTTCACGCTCAGCCGCACTCAGCTCAAAAGCCTCGGTTTGTGGTTGTTGATTCTCGTGCATAATTAGCGGTCCACATCTGACATAACAAAATCGATACTACCCAGATGGACGATTAAGTCGGACACCAGGCTGCCACGTACCGCTACCGGGATCTGCTGCAGGTGCGCATAGCTCGGGGTACGGATACGGGTACGGTAACTCATGGTGCTGCCATCGCTGGTCAGGTAGTAACTGTTGATACCCTTGGTCGCTTCCACCATCTGGAAGGACTCGTTTGCCGGCATAACCGGGCCCCACGAAACCTGCAGGAAGTGGGTGATAAGGGTTTCGATATGTTGCAGCGTGCGCTCTTTCGGCGGCGGCGTCGTCAGCGGGTGATCCGCTTTGAACGGGCCTTCCGGCATGTTATTGAGGCACTGCTCAAGGATGCGCAGACTCTGGCGCAGCTCTTCAACTTTCAGCATCACGCGGGTATAGCAGTCAGAAACGCCGCCGCCAACCGGGACTTCAAAGTCAAAGTTTTCGTAGCCAGAGTACGGACGCGCTTTACGCACGTCGAAATCAATACCGGTCGCGCGCAGCGCAGCACCGGTACAACCCCAGTCCAGCGCTTCTTTCTTACCGTAAGCGGCAACGCCCTGCGAACGGCCTTTCAGGATGGTGTTACGCAGTGCGGCTTTCTCGTAAGAATCCAGACGTTTTGGCATCCAGTCGAGGAAGTCACGCAGCAGCTTGTCCCAACCGCGCGGCAGATCGTGTGCCACACCGCCGATACGGAACCAGGCCGGGTGCATACGGAAACCGGTGATCGCTTCCACCACGTCATAGATTTTCTGACGGTCGGTAAAGGCGAAGAATACCGGGGTCATCGCGCCGACGTCCTGAATGAACGTGGAGATGTACAGCAGGTGGCTGTTGATACGGAACAGTTCGGACAACATCACGCGAATCACGTTGACGCGATCCGGCGTGGTGATACCAGCCAGCTTCTCAACGGCCAGTACGTAAGGCATTTCGTTTACGCAGCCGCCGAGGTACTCAATACGGTCGGTGTACGGAATGTAGCTGTGCCAGGACTGACGTTCACCCATCTTTTCAGCGCCACGGTGGTGGTAGCCGATGTCAGGTACGCAGTCGACGATTTCTTCGCCATCAAGCTGCAGCACAATACGGAAAGCACCGTGAGAAGACGGATGGTTAGGACCGAGGTTGAGGAACATGAAGTCTTCGTTTTCGGTGCTACGCTTCATACCCCAATCTTCTGGTTTGAAGGTCAGCGCTTCCATTTCCAGATCCTGTTTGGCTTTAGTCAGCTCAAACGGATCGAATTCGGTCGCACGCGCCGGGTAGTCTTTACGCAGCGGATGACCTTCCCAGGTATGCGGCATCAACAGACGCGTCAGGTGCGGGTGACCTTCGATATCGATGCCAAACATTTCCCAGGTTTCACGCTCATACCAGTTGGCGTTCGGGAACAGTTTGGTGAAAGTCGGTACGCGCAGATCGTTTTCAGACAAAGCCACCTTGAGCATGATATCGCGATTGCGTTCAATGGAGATCAGGTGATAGAAAACGGAAAAATCCGCGGCAGGTAACCCTTCGCGGTGCGTACGCAGACGTTCGTCCATGCCGTGTAAGTCAAACAGCATGACGTAAGGTTTCGGCAGTCTCTTTAAGAAATCGCCAACTTCCAGTAATTGTTCACGCTTGACCCAAACAACGGGTACCCCGGTGCGAGTCGCCTGAACGGTAAAGGCATCCGGCCCAAAACGGTTGCGCAGTTCGCCAATGACCGGGTCATCAAGGTGATCCCGTGTTTGCCATACGGCGTCTTGCGCGGTTAAGTCGGTCATATTGTTCACCATTGCAAATGGTCCGTGGTGGTCGGCAGTGCTTCGCGCTATTTATGTAGTGATAAGCGAAGGAAGTGCTGCTGCCGACAGGCGCAAATTAAATCTCGTCTGGTGTACGAAGATTCGTTACAGCAATACGTTCGCCGCGTTTACGCTCGCGTTCTGACTGCATATTGGCGCGATAAACGCCCTGATCGCCAACCACCCAGGAGAGCGGGCGGCGTTCTTTGCCAATGGAATCTTGCAGCAGCATCAGAGCCTGCATATACGCTTCTGGGCGCGGCGGACATCCCGGGATGTACACATCGACCGGAATAAATTTATCAACGCCCTGCACCACAGAATAGATGTCGTACATACCGCCGGAGTTGGCGCATGCGCCCATGGAAATAACCCATTTCGGTTCCAGCATCTGATCGTAGAGGCGCTGAATAACTGGCGCCATTTTGGTAAAGCAGGTTCCGGCTACGACCATCAGGTCAGCCTGACGCGGCGATGCACGCAGTACTTCCGCACCAAAACGGGCCACATCGTGCACGGCGGTAAACGAGGTCACCATCTCAACGTAGCAGCAGGAAAGGCCAAAGTTATATGGCCAAATTGAGTTTTTACGGCCCCAGTTAACCATGTCATGCAGTTTGCCCATGAACACGTTTTTGTTAACTTCTTGTTCCAGGGGGTCGGTTACGATCTCCTGTTTTTGCAGGGGGTAACGGTCGTTCTCACCGTTAGGATCTATGCGGGTGAGCGTATAATCCATCTTAATGCCTCGCGGTTAGCGTTGACGATTAGCGATACTGTTCGTTTCCGGGTTCATACGCTCGCGGCGTGAACGCGCGGGCGTCCAGTCCAGCGCGCCAATACGCACCAGATAAACCAGACCTGCCAGTAACACAAAAATAAAAATTGCAGCTTCCACAAAGCCAATCCAACCGCTTTCACGGATAGAAGTTGACCATGCGAACAGATACAGCGCTTCAACGTCGAAGATAACGAAGAACATGGCTACCAGATAAAACTTGGCAGACAGGCGCAGGCGGGCGGTGCCGACCGAGTCGATACCTGATTCAAACGGCACGTTTTTAGATCTCGCGCGTGCGCGACCCCCTAAAAACCAGCCGCCGACGAGCATCAGGCAGCACAGGCCAATGGCAACGATAAGAAAGATAGCGAATGCCCAGTGATGAGCGATGATTTCAGTGGATGTTGACATACTCATTGCTTACTCATCAAAAGTAGCGCCAAATTTTCTGCTCTTTTCGGCAGATGAACGCCACATCGATTCATGGGGAGGAATAAAAAAAACCTTACAATCACTGTGAAAAATCATTTTATACAGCTAATTGATGGGGTTTTTTACTCCTTTCTATAACCTTTTGTCAACTTTAACAAAAGTTTCCTCACATTATTTTACACTGTTCCAACTTCATTAACATAAAGTGCTCTTTAGACCCATTTCGATTGCATCATCGGTCATTTTTAATGTTGTTGAATCGTGTCCGTAGTGAAGTAAAAAAGATAACACACGTCTATTTTGACAGGAATTCACCCAGATGCCTCCCCCTAAATGGGAGTATTTTCTTGATCTGTGACACGCTTTTGTTAATTCACCATAAAAAACAGCAACAATTTCTCTAGTTTTTTAACATGGAAACATTTAGCAACTCAGCTGATTATTTTTCATCCTATTGTCAGTCTGTTTTTTTACCTGCTGATTTTGTTAAGTTTTAGTATATGAATGAACAGAAAGCAGTAATATTTGCATAAAAAAAGAGCCACTGGATGTTTTTTCATCATCAGTGGCTCTTTTTTACACTTACATTTTAAAACGTTTTTTTGTGACGCTTTACTCAAAGTCGCCTTCAACAATCAGCGAGTCATCTCCCCCTTCAGGGGTAAACTGATTGTATTGCCAAGGATTTTGATATGTCTGCATCGACTTAAAGATAACCTGAGCTAATTCATTTTGCGTGGCCGGATCGCTGCACAGCAGATACTCGGTATCAGGCAGAGGTGGCAATCCGTCCGCCGCACCCAGTACGCGTAAATCCGGGCTCATCATTTCGACAGGACGGGCAGTAACGCCCAGCCCTGCTTTTACCGCCGCGCGGACCGCAGGCAATGTTGAAGCGACATAAGCCAGACGCCACGGGATCTGTGCGGCATTCAACGTCGCCAGCACGATATCGCGAAACGGGCTGGGATCGTCCAGCAGAACTAACGGCACCGGTTCCCCTTTTTGCAGGATATATTCGGCTGCGCAATACCAGTGCGTCGGTGAAGTTCGCAAATTCAGGCACTCAAAATCGCCAGGTCGGTTAGTGGTGACCACTAAATCCACTTCTTGCGACTTAAGCATCTCCACCATGTAGGCGTTGCGTTTCACTCTGACATCCAGTGCAAGTTTCGGATAAACCGAACTTATACGGTTAAGCAGAAAAGGGAGTATGGTATCGGCGGATTCATCAGAAGCACCGATAGTTAACACCCCCTGAAGATTGTTAAACATCAATGATGAGCATGCCTCATCATTAAATCGCAGTATTTTCCTGGCGTAACCCAACAGCTGGATACCATGCTCGGTCAGCAGTTTGTTGCGTCCATGGCGCGCGAACAACTCTTTCCCCACAAGTTGTTCAAGACGCTGCATTTGCTGACTTACCGCAGACTGAGTTCGACATACCGCAGCTGCCGCAGCCGCAAAGGTATTCAGGTCGGCAACAGCAACAAAGGTTCTCAGCAGATCGAGGTCGAGGTTAATTATCGGACGATTTGCATTTATCATAGTTTTTCACTTACTCGCGGGTCATACCGGGTTAATGCTGTGCATTCAGAATCAAACAACTCCATTTGTAATGTGCCTCCCTTCAGTTTCGCTTAGTGTAACCAAGTGAAAATAAGGATGTATTTGGTTTAACAAACGAAACAATTCTCTTTCTGAGCTATTTTAATACCCGTGATATTCATCGGAATATAGCAACGAGAAAGAGCCGTATTTTTAGCTGCTGGATGATTCTGACTAATGGGAAACATGTAAATTTTGTAAATTTAAAAAATAGTTAACGAACAATAATTTACACATTAAAAACTAACTTTTCAGGATGTTAGGAACAACCAACAAACATTTGAATTATCGTAAAATTCGTACTACACACCATTTCATAGGAGTTATCTTAACCTAAAACCACTATATTTATAAGTGTTATCGCGAATAATTCCGGGCAAATTGGTGTTATGTCAGTGCAACGGTTTTCGTATTATTGGCCAACTCAATTTGATGTCGTTTAAATAATAAATAATAATTAATTAAGAATTCCTCAATTCATTAATTATGCTTAACAATGGATTCACACCGCATCACGCAGGGATCAGACCGATAACAGATTTCGCAGGCCAAACCTCAGTATTTTCGAATTACGCCATTCAGCTGAGATCTCAGCTACTTTGTCTTTACAGACCTAACTTTTTTTGACCAGACAAATCACCATACCCACGCTAACAAATAAAAATATAAACCACAAAAAACACAACAATCCAGATTATTACCCTACAAAAATCACATTATTTAGTTATTAACAGTGAATTATAATCCTCCTGCTTTCCAAAATCTTCTACTAAAGACCCTTCAAAACTCACCGTCGTGGGAGTACATTGTGCTGGGCTGACTTCCACGGCAGGGAGTGGCATTCACAGCTAAAAAGGTCAACGTTCATGTCCCCCATTGAAAAATCCAGCAAATTAGAAAACGTCTGTTATGACATTCGCGGCCCGGTTCTGAAGGAAGCAAAGCGCCTGGAAGAAGAAGGCAACAAAGTTCTGAAACTGAACATCGGCAACCCTGCGCCTTTCGGGTTTGAAGCGCCAGATGAAATTTTGGTGGATGTGATCCGCAATTTGCCAACTGCGCAAGGATATTGCGATTCCAAAGGCCTTTATTCAGCCCGCAAAGCAATCATGCAGCATTACCAGGCCCGTGGGATGCGCGACGTAACCGTGGAAGATATCTATATCGGTAACGGCGTATCTGAATTGATTGTGCAGGCCATGCAGGCATTGCTAAACAGTGGGGACGAAATGCTGGTTCCTGCACCTGATTATCCACTGTGGACGGCGGCGGTTTCGCTCTCTGGTGGTAATGCCGTGCACTACCTGTGTGACGAATCGTCAGACTGGTTCCCGGACCTGGATGATATCCGCGCCAAAATTACGCCGCGTACCCGTGGGATCGTCATCATCAACCCAAACAACCCAACCGGCGCGGTGTATTCTAAAGAGCTGCTGATGGAGATTGTTGAGATTGCCCGCCAAAACAATCTCATCATCTTTGCGGACGAGATTTACGACAAAATTCTTTACGATGACGCCGAGCACCACTCGATTGCGGCAATGGCCCCTGACCTGCTGACTATTACCTTTAACGGCCTGTCAAAAACCTATCGTGTTGCCGGTTTCCGCCAGGGCTGGATGGTACTGAACGGACCGAAGAAACATGCCAAAGGGTATATCGAAGGCCTTGAGATGCTGGCTTCTATGCGCCTGTGTGCCAACGTTCCGGCACAACATGCCATTCAGACCGCACTGGGTGGATATCAGAGCATCAGCGAATTCATCATGCCAGGCGGACGTCTGTATGAGCAACGTAACCGCGCCTGGGAACTGCTTAATGACATCCCCGGCGTCTCTTGCGTAAAACCGCGCGGTGCGCTGTATATGTTCCCGAAAATTGATGCTAAACGCTTTAATATTCATGACGACCAGAAGATGGTACTCGACTTCCTGTTGCAGGAAAAAGTACTGCTGGTCCAGGGGACGGCATTCAACTGGCCGTGGCCGGATCATTTCCGCATCGTCACGCTACCGCGTATTGACGATATCGAAATGTCGCTGAGTAAATTTGAGCGTTTCCTGTCAGGGTATCGCCAGCTGTAACCACGCAAAGTGCTGCCGGGTTTGCATCCGGTAGCACTCTCTGCGCAAAATACCGTTACTGAAGTCACTGAGTAAGGGTCGTTATGAAGCAGAGCCACTTTTTTGCCCACCTCTCCCGTCTGAAACTCATTAACCGCTGGCCGCTGATGCGCAACGTGCGCACCGAAAACGTGTCCGAACACAGTCTGCAGGTTGCCATGGTTGCCCATGCGCTGGCCGCAATTAAAAACCGTAAATTTGGTGGTCAGGTTAATGCTGAGCGTATTGCCCTGCTGGCGATGTATCACGATGCGTCAGAGGTGTTAACCGGCGATCTCCCTACCCCAGTGAAATATTTCAACTCGCAGATTGCCCAAGAATATAAAGCGATAGAGAAAATTGCCCAACAAAAACTGGTCGATATGGTTCCCGATGAGCTGCGCGATATTTTTGCGCCGCTCATTGATGAACATGCCTTAAGTGAAGAAGAGAGGTCGATTGTTAAACAGGCCGATGCCCTGTGCGCGTATCTGAAGTGCCTGGAAGAACTCTCCGCCGGTAACAACGAATTTCTGCTGGCGAAAACACGTCTGGAAAAAACGCTGGAGTCACGACGCAGCGAAGAGATGGACTACTTTATGGACGTGTTCGTTCCGAGTTTTCACCTCTCATTAGATGAAATCAGTCAGGATTCTCCATTGTAAGTTTGCGGCGACATTGCCTTTGTAGGCCGGATAAGGCGTTAGCCGCCATCCGGCACATAAAAATCAAAACGGAAACAGCATCGGGATCATCACCACGCACACCACCATCACAATGATGGTAAACGGCACGCCAATTTTTACGAAATCGCTAAAGCTGTAGTTACCCGGTCCGAGTACCAGTGTGTTTACCGGTGAAGAAACTGGCGTCATAAAGGCTGCTGAAGCCGCCATCGCAATCACCATCGCAAAAGGATACGGCGAAACGCCCATCGACTTTGCTGCCGCCAGCGCAATCGGCGCCATCAGTACCGCCGTCGCAGTGTTAGAGATAAATAACCCAATGGTCGCGCACAGCACGAACAGGCAGCCCAGCATCATATACGGGCCGTACCCTCCACCAACGTCCATTAGCCCTTTAACCACCAGATCAACACCGCCCGTTTTCTGTAATGCCAGCGCAAAGGGCATCATTCCGACAATCAAAATAATACTTGGCCAGTGAATGGCTTTATAGGCGCTTTCGGCATCGATGCAGCGGAATTTTCCCATCAGCAAACAGGCGATAATCGCGGCAACCGTATTAGGGATTTCATCGGTGAGCATTAACGCGACCATCAGCACCAGACAGAAAATCGCATGCGGCGCCTGGCTGTGCGCCGGGGAGGCTTCACTAACTTCCACGGGCATATTCAGCACCACGAAATCGCGCCCTTTTTGCCCCAACAAAGTGATGAGTTTCCAGTTGCCCACCACCAGAATGATATCGCCCATCAGCAGTGGTTCATCCACCACCGCTCCGGCCAGTGCCGTACCATCACGCTTCAGTCCGACGACATTCAGGCCATAACGCGTACGAAAAGCGATTTCCCGTACCGTTTTGCCGATCAATTCCGATTCAGGGATTAATGAAATCTCGGCCATACCCACGTCAAGCGCCTGCTCGGAGAAGTATTCACCGCGCAGCACCATTGGCTCCAACAGTTGCTCGCTGCAAAATTCACGCAGGTCGACGTCGGCCGCTGACATATCAATCAGCAACACGTCACGGGCACGGAACTCAGAAACCCCGTTAACATCGACAATCACGCGGCGAAAACGCCGCCAACGTTCAACACCAATCACGTTTGCCCCGTAGCGCTCACGCAATTTCAGGTCATCCAGACGTTGGCCAATCATGGGAGAACCGGGGCGAATCGCCAGGCGACGGGCACGCCCTGTCAGGCGATATTCTTTGATCAGATCGCGAAAGGTCCGGCGCTTCCAGCCGTCTCCCGGCTGCCCAGAGTCTTCACCTTTCAGCATAAAACGCATCACCAGCATATAAATTATGCCGAGTACCAACACCACCAGTCCCAGTGGGGTTACGCTAAAAAAGCTAAAACCGTTAAGTCCTTCACGTAACAATTCACTGTTGACGACCAGGTTCGGCGGCGTTGCCACCAGCGTCATCATGCCGCTTATCAATCCGGCAAAGCTCAACGGCATCATCAGGCGTGAGGGGGAGATTTGCATGCGCATGGAAACGCTTAAGACAACCGGAATAAAGATGGCGACCACACCGGTCGAACTCATGAAGGCACCGAGTCCGGCTACGGTTATCATCAGCAACACCAGCATTTTGACTTCACTGCTGCCAGCGACCTTCACCAGCCAGGCACCCATTACCGTCGCCACGCCGGTACGCACCAGGCCGTCGCCGATAATGAATAAAGCCGCTATCAAAATAACGTTAGGATCGCTGAACCCGGAAAAAGCCTCTGTGATGCTCAATGTTCCGCTCAGAACAAAGGCAATAATGACCAGCAAAGCGACCGCGTCCATACGCACTCTGCCAGTTGCAAACAAGACGACGGCAATCGCCAGCAATGAGAGAACCCATATCAATTCACCGTTCACAACATATCCTTGTTAAATGAGAGGGATGGACTGATTCTGCCATAAAAAAGCCCCAACAATCTGGGGCTAAATCATGATCAGGTATTTCTTATAACGACCACATTTCCGTTGGGTTGTTTGGTCACAGAAATATGTTCCAGACTGGTCAGCGAAAAATCAACTTCGTCCAGACGCGGCGTATCCGCTGGCGCGTTAACCGCGATGACATGACACCCAGCAGCCAGTCCTGAGAGCACCCCGGCGGGGGCATCTTCCACGACTGCACATTCCTGCGGTGCCAGGCCCAGAAGCTGAGCGCCTAACAGATACGCGTCTGGCTCTGGTTTCCCTCTTTTTACCCGCTCGGCGGTGACAAACACTTCAGGAGCAGGAAGCCCGGCAACACGATGACGCGCACGTGCGACTGGCATAGAACCGGAGGTCACAATCGCCCATGGAATACCTGCTTTATTGAGATGGTTGAGTAAATCAACTGCCCCCGGCAGCGCGGTGATCCCGGCGGTTTCCGTCGCTTCGATCTGCTCCAGACGGGTAAATTCCGCGGCGATCTCTGCCTCAGACTTGCCCGCCATAAAGTGTCGCAGGGAGGTAATGGCCTGCTTACCATGAATAAAGCCGAGTACCTCGGCGTGATCGAGGCCGAAGCGATCGGCCCAGTTGCACCACGCACGCTCTACTGCGGGTAAGGAATCGACCAGCGTTCCATCCAGATCAAACAGAAAACCTTTGCACTGCACGCTCGCCCCCTCAGGCATTAATGATTTGGTTAATTTCATTCGCGCTCAGGTGATACTGACGCGGGCAAGAGTGCCAAACATTCAGCATACGCTGATATTTTTCCCACATTGGGGTCTGGGCGTTGAAGCCATGCGTACCCGCATCAAAGTGGGTGTAACGACCTTCCACATTGACCATAAAACGAACGTACCCGAGGAAACGGGCTTCCGTTGCGGCGTCAAAACCGAGGAAGGTCACGCGACGCTCATCAATAGCCTGCGCATCCTTAAGATTAGTCCAGGACACATGTAATGCGTGATACATCTCCATAATATCGATAATCGTACGACAGGTTTCTTCCGTCAGTTCACCAAACTCACGATCCAGCTCACGCATCTGCAAGCCGTAACCGCGTTCAATAATCGTCTGCAAACGACGATAACGCTCGGCGTTAGTTGGATCGAGCATAGTCATCATTTTGTACTGATTCGACAAAATCAGACGTTGAGCGTTGGTCATTTCCATTTGGGACTCCTGTATCACTACTACTGCGATGAAAAAAAAGAAGGCATCTTGTGCCTTCTTTTATATGCGTAATCAGGGGTCAATTACAAATCATCAAGGAAAGTTTTATCCAGTTGTTTGAAGGCGCGCTTAAGCGTGTCAGCCAGCGCCTGGTAATCCGGCTTTCCTTCTACCGGAGAGAGCGCCTGCCCAGCTTCTTGCAATTTACCCCGAACTTCGTAGAACCAATTGAGAATTGAAGGCGGCAGCGGCGTTACAGAACGTTTTCCCAGCCACCACATCCCCTGCATCGGCAGGCTAAGCGCAAACAGCGCAGTCGCCACGGCCGGGCCCAACTGCCCCCCTAACGCAATTTGCCAACATAAGGTGAAGACGGCGATAGGCGGCATAAAACGGATCGCGTAACGCGTCATGCGGATCACGCGGTTCTCAACAAACACGGGCGCAAGGCGCTTTTCCATTGGCCACGTCTTTGCATAGTGCTGCCCCCGGCGAAACAAGCTGAAAAAATTGACGGAGCGATTATCCGGTGTCGACATGGCGGTTACCTCAACTTCACATATAAAAATTAAAAAATTTGTGCAAAACAACAACTACAAGGGACATCGTTCAAAACATTTTGTCTTTGATACCCACATTCAGGTATCCTGTGCCGGCCTGTAAGGCCTGTAGTCCAAAATCATTGAGTCGTCAAATTGGCATACATTATGCCATTGCCTGAAAAATACGCAAAATGACATAGACTCAAAGGTATTTATTCCATCGTGCCCAAAAAGACTATGGCGCATGATGTTAATCATAAACGTCGGTGTCATCATGCGCTACGCTCTATGACTCCCTGACGTTTTTTTAGCCACGTATCATAAATAGGTACTTCCATGTCGAGTAAGTTAGTACTGGTTCTGAACTGCGGTAGCTCCTCACTGAAATTTGCCATCATCGATGCAGTAAACGGTGAAGAATACCTCTCTGGTTTAGCCGAATGTTTCCATCTCCCAGAAGCACGTATCAAGTGGAAAATGGACGGCGGTAAACAAGAAGCGGCTTTAGGTGCAGGCGCCGCTCACAGTGAAGCGCTGAACTTTATCGTTAACACTATTCTGGCACAAAAACCAGAATTGTCTGCGCAATTGACCGCTATTGGTCACCGTATCGTACACGGCGGCGAGAAGTACACCAGCTCCGTGGTTATCGATGATTCCGTTATTCAGGGCATCAAAGATTCTGCCTCTTTCGCACCGCTGCATAACCCGGCTCACCTGATCGGTATCGCAGAAGCGCTGAAATCCTTCCCTAATCTGAAAGACAAAAACGTGGCTGTATTCGACACCGCGTTCCATCAGACTATGCCGGAAGAGTCTTACCTCTATGCTCTGCCGTACAGCCTGTACAAAGAACACGGCGTTCGTCGTTACGGCGCGCACGGTACCAGCCACTTCTTCGTCACTCAGGAAGCGGCAAAAGTGCTGAACAAACCGGTTGAAGAGCTGAACATCATCACTTGCCACCTGGGCAATGGCGGTTCTGTATCTGCTATCCGTAACGGTAAATGTGTTGATACCTCCATGGGTCTGACCCCGCTGGAAGGTCTGGTGATGGGTACGCGTTCCGGTGACATCGACCCGGCGATCATCTTCCACCTGCACGATACCCTGGGCATGAGCGTTGACCAGATCAACAAAATGCTGACCAAAGAGTCCGGCCTGCTGGGTCTGACCGAAGTCACCAGCGACTGCCGTTATGTTGAAGATAACTACGCTACTAAAGAAGACGCTAAACGTGCAATGGACGTTTACTGCCACCGTCTGGCGAAATACATCGGTTCTTACACTGCGCTGATGGATGGTCGTCTGGATGCAGTTGTCTTCACCGGTGGTATCGGTGAAAACGCAGCGATGGTTCGTGAACTGTCTCTGGGCAAACTGGGCGTTCTGGGCTTTGAAGTTGACCACGAACGTAACCTGGCCGCACGTTTCGGCAAATCTGGTTTCATCAACAAAGAAGGTACCCGTCCTGCGCTGGTTATCCCAACCAACGAAGAACTGGTTATCGCGCAAGACGCGAGCCGCCTGACTG
The DNA here is from genome assembly GCF_030332785.1 of Citrobacter sp. Cpo069. Taxonomy (NCBI): domain Bacteria; kingdom Pseudomonadati; phylum Pseudomonadota; class Gammaproteobacteria; order Enterobacterales; family Enterobacteriaceae; genus Citrobacter; species Citrobacter sp. Cpo069. The sequence continues at coordinate 282,158 of NZ_JAOWHD010000042.1, forward strand.
CCTGATTTCACACCGCCAGCCTAGCTGGCGGTGCTGTTTTGTAACCCGTCTAAATTGGCGGTAACGAAAGAGGATAAACCGTGTCCCGTATTATTATGCTGATCCCTACCGGAACCAGCGTCGGCCTGACCAGCGTCAGCCTTGGCGTGATCCGCGCAATGGAACGCAAAGGCGTTCGTCTGAGCGTCTTTAAGCCGATCGCTCAACCGCGTGCCGGTGGCGATGCGCCAGACCAGACTACCAGCATCGTCCGTGCTAACTCTTCTCTGCCAGCCGCTGAGCCGCTGAAGATGAGCCACGTTGAATCTCTGCTGTCCAGCAATCAGAAAGATGTGCTGATGGAAGAGATCATCGCGAACTACCACGCGAACACCAAAGACGCTGAAGTTGTACTGGTTGAAGGCCTGGTCCCAACCCGTAAACATCAGTTCGCGCAGTCTCTGAACTACGAAATCGCGAAAACGCTGAACGCGGAAATCGTCTTCGTTATGTCTCAGGGTACCGACACCCCGGAACAGCTGAACGAGCGTATTGAACTGACTCGCAGCAGCTTCGGCGGCGCGAAAAACACCAACATCACCGGCGTAATCGTTAACAAACTGAACGCACCGGTTGATGAGCAGGGCCGTACTCGCCCGGATCTGTCCGAGATTTTCGACGACTCTTCCAAAGCGAAAGTGATCAAAGTTGATCCGGCTAAACTGCAAGAATCCAGTCCGCTGCCGGTTCTGGGCGCGGTGCCATGGAGCTTCGATCTGATCGCTACTCGTGCAATCGATATGGCGCGTCACCTGAACGCCACCATCGTTAACGAAGGCGATATCAACACCCGTCGCGTGAAGTCTGTGACGTTCTGCGCACGCAGCATTCCACATATGCTGGAACACTTCCGCGCAGGCTCCCTGCTGGTAACTTCCGCAGATCGTCCTGACGTGCTGGTTGCAGCATGCCTAGCGGCCATGAACGGCGTGGAAATCGGTGCCCTGCTGCTGACTGGCGGCTACGAAATGGACGCGCGCATCACTAAACTGTGCGAACGTGCATTTGAAACCGGCCTGCCGGTATTCATGGTAAACACCAACACCTGGCAGACCTCTCTGAGCCTGCAGAGCTTCAACCTGGAAGTTCCGGTTGACGATCACGAGCGCATTGAGAAAGTTCAGGAATACGTTGCTAACTACATCAACGCTGACTGGATTGAATCCCTGACTGCAACCTCTGAGCGTAGCCGTCGTCTGTCTCCGCCAGCGTTCCGTTATCAGTTGACCGAGCTGGCGCGCAAAGCGGGAAAACGCGTTGTTCTGCCGGAAGGCGACGAACCGCGTACCGTTAAAGCGGCAGCCATCTGTGCTGAACGTGGTATCGCAACCTGCGTACTGCTGGGTAACCCGGATGAGATCACCCGCGTTGCAGCCTCTCAGGGCGTTGAACTGGGCGCTGGCGTAGAAATCGTTGATCCAGATGTGGTTCGCGAAAGCTACGTTGCTCGCCTGGTCGAACTGCGTAAAAACAAAGGTATGACCGAAACCGTTGCCCGCGAACAGCTGGAAGACAACGTGGTTCTCGGTACCCTGATGCTGGAACAGGACGATGTTGACGGTCTGGTTTCTGGTGCAGTACACACCACCGCAAACACCATCCGTCCGCCGCTGCAGCTGATCAAAACTGCACCGGGTAGCTCTCTGGTGTCTTCCGTGTTCTTCATGCTGCTGCCGGATCAGGTTTACGTTTACGGCGACTGCGCGATCAACCCGGATCCGACTGCAGAGCAGCTGGCAGAAATCGCGATTCAGTCCGCTGATTCCGCAATTGCCTTCGGTATCGAACCGCGCGTAGCGATGCTCTCCTACTCCACCGGTACTTCTGGTGCAGGTAGTGACGTAGAGAAAGTTCGCGAAGCAACCCGTCTGGCACAGGAAAAACGTCCTGACCTGATGATCGACGGTCCGCTGCAGTACGACGCCGCTGTTATGGCTGACGTAGCGAAATCCAAAGCGCCGAACTCTCCGGTTGCAGGTCGCGCTACCGTGTTCATCTTCCCGGATCTGAACACCGGTAACACCACTTACAAAGCGGTACAGCGTTCTGCCGACCTGATCTCCATCGGGCCAATGCTGCAGGGTATGCGCAAGCCGGTGAACGACCTGTCTCGTGGCGCGCTGGTAGACGATATCGTCTACACCATCGCACTGACCGCGATCCAGTCTTCCCAGCAGCAGTAATCTGCCGAGTGTGCCGGATCTCTTATCCGGCAACACATCTGCTTATCAAACCGGAAATAGCTGATATTTCCGGTTTTTTTATGTCTTTTTCCCCTTTGGCATAATCTGAAACATTTGCCTGGATGCGCTGCATCAATGAATAACTATTCTTCTGTTCGCATACTTACTCTCTTTTGCGTTGCAACAGGGATAGTCTTTCATGTCAGCAGTAACAGAATCACAGCCAGCTAAAAAATGGGCGATGCCCGACACGCTGGTGATTATTTTTTTCGTCGCCGTTTTAACCAGTCTGGCGACATGGGTTGTTCCCGTCGGGATGTTCGACAGCCAGGAAGTGCAGTATCAGGTTGATGGACAAACCAAAACCCGTAAGGTGGTTGACCCCCATTCCTTTCGTATTCTGACCAACGACGCAGGTGAAGAGCAGTATCACCGGGTGCAGTTATTCACCACCGGAGATGAACGCCCAGGCCTGATGAATTTCCCGTTTGAAGGATTAACCTCCGGCTCGAAATTCGGCACTGCTGTCGGCATCATTATGTTTATGCTGGTCATTGGCGGCGCATTCGGCATCGTTATGCGTACCGGTACCATTGATAACGGCATCCTGGCGCTCATTCGCCATACGCGGGGCAACGAGGTCCTGTTTATCCCAGTGCTGTTTATTCTCTTCTCCTTAGGCGGCGCGGTGTTTGGCATGGGGGAAGAGGCTGTTGCCTTTGCCATTATCATCGCGCCTTTGATGGTACGGCTAGGTTACGACAGTATCACCACCGTGCTGGTTACCTATATCGCGACTCAGATTGGTTTCGCCAGCTCATGGATGAACCCATTTTGCGTGGTGGTCGCGCAAGGTATTGCGGGGGTACCGGTGCTCTCTGGTTCCGGGCTACGCATCGTGGTCTGGGTGATCGCTACGTTAATCGGGCTGACCTTCACGCTGGCCTATGCGGCGCGTATCAAAAAGAATCCGCTTTTGTCCCGGGTACATGAATCCGACCGCTTCTTTCGCGAGCAGCAGGACGAAGTCGTGGAACGACGCTTCACGCTGGGAGACTGGTTAGTGCTAGTGGTGCTGACCGCGGTGATGATTTGGGTTGTCTGGGGCGTTATCGTCAACGCGTGGTTTATTCCTGAGATCGCCAGTCAGTTCTTCACGATGGGTCTGGTGATTGGCATTATCGGCGTCGTGTTTCGGCTCAACGGCATGACGCTCAACATCATGGCCTCCTCATTCACTGAGGGCGCACGAATGATGATTGCCCCTGCCCTGCTGGTTGGTTTTGCTAAAGGCATTTTACTGCTGGTCGGTAATGGAGAGGCGGGTGAAGCCAGCGTGTTAAACACTCTGCTGCACAGCATTGCCAATGGCATCAGCGGGCTGGATAACGCCATCGCGGCGTGGTTTATGCTATTGTTCCAGGCAGTATTTAATTTCTTCGTCACTTCCGGCTCTGGTCAGGCTGCGTTAACCATGCCGCTACTGGCACCGCTGGGCGATCTGGTTGGCGTAAACCGTCAGGTCACAGTCCTGGCCTTCCAGTTTGGCGACGGATTCAGTCATATTATCTATCCGACGTCAGCATCTCTGATGGCTACGTTAGGCGTTTGTCGGGTGGATTTTCGTAACTGGCTGAAGGTAGGTGCTACGCTGTTGGGACTGCTGTTTATTATGTCCAGCGTGGTGGTGATTGGCGCGAAGATGATGGGTTACCATTAAAAAGTGTGCGTCCGGCCTACTCGATTTCTCGACGCAGTAGGCCGGATGAACAGAGTTTACTCAGCTTCTTCCTGCTTTTCGGCTTTCGCCCCTTCATTCTTGGCGTTGCGGGTCATCCACAGCGCCAGGGCTTTCAGGGAGTCCGGTGTAAATTCGTCGCAGCGCGCGGTAATTTCTTCCGGCGTCAACCAGCAAACTTCACTGACCTCATCTTCCTGAAGCGCAAACGGTCCGTGGGAAACGCAGCTAAACAACCCGCCCCATACGCGACAGTTCTGATCTTCAAAGTAAAACTGACCATGCTCGGCAAACGGCACGCCCGCAATCCCCAGTTCCTCTTCTGCTTCACGACGCGCTGATTCCAGCATCTGCTCGTCAGCCTGAACCACACCGCCTGCGGTGGCATCCAGCATGCCGGGCAAAAAATCTTTTGTCTCAGTGCGACGTTGAACCAGAATTTTGCCCATACCATCATGCACAACGATATACGTTGCACGATGGCGTAAGCGTTGCGCCCGCATTTGTTCCCGGCTGGACTGTGCAATGACTTCGTTGTCTTCATTCACAATATCCACCCATTCAGTACTTGCCAAACGACGCTGTTCCACCATCAGGAAACCTTCTTTTTTCTGGCGCTCTTACGGCGCGTTTATGTTTGTGGGGTAAATTACGGATTAATCTCGACCTGTGCAATAACACTTTGATCATTGAATGCCATTACGCTGAGAACATTATCATCCAGAATCCCGTAACTTGCCGCAAAGCCCCCTTTCGGGATGCTTACCGAGCCGGGATTGAAATGATAGATACCCTCGCGCCGCTCAGCAACCGGCAGATGAGTATGCCCATAAACCAGAACATCGCCCGCATTGAGCATCGGCATATTTTGCGGGCCAAAAAGGTGTCCGTGCGTCAAAAAGAGTCGCTGGTTTTCTGTCAGAATTTGCTGCCACGGCGCAGTCATCGGAAAATGCAGGAGCATCTGATCCACTTCGCTGTCGCAATTACCACGCACCGCAATAATTCGCGATGCCAGCTCATTCAGCCGTTCAGCAACCTGCGCAGGTGCATAGCCTTCTGGAAGCGCATTACGCGGCCCGTGGTTTAAAACATCACCCAATATCACCAGCCATTGCGCGCCGCTTGCAGCAAACCGTTCGAGTACGCGTTCCGTGGCTGGCAACGAACCATGAATGTCCGATGCGAACATCAGTTTCATCACTCACTCCTCGCTGAAAATCACCTTGTAATGATACTGGATTACGGCCCGTTTTTCAGCAGGAACGCTTCGCTGAAAGCGCGATAAAACGCTGTACTGAAGCGCGCTGCCACTGGAAGGTGGCGTATTCCGCAAGCGCTTCTGGAACCTCATCACCATTCAGGACCAGGCGATTAAGCATTAGCGCTAAATCACAGTCAGCGATACACCATTCGCCAAATAAATTCTGCTTACCGTGGCTCAGTAAACTGCTCGCAGTAGCGAACAGTTTTTCCGCACTGGCTTTTCCCGCTTCGCTTAACGGTCCTTTCTTCACGCCAGCAAAAACGACATCTGTTGATCGTTCCTCACGGATAGGCATTAAATCGCTGCGGATCCACGCCTGAACCTGGCGCGCCCGAGCGCGCTTTTGTACATCGTGTGGGTAGATACGCTCCCACTGTGGCGGTGCAAAGCTCTCTTCCAGGAATTCCGTAATCGCTGATGATTCGCTCAGTTCAAAACCATCGATCTCAAGAACCGGTACGCGGCGCGTCAAGGCGTAACCTTGCCATGAAGGATGCAAGTGTTCACCACTATTGAGATCAACGGTTTTCAGCGTGAAAGGTAGCCCCTTCTCTTGCAGAGCGACATAAACAGACAGCACGTAGGGGGAGAAAAAATTGGCATCTGACCACAGCGTAATTGCAGATTTGCTCATAATGTCCTCTGAAGTGTATTGGCTTGCCTTCAAAATATAGAGTCTTTCTCTCGCTGTCACTTGATGAAAACTCACGCACGCCAACAGGCTCTATACTTGTAATGACCCGGTTCATGACAAAACGGATGCTGAAAATGATCGATCTCTATTACACGCCATCGCCAAACGGTCACAAAATCACGCTGTTTCTTGAAGAGGCACAGCTGCAATACCGTCTGATTCATGTCGATATCAGCAAAGGCAGCCAGTTTCGCCCCGATTTTCTGCTGATCTCGCCGAACAATAAAATCCCGGCCATTATCGATCATGCGCCGGAAGATGGCGGAAGGCCCATCAGCTTGTTTGAGTCCGGAGAAATTTTACTCTATCTGGCGGAGAAGAGCGGTAAGCTGCTCAGCGGTGAATTACGCGAACGCCACACCACACTGCAGTGGCTGTTCTGGCAGGTCAGCGGTCTGGGTCCCATGCTGGGGCAGAATCATCATTTCAGTCATTACGCTCCGCAAACGATCCCTTACGCTATTGAAAGATACCAGGTTGAAACCCAGCGCCTGTACAACGTGATGAATAAACGTCTGGAAACGTCACCCTGGCTGGGAGGCGATCACTACAGCATTGCTGACATTGCCTGCTGGCCGTGGATCCACGCCCATCAGCGTCAGCGCATCGACCTCGACAATTACCCGGCGGTCAATAACTGGCACGAACGCATCCGTACGCGTCCTGCCACGGAACGCGCCATGCAGCAAGCACTGAGTGAGAAGCGGTGACGCAATTCGGTTCTCGTGTATCATGCAGAGGTTCATACATGGAGGAAACCTGCAATGTCACAACCTGACGCTATTATTCGTATAAAAAACCTTCGTCTGCGCACCTTTATCGGCATTAAAGAAGAGGAGATCCTTAACCGTCAGGATATCGTCATCAACATTGCCATTCACTATCCGGCAGACAAAGCGCGTACCAGCGAAGATATCAACGACGCGCTGAATTACCGCACTATAACCAAAAGCATCATTGCCCACGTGGAGGGTAACCGCTTCTCATTGTTAGAAAAATTAACTCAAGATGTGCTCGATATCGCACGCGAACATCACTGGGTCACTTATGCTGAAGTCGAGATAGATAAACTTCACGCATTGCGTTACGCCGACTCAGTATCAATGACGCTGAGCTGGCAGCGCTAAAACGTAACCCGGGAGGCGACATGCAGATTCTGATTACCGGCGGTACTGGCCTGATTGGACGTCATCTGATCCCCTGCCTGCTGGAACTGGGGCATCAGATAATCGTAGTGACACGTACCCCTGATAAGGCTCGTCAGATTCTCGACTCTCGGGTCACGTTATGGAAAGGACTGGAAGAGCGGCAACATCTCAATAATATTGATGCCGTGATTAACCTTGCCGGAGAGCCTATTGCAGATAAGCGCTGGAGCGCACAGCAAAAGGAACGCTTGTGCCAGAGCCGTTGGGGCATTACGCAGAAACTGGTCGATTTAATCAATGCGAGCGAGACGCCGCCCTCAGTGTTAATCTCCGGTTCCGCTACCGGTTACTACGGCGATTTGGGCGAAGTTGTGGTTACGGAAGAAGAGCCACCGCATAACGAATTTACCCACAAGCTGTGCTCCCGCTGGGAGCAAATTGCCAGCACTGCGCAAAGCGACAAAACCCGCGTGTGTATGCTGCGTACCGGCGTGGTACTGGCCTCAGCAGGCGGCATTCTGGCAAAAATGGTCCCGCCGTTTCGTCTTGGCTTAGGCGGCCCGATCGGTAACGGACGCCAGTATATGGCCTGGATCCATGTTGATGATATGGTCAACGGAATTATCTGGCTGCTGAATAACGATCTACGTGGTCCCTTCAATATGGTTTCGCCATACCCGGTGCACAATGAGCAGTTTGCCCACGCGCTGGGTCACGCTCTGAACCGCCCTGCCATTCTGCGCGTTCCCGCCACCGCTATGCGACTGCTGATGGGGGAATCGTCAGTACTGGTCCTTGGTGGACAACGCGCATTGCCCAAACGCCTGGAAGCTTCCGGTTTTACGTTTCGCTGGTACGATTTAGAAGAAGCGCTGGCGGATGTCATCCGATAACCCCTATGCACTATTCACAGTCGCCGTTGTGGTGGTAAGGTTATAGACCAGATTTCCGCAATGGCGACGTTATGGCGATAATATCGACTCCCCGACTTACCCTCTCTTTGTTTCAATTTTCTGACTGGTCATTTTTCCAGAAACTCCGTGAATGTCCTGAAGTCATGCGCTATATGGGCAACATCGCCCCGGCGAAAGATACGCGGCTGTTATTCGCCAGACGTCTGGCCGCACAGCACACTTTCGTCATCCGCGAACATAACAGCCCGACGCCACTTGGCGATATTGGTCTGCAAATCAGCCATCTTTACCCGCAGGAAGCCGACCTCGGCTACGCCATCATGCCACAGGCTCAGGGGAAAGGTATTGCCAGCGAAGCCGTGCGCGCGGTGTGCCAGTATGCCTTCGAGCATGCAGGTGTGACGGCGATAAACGCATACGCGCTGGCGGATAACAAGGGTTCAATCCGTATTCTGGAAAAGACAGGCTTTGTACGTACGCAGGTACTGGAAAAGGCGTATGAGATTGACGGCATCGCCTACGACGACTGGGTGTTTCGGCTGGAGCGCGACGCGCTAAAATTGTAAGCCCGGAAAGCGTAGCGCCTCCGGGCTGTTGACTTACTTCAGCGATCCTTTAAGGAACTGCTGCAAACGCGGGCTTTGCGGATTACCGAATACCTGCTCCGGGTCGCCCTCTTCCTCAATTTTCCCCTGATGCAGGAAAATCACGTGCGTGGAAACATGACGAGCAAACCCCATTTCGTGGGTCACCACCACCATGGTTTTCCCCTCTTCAGCCAGCTGTTGCATAATGCGCAGCACTTCACCCACCAGCTCAGGATCAAGCGCCGACGTAGGTTCATCAAACAGCAACACTTCCGGTTCCATCGCCAGCGCACGGGCAATGGAAACACGCTGCTGCTGACCACCGGACAGGTGCACCGGATATTTGCCCTGTGCGCGCTCATCAATGCCCACTTTAGCCAGATACTTCACCGCACGGTCGCGAGCTTCCTGCTTGCTCAGCCCCAACACCTGAATCGGCGCTTCCATGACGTTTTCCAGCACTGTCATGTGACTCCACAGATTAAAGTGCTGAAAGACCATCGTCAGACGCGTACGCAGCAGGCGTAGCTGATTTTTGTCCGCAACTTTCAACTGGCCGTCTTTGTCGCGCACCAGACCAATGTTCTGACCGCTGACGACAATCGACCCGGCACTCGGTTTCTCAAGAAAGTTAATGCAGCGCAGGAAGGTACTTTTACCGGAACCTGACGAGCCAATAATGCTGATAACATCACCCGCGTTGGCCTGCAGCGATACCCCTTTCAGCACTTCATGTTCGCCGTAGTGCTTATGTAAATCGATAACGTTTAATTTATTTTCAGACATCGTGTTACTCGAATCATTTAGAGGATACATGCTGCAACCAGCGTTTTTCCGCTTTACGGAACAGACTGATCAGGACATACGAAATAATCAAATACAGCACAGCGGCAATACCGAAGGCGGTAAACGGCTGATATGTTGCCGAGTTGATATCGCGAGCGATTTTCAACAAATCAGGTACCGTTGCAGTAAATGCCAGCGCCGTGGAGTGCAGCATTAAAATGACTTCATTACTGTATGCCGGCAGCGCAATACGCAGCGCGGAAGGTAAAATAATGCATCGATACAGTTTGAATGACGAGAAACCGTATGCGCGCGCAGCCTCAATCTCACCGTGAGGCACGGAACGAATAGCCCCGGCGAAAATCTCCGTGGTATAGGCGCAGGTATTCAGCGTCAGCGCCAGCACGGTGCAATTCAGCCCGCTGCGGAAAAACGCGTTGAGGAAGTCCGTGCCTTTAACTATTTCCAGCGTATACATCCCGGAATAAAACACCAGTAGCTGTACGTACAGCGGCGTCCCACGAAAAATATAGGTGAATAGCCAGATAGGGAACTGGATAAATTTATTACTGGAAACGCGACCAATTGCCAAAAACAGCGCCAGTATCCCGCCCATCACCACTGACGAAATCAAAAGCCACAGGGTGATAACGACGCCAGTGTAGCGATATCCGTCGGTCCACAGCAGGGACTTCCAGTATTCCTGAATAATCTCGATCACAGGTCAGCCCTCTTCACACCCACGGAATAGCGGCGCTCAAGGTACAGCAGCACACCATTAGAAACAGTGGTAAACACCAGATAGATGACCCCGCACACGACGGCAAAATAGAACGGCTCCCAGGTACTCTTCCCGGCAAGCTGAGTCGCTTTCACCACGTCTTCAAGTCCAAGCAACGATACCAGCGCCGTAGCCTTAAGAATAACCTGCCAGTTATTGCCGATTCCCGGTAAGGCATAACGCATCATCGCCGGGAACATAATGCGACGAAATATTTGTGAGCTGGTAAAGCCAAACGCCGTCGCGGCTTCAATATGGCCTTTTGGTACAGCCATAAACGCACCGCGAAAAGTTTCGGTAAAGTAGGCGCCGTAGATGAATCCTAGAGTGATAATGCCCGCACCCATCGGATCAATATCAATCTGGCCGATACCGATGGCATCGGTAATGGTATTCAGCGCGATTTGTAATCCGTAGAAGATGAGCAGCATTAAGACCAGATCGGGCACGCCGCGGATTAGCGTTGTGTACCCTTCGAAAATAAGCCCCATTGCCCGGCTTTGCGACAGCTTTGCTGCTGCGCCGACAAGACCTATCAGAACCGCCAGTACCACCGAGCTGAGTGCCAGCTCCAGCGTAACAATTGCGCCCTGTAAAATAACACCTGAAAAGCCATACAACATGCTGCCTGTCCTGTCGTGTGTGGTGGAGTAGTAAGCCTCTTTTGATTTCAGACTAACCGTTAAATGCCGGATGGCGGCCTTGCCTTATCCGGCCTACAAAATCACCGTAGGCCGGATAAGCGCGGTGCCATCGGGCATAAATTCAACGCGTCAAAAATCTACGGGCTTTATCAGCACCTGCGGTAATTAACCGCCGTAAACATCAAAATCGAAGTACTTTTTCGCCAGCTTCTCGTAAGTACCGTCAGCTCGCATTTCGGCAAAGGCTTTATTCAGCGCTTCGCGCAGTTCGTTATCGTCTTTGCGCAGCCCCATACCGGTACCCACGCCGAACAACTTCTCGTCTTTCACAGACGGGCCGCCGAATTTGTAATCTTTACCGACTGGCTGTTTCAGGAAGCCTTCGCTAGCCGCGACTTCATCCTGGAACGCGGCGTCAATACGCCCGGCAGTCAGGTCAGAATAGATATTGTCCTGCCCCTGATAAGAGACAATCTCAATACCTTTTGGCGCCCAGTGTTCGTTGCCGAATGTTTCCTGGGTAGTGCCCTGCAGCACACCAACACGTTTGCCTTTCAGCGACTCAATGGTCGGCTGAATAGCAGAATCTTTAGCGACAACCAGACGCGAATCGGCTGCATAAAGCTTGTCGGTAAATGCGATTTCCTGCTGACGTTTTTCAGTAATGGAAAGCGAGGACATGATGGCATCGATTTTCTTCGCTTTTAGCGAAGGGATCAGCGCGTCCAGCGGGTTTTCCACGAAGGTACATTGCGTATTGATACGTTTGCACAGCTCTTTAGCCAGATCGATATCAAAACCGACTAATTCACCCTGCGCATTCTTCGATTCGAACGGCGCATAAGTGGGATCGGTACCGATACGAATTTTTTGCGGAATGGCTGCAAATGCTGCGGTAGCACTGGAGAAAGCCAGAACCAGAGAAAGAGACAACACCAGTTTTTTCATAACTATCCTCAACAGACTGTCTTTTATAGGGGATCTTTACAGGACCAGGTGCAGTTATCGTGCCATTAATCAGGCCGACAAGGCAAAGCATTCTACCCTGTCGGCGGTATTTATTTGCATGAAAAGCGCTTAAGTATGCACTCATGCTTATTAAGTCAGCGATAAAAGCACCAAAACAGTGCACTGAAATTATTATGCACCGAAATGGTTACCCGCAATGGTGCAGTCAATTCCCCACGCCGCTGTATTAATCGCCGTAGACATTAAAATTAAAATATTTGCTCGCCATTTTGTCGTAGGTGCCGTCTTTACGCAGTTCGCCCAGCGCTTTGTCGAAAGCGGCTTTCAGCTCTGCATCATCTTTGCGCAAGCCAATCCCGGTTCCGTCACCAAAGTATTTTTTATCTTTCACCGACGGACCGGCAAAAGCGTAATCCTTACCAGCAGGCTGCTTCAGGAAGCCTTCGCTGGCCGCGACTTCATCTTGCAATGCCGCGTCCAGACGGCCTGCCGTCAGGTCAGAATAGATGAGGTCCTGGTTCGCATAGGCCACCACGTCCACGCCTTTGCTGCGCCAGTTGTCATTGGCATAGGCTTCCTGAGTAGAGCCTTGCAGGACGCCAACGTGTTTACCTTTGAGGGAATCCAGAGTCGGCTGAATTGGGGAGCCTTTCGCGGCGATCAGACGTGAGTCTGCAGCGTAAAGTTTGTCTGAGAACGCAATCTCTTGCTGACGCTTTTCGGTGATAGAAAGCGAGGAGATGATGGCATCAATTTTTTTCGCTTTCAGCGATGGGATCAGCGCATCAAAGTCACTGGCAACCCAGGTGCATTTGATCTGCATGCGCTTACACATCTCATTTCCCAGATCGATATCGAAGCCGACAAAGTCGCCTTTGGCATCTTTAGAGGAAAAAGGAGCGTACGTTGTATCTGTACCAATACGAACCGTCTGCGGAAGTGCTGCGTAGCTGGCCGCGGTGGCGGAGAGTCCTACCAGCAAAGACAAAGCAAGAACCGTCTTCTTCATACATAACCCTCAAGTGGCGTAATTTTATTATGTTTTACGTTGTGTTGTGTGTTTGCAGACTTTTTCATGCAGGTCTTATGCCATTTTCACGTCGATGAGGATATTCGACGTTAAATATGTTAATAAAACGTTGCAATAATGTCCTGATTTTGAAGATAGCAGGTCTGGCGGTTGAACCGCAGCGTTTCGTTGAGTTTTAACGAATTAAATGTTGAGGATATGATCGCGGTTACAAAATTGCCCTGAAACAGGGCAACGGATGATTCTTTGCACGCTGATGGAACGGCTTACGCCCCTTGCCAGCGGGTGAACAGGTCCTGCGGAAGGGTAATATCAAACTGGTCAAGCACGCGATTAACCGTTTGATTAATCACATCATCGAGCGTTTGCGGACGATGATAAAACGCCGGGACAGGTGGCATAATTACCGCCCCAATTTCTGCCGCCTGCGTCATCAATCGCAAATGCCCCAGATGCAGCGGCGTTTCGCGTACACACAGCACCAGCGGACGACGTTCTTTCAACACCACATCTGCCGCACGGGTAAGCAACCCATCGGTGTAACTGTGGACGATGCCAGAAAGCGTTTTGATTGAACAAGGCAGAATAACCATTCCGGCGGTCTGAAAAGAGCCGGAGGAGATACTGGCGGCGATATCACGGGTATCATGATTCACATTTGCCAGCGCCTGCACGTCGCGCACAGAGAGGTCCGTTTCCAGCGCCAGCGTCTGTCGGGCAGCGGCACTCATCACCAGGTGGGTTTCCACATCAGTGACGTCACGCAATACCTGCAACAGGCGCACGCCGTAAATTGCCCCGCTTGCACCAGAAATACCAATGATGAGTCGTTTCACAGTGAGAGCCTTTTCGTCATAATGGCGAGACTTTGCCGGATTACGGCGTCGGGCGCAACTGTGAATGTGGCGCTGAACTGAGCGAGCTTTCACGAACCACCAGACGAACCGGCAGCAGCAGATTTCGTTCCCCTTGCTCATTGAGCAGCAAACGAAACGCATCCTGTCCAAGCTCGCGCTTATCAACCGCAACGGTGGTTAACGCCGGATGCGCCCAGGCCGCTGCGTCAATATCATCGAATCCAACAATGGCGATATCTTCCGGCACCCTGATTCCTTTGCGCGCACAGACCCGCATCGCCACCAGAGCGGCAATATCGTTATAGGCAAAAATCGCGTCCGGCGGCTGGGCCAGCGCCAGCAGTTTGTCCATCCCCTCAATCAGCGCCTGCTCAATATTTTTGACTGGCGGCGCTTCAACCTGATATTCCTCAGGAAGCGAGAGTCCGGCGTCAAACAGCGCCTGCTGATACCCTTCTACGCGCTGGCGAATACTGTAATGTCGTTGCGAATGTCCAAGAAATGCAATGCGCTTGCGTCCCTGTTCAAGCAAGTGACGTGTAGCAATAAATCCGCCATGAAAATTATCTGGGTTGACGCAAGGAAAGTCGGCGGCCCACAGATCCACCAGCGCCACAGGCAATGCCAGCTTCCGCAATTCAGCAAGTATTTCAGCTTCCAGATAACCGGCGCAGATAAGCGCATCGGGCTGGTGCAGGTTAATCATCTCCGCCACCGAGTCTTCCGGTCCGATGGGTAAGAAACTCATCGCAATGTCATTTTCCCGACAAGCCTCAGCCACGCCGAGCATCACCGTGGAATAGAAAGGTAACGCGCTGGCGATATTGTGTTCGCGATGCAGCAAAAAAAGTAAGCGTTTAATACGACCGCTGCGCAAACGGCCAAAATCGTAGCCCTCAGCCTGCGCAATCGTCAGTATTCTCTGACGCGTCTCCTCGCCAAGACCGGGTTGCCCTTTCAGCGCCCGGGAAACCGCAGCAATAGAAACGCCGCATGCCGCGGCAATGTCTTTAATTCGGGTCTTTTTCGCCATTCCGTTTGTTTGCACCTGTCAAGCGTTCTTCAGTCGACGTCTGATTCCATTAGCCGTAAGAATATCACTCTCACAGCAGACGATTAACAATACGTAATTTCCCCACAGAGTCACTAGCAGAACCGCTAATCGTGCTCCTCCACCCTGCACTTGTGATTAAGATCACCATTAAAAATATTTTTCTAGTAAAAATTACGATCATTTTCACAGAGAAAGAAACACGTCATATACCAATACTCCACAGCAGATCTATTCTCATCGCCGTTACTTGTTTAGTAAAAACTGTCAGAGATAAGCCGTAATGACTCTTTAAATCATCCCCTGTTCGAGGATTGGTTATGACAATTGCTGATAACCTGGATACTGATGTACAGACAATTGACGCGGGCGAGACGCTTTCGACCCGCGAAAAGATAGGCTATGGATTAGGCGATGCCGGCGGGCACTGCATCTCAGATTTGATAAGCGGCTTTTTGCTCTTTTTCTATACCGATGTTTTTGGCTTAAGCCCGGCCATTGTGGGGGCGATGTTTTTTGTTCTGCGTATTTTCGATGCTGTTTCTGACCCGGTGATGGGCGTGATTGCCGATCGTACCCGCAGCCGCTGGGGTCGTTTTCGTCCCTGGCAACTGTGGACCGCAGTACCGCTCGGCGTAATCGGCATTCTGACTTTCACCGTGCCGGATATGGGGCCAAACGCGAAAATTGCCTGGGCCTTTGGCACCTACTTCCTGCTCTCCATCGGCTATACCGCTAACAACGTTCCATACTGTGCGCTGATTAACGCGGTGACTAATCGACACGATCAGGTGATGTCTTGTCAGTCCTGGCGCTTTGTATTAAGCGGCATTGCGGGTTTCCTGGTCGCGGTAGGATTACCGTGGATGGTGGAGGTCTTTGGGCAGGGCAACCTGGCAAAAGGCTACCAATATGGCGTAACGGTACTGTGTACCGTGGGTGTGGTGATGTTTCTGCTGTGCTTCTTCTGGGTCAAAGAGCGCGTACCGTTATCGCTGGCGGGCAGCTTTACGTTGCGCGAACATCTGGTCGGGCTGCGTAAAAACGATCAGCTCTTGATGATGCTGGTGATGTCCTTCCTGCTAGTGAACATTCTATGTATTCGCGGCGGCGGCTACATGTACTTTATCTCTTATGTCCTGCAGGGCAGCGCCGGATTTATGTCGCTGTTTTTTGGCGTGGTGACCGTGGCATCCATTGCCGGGGCGATTATCGTTAATCCCCTCTCCCGCCGCTTTGATATGGTGAAACTGTATTTTTACACCAACCTGGCGCTGTTCGTCTTCGGTATCGCCATGTACTTTCTGCCGACCGGGCCGCAGTACCAGACCCTGTGGCTGGTTTGTATCTTAATCAACAACGTGGTGCTGGGTTTCACCCTGCCGCTGCACTTCTCCATTATGGCCTTTGCCGATGACTACGGTGAATGGAAAAATGGCGTTCGTTCATCCGGCATGAACTTCGCCTTCAACCTCTTTTTTATCAAGCTCTCATGGGCATCGTCCGGGGGCATTATCAGCCTGATTCTGATTATGGTGGCCTATCGACCGGGACTGGAAAACCAGACCGCAGCATCGATTCAGGGCATCACCCTTCTGCAAAGCATCGTACCCGCAATTTTCCATCTCGCGCTGGCGCTGTGCCTGCTCAAATGCCGTCTCAACGGCCCGATGATGCAGCAAATTTCAACCGATCTTCACCAACGACATTCACACATTTCCTGAGGTAAACATGATGCAGTCTGATGTGATTGAAGCCGACCTGAATAACATCACCATCACCGACCCGTTTTTAGGAGAGTACCAGCGTCTGATTCGCGACGTCGTTATCCCCTATCAATGGCAGGCGCTGAACGACGAAATCCCTGAAGCGGAGCCAAGCCACGCGCTGATGAACTACCGCATTGCCGCCGGACTTGAGCACGGTGAGTTTTATGGCATGGTATTTCAGGATAGCGATGTGACTAAATGGCTGGAAGCCGTGGCCTGGTCACTCAGTCAAAAGCCGGACGCACAACTTGAGAAGACCGCCGATGAGGTCATCGAGCTGCTGGCAAAAGCGCAGTGTGAAGATGGTTATCTCAACACCTGGTACACCGTTAAAGAGCCGGGGCTGCGCTGGACCAACGTTGCGGAATGCCATGAGATGTACTGCGCCGGGCATCTGTTTGAAGCCGCAGTGGCCTTTTTTAACGCCACCGGCAAGCGTCGGCTGCTGGAGATAGCCTGCCGCTTCGCCGACCACATCGACACCGTTTTCGGTCCAAACGAAGGCCAGTTGCGTGGCTATCCGGGTCATCCGGAAATTGAGCTGGCGCTGATGCGCCTGTATGAAGTCACACAGGAACCACGCTATCAGGCGCTGGCACGCTTCTTTCTCGAAGAGCGCGGCCAACAACCGTACTATTACGATATTGAGTTTGCTAAGCGCGGGGGCACCTGGCACTGGGATAACTGGGGCGAGGCATGGATGGTCAAAGATAAAGCCTATACCCACGCCCACAAACCGCTGGCGCAACAGAGCGAAGCCGTCGGCCATGCGGTACGTTCGGTGTATCTTATGACCGGGCTGGCGCATATCGCCCGCATGACGAACGACGAAGAAAAGCGCCAGACCTGCCTGCGCATCTGGAATAACATGGTGCAGCGCCGGATGTACATCACAGGCGGTATTGGCTCGCAAGGGATCGGCGAGGCCTTCACCAGCGATTACGATTTACCGAATGATACCGCCTATGGTGAAAGCTGCGCCTCCATCGGCCTGATGATGTTTGCCCGTCGCATGCTGGAAATGGAAGGCGACGCGCACTATGCCGATGTCATGGAACGCGCGTTTTACAATACGGTGCTGGGCGGGATGGCGCTGGACGGCAAACATTTCTTCTATGTGAACCCGCTGGAAACGCAGCCCAAAAGTATTCCGCATAACCATATTTACGACCACATAAAACCCGTGCGCCAACGCTGGTTCGGCTGCGCCTGCTGCCCACCAAACATCGCCCGTACGCTGGTCGCCATCGGTCACTATATTTTTACCCCACGCCCGGACGCGCTGTTTATTAACTTCTATGCTGGTACCGAGGCGCAGTTTACGGTTGACGCTCAGACACTGGCGCTAAAGATTGAGGGTAACTATCCGTGGGATGAGCAGGTCTCGATTCGCTTTAACCAGCCACAAGTAGTCGAGCACACGCTGGCGCTGCGCCTGCCAGAGTGGTGCGCAGCACCAACGGTGCAGGTAAACGGCGAAGCGGCTCAGGGCAAAATGGTGAAAGGTTATCTGCACCTGCATCGCCTGTGGCAGGAGGGAGATATCATTACCCTGAATCTACCGATGCCCGTTCGTCGCGTGTATGCCAATCCTCAGGTGCGCCACGCGGCGGGCAAAGTGGCGATCCAGCGCGGGCCGCTGGTCTACTGTCTGGAAGAGGCGGATAACGGCGCACAATTGCACAACCTGTCGCTACCGAAGGTGAGCGCGTTTCGTAAGATTCAGGGCGTTGGCATGCTGAAAGGGAAAGTGCTGCTACAGGCGGAAGGGGTACGCGTGTTGAGCGCGCATGAGGATAAGCCGCTATACAGCTTTGATAATCGCCAGACGGCGCTTGTGAAGCAGACGCTGACCTTTATCCCGTGGTTTAGCTGGGCCAACCGCGGCGAAGGAGAAATGCGAATTTGGGTCGACGAGGTGTAGCCATAAAAAAGCCGGATGGAGGCTACGCCTTATCCGGCTTACAACGATGATGGACTGTAGGCCGGATAAGACGCGATGCGTCGCCATCCGGCATGTCCAGTTTTAACCTTCGTTGTGCATCTCAAGGTTTTCCGCTTCGTTCTGACGCAATACCGCTTTGGCATCGTCATTACGCAGGGAGTCGAGGAAATCGAGATATTGCTGGTCGACGTCTTTGGTAACGTACACGCCGTTAAACACTGAACATTCAAACTGCTGAATATCCGGGTTCTCAGCACGGACAGCTTCAATCAGATCGTTCAGATCCTGGAAGATCAGACCATCTGCGCCGATTATCTGGCGAATCTCGTCCACTTCACGACCATGCGCAATCAGCTCCGTCGCGGTAGGCATATCGATGCCATAAACGTTCGGGAAGCGAATTTCCGGGGCGGCAGAGGCCAGATACACCTTCTTCGCTCCGGCTTCACGCGCCATCTCGATAATCTGTTCTGAGGTGGTGCCACGCACGATGGAGTCATCCACCAGCAGCACGTTTTTATCACGGAATTCCGCACGGTTAGCGTTCAGCTTACGGCGCACAGATTTACGACGCAACTGCTGGCCCGGCATGATAAAGGTACGGCCCACATAGCGGTTTTTCACAAACCCCTGGCGGTACGGCTTACCGAGAATGCGGGCAATTTCCAGCGCGATATCACAGGAGGTTTCCGGGATTGGGATTACTACGTCGATGTCCAGATCTTCCCACTCACGGGCAATTTTTTCGCCAAGCTTAGTCCCCATATTCACACGGGCGCTGTAGACGGAAATCTTGTCGATAAAGGAGTCAGGACGTGCGAAGTAAACGTATTCAAACAGACATGGATTGCTCACCGGGTTATCGGCACACTGACGGGTAAACAGCTGGCCTTTTTCGGTGATGTACACCGCTTCGCCAGGCGCTACGTCGCGCAGGAATTCAAAGCCCAGCGTATCCAGCGCTACGCTCTCAGACGCCACCATGTACTCGGTATGGCCATCGCCAATATCGCGTTTGCCCATCACCAGCGGACGGATACCGTTAGGGTCGCGGAAGGCAACCATACCGTGACCGATAATCATCGCCACGCAGGCATAGGCGCCGCGAATCTGGCGGTTGGTTGCCGCAATGGCAGCAAAAATATTGTCAGCTTCCAGCGGATAGTGGCGGAAGTTATCCAGCTCGCTGGCGAAAATATTCAGCAGAATTTCAGAATCTGAAGTGGTATTGATGTGGCGGCGCTTTTCTTCAAACAGCTTTTTACGCAACTCATGCGCGTTGGTCAGGTTGCCATTGTGGGCAAGCGTAATGCCATACGGTGAGTTGACGTAAAAAGGTTGAGCTTCGGAGGCGCTGGAGCTGCCAGCCGTTGGGTAACGCACATGACCGATGCCCATATTGCCCTGCAAACGCTGCATATGGCGCGCTTCAAAAATATCGCTCACCATTCCGTTTGCTTTACGCAAGCGGAAGCAGTTGTTGGCATCAATGGTGATGATGCCCGCAGCATCCTGACCACGATGCTGGAGCACCGTTAACGCGTCATAAATCGACTGGTTTACCGGCATAACACCGGCGATACCGACAATACCGCACATACGTCTTTTCCTCGTTCAGCAACGACCCAAAGTTTATACTTTGGGCAAGAAACTTGACGAGCTTTGCAGATAGTCAAAGAACCATCTGATGATGAAACTGAACTGCGGGATCAGCTGTGACTTACCCCAGTCTTCACTTTTCGACAGACCGGTAAAGGTATCGAGAAAGAACAGTATGGCGGCGACGATCAACGCTCCACGCAAAGCACCGAAGCAAATCCCCAACACTCTGTCGGTACCCGACAGTCCTGTTTTCTCTACCAGTTGGCCTATCACAAAGTTAACGATAGCGCCGACGATAAGTGTCGCGATGAACAGTATCGCGATAGCAATCCCATTTCGAACCAGTTCGTCTTCAAAGCCCGTAAACCAGACAGACAGGTAAGTGTAGTAATGGCTGGCGACAAAGAAAGCACAACCCCAAGTCACCAACGATAATGCTTCACGAACAAAGCCACGGATCAGGCTAACCAGACAGGAAAAACCAATCACCGCGATAATGGCGTAATCAATCCAGACCATATGTGTCCCACGATTTTACGCCCTGTCGTCCTGTTCGGGGCGCATTCTAACAGAAAAAGAAAACGTTTGCGTAGGGATTTCCTTTCCACGCGTAAATAAAAATGGCGCTGAAAAAATCTTCAACGCCATACGATTTTATGCCTCTTCGGGCACTGCCGGATGGCGGTGTAAACACCTTGTCCGGCCTACATCAGAGCAACGTAACGCAATCCCTTAGTTAGGGGTATACCCCATCACCACCCCGCTCAAACCAGAGATCTTCTGCAGCTCGCCCAGCGAGTTCTTCAGCTTATCTTTGGAGGCGTCAGGTCCTACGAGAATGCGGGTTATTTTACCCTGCACCGGCGTTGACGGGGAAGTATATACCCGGAAGCCCGCGCCACGAAGTTTACCCACGATCTCATTGACCTTATCCGCGTTTTTCAATGCACCGAGCTGTACAACATACGCTTTGCCGGTTGGCGCTGGCGCTTCCTCAGCGGCCGGTTTCGGCGCTGGAGTCGGTGCCGGCGTTGGCGTCGGGGCGACAGCAACAGGCTGCGGCTTCGGTTTAGGTTTCGGTGGTTCCACAGGCGCAGGGACAGGATCTAACTCCGCGCTGTTTGCCGTCGTCAAACGTGATGGATCCAACGATGGCGCGGCAGCATCACCCGCACGCACCTCTTCTGCCGCCCCTTCCGGCGGCTGAGTCGGCAGCGCCTGCGTTGCTGCAGGCATCATGTCTGGTTCATCGCGATCGCCGGGTTTAGGCACCAGTGGGATCGCTGCAAATTCATCCTGATAATGCTTTTTCTGGCCGTCAAGCAGCCCGGGAAGCACAATTACCCCGAGCGCGACCAGCACAATTGTGCCGACTAATCGGTTCTGAAACTTACTCGCCACCGCTTCTCCCCACGTCTATTACTTCCATGACATGTGCGACAGTGTGAAACGATCCACACACCAACACGGTATCTTCTGGCTTCGCCTCAGCAAGTGCCGCAGCCCATGCCTGCGCCACGCTGTCATAAGCGTTGCCTTTGCCCAGGTGCTCCAGCAGCTGTTCTGCCGTTGCACCACGCGGCCCTTCCAGGGGCGCACAGTACCAGTCGTCAACCACACTTTTCAGCCAGGCCAACGTACCTGCAATATCTTTATCATGTAGCATACCGATAACCGCAAGTACACGCCCGCTTTTCACTAACTTTTTCAGACGTCCGGTCAGATACTCCGCCGCATGCGGGTTATGGGCAACATCAAAAATTACCCGCGGCGACTCGCTCACAACCTGGAAGCGTCCCGGTAAAATCGCTTGTTCGATACCGTCACGAATGGCCTGCTCGCTGACGTTAAGGCCGCTTGCGCGCAGTGCGGCCAGTGCGGTTGCAGCGTTAGGTTGTGGCACCTGCGGCAACGGCAGGTGCGCCAGCGTTCCATGAGCATCAGTAAACGACCAGTCGTTCTCTGTGACCGCATAGCGCCAGTCCACACCGCAACGTTGCAAAATCGCCCCGCACTCCTGAGCGACATCTGCGATGGTGTAAGGCATTTCCGGTTCGCCGACGATGGCCGGTTTCTCTGCGCGGAAAATCCCCGCCTTCTCACGACCAATACTTTCGCGATCCGGGCCCAGCCAGTCAGTATGGTCAAGCGCAATACTGGTGACTACTGCGACATCGGCATCGACGATATTGGTGGCGTCAAGGCGGCCGCCTAACCCCACTTCCAGAATAACAACATCCAGTTGGGCCTGTTTAAACAGCCAGAGTGCCGATAACGTACCGTATTCAAAGTAAGTCAGGGAAATGTCACCACGTGCGTCTTCAATCTCAGCAAACGAGGCGGTATGAGCTGATTCCGGCAGTTCACGCCCCTGCACGCGTACGCGTTCCGTGTAGCGCACCAGATGAGGCGAACTGTACACCCCAACTTTATAGCCTGCCGCAGTCAGCACAGATTCCAGCGTACGACAGGTTGTGCCTTTCCCATTGGTTCCTGCCACCGTAAAAACAAATGGCGCAGGTTTCAACACCCCCAGTTTACGCGCCACCTGGCTGACGCGTTCAAGGCCCAGATCGATGGTTTTACTGTGCAGGTTTTCAAGATAAGAAAGCCACGACGCCAGGGGCGACGCGGCTTGAGGGATACGTTTATTGTCCATGATGCCTGTAGATTCTTTACGTTGAGAAAAGCAAAAGGGCAGCGCCAACCGGCCTGCCCTTTTTTACACGTCGTTTTCCACGTTGCAGATGTGTTGGCTGTACTCGCACTCCCGAATCACTTAACGGTGTAAGTTCATCGGGATTAACACTCTTGTCGCCTGCCTGCAACCCGAAACCCATAGCGTAAACTATCAGGCCTCTGGTTCCTGATCGGGAACCGGAGGTACCACTTCGCCTTCACGCGGCTCATCCGGATTCGGCGCAGGAAGATTCATCAGCTTCGCCAGGATGCTTGCCAGTTTCAGGCGCATTTCCGGACGGCGAACGATCATATCGATAGCGCCTTTTTCAATCAGGAACTCGCTGCGCTGGAATCCCGGCGGCAGTTTCTCACGTACGGTTTGCTCGATAACACGCGGACCAGCGAAGCCGATCAGTGCTTTCGGTTCTGCAATGTTGAGATCGCCCAGCATCGCGAAGCTTGCGGAAACACCACCCATTGTTGGGTCGGTCAGTACAGAAATATACGGTAAACCGCGTTCCTGCATTTTCGCCAGCGCAGCAGAGGTTTTCGCCATCTGCATCAAAGACATCAGCGCTTCCTGCATACGCGCCCCGCCAGAAGCAGAGAAGCAGATCAGTGGACAGTTGTCTTCCAGCGCCTGCTCAACGGCACGGACAAAACGCGCGCCGACCACAGAGCCCATGGAGCCGCCCATAAACGCGAACTCGAATGCAGCAGCAACGACCGGCATACCGTGGAGCGTGCCTTTCATCACCACCAGCGCATCTTTCTCGCCGGTTTCTTTCTGCGCAGAAGCCAGTCTGTCTTTGTATTTTTTGGAGTCACGAAACTTCAGCACGTCTTTCGGCTCAAGCTCGCTACCCAGTTCCACAAGAGAACCTTCATCTAACAGGCTATGCAGGCGATTGCGCGCCGACATGCGCATATGATGGTCACACTTCGGACAGACCTCAAGATTACGTTCCAGCTCAGCACGGTATAAAACCTGACCGCAGCTATCACACTTGGTCCACACCCCTTCAGGAATGCTTGCCTTGCGGGTGGGAGTAATGTTGCTTTTAATTCGTTCAATCCAGCTCATTGGTGACCTTTCTGCCTGAACCCTAGTCAGCTTTGTTATAAGGGGCGCATAATGCCATTTTTGCCCCTAACAGACCATGAATGTTGCACATTAAAACATAACAGCCCGAAACTTTGGATAAAAAAGTGGTCGAACCGCTGAGTTACTTTCTATTTTGCAGCCCGTGACGCAGCACGCTTATGGCGAATTACTTCAATCACCCCCGGCAATACGGAAAGGACTATAATCGCCACAATCAATAATTTCAGGTTTTCCTGGACGATCGGCAGATCGCCGAACAGGTAGCCTGCGTAGGTGAACAACAATACCCACAGCAATGCGCCTACGACGTTATACATCGCAAAGTGACGGTAGGACATATGTCCCATACCGGCAACAAACGGCGCAAATGTACGCACGATTGGCACGAAACGCGCCAGGATAATCGTCTTACCGCCATGACGCTCGTAGAACGCATGGGTTTTATCCAGGTAGCTGCGGCGGAAAATTTTGGAGTTCGGGTTACTGAAAAGTTTTTCCCCGAACAATCGGCCAATCGTGTAGTTCACTGCATCGCCCACAATCGCCGCCACAATCATCAGTGCCACCATCAGATGAACATTAAGATCGTTGGTTGGCAGCGCAGAAAGCGCACCCGCAACAAACAACAGCGAATCCCCTGGCAGGAATGGTGTCACCACCAGCCCGGTTTCACAGAACAGGATCAGAAACAGAATGGCGTATACCCAGATACCGTATTCCGCAACCAGCTCCGCCAGGTGCACATCAATGTGCAGGATAAAATCGATAAGAAAGTAAATCAGGTCCATAGTTTTGCCTTTATACGACTCAAATTAGTCCGCCAGAAATAGCGGGCCCATAGGCGGTTTTGGCAGGTCGAACCGGTCCGGGTAATCTACCGCAACCAGATACAGTCCTTCCGCTTTCGCCGTTGCCGCTGCCAGCGTTCTGTCCTTTGCCGCTAACAGTTCTGCTATCCAGCTCTCCGGCTGGTTGTTGGCGCCAACTTCCATCAGGCTGCCGACAATATTCCTGACCATATGATGTACAAAGGCATTCGCTTTAATATCCACCACCACATATGCACCGAAACGTTCGACGTTAATGTGCATCACGTTTCGCCACGGAGTGCGCGACTGACACTGCACCGCTCGAAACGAGGTAAAATCATTTTCGCCAATCAGACACTGGGCCGCACGATGCATACGCTCAGCGTCCAGCGGTTCATAGTAATGGGTTACCCCTTTACCCAAAACAGCAGGGCGCAACCGATGATTGTAGATGATGTAGCGATAACGGCGAGCCGTGGCGCTAAATCGGGCATGAAAATCATCGGGTACAGCTTTAACCCAGCGCACGGCGATGTCACCAGGTAAATTCGCATTTACCCCCAGTGTCCAGGCCGCATCTTTACGCTGGGCAGTGGTTTCAAAATGCACGACCTGCCCAGTGCCATGAACGCCCGCATCCGTGCGTCCTGCACAAAAAACATTGATGCGTTCATTCGCCACCTGAGAGAGCGCTTTTTCCAGTTTTTCCTGAACGCTACGCACTTCGTTCTGGCGCTGCCAGCCATAATATTTGCTGCCGTCATACTCAATGCCCAGCGCAATTTTATGGGTTGACGGCTGTTGCTGGTCAGACATTAGTACAGGTACTCCTGCACCAGTTTTTCCGCAATTTTCACCGCCATTAACGCGCCGCCAAAGCGTACGTTGTCCGCCACAGACCAGAACTGAACCTGCTCTGGCATACCGTAATCATTATGCACGCAGCCAATAGAAAGGTGCGGCGTGCCCGATGCATCGCCAACCTGGGTCGGGAAATCGGTCTCTTCCGACAACACCACGTCTTCACCGCGTGAGAACGCATCGCGCGCTTCTTCCGCCGCCAACGGGCGCAGGGCCTCAAAATTAACCATCTGCGCGTGGCCATAAAATACCGGGGACTGCACGATGCTGGCAGAGATGAGCAGACCATCATCCTGCATAATTTTGCGCACTTCATCAACGATACGACGTTCTTCACGCACGCTACCTTCACGATCGGGCAGCAGCGGCAGCATGTTGAATGCCAACTGACGGCCAAAGAAATCATCTTCGTCAATCGGGATGCCGTTAAGCAGTTTTGCACTCTGTCCGGCCAGCGCATCCACCGCTTTTTTGCCATGAGCGGAAGCTGAGATAATATTGGTCACCGTAATACGCGAAAGCCCACCGTCATCAATCAACGGTTTCAGCGCAGACAGCAGTTGGCTGGTCAGACTGTTAGGCACCGCAATCACATTGCGGTTACGGTAATCCGCCAGCACGAACGGGTTAACGTCCGGAACCACCAGCGGAACGTCTGGCTCAAGCGCGAACAGACCGCTGCTGTCGATCACCAGGCAACCCGCATTAGTGGCTTCTTCTACCCAGGCGGCGGTGGCTTCAGCGCCCGCAACAAAAAATGCCAACTGCGCCTGCGTCCAGTCAAAGTCTGCAACGTCCTGTACTATGACCGATTTACCGTTAAAACGCAGATGTTCACCGGCGCTTTCATTACGCGCCAGCGCATAAATTTCACCGACCGGGAACTGGCGTTCAGCCAGCGTATCGAGCAGGGCTTCGCCTACGGCGCCCGTTGCGCCCAGAATGGCAATATTCCAGCCTTCAGACATGGTGATTTACTCCAAGAAATACGTAAGCGTCCCTGTCGCATTACTCGACAGGGAGCATTAAGAAGACATTAATGTGCCGGATGATGAACAGCGTTAAAACCCAGCTTACACAATAAGGCAGCAGCCGTTGCGTCGTCACACATCACATATAAAGACGACCATTCACGACGCTCAAGGTAATTTTTACGCAGTTTATCAAACTCACCCGGAATTCCAGCGACTTTGCGCAGCGGCGCATCATCGCGGCGCACATCATACACTAAATGCACCAGCCTTTTCAGCGTTGGCTGATCTAACGGGCCATGCAGGGTGATACGACCAAATTCCGGCGCGGGTAACAGGGTACTGAGCGCAACGTGCTGCTCGTGACCAATAAACTTACTATAGGCCTCAAAGACCTGCGTGGTGCCACGCGCTTTTCCTTCGAGGGTATACCCGGCAATGTGCGCCGTGCCGATATCGGCTTTCTCCAGCAACGCCACATTGAGATCCGGCTCTCCTTCCCAGACATCCAGCACAACGCTCAGCGACTGACCGGCATTCAATCGGTTCAGCAATGCCGTATTGTCGATGACCGGCCCACGGCAGGCGTTGATCAAAATAGTGCCCGGCTTCAACCGGCTAATCAGCGCGTCATCCGCCATGTGCAGCGTTTTGTACGGCCCGTCTTTAAACAGCGGGGTATGGAAAGTCAGCACATCGGCTTGCTCAACCAGTTCATCCAGCGAGCAGAAATTGCCTTCGTCACCGCGATCGGCTCGCGGTGGATCGCACAGCAGCGTGCGGATCCCCAGCGCTTCCAGACGCGCCTGCAAACGCCCGCCAACGTTACCCACACCCACAATGCCTACGGTGCGATCGCGTAACGCAAACCCGTCGCGCTCCGCCAGCATCAGTAACGCTGAAAAAACATATTCTACGACCGCTATTGCGTTACAACCGGGCGCGGCGGAAAAACCGATCCCCGCCTGCGCAAGCCAGGCGTCATCCACATGGTCTGTGCCAGCGGTTGCCGTACCGACAAATTTAACCGGTTTTCCGCCAAGCAGTGATTCATTTACTTTCGTCACCGAGCGCACCATTAAAGCATCCGCATCATCCAGTTCAGCAACGGGAATCGGACGACCGGGAACCGCTTTGACCTCCCCCAAACGACTGAACAGTTCGCGGGCATAGGGCATATTTTCATCAACGAGGATTTTCACGTCTTTCGCACCTGTTTGAGAACGAGAGTTAACCGGGCAAGTGTGCCATAATCTCGCCGCCAGGCATACTGCGAGACCTGGTCAGCACAGATTTAAGGAACAGAGATGATGCAGCCCATTTCAGGTACGCCCGCACGCCCTCCCGGCGAAGGCCAAAATGCCCCTTCCGCTGCGGGTGAACAACCGTTATCCACGCAACAACGTACTGTGCTGGAACGGCTAATTACTCGTTTGATTTCACTCACCCAGCAGCAAAGCGCTGAGGTGTGGGCCGGAATGAAGCACGATCTGGGCGTCAAAAGTGATACGCCACTGCAGTCACGTCACTTTCCTGCCGCTGAGCAAAACCTTAACCAACGACTGGGGGTTGCTCAGCAAAATCATGTTAATCGTCAGGTGCTTTCGCAGCTCACTGAATTACTGAGCCAGGGAAATAATCGCCAGGCGGTGAGTGATTTTATCCGTCAGCAGTATGGGCAAACAGCGCTCAGCCAGCTCACGCCTGAGCAGTTAAAGAACGTGCTCACGCTGCTGCAACAAGGACAGCTGTCGATACCGCAGCCGCAGCAGCGCCCGGCTACCGATCGCCCGTTGCTCCCCGCAGAGCACAATACGCTGAACCAGTTGGTTACCAAACTGGCGGCGGCCACGGGAGAATCCGGGAAGATGATCTGGCAGTCGATGCTGGAGTTGTCTGGCGTAAAAAGCGGTGAGCTGATCCCTGCCAAACAGTTTACGCACCTGGTCACCTGGCTGCAGGCGCGCCAGACGCTCAGCCTGCAAAGCGCACCGACGCTACAAACGCTCCAGGCGGCGCTGAAGCTGCCATTAGAGCCGAATGAGCTGACAGCGATAAAAGAATACGCACAGCAGACGTATCAGATCCAACCACAATCGATTCTGACCACGGTGCAGGTGCAGGACTTGCTCAATCAAATTTTCCTGCGTCGCGTGGAACGAGAACGTGAGCTCATCGATCCGCGTCATCTGCAGCCCATTTACAGCCCGTTCGCGCCGATGATTGAAACGGTTAAATCTCTGTCGGCACGACCGGGACTGCTGTTTGTTGCGTTGATGATTGCGTTAGCCATTTTCTGGCTGGTCGCTTAACCTTTACGCAGCGTAAGCAACGTTACAATAATCCCCACCACGGCGGATATCGCCCCGGCAAGAAACACTGAGGGATAACCGTACGCGGTGGCCAGCACCCCGGCTACCGGACCGCTTATGCCGTAGGAGATATCCTGAAACGCGGCGTAACCGCCCAGCGCCGTACCGCGAACCTGCGCGGGCACTCGCTTCACCACTTCGACGCCCAATGCCGGGAAGATAAGCGAACACCCGGCCCCGGTTAATGCCGCCCCGAGCAGCGCAATCCAGGCCGATGGGGCCTGCCACAGCAAAATCAGCCCCGCTGTTTCCACCAGCAAAGAGACAACGGCAACCTTCACACCGCCGAAGCGGTCCGGCATCCAGCCAAACAGAATGCGCATCAGCACAAACGCCCCACCAAACGCAGTCAGGGTGAACCCCGCCATCGTCCAGCCGTTGCTGACAAAATAGAGTGAAATAAAGGTACCGATCACCGCAAAGCCAACGCCCTGCAGCGCCAGGCCCAGGCCCGGTTTCCATATAAGCCCGACTACGCTCCATAAAGAAGGACGTTCTCCTGCATGCGCAGGCACTTTGCGCACGGTGCCGTTGAATGCCCATGCCAGCAGCGGTAATACCATCGTCGTTCCCGCCAGCGCCGCGAAGCCAAAGTGGCTGTGGATCAACAGGCCCAACGGTGCACCGGCGGCCAACGCGCCGTAAATCGCCATTCCGTTCCACGACATCACCTTACCGGAGCGTGTTGGGCCGACCAGCCCCAACCCCCAGGTCAGCGTACCAGTGAGCAGTTGGCTTTCGCCAAAACCGAGGATCAAACGCCCGACGATTAACAACGCAAATTTTACGGGAACAGAAACAGGCAATAGCGCGGCTAAAAGCCACGCCGCGCCTGCCAGCCCACAGGCAAACATCCCCTGTAGCGCCGAGCGTTTAGCACCATATTGATCGGCTAAGCGCCCGGCGTAGCCGCGCGTTAATACCGTCGCCAGAAACTGTACACCTACGGCGATACCGACCATGGTGTTGCCATAGCCCAGTTCCTGATGCACAAACAGAGGAATCACGGGCAAAGGGAGACCGACCGTCATATAGGTCAGGAAAACTGCAAAAGCGATACGAAACAGCGAAAAGTTCGCCGAAGGTGTTTTTTCTTGTTGGGTTACAGCTGTCATGCGTTACTCCAAAATGCAGAGTAAGGCGAGGAATGTCCACGCCCCCTCTACCTGACTATCAGGATTAAGGTGCGTTGGATAACGTTAAACGCTTACGCATTATCAAGAGGATAATGTTGAAGCTGGAGTCTGCCTGTAAACCCGATCGATTGTCAACGATATAAAAACGGGAGCCTGACGGCTCCCTTTACTGTACAGCATGAGCCGGATATAAGATCCGGCACACTGTCTTATGCTTTCAGCTTACGCATAACCAGCGTTGCGTTAGTGCCGCCAAAGCCGAAGCTGTTGGACATCACGGTAGTCAGCGCCTGCTCGGTCGGTTTGGTCACGATGTTCAGACCTGCCGCCTGCTCATCCAGCTCTTCAATGTTGATGCTCGGCGCGATAAAGCCGTGTTCCAGCATCAGCAGAGAGTAGATAGCTTCCTGTACGCCAGCTGCGCCCAGGGAGTGGCCGGTCATGGCTTTAGTCGCAGAGATTGCCGGGCTGTTGTCGCCAAACACTTCACGAATTGCCCCCAGCTCTTTCACGTCGCCTACCGGGGTAGAGGTACCGTGAGAGTTCAGGTAGTCGATCGGGGTGTCTACACCGTGCATCGCCATTTGCATGCAACGTACTGCGCCTTCGCCAGACGGAGCAACCATGTCTGCGCCATCGGACGTTGCGCCGTAACCGACGATTTCCGCGTAGATATGCGCGCCACGTGCCAGCGCGTGCTCCAGCTCTTCGACCACGACCATACCGCCACCACCAGCGATAACGAAACCGTCACGGTGTGCGTCATAGGTACGGGAAGCTTTTTCCGGTGCATCGTTGTATTTGGTAGACAGCGCGCCCATGGCGTCGAATTCACACGCCATTTCCCAGCACAGCTCTTCGCCGCCGCCAGCAAAAACGATATCCTGTTTGCCCAGCTGAATTTGTTCTACCGCGTTACCGATACAGTGCGCAGATGTCGCACAGGCAGAGCTGATAGAGTAGTTTACGCCGTGGATTTTGAACGGCGTTGCGAGGCAGGCAGAAACGCCGGACGCCATCGCTTTGGTGACCACATACGGGCCAACCGCTTTCAGACCACGCGGGCTACGCATTGCGTCAGCACCGAACACCTGAAAACGCGGGGAGCCGCCGCCGGAACCTGCAATCAGGCCAACGCGCGGGTTGTTCTGGTAATCTTCTGCTGCAAGGCCGGCATCAGCCACTGCCTGTTCCATAGAAAGGAATGCATAGATGGATGCGTCGCTCATAAAGCGCACTACTTTGCGGTCAATGAGGCCAGTGGTATCCAGTTTTACGTTGCCCCAAACGTGGCTACGCATGCCGGAGTCCTTCAGCTCCTGAGAGAAAGTGATCCCTGAACGTCCTTCACGCAGAGATGCCAGGACTTCCTGCTGGTTATTACCGATGCTGGAAACGATGCCCAAGCCAGTAATCACTGCACGTTTCATTCAATACCTCTGTAAGTCGCACTATTTTAAAGTTTCGAGTGGCACAATAGCGTACACTTGTACGCCGAACAAGTCCGATCAGCCATTTAATGTGGAAATTTGCGCAGCCAGGCACTCATCGCTAAGATCGGGGCACAGCCTGCCAGACGAGTAACTTACGTGAAACAATACGCTATACAACCTGCAAACCTTGAATTCAACGCTGAGGGTACACCTGTTTCCCGAGATTTTGACGATGTCTATTTTTCTAATGATAACGGGCTGGAAGAGACACGTTACGTCTTTCTCGGCGGGAATCATCTCGCCCAGCGATTCCCTGCGCATTCACGTCCCCTCTTCGTGGTGGCAGAAAGCGGATTTGGCACCGGACTTAACTTCCTGACGCTCTGGCAGGCATTTACCGGTTTTCGCGATACCCATCCTGAAGCTACCCTGGAAAGATTACATTTCATCAGTTTTGAAAAATATCCGCTAACGCGCGAAGATCTCACCTTAGCCCATCAGCACTGGCCAGAACTTGCCCCGTGGGCCACGGCGCTGCAAGAGCAATGGCCGCTGCCACTGGCGGGATGCCATCGCCTGCTCCTTGATGAAGGACGCGTCACGCTGGATCTGTGGTTTGGCGATATTAACGAACTGACCAGTAAGCTCGATGACTCCCTGAATCAAAAAGTGGACGCCTGGTTTCTGGACGGTTTCGCACCGGCAAAAAATCCGGATATGTGGACGCCAACGCTGTTTAACGCAATGGCCCGTCTGGCTCGTCCCGGCGGTACGCTGGCGACCTTCACCTCAGCGGGCTTTGTGCGTCGGGGGTTGCAGGAAGCCGGGTTTACGATGCAAAAATGCAAAGGCTTTGGTCGCAAACGTGAAATGCTCTGTGGCGTAATGGAACAGACGCTGACGCTCCCTTCATCGGCTCCCTGGTTTGCACGTTCCGGAACAGATAAACGCGAAGCCGCCATTATTGGCGGGGGGATTGCCAGCGCATTGCTGTCGTTGGCGTTACTGCGTCGCGGTTGGCAGGTCACACTCTATTGCGCCGACGATAATCCAGCCGGGGGTGCCTCCGGCAATCGCCAGGGCGCGCTTTATCCGCTACTCAGCAAGCATGACGCGGCCATTAATCTCTTTTTCCCCACCGCGTTTACCTTCGCTCGTCGACTGTATGACGCCCTCCCCGTTGAGTTCGCGCATGACTGGTGCGGTGTGACGCAACTGGCGTGGGATGAAAAAAGCCAGCAAAAAATCGACCAAATGCTGTCCCTTGAATTGCCTGATGCGCTCGCCGTCAGCGTTAACGCAGAGCAGGTTTTACAAACGACCGGCGTCGAAACCGGATGCGGCGGGATTCAGTACCCTGCCGGAGGATGGCTGTGTCCGGCACAGTTAACCGCCGCCGTATTCGACTACGCCGCAACGCTGGGATTACGCACGCGGTATCAACATACGCTGGCCTCGCTGTCTCGCCAGACAGAACACTGGCAATTGACGTTTGCCAGTGGCGAAACCGCCACTCACGCTGCTGTAGTTCTGGCTAACGGGCATCGCATTAACGGCGTTGAGCAAACGCAGTCGCTACCAGCGTACTCCGTAGGCGGTCAGGTGAGTCACATTCCTACTACGCCTTCGCTTTCAGCGCTGCGCCAGGTGCTGTGCTATGACGGCTACCTCACGCCGCACAACCCGCAAAACCAGCAGCACTGCATTGGCGCCAGCTATCATCGCGGAAGTGAAGAAACGGTGTATCGCGCGGACGATCAGCAGCAAAACCGTCAGCGCTTAATAGATTGTTTCCCGAATGCCTCGTGGGCAAAAGAAGTAGACGTTAGTGGCAATGCCGCCCGTTGTGGAGTGCGCTGCGCCACGCGCGATCACATGCCGATGGTCGGCAACGTCGCGGATTATGACGCCACGCTCAGCAAGTATGCCACTCTTGCCGAAGACAAAGTGCACGCCGTAAACGCCCCGGTGTATTCCGATTTATTTATGTTGGGTGCGCTGGGCTCGCGCGGGCTGTGTACTGCCCCGCTGTGTGCAGAAATTCTGGCATCGCAAATGAGCAATGAACCCATACCAATGGATGCCAACACGCTGGCAGCGCTGAATCCGAATCGTCTGTGGGTAAGGAAGTTATTGAAGGGTAAAGCGGTGAAATAAGATACCATCTCGCCATTGCCTGATGGCGCTACGCTTATCCGGCCTACAACCCCCGTCCGCGTAGGCCGGATAAGACGCCTTCGCGTCGCCATCCGGCACAATCCACTGCAATTATTATTGCGTTGCCTTCTGGAACAGTGTGTCCCACATCTCTTTCACTAACGCCTGGTCACGCGGCGAGAGTTCGCCTGCGCTGATGGCTTTTTCCAGGCTGCTGGTCACATTGGCGTACAATGCCTCAGCGGAATGGTCCTCGCCAGCATCCAGCTCAGCCACAGCCAGCGTCAGGTGCCCACGCAAATAGCCACTGGCAAACAACTCATCATCGCTGGCGTGCTCTACCATATCGTCGATTAATGCCAGAATGCGTGATTCAAACTCCGCGATCATCTTATTTCCTCATTGTAAACGTGGCAGCGGCTTCAGTTGAGCGCTTCGGGCCACGGGAATTGTTCCGCCGTAAGTTCAGGCGTGTGATAATAATTCTGTAACGCGTTAATGAAACGCGCCGGACGTTCAGGGATCCCCTTTTCCAGGTACTCCATCACCTGAGTATGAACACGGCGCTGGAATGCCACGCGATCCGGTTCAAAGTCCCCTTCCAGATTGTCGCAACTGACGTTAAACGGGTAGCCCGCCGCCATGCAAAACAACCAGTCAAACGCCTGCGGCTTCACTTCCACATCTTCAAACTGGCATTGTGTCTTCGCGTCGCGTCCGTCCGGACAGTACCAGTAACCGAAATCGACCAGTTCACGACGGGCTTTACCGGCGATGCACCAGTGTGAAATTTCGTGTAACGCACTGGCGTAATAACCATGCGCAAAAACGATACGGTGATACGGTAATTCCGCATCCGCTGGAAGATAGATCGGTTCGTCGTCGCCTTTAATCAGACGGGTATTAAATTCATCGGCAAAGCAGCCGTTAAAAATCTCAATTAACTGTTCGTAGTGATGCGTATTATTCATTAGTTCATCCCCAGCCAGTGGAGAATCTCCTGTCCATGATTATCATAAAGTAGCTTGGCGCTCATCACTGCGGAGACAATAACGATCATTGGCCGAATGAGTTTTTGTCCTTTGCTGAGTACCAGTCGAGAGCCCATCCGTGCGCCAATAAACTGGCCAATGAGCATCACAAAACCTGTCGCCCAAATCACTTTGCCGCCGAGGGCAAACAGCAACAACCCACCGATATTCGATGTGGCATTTAATACTTTGGCGTGGGCCGTCGATTTCGCCAGGTTGTATCCGCACAGCATGACAAAGGCCAGCGCGTAGAATGACCCTGCCGCCGGACCAAAAAAGCCATCGTAAAAGCCGAC
The DNA here is from genome assembly GCF_030332785.1 of Citrobacter sp. Cpo069. Taxonomy (NCBI): domain Bacteria; kingdom Pseudomonadati; phylum Pseudomonadota; class Gammaproteobacteria; order Enterobacterales; family Enterobacteriaceae; genus Citrobacter; species Citrobacter sp. Cpo069. The sequence goes on from NZ_JAOWHD010000042.1 coordinate 317,015, forward strand.
GCAGCCCCCGGCCACCAGCGCGAAAGGCAAACCGTGCAGTCGGCGCTGTCGGTCCTCTTCCCCGATTTTCGGCATCAACAGAAAGTAAAGGCCAATACAGATAACCAATACTGGCAGGATCTGGCGCAGAACATCTGACTGCACGTGCTGAACCAACAGCGCGCCACTCATTGAGCCGATAAAGGTCATGAAGATATTGAGCTTCTGATCCGCCAGATTAACCACACCCCGACGAATAAAATAGAGGGAGGAAGAGATAGATCCCCCGCAGGCTTGCAGCTTATTGGTTGCCAGCGCTTGCGCAGGTGGCATCCCGGCCGCCATCAATGCCGGGATGGTGAGTAGACCACCACCTCCGGCCAGAGAATCAATAAAACCTGCCAGCATCGCCACAAAAAAAAGCACACCTAACAGCAGTGGCGACACCATAAACAGAGAGGCAAAATGATCCATTAGAGTACATGCTCGTCCAGTAGCGCCTGGCAGGAAGGCGGCAACGGCGGCGGTGTCTTCTTCTCAGGCTTGGTGGTTCCAGGTTTTGGAGGTTCGAACCAGCTTTGCAGCTCTGCGCCACAGCCGTCACCCGGTGGCGGTAACGGTTGATCTTCGCACTCAAGGCTGTCGGCAGGGCAACGTAACCGCACGTGCATATGCGCACGATGCTGGAACCACGGCCGCACTTTACGCAACCAGTCCCTGTCGGTCCCTGCATCCAGACAAAGTTGTTGCTTAATCGCCGGATTCACGAAAATACGCGTTACTTCATTATCTTTTGCAGCCAGCCTGATCAGGCTGAAAATCTCCGGTTTCCACAGTGACGGCACAACACGTTTGCCATCCTGTGAGACCAGATCTAACGCCTGCGGCCGCAGCAGTTGCGACTGGGTCCAGCGCGTTTTCGGCAGTTGCAGGAAAATATCCACATCCAGTCCCGTCTGGTGGCTGGCGTGACCGCCATTGAATCGCCCACCGGCCGGCATACCCATATCGCCGATTAACACCGTGCCCAGTCCTTGACTATTGGCCTGATAACTCAGACGCTGGATAAACCTCACCAGATCCGGATGGCCAAAGTAACGACGCTGATCGGTGCGCATCACCTGATAATGTTCTGACTGTACAGGCAGCGTATCTGCACCAACAATACAGCCATTGGAAAACGCGCCGATAGACTGCGCGCTGCCCGCAACCGGATGGGTAATTTTCTGCCAGGGCGTCGCCGCCAGACAGGCGGTACTGGCAAACAGAGCCAGCGCCGCAAGTGCCGTTTTTTTCATCTCTTACCAGCGTGGAATATCGGTCTTCACGTCCGCATTTTGCGCCCGCTGACGCAGCAGGTGATCCATCAATACGATCGCCAGCATCGCCTCGGCGATCGGTACGGCGCGGATCCCAACGCACGGATCGTGGCGACCTTTAGTGATCATTTCGACTTCTTCACCAAAGCGGTTAATAGTGCGCCCAGGAACGGTAATGCTGGACGTCGGTTTCAGCGCCATATGAGCAATGATTTGTTGCCCGCTGCTGATCCCGCCCAGAATGCCGCCCGCATGGTTACTCTGGAAACCTTCTTTGGTGATTTCGTCACGGTTCTGGCTGCCGCGCAGCGCAACAACGTCAAATCCATCGCCAATCTCAACGCCCTTAACGGCGTTAATGCTCATCAGCGCATGGGCGATGTCGGCATCCAGGCGGTCGAATACAGGTTCGCCGAGACCCGCAGGTACACCGCGTGCAACAACGGTCACCTTCGCTCCGATGGAGTCACCTTCTTTCTTCAGCCCGCGCATCAGTTCGTCCAGCGCTTCGAGTTTATCCGGGTCCGGACAAAAGAACGGGTTAAGTTCCACCTGGGACCAGTCCTTGATCTCCAGCGGAATATCGCCCATCTGCGTCAGGCAGCCGCGGATCTCAACGCCGAATTTTTCCGCCAGATATTTTTTGGCAATCGCTCCGGCCGCCACGCGCATCGCCGTTTCACGTGCGGATGAACGTCCGCCGCCACGGTAGTCGCGCAGGCCATATTTTTGCTCATAGGTATAGTCGGCGTGTCCCGGACGAAAAACGTCCTTAATCGCGCCGTAATCCTGTGAACGCTGATCGGTATTTTCGATCAGCAGGCCAATGCTGGTGCCTGTGGTAACGCCCTCGAACACCCCGGAGAGGATTTTCACCTGATCCGGCTCACGACGCTGCGTAGTGTAGCGCGATGTGCCCGGACGGCGTCTGTCGAGATCGTGCTGCAGGTCAGCTTCTGTCAGAGAAATGCCCGGCGGAACACCATCGACAATACAACCGAGCGCCAGCCCGTGTGATTCGCCGAAAGTGGTTACGCGAAAGAGTTGCCCAATTGTGTTTCCTGCCATCACGGCTCCGTTATGCGTGTTGTGTATGTGCGCGTGTAATTAGTCTTTATAAATGCTGAAGTGCTCGCGAGCAGCAACTAACTGCTCTTTGGTCAGCATGAATACGCCGTCACCGCCGTTGTCGAACTCCAGCCAGGTGAACGGTACATCCGGATATTGCTCTATCAGATGTACCATGCTGTTTCCGACTTCACAAATCAGAATACCGTTATCTGACAGGTAGTCCGGGGCGTTCCCCAGAATGCGGCGGGTAAGTTTCAGCCCATCGCTGCCGGACGCCAGACCCAGCTCAGGTTCGTGACGATATTCGTTTGGCAGATCGGACATATCTTCTGCATCGACATACGGCGGGTTGGTCACAATCAGGTCATACTGGACTTTCAGCAGATCGCGGAACAGATCGGAACGGATCGGCGTGACGTGATGGATCAGGCCGTGTTCTTCAATATTGTGTTCGGTCACCGCCAGCGCGTCAGTGGAAATATCCACCGCATCGACTTCGGCTTCCGGGAAGGCATACGCGCAGGCAATGGCAATACAGCCGCTGCCAGTACACATATCGAGGATATGCTGCGGTTGCTCATTAATAAGGCCCGCAAAGCGGTTATTGATAAGCTCGCCAATCGGTGAACGTGGAACCAGCACGCGTTCATCAACATAAAATTCATGCCCGCAGAACCAAGCTTTGTTGGTCAGATAAGCAACCGGAATGCGCTCGTTGACGCGGCGAATCACGCGTTCAACAATACGATGACGCTCGCTGGAGGTCAGACGCGCGGTACGCATATCTTCTGGAATATCCAACGGCAAATAAAGTGACGGCAGCACCAGTTGTACGGCCTCGTCCCATGGGTTATCCGTGCCATGGCCATACCAGATGTTCGCCGCGCTAAAACGGCTGACCGCCCAACGCAACATGTCCTGAATGGTATGCAGTTCACTCACTGCTTCATCGACGAAAATTTTATCCACGTATTCCTCCAGGGCATGCTCGTATTAATTTCGGCGGCTAGTTTGCCACGAAGACGGCGATAAATCAGCATTCACACGGGGCCTGAACGCGAAAATTGCGTTTTAAGCGATCGGATGCCCGCCGAGTCGGGTTAAACTAACGGAAAATAAAAGTTGAGACTCTCGAATGAAAAAGAAAACATCGCTCAGCGAGGAGGATCAGACGCTGTTTCGCCAGCTGATGACCGGCACGCGTAAAATTAAACAGGACACCATCGTTCACCGACCTCCACGTAAAAAAATTGCCGAGGTTCCGGTTAAAAGACTGCTACAGGAGCAGGCTGATGCCAGCCACTATTTCTCGGATGAGTTTCAGCCGCTGCTGAATACGGACGGCCCGGTAAGATACCTGCGTGCCGACGTCAGCCATTTCGAACTGAAGAAAATGCGCCGTGGCGATTACTCTCCGGAGCTGTTTCTCGATCTGCACGGACTGACCCAGCAACAGGCCAAACAAGAGTTAGGCGCGCTGATTGCCGCCTGTCGTCGCGAACATGTGTTTTGTGCCTGCGTGATGCATGGCCACGGAAAGCATATTCTTAAGCAGCAAGCGCCGCTCTGGCTGGCCCAGCATCCGCACGTGATGGCGTTTCATCAGGCGCCGAAAGAGTACGGTGGTGACGCCGCGCTGCTGGTGCTGATTGAAGTGGAAGAGTGGCTACCGCCTGAACTTCCGTGATGCAGAAAAACAGAAAGAGCCGCATTTGCGGCTCTTTGATTTTCCGGGTGGCGGCTGCGCCTTATCCGGCCTGTTTAAATCGCTTTTGCCATTTTCAGGTTACACGGGCTCATCTGCCAGTTAAAAGTACCCTTCCCGCTCTCATCAAGCGTAACGCTGGCAATCGCTGATGTGGTAAACATCGGCGGTGTTTCGCCCGGGCAAAGCTCAGACACCAGATATCCCACTAAAGGCAAGTGAGAGATAACCAGTGCCGTGGCGATACCTTCATTGGCCAGAGCCTGTAAATAGGCGCTGACCAGACCGACATCGCCGCAGGGAGTCAGCTCCGGCAAAACATCCACACCGGTTGGCAGGTTCATACATTCCCCCACCACATCCAGCGTTTGTTCGGCTCGTAGGAACGGGCTCACCAGAACACGTTCGATATCCACTTTTTGACCTTTCAGCCAGTTCGCCATCAGGCGAGATTCGTCACAACCACAGGAGGTTAAGGGACGAACCGAATCACTGGCGGCATCGAGGGCCGCGTCGCCGTGACGCATGATAAAAACTTGCATATTGCACCGCTTTTGTTAACCAGAATCACCACTACCTTTATTCACAGCCCCTATTGGCTGTGGTAACGATATGGTGGCCGGCATTGTGCCTTATCCATTCACCGAATGAAACGCTGTTTTTTACCTCAACGGCGTAAGTATAGTCAATCTCTGTTTACATTTTGAGCGCGACCCATACATTCAGTGCGGATTCATCCTACCTTTGACCTCATGAATTCAGGTCAGTTTCCCCAATATTCCAGAATCTTTCACTGCGTTCCGCCATCTGCAATAACTGCTCACACGGTGTAAACCGCGAGCCGTACTGCGTGGTCAGCCGTTGCAGAACCGCAACCACTTCACCCGCGCCGAGAGAATCCATATACCTGAACGGGCCGCCGAGGAATGGCGGAAAACCAATACCAAATACAGCGCCGATGTCGCCATCACGTGCGCTGCGGACTATCTTCTCGTCGAAACAACGGGCTGCTTCATTGAGCATTAACATAACGCACCGCTCTGCTATCTGCGCAGCGGTAAGTCGGCCCTGACCCTGGACGCCAATAAGCGTATAAATTGCAGGGTCGACCTGTTTTTTGCTTTTACGCCCTTTCGCACCATAAAGATAGAAACCCCGACCATTTTTTCTACCTTTGCGATCGTCATTCAAAATTGAAGCAACAACATTTGCAGGCGCGCTAAAACGTTCTCCATATGCAGCCTCAAGCACTGGTATAATTTTAGTGCCCGTATCAATTCCGACCTCATCCAAAAGTTGGATTGGCCCAACTGGAAAACCAAACTTAACCAGCGCGGCGTCTATGGTTTCGACCCGCTCGCCTTCGGTCAACATGCGAATCGCTTCGTTAATATAAGGCGCTAAAATGCGGTTAACGTAAAAGCCGGCCTTATCTCTGACCACTATCGGCGTTTTACCCTGTTTTTTCGCTAACTTAACGGTAGTTGCAATCGTCTGCTCAGAGGTCGTGGCATGCGGGATCACTTCGACCAACGGCATTTTTTCCACCGGACTAAAAAAGTGTAAACCAATCACTTGTTCGGGCCTTGCAGCGTTCGCAGCAATATCGCCAATGGGCAAAGATGAGGTGTTAGAAGCAAAAATGGTATGAGGTGCGCAATTTTGCTCAACTTCTGCCACCATCCGTTGTTTTAGTGACAGATCTTCAAATACGGCTTCAATAATTAGATCGCGATGCGCAAAGCCACGGTAGTCGATTGATCCCGAAATCAGCGCCAGTTGTTTATCGCGTTCGCTGGCTTTGATATGACGGCGGCGAACCTTCGTTTCAAGCTGATCCCAGCTGTACTTCAGCGCGTGGTTGATTCCCTTAGCGTTTATATCTTTGATGCGCACAGGCAAGCCGCCTTTACAGGCCGTCACGTAGGCAATACCACCGCCCATCAGACCGCCCCCCAAAATACCTACGCTGTTTAGCGGGCCAGGTTTCGCATCACTTCCGGGATCTTTTTTCACATCGGTGTTGGCAAAAAAGATGTGCCGTAGCGCCTGAGACTGGGATGTCATCACCAGTTCACCAAACGCGCGGGCCTCAGCGTCGTAACCGCTACTGCTGCCTTGCGCTAGCCCGGTTTCGATGACCTCAAGGATACGTTCTGTTGCAGGGTAGTTACCTTGCGTTTTTTGCGCCGTCTTTTTACTGGCCATGCGGAACAACAGCGCCCGCCCCAGCGGCCCCGCCAACACTCGCTCTCTCACGGGCAGTGTTCGATGCGCAGAACTGTCCTGTTTAGCCAGTTCAACGGCCGCTTCCAGCAAAATGGAATGCGGTACAACTTCATCCACTAAACCAACTTTCAGCGCCTGTTTTGCGCGTAATTGTTTTCCGGTGAGGATCATATCCAGTGCGGTACTGACGCCAATCAGGCGCGGCAGCCGCTGCGTACCACCGGAGCCGGGCAACAAGCCAAGCTGTACTTCCGGTAAACCCAGTACGGTTTTAACATCATCGGTACAAATACGGTTGTGGCACGCCAGCGCCATCTCCAGGCCACCGCCGAGGCATGCGCCATGAATCGCGGCGATAACCGGGATCGGCAAGGCATTGATTTCAGCCATCATCTGCTGCCCCTGACGGGCCAACGTTTCGGCTTCCTGCGCGCTGCGACAGCTACCAATCATGTTGATATCCGCCCCGGCAATGAAGTTATCGGGTTTAGCCGAAATAAACACCACGCCGCGCAATGCTCTGTTATCGCGAATTTGTTTCAGAATGGCCCGTACCTGAGAAGCAAACTCCGCTTTCAGGGTGTTCATTTTCTCTCCGGGCACATCAATGGTGACAACAGCAACGTTATCCAGGCGTACGTTTAGTGTAAAAGCCGATGCCATTTCCATTATTCCGCCTCCAGAACCATGGCTGCACCCAAACCACCAGCTGCACAGGCGGTCACTAAACCAAAACCACCGCCACGACGTCGTAACTCATGGAGGGTTTGGGTAATCATGCGCGCACCAGTGGCGGCGAAGGGGTGTCCATAGGCAATCGATCCACCCAGCACGTTAAATTTACTGTCATCAACTTCGCCAGTGGCATGTGCTCTGCCCAGCACGTCGCGGGCAAAACGTTCGCTACCCAGCAACTGAATATTCGCCAGCGTTTGAGCGGCAAAGGCTTCATGCATATCGATTAGGGTTAAATCTGCCATGGTCAGACCCGCTCTTTCCAGAGCAAGCGGCGTTGACCACGCCGGTCCCAGCAGCATGTCCTGCCAGACATCAATGGCGGTAAAGGCAAAACTACGCAAGTATCCCAGCGGCACCAGCCCCAACTCTTTCGCACGCGACTCCGTCATCATGATCACGGCGGCTGCACCGTCCGTCAGTGGGGTACTGTTTGCTGCGGTGACAGTGCCGTGCTTGCGGTCAAACGCCGGACGTAGTTTGGCGTAATCGGCCAGCGTAGAGTTACCGCGAATATTGTTATCTTCTGAAAAAGGATCTTTAAACGGTGGCGCGTAGGTGGTCATTACCTCATCTGCCAGCTTTCCTTCAGCCCACGCCTGAGCGGCACGCTGATGAGAGCGGTGCGCCAGAGCGTCCTGCTGTTCTCGGATAATACCATAGGTTTTGGCCATTTGCTCAGCCGTATCCCCCATACGCAAACCGGTGGAATACTCAGCGACGGCTGGCGGCACAGGCATCAGGTCACGTAAACGCAGTCGGGAAAAGAGTTTAAAGCGTTGACCGGTAGTCCGGGCCTTATTGACATCCACCAGCACCCGCGCCAGCTTTTTACTAACGCCAATAGGCAAGACTGACGAGGAGTCCGCACCACCCGCAATTCCCGCACGAATAGACCCCGCCATCAGGCTTTCCGCGACATTCGCCACTGCCTGAAAACTGGTCGCGCAGGCTCGGCTTACGCTATAGGCATCCGTATGCACATTCATGCCGGTTCCCAGCACGATTTCACGAGCAATATTTGGCGCTTCAGGCATTTGCACCACCTGACCAAAAACCAGTTGATCAATCACATCAGCAGGTATTTCGCTGCGCGCCAGCAGCTCACCGACGACCATTTTTCCTAAATCAACGGCGGGAATGCCATGAAACGCGGTAGCCTGACGAGCAAATGGCGTACGCAACCCACTTACAATGGCAATACGGTCGCCCTGGCGGGTAACCAGCGGTAAAGCCTGACTCATAACACTCCCCTGTAAAAAAATAAAATAAGTGGTCTGACCTGATCATAGTCTTAACCAATTTTTTACATTTAGCCAAGCGGAGAGAAAAGAAAGTGGGAGCTAAGACACAGTGAATAATCACTGACAGTTACGAAAAAGCCCTTGCTATCTGATAGCAAGGGCTTTTGCAGAGGGGGATTAACGCAGGCCCAGCTGGAAGATCAGCGTTTCAGCTTCACAGGCAAAAACAAAGTCGATATCCAGACGCACACCTTCTGACTCTTCAGTAAAGGTCGAGGTGATTTGGCAAGGCTCAGATTCCACGCCACGCGCCTTTTCGGTCAGAGCGGCCAGCGTTTCTTCTGCCTCTGCGCGATTCGCGAACACACGGCTGTAGGACGCGGTGCAATCGGAGTTGTCCATGATGGTGCCAACATCCATACAGCAGCAAACCGGGGTTTCATCAGCACTGCATTTACTCATTGTAGATTTCCTCTGTATTCGCACCTGAGGTGCCAGATAAACGATAGGGATATTTTACGCTCCCATTATTCGCCTCTCCAGTCGTTAATTGTATGAAATGCGATAAGTGACCGAAATCACACTTAAAAATGATCTAAAACAAAAATCGCCCAAACAGGTGAGTGCGCACCCCCGCAATTTTGCCAGCTGGATCGCGTTTCTCTGATCAAATTTGAAAATATTTATAAACATACTTGCAACATTCCAGCTGGTCCGACCTATACTCACGCCACTGGTCTGATTTCTAAGTCGTACCTCAGACCCTACACTTCGCGCTCCTGTTACGGCATGTAACATTGTTTGTATAAAAATAAATCTATGAGGTTATGGTCATGAGCCAGAAAACCCTGTTTACAAAGTCTGCTCTCGCAGTCGCAGTGGCAATTATCTCCACACAGGCCTGGTCTGCAGGCTTTCAGTTAAACGAATTTTCTTCCTCTGGCCTTGGCCGGGCATATTCGGGTGAAGGCGCAATTGCAGATGATGCAGGTAACGCCAGTCGTAACCCGGCACTAATTATGATGTTCGATCGCCCTACTTTCTCAGCAGGTGCAATTTTCGTTGACCCAGATGTAGATATTTCCGGTCGCTCGCGTATTGGCAATGACGCCAGCCAGGATAATATCGCCCCAACAGCCTGGATACCAAACGTGCATTTTGTTGCTCCGATTAACGATCAGTTTGGTTGGGGGGCCTCAGTCACCTCTAACTACGGCCTGGCTACGGAGTTTAACAATAATTACACAGCAGGCTCGATGGGCGGAAAAACCGATCTGGAAACGCTCAATCTAAACCTGAGCGGTGCTTATCGCCTGAACAATCATTTTAGCTTCGGTCTCGGTTTAAACGCCGTCTATGCAAAAGCGAAGCTTGAACGCTATGCTGGCGATTTACCACAGCAGATCGTTGCAGGCTCCGGGGGCAGAATTCCTCCATCACTGGCCGCGCAATATCCGGCAGATACACAGATTGCGCGCCTGAAAGGTGACGAGTGGGGCTTCGGTTGGAATGCTGGCCTTCTTTATGAAGTAGATAAAGATAACCGCTACGGTTTCACCTACCGTTCTGAAGTAAAAATTGACTTCAACGGTGATTACCGCAGCAATCTGCCATCAATGGACCGTATTCCTGCGCAGTTGCGTCCGGTGTTCGCCAGCCTGCCAGCAGGAACCAACGGCAGTACGATCGATGGTTCACTTGATCTGAACCTGCCAGAAATGTGGGAGTTTTCAGGCTATAACCGCGTTGCACCACAGTGGGCGGTTCACTACAGCATGGCTTATACCAGCTGGAGTCAGTTCCAGGAGCTGAAAGCAAAAGGCAACAACGGCCAAACCTTGTTCTATAAAGAAGAAGGCTTCAAAGACTCTTATCGCATCGCGCTCGGTACTACCTATTACTATGATGATACCTGGACGTTCCGTACCGGTATCGCCTTTGATGATAGCCCGGTTCCGGCAAACCGTCGTTCCATCTCTATTCCGGATCAGGACCGCTTCTGGCTGAGTGCGGGTACAACCTACGCCTTTAATAAGGATGCATCGTTGGATGTTGGCATCTCTTATATGCACGGTCAGAAAGTGAAATTCGAAGAAGGCCCATACTCCTTTGAATCTGAAGGGAAAGCCTGGTTGTACGGTATGAACTTGAACTACGCATTCTGATTTTCTTCAGACGTAAAAAAGGTGAGCTTTTTAGCTCACCTTTTTATTTGCCCAATTCCTTACTCAGAATCGATCTCTTTTAAATCATCCTGAATATCTTTCGCGTTCGGGTTTTCTTCTGGTTTGAGTTTCCCGCCGTTCGCAATAAAGTCATGACGCTGGAAGTAAGCTTCACGCACCATGATGTAAGGATCGGAAGACTGACGCAGCAGACCGTCAGAGTCGAGCAATTGCGCGCGAGTTTCAATCCCTTCAACCGTCCATTTGCCTATCGACAACGGCCAGGTCAGCCAGGACAGTACCGGATACAGTGTATCGACCATATCACCACCGTCATCACGCAGCGTGAAACTACCGTAGAACGGAAGCTGCATATACGGCCCGTAACCAACATCATAGTGGCCTAACGTACTGCCAAAGCGGTGTGGTTCAACGCGCTGCAACTTCGGATTAGCCATACCTGCCACATCGATAAAGCCGCCCATACCTAACAGGGTATTCAGGAAGAAACGGGTAAAGTGCACCATCCCCTGATAAGGATCGCCTTGCAGGAAATAGTTGACCATGACGGCCGGCTCTTCAAGGTTCCCCGTAAAGTTGCTTAAACCATTACGCGCCGGCTGCGGAACATAGTCACGCCAGGCAACAGCTACGGGTCTAACAACGTATGGATCTAAAACATTAAAGTTGAAGTTGTACATGGTGCGGTTGAACCCTTCAAATGGGTCCGAACGCCCCTGCTGTTCAGTACCGGAGCTCGCACACCCCACCAAAAGTGTGGTTCCCAGCGCAAGCGCCGACAGGCGAAGCTTCATAAGTGTCTCCCTGTGTTTTATGGCTATCGCTGATTGCCATCCATGACGGAACGATGACGTATCCGCCTGTTTAGATGTGAGCGATTGTAACAGCACGTCAAATGATGTCTATATACCCTGTCTTACTGATTTGATCATAGCCTGGTAATGCGCACTCCGCGGCGGTTCTATTCTAACTAACCCGATAAAAACAAACGTTACTATTTTTGCTATCTCAGACTTTCTCCCGCTGATTTTCAGACAAAAGCCGCTACGCTTTAGCAATACGTGCTTATTCAGGATTCGGCTATGAATGACATCAAGAAAGATAAGATTGATCGACACAGCGACGAACTCGAGGTGGAAAGCGATGAAAAGCTAACAGGGAAAAAGATAGAGCTTGATGAGGACAGACTCCCCTCCCGCGCCATGGCAATCCATGAACATATTCGCCAGGATGGGGAGAAGGAGATGGAGCGCGACGCGATGGCCCTACTGTGGTCAGCCATCGCAGCAGGACTATCGATGGGCGCCTCGCTACTGGCAAAAGGGATTTTTCACGTACAGCTGGAAGGTGTGCCAGGGGGATTTTTACTCGAGAACCTCGGTTATACCTTCGGCTTTATTATTGTCATTATGGCCCGCCAGCAACTTTTTACCGAAAATACCGTCACCGCCGTACTGCCGGTGATGCAAAACCCTACCCTCGGCAATTTTGGCCTGTTGATGCGCCTGTGGAGCGTGGTTCTGCTGGGTAATATTATTGGCACCGGGGTTGCCGCATGGGCCTTTGAACATATGCCGATTTTTGATGAAGAGACCCGCGATGCTTTTGTCAAAATCGGCATGGATGTGATGAAAAATACGCCAACAGAGATGTTTTCCAACGCCATCATTTCTGGCTGGTTAATTGCCACCATGGTGTGGATGTTTCCCGCCGCCGGAGCGGCAAAAATTGTGGTCATTATTCTGATGACCTGGCTGATTGCCCTCGGTGATACCACACATATCGTCGTCGGCTCGGTGGAAATTCTCTATTTGGTCTTTAATGGCACGCTGCACTGGAGTGATTTTTTCTGGCCCTTTGCGCTACCAACGCTCGCCGGGAATATCTGTGGCGGAACGTTTATTTTCGCGCTAATGAGCCATGCGCAGATCCGCAATGATATGAGCAACAAACGCAAGGAAGAAGCCAGGTTGCAAGCAAAGCGTGATGAGCAAAAGCAGAAAAACCAGAAAAAACAGGCCTGAATGGTGACTGTTTGAGCAGTCGGGCGGCCTGAGACTTACCGTTGTGAGTAAAAAACGCTATACTCGTGCCGCTTCGTCCCCTTAGTTAAATGGATATAACGAGCCCCTCCTAAGGGCTAGTTGCAGGTTCGATTCCTGCAGGGGACACCATGAATTCTTAGGCATCCAGTCAAAATTCTTTCATTTACCAGTCAGTTCATCCTTGGGCCAGGCGGTAAAACGGCACATTCCTCACTGTTGCAGTAAGATTGTCGGACACCATTGTCTGCTTTGTCGCTATCCGCATCCCTGCTTTTCTCAGCCTCAACACATCAGCGGCAATACGCTGGCTGCCAAACCAGAAAAGCCCGTCCAGCGCAGTGACATCAAGGCCCGATTCCAGTGCCAGCTTCAGACGTTCACGCGGCGCTTTTACTGTTTTAGCAATCTGCTGATATGGCGCTTCGCTTGAACCTGCAGGACTAATGCGCCGGATACGATGTGACAGGCGGTACTGAAATTCATCCGGTATCCCACCGAGACTCGCTTTCAGGCTGTAAACACAACCAAAGCGTTTGCCGTTAAAGATGACGTTTTTCTGACTAAGCTGCAGCTCTTCACGCACGCTGGCAATCAGTTGTGGAGTACGGAGTAATAACAAGCGGAAAGGCAGCTCAAAGCTGGTCACATAGTCCACATTCAATAAAGCAATACGCAGACGTTCTTGGGGCCCCGCCTTCATTTCCCGGCATTCAGCAATAACATCAGCCCACTGGCCGGTAAGACGGGAACACTCTGTCGCCTCAGTAAAACTATATTTTTCAGCCTGATAATCAATACGCTCGGTCACACTGAATTCCCTTCTGGCCAGATCTCGGTATTGGTTGCTCACTTTACCAGCGACGACATCCCTGTGTCAGAAATCTTTTTCTAACCCACTGAAAGTGCCTGACCAATCTTCCCTCGTATCCTCACCATGAGGATACGACAACTAACCGACCCGGTATGTTGTCCGGGTCGGTTAAACTGCATCACGTCAGACAACAAAACGGTTAACCAGATCCTTCATGGTTGCCGACAGATTGTCCAGCCGCTGGCTGTCGCTCGCAGCCTGAGATACCAACGCCGCATTTTGCTGTGTAACCTGCTCCATCGGTCGCAATGCCAGGTTTATCTGGGTTACCCCTTGTGACTGCTCCGTCGCCACACGAGCGATATCCGCAATATATTGCTTCATACTGGTGGTATTATCCGCCGCGGCTTCCAGCGCGGTAGCAGATGCAGTAACCCGCTCAACACCCTCACTAATTTTGACCATATTCTGCGCGACCAACTCACGGATTTGGTTAGCCTCTTTGGCGCAACGCTGCGAAAGATTTCTCACTTCACTGGCTACGACAGCAAACCCCCTGCCCATCTCTCCAGCACGTGCAGCTTCCACTGCCGCATTCAGCGCCAGTAAGTTAGTCTGAAACGAAATATCATCAATCGAGGTCACAATATTCGAGATTTTCTCACTGGAAGCGCGAATATCCCCCATGCTCTGGTTCGCCGCACTGGCAACGTTACTGGCCTGTCGGACCTCTTTTTCCAGTCTGATTGTCAGATGCTCAGCTTCGCGGGCATTATCCGCTGTTTGCGTAATCGCAGTTGATAACTGCTCCATACTGGCCACAGCTTCTACTATTGATGCAGCCTGTTCATCTGTACGTTGAGCCAGATCCTGATTTCCCGCCGTAATACTGCTACTGGCATCGGACAAAACCACGGAGCCTTGCTTAATCTCCTGTACAATATGCTGAATACTTTCCAGCATCGTGTTATAGGCACGATTAAGTGAGGAAAGCTCATCTTTGCCCGGGGTCGCCAGACGTTGAGTCAGATCGCCATTCATACCCGCAATCTTGCGTAGCGTGTCACTAAACTGACGGTGCATATTGATTGCGATGGCCCCAGCGAACGTCAATGATGCCAGGAGCGCTAACAGGCTAACAGCCATATATATTTGCCAGTTTTTTCGTGCATCCTGCGCGAGTTTTTCTGCATTCGCCAACAGCCGATTCGCCGTCACATTTTCTATCTGCCGCATCACTTCAATACGCTGGGTTTGTACTTTAAACCAGGTAGTAGGATCGACACCAAATCCACCGTTCTCGACATGGTTAAACGCGATCTCGCGAAATGAGAGGGCTTTTGACGCTTCTGCTGACTGTAAGCGGCTTTTCAACATGGCCGCCTGTTCCGGTGAACTCAGGCGTAACGATTCTGCCAACCAAACGTTCTGTTTACTGACGACATCACTGAGTTGATGTAACTGTCCGTCGGCGAAATGGCCGGAGGAAAAGATATTTGATAACAGCGCCCGTTCAATACCCGCTTGTTCTTTCAAATTCAGCAGGTTGTAGTAGGCGGCGAATGCGTTTGCCATCTCGCCTGAATCCGTCAACTGCCCCAATCTACCCACAAAATTCAGCACATCAGCAATGACATTGGTATAAAACTTAACCACATCTGAAGCCGGAAGCCCCAACTGCGTGACGTTTTCGCGGATGGTAGCGAGCGAAAGAATATTTTTCTTAAACGCAGCGACAGAAGTGGCGACATCCCCTTCCGGTAAGGCAGTATCGGACAGTGACCGCACAAATACCTCGATCTCGCGATCGGTCAAAGTCCGCTGTGCGTTTAACTCATCTTTGAACGTCTTCCCTTCAGCCCCCAGAAACCCGACACTCATGCCGCGTTCTTTTTGCAATTCATGCACTACATTTCCGGCACTGCGTGCGAGCGCTGTCAGTTGGGCAATATTCTCCATCTGCCGTTCTGTCTCAATGCGCGTTAATATTCCTGAACCAGCAAACCAACATAACGCCAGTAATAATGGTTGTAGCGCAATTATTAACTTCATTTTCATCGGCATTCGATAAACCCACCACATGCCACTTCCCTCCATTATCCATATATTCATTATGGTTATCGGCGTAAAGAAGCGGCTCTTTAAATTTGAACAATGGGCAACTGTTTGTTTTTTAGATTAAATTTTTGCCAAGATAACTCTATTTAATTACTTCAATTAGAATAAAACTCTAAATAATTAACACATGCGAATCTATGCTCCATTTTGCTAACTTATTTGGCATATTATTTTTTATTAAAGAATCAGGTAATCATCAACTGATTCAGATAGAGAGAGAAGCACATGACAGTGACAGCAGCCCGAGATAACAGCCATGGCGCGGCCATCATTCTGGCGTCCCGCCGAACGTTAAGGTTATAATCCTTACAACGATTTTTTGGATTAGAAGCGACAATGACAAAACTTACCCTACAAGAACAGATGCTTAAAGCGGGTCTGGTCAGCAGCAAAAAAATGGCGAAAGTGCAGAGAACGGCGAAAAAATCGCGAGTTCAGGCTCGTGAAGCCAGAGAAGCGGTTGAAGAAAATAAAAAAGCACAGGTCGAGCGTGATAAGCAGCTCAGCGAACAGCAGAAGCAGGCCGCATTGTCTAAAGAATACAAAGCGCAGATCAAGCAACTGATTGAGATGAACAAAATCACCATTTCCCGTGGCGATATTGGTTACAACTTTACTGACAATAACCTAATCAAAAAAGTTTATGTTGATAAGGTAACCCAGTCTCAGTTGATCAAGGGCCGTCTGGCCATTGCCCGCCTGACGGCTGAATGCAGCAGCGAGAGCGAATATGCCATTATCCCGGCTGTTGTCGCCGACAAGATTGCCCAGCGCGATGCAAGCTATATTGTTCTCAATTGCGAACTGAGCCAGGAAGCGAAGGACGAAGACGATCCGTATGCTGATTTTGTCATTCCTGACGATTTGATGTGGTAAGAAAAACACCCCGATAATCACCCAGAGTTCCGTCGCGTATTTCGGTGAACGCTAGCGCCGCCACCGAAATACCGTCAACCGCTCTTCTTCCCCACACGCCATCTGCTAAAACTTATAGTGTTCCTTGCTCAGTCCGTATTTTCTCATGCGCAAATACAGTTTCTTACGCGGAATTTGTAAATACTCCGCCACTTCATTAATACGTCCCTGATGAATATTAAGCGCTTCGGTAATGATCTGTCGCTCGTACTCGTCGACCCGACGATCGAGCGGTGTCGGTTCGGGCAAATGTAGCTGTGGATTCGCGGTTTCAGCCAGTGGCAATAACCCAACGGCAAAAAGCTCGGCGGCATTGGCCAGCTCTCGAACATTGCTTAACCACACGCGACGCCGCATTCCTTTTAGTAATTCCCCGTCAACCTCGGGCACGGGATGATTCAGGCGCAGACAGGCTTTCTGCAGATAATGGCGAAACAGCGGCTCAATATCATCCGGGCGCTGAGACAACGGCTGGCAACCAATTTGCGTCATCGCAAAACAGTAATAAAGTTCGGCCACAATCTGATTAGTTGCCGCCAGTTCCACCAACGAAGTGGCGCCAATGCCAATTAAGCGAAACGGACGCCGCTCCTGGCTTTGCAAATGCACCAGTTGGTGCTGCTGTTCGCGCGTCAGGCACTCAATATGGCTCAGGACCAGCGTTCCCCCTTGCGCCTGGGCAATAAGGTCATTGAGTTGCCCCGCATTCTCTAACGTCAATTCCCCGCGGATAAACGGTCCTTCAGCGCTGCGCCCAAGCTGATGCAAATAACGGGCTCCGGTCATACGCCCCGTTCCCGGCTCGCCATAAAACCAGACGGCAATATCCGTTTCAGCCAGTTGCCGTAAGCGCTGGCGGTACTGATTAACCCAGTCACTGTAGCCGACCAGTTCAACCTGGAGCTTTTGCTGGCAATAGTGACGACGTGCAATCACAGATTTTCTCTGACGCAACGCATCCTCTACCAACACCAGCAGTTTGCCTGGATCAACCGGTTTTTGCAGAAAATCCCACGCACCTTTCTTCACCGCGTCCACCGCCATCGGGACATCGCCATGTCCGGTGATCAACAGGATCGGAAGCTGATTGTCATCCTGATGAAACAACGTCATCAGGTCAATTCCATTACAGCCAGGCATACACACGTCGCTCAGGACAATCCCTGGCCAGTCGGCCTGCAGCCAATTTCGGGCATCAAAAGGGTTACTGCATGCGAATACATGATATCCCTCCTGTTCAAGCAACAAGGTGTAAGCGTCAAGAACATCGGCATCATCATCAATAAGCAGAACAGAATATTCATCACTCAACATCGTTTACATCCGTCAGATTAAATTGCAGAACGACGCAGGCATTGCGCCCCGGGGTCGACGCCAGGCGCAGTTCGCCGTTCATTTGCATCATTAACGATACACAAATCGATAAGCCAATACCGAGGCCAACATCCTTACTGGTGGTAAACGGTTTTAACAGTGATGGTAATAATGCTCCAGGCCAACCGGGGCCGTTATCGCTGATAAATACGCACAACCGGCTGCCTTCGGTCTGCCAGTGAACCTCTATTTTCGCCGCAACCGGACAGGCATCCAGCGCATTTGCCAGGACGTTTACCAGCACCTGCTGGATACGCACTTCATCACCAGCCACCCACACGCCCCGGTCTGGGAGCGTCAGCGTACCCTGCTGTGGCTTGTGTCGCATGGCCAACAGTTCCCAGGCAGCGTTGAACGTTTGTCGGAGATCGACCGGATGCAGAGGCGTGCCTGGTTCGGCCCGGCGAGCAAACTGACGCAGTGAACGGATAATGGCATCGATGCGAGTAATCAGCCCTTCCGCTTTGGTTAATGTGCTTCTGGCCTGAGCGGGTTGCCCCTGTTCGATTGCCCTCCCTGCCGTAAACAGGTACATCGACAGCGCATTCAGCGGTTGATTAATCTCGTGCGCCAGCGTGGTCATAGTCTGGCCGACCACCGCCAGTTTTGCCGTCTGGATCAGCTCATCTTGCGTTGCACGAAGATCGGATTCAATCTCCTTGCGCTCGGTCACTTCCTGCTCCAGCTGATTTTTTTGCGCGCTCAACTGGCCCAGGGTATGACGCAGTAAGCCTGCGATACGCCCCAGTTCATCGCGTCCATATACCGGGATAGAGGCATCCGTTCTGCCAAGACCAATTTGCACCACGGCCTGGTTGAGCGCAGTAAAACGCTTCACCAGACGCGAGCGAATGAAGTAGTGGTTAAGCCCCCAGGCGAGAAGTAGCGCCAGCAGCGTCGCCAGCAGGATAAGTCCACCGCTGACGCGAACAATTTGTTCCAGCCGCTGGTTAAACGTCTGCATTTGCTGATGGCTACTCCCCAGTTGCGCTTCCAGCAGTGTTCGAAAGCGCCCAAGCGTGGCCTCTCTGGCATGGCTGGCATCAACCAGCGCTTTTTGCGCTGCGACATAATCGCGCATCGTATCGGGCATTTTATTTTTCATCATCCCGATTTCCAGCAGCTCATCGATAGTTTGTCGCAGTGTGATAGTACTGGGCCAGTCATCGAGGGTGCGGATATTTTCATCCGCCGTTTTCTTCAGATTTTCCAGGTAGCGGATGTGATTCTCCACCAGCATGCCATCGTCGCTACCCGATTTCAGTTCATTGAGCCTGTCGCGTAAATCATCAACGATCTGGTTTTCAATTCTTGCCAGGGTGTAGACCTGCTGCTGCTCGTTTTGCACCTCTCGGGCACGTTTGAGATACAGCGCCGCATCACCATTTTTGGCCTCGATTTGATCCAGCAACGTCCCCTGCTGCCAAGTAAAATCCTGCACCAGTGAATTCAGCTCAGTAGTAAAATCATCATGTAGCCAATCAATGCGCGCGGAAAGCTCGCTCACTTTTTCGCGTACAAGGAACATGTTGTAGAGCACCCGGTCCAGTTCCGCCATCAGCGCCCGGCTATCCTGCAAAATCACCGCCAGCTGCTGCTGTTCTGCTGGTTGCAACCCCCTGCTCAGCACTTCGATTTTATCCAGATGCGAGATTATCTGATTGCGCAGTTGCAGCCTTACTGTTGTATTGGGAGCCAGCAGGAATTCATTTAGCTGGTCCACAACCAGGTTAAGATTTCCTTCAATCAAGAAAGCGGAATGCACGCGCGGGAAGTAATCATCAAGCGAATAGCGTATCTGCGAGCTCTGCTCATGCCAGGAGTACAAACTGACGCAGCTTACGCTCAACGTCAGTAATGCGCCCGTTAG
Organism: Citrobacter sp. Cpo069; assembly: GCF_030332785.1. Taxonomy (NCBI): domain Bacteria; kingdom Pseudomonadati; phylum Pseudomonadota; class Gammaproteobacteria; order Enterobacterales; family Enterobacteriaceae; genus Citrobacter; species Citrobacter sp. Cpo069. The sequence goes on from NZ_JAOWHD010000042.1 coordinate 336,616, forward strand.
AAAGGCTCCCCGCAGGCTGCTGCTGATGCTGAGTTGGCGAAGGCGTTGCAGTATCGATCCACCTTTCATTTTAATTCTTCCAGTTTTGATATCGCCTGACGCTGGTTTTTAAGAAACCAGAGCTGCCACTCCATCATCTGCTGTTCGGCAACGCTTTTATTATCAAACTGCGCAAGCCAGGCTTCATCTTCACTACTTTTGGCATCTATCGGAACGCTGGTCAGTAAGGCTCTGATTTCGGGTAGCGGGCGTTTCAGGCGTGCTTCCGCACTGTATAGTGCCCGCCATGCATCCTTCAGTTGCGCAAGACGGAAACTGATGGCGGTATCAAACATCCGCTGGACTAACTGTTGTCGCTTAAGGATCAGCCGATAATTAAGCGGAGGCTGGTTCAGTAAAATAGCCTGCTGAGCAGCGCGGGGATTATCAGATGCGAGCTGCGTTACCGGATATTTCCCCGTATTCGCATCAGCAAGGATCCGCTGCCCCTCCGGGCTTAACAAATAGCGGATAAAACGACGCGCTTCATTGGGGTGCTGGCTGTTTTTGAGAACAGCAACATAGGTTGGCGATACCGCCGAGCGTGGAAAATAAGTAAAAGCCAGGTGAGGATCGTTAAGCAACAGGTTGGCATAGTTATCAATGACCGGCCCCGCCACGCCCAGGCCACTCTTAATTTTGTCGGCTACGCCAAAACTGCGTGATGAAATCGTCACCAGATTTCCAGCACTCGCCAGCAGTGTCGCCCACCCCGCTTCCCACCCTTTTTGCTGTAGCAATGACTCAACCATCAGATGGTTGGTATCCGAACGAGATGGGCTACTCATCAACAGCGCGTTCTGATATTTGGGCAGCGTTAAATCCCCCCAGTCGGCAGGAGGCGACAGATGCCGTGCCACCAGCGCAGAACGATTAATCAACAGACCAAAACCAGATATCGCCACTGCCACGGAGGTCGAACGGATAGAGTCTGGCACCAGCCGCTGGCTTTCCGGCAACGCATTTTCGAAAGGCGCCAACTTCTGATGCTCCTGCAGATGCTGCAACAGCATAGGGGATGAGGTCAAAATCAGATCAACATTTTCCGCATTCGCGGTATCCAGCAGTTGCTCCAACGAACTGCTGGTCCGGTTTAACGTGCGAATCATCACCGACCCCGGTTCAGTCTGCCAACGCTGAATAATCCAGGCCGTTGCCCCAGGGGAAAAGGTTGTCGCCATTACCAGCTCTTTACCCTGCGCCAGGCAACTCACCGACAACGACATAAAACAGAGCGAGAACGCCCAACAACGCCCCCGGCCCAAAAGTCTGTTTGTGATCCCGTTCATAAATACCAACATACGCAAAAAATAATATTGAGACAAAACTTACCCGTTTATCACCGACTGGGGGAAGAATAAGGTTATTCGTAGAATAACCAAACGGAAAGTGACGACATCGGTAAAGAATACCCGAAAACGCAGTCTGAATTTGTTAATATCCGCACACGCCGATGATAAAAGCGTTCGTAAAAGAATAGAATTGAAAAGCCATTATTTAAAAAGAGTCAAAATCAGCCACGCAATCCACAAATTGTGTCAATAGTGACTCATTTCATCAACTTGAGTTTCTCTACCGTCTATTTCACTCTTCACTGCGAAAAATCCTGATATTCACATCAATATAAATTTAGGTGATGATATGTTATCCATATTTAAGGCAGGGCCAGCGGCAAATAAAGTCCCGGCGGAGAAAGTCCAGGAAACTTATGGCCGATACCGCATTCAGGCATTACTCAGCGTATTTCTTGGCTATCTTGCGTACTATATTGTGCGTAATAACTTCACGCTATCAACACCGTACCTGAAAGAACATCTGGATCTCAGTGCCACGCAAATTGGTCTACTCAGCAGCTGCATGCTTATTGCCTATGGGATCAGTAAAGGCATTATGAGTAGTCTGGCAGACAAGGCCAGCCCTAAGGTCTTTATGGCATGCGGCCTGGTTCTGTGCGCCATCGTAAACGTCGGTTTAGGATTCAGTACCGGATTCTGGATTTTTGCCGCTCTGGTCGTTTTCAACGGTTTGTTTCAGGGAATGGGCGTTGGTCCTTCATTTATTACCATCGCCAACTGGTTTCCGCGTAAAGAACGTGGACGCGTCGGCGCATTCTGGAATATTTCTCACAACGTTGGCGGTGGTATTGTCGCTCCGATTGTTGGTGCCGCCTTTGCCATTTTAGGGAGCGAGCACTGGCAAAGCGCCAGCTATATTGTCCCGGCCGGTGTTGCCGTACTGTTTGCTTTTATTGTGCTGATTCTGGGGAAAGGTTCACCGCGCCAGGAAGGCTTACCGGCTCTGGAACAAATGATGCCGGAAGAAAAAGTAGTATTAAATTCCCGACACACTGACCAGGCGCCAGAAAATATGAGTGCCTTCCAGATCTTCTGCACCTATGTGCTGCGTAATAAGAATGCCTGGTATGTTTCACTGGTAGATGTCTTCGTCTATATGGTGCGTTTTGGCATGATTAGCTGGTTGCCTATTTATCTGTTAACCGAAAAACATTTCTCGAAAGAGCAAATGAGCATCGCTTTTCTGTTTTTTGAATGGGCGGCAATCCCTTCCACATTACTGGCGGGCTGGCTTACCGATAAACTGTTTAAAGGCCGTCGCATGCCGCTGGCCATGATTTGTATGGCGCTGATTTTCGTCTGTTTGATCGGCTACTGGAAAAGTGAATCCCTGCTGATGGTCACTATTTTTGCCGCCATTGTGGGTTGCCTGATCTATGTTCCACAGTTCCTCGCTTCTGTTCAGACGATGGAAATCGTCCCCAGCTTCGCAGTAGGTTCTGCAGTAGGACTGCGCGGATTTATGAGCTACATTTTTGGCGCATCGCTGGGCACCAGTCTGTTTGGCGTAATGGTCGACAAAATGGGGTGGCACGGCGGCTTCTATCTGCTGATGGGGGGTATTGTTTGCTGCATCCTGTTCTGCTACCTCTCTCATCGCGGTGCGCTGGAACTTGAGCAACAGCGAAAAAATGCTCAGCAAGAGGAAGCATCACTCCAGTTGGCGGATGCCCGGTAATTCATTTCGGTCTCACAAAAAAGTGCCAGCGATGCTGGCACTTCGATAAACTCAGATAAATAATAAATAACTCAAAGTGATAATTTATTGCTAAACGTAACATTGCAAATTATTGCTTACCATCCGCGACCATAAAGCGAATGATCAAACCACATGTCGGAGCAAGAAACAGGAATAATCCAGTTACCATTTCGTTACCATTGGTCAGCCGCATAGTAAAAACGTAAATTAATGCCGTAAGGATGGCCATGCCGAGAAAAGCGCTAATTGACGCCGCAGCGCCTATAACCTGCCAGATATAGCAACTGACGCACAGAATGCTCAGTATGAGAAAGGTCCAGAAATAGAGCATAGCGATACCTCCTGTCTGCCGTAAACTTAACGTAAGTCCTTACACTCCCTTAACTTTATATTCTAAGACAATTCCTATCCGCATGCAATTTGAGCAACATTTTATTCACAAAAATTATTCGACCGCTTACTATTACACTGTTTCTCCGTCGTTTATTTAATCATCATAAAAACAACGAATTATATATAGGCGAAATTTTGCCCTTAATCGCCCTAAAAACATTTACGAATCTTGAGTAATTATTTCTGGCTGACATTAATTTTCGGGTGTACATTGTGCGTCCGATCATTCATGCCCCCTCGTGGTTTTGTCCTGACTCAGTTTTACACTCTTTACAGGAACCAATGTCGTTCATGGCGGCCTAACGATCAGTGCAGAGTGTAAAGCGACAGGCAAAGAATCTTCGCGATACATCTATTTCGTATCAACAACAGGTGCTTATGTTCCCCCAATGTAAATTTTCACGCGCGTTTTTGCATCCGCGCTACTGGCTCACATGGTTTGGTGTTGGTGTGCTCTGGTTACTGGTACAGCTTCCCTATCCCGTATTGTGTTTTCTTGGTACCCGTACAGGAACGCTGGCTCGTCCATTTTTAAAACGCCGTGAATCTATTGCACGTAAAAATCTCGAACTCTGTTTCCCAAATCTGTCACAGGAAGAAAGAGACAAACTGGTCGATGAGAATTTCCGTTCGCTCGGCATGGGGCTGCTTGAAACAGGTATGGCCTGGTTCTGGCCGGACCGTCGGGTGCGTAAATGGTTTGATGTAGAAGGGCTGGACAACCTGAAGCGCGCTCAGATGCAACACCGTGGCGTGATGGTCGTTGGCGTACACTTTATGTCGCTCGAGTTGGGTGGTCGCGTAATGGGGCTTTGCCAGCCAATGATGGCAACCTATCGTCCGCACAATAATAAGTTGATGGAGTGGATCCAAACCCGCGGTCGTATGCGCTCCAACAAGGCGATGATCGGCAGAAATAATCTGCGTGGTATTGTCGGCGCCCTGAAAAAAGGCGAGGCAGTGTGGTTTGCCCCCGATCAGGACTATGGTCGTAAAGGGAGTTCTTTCGCCCCCTTCTTCGCAGTCAAAGACGTGGCGACCACCAACGGTACCTACGTGCTGTCACGATTATCGGGCGCAGCAATGCTGACCGTAACCATGGTGAGAAAAGCAGATAACACCGGTTACCGCCTGTTCATCACCCCAGAAATGGAAGGTTACCCGGCAGATGAAAGCCAGGCTGCGGCGTATATGAACAAAATTATCGAAAAAGAGATCATGCGTGCACCCGAGCAGTATCTCTGGATCCACCGTCGCTTCAAAACTCGCCCGATGGGTGAAGCTTCGTTGTATATCTAAAAAGAAAGGCCGTAAGGCCTTTCTTTTTTTCTACGGTTGAATTACTTAACGCCCCATTTGCTGTGCAGCTCAGCCATTCGCTCGTTGTAGTTGCGGGCGATGCAGGCTGATTTATCCTGTTCCTTCCAGCACTCGTTACGCCCTTTCACCCAACCGCGCTGCTCTGCTTTCAGCGTCGGGTTATTGCTCGATTTAACCAGCGCCTGCTTGTAGGCCCCGTTTAACGCTAAATCCATTTCTGAGAGCGAAGGACTCTGGCAGATAATCTCTTCGATACTGCCCTTTGCAACCGCAGCGCAGGAAAAAGAGGGTCCAGTGCTGGTCGATTTTTTGGCCCCAGAAAAGTCAATATTATCTTCAGGCAGGCATACCCCGTGCTTTCGATTCGGCCCACTCCAGGAAACGTCCGGATTTCCGTCATCTTTACGAGAAATAGAAACCGTATTGTTCCCGCTTTTGGCTTCCCAGTAATTTTCATTGAAGGCCTTCACCGTCGCCTTCGAGCCATCAATCCAAACATTGCCTTTGCCATCACTATTCACACCACCAATACTTGCGCAGCTGAAATTAAACGCCAACGGTGAGGCCGCCATCGACGTCAGTGGCGTAAAAACGAGTGCTAACATCATTAATCTGGTCATTTTTAACCTTTTCATTATCTCATTCCGCGAAAAATTAACCGCATTAACATCATGGCGATATGAGAATTCTCCGAGTAACCATTCCGTCGCTCAATAGCAATTTATTACCGGCAGAAATTAAACTGTCGCCGAATCACGACAGTTGTAAGTTATTAAAATTAAATAAAAAAATGCCTCTTGTCTCTCCTCATTTTTAGGCGTACATTAGCGCCGTCTGGAGCATTAAAGCTCAGAATTCTGAGGTGATGCAGCCAAGCAAATGAGGGGTATTCTCCCTTTCGTTCGCGAGTGCATCAGCTCTCTGTCAGGTAAGCATATGTTCATTTAGACGTACCTCAGGTACGCGGAGAGATGAAAAGTGAAATATTTCTTTATGGGCATTTCTTTTATGGTCATCGTTTGGGCCGGTACTTTCGCCCTGATGATCTAAATTAAAAGACGCAGCAAAAAAACAGGAGCCATCAGGCTCCTGTTTTGCATTTTGGGGGAACATTCTGTCAGTCGGTACTTTCAGAAGTCGATTTTGCACTGGTCGGTAACAGGCCATCTGCGCGAAACATCGCCTTGATGCCGCGAATAGCCTGGCGGGTACGGTCACGGTTTTCAATCAACGCAAATCGCACATGCGTATCACCATAATCACCAAACCCAATCCCTGGCGAAACGCATACCTTCGCTTCGTTCAGCAGCTTCTTGGCAAACTCAAGTGACCCCATCCCGGCGTATTGCTCTGGAATTTTCGCCCAAACGTACATTGAGGCCTTTGGCATCTCGACCATCCAGCCTGCTTCATGCAGTCCTTTGACCAGTACATCGCGACGACGTTTATATTGCTCAGCGATATCCCGCACACATTGCTGATCGCCTTCCAGCGCGGCAATTGCCGCAACCTGCAGTGGCGTAAAGGTCCCGTAATCGTGATAGCTCTTGATTCGCGCCAGCGCGTTCACCAGCGTTTTGTTGCCCACCATAAACCCGATACGCCATCCCGCCATGTTGTAGCTTTTCGACAGGGTGAAAAATTCAACAGCGACGTCGCGAGCGCCGGGTACCTGCATAATCGATGGTGCCTTCCAGCCGTCATAAACAATATCAGCGTAGGCCAGGTCGTGAACCACCAGCACGTCATAGCGTTTAGCCAGGGTCACCACTTTCTCAAAGAATTCCAGCTCGACGCACTGCGCGGTCGGGTTGGATGGGAAACCTAAGATCATCATCTTCGGCTTCGGGTAACTTTCGCGTATTGCGCGTTCCAGCTCATTAAAGAAGTCGACCCCCTCAACCAGCGGCACTGAACGCACCTGCGCGCCGGCAATCACCGCGCCATAGATATGGATGGGATAACTTGGGTTGGGCACGAGGACCGTATCACCGTGATCGAGTGTTGCCAGCATCAGGTGCGCCAGCCCCTCTTTGGAACCGATGGTCACAATGGCTTCGGATTCAGGATCGATCTCAACGTCATAGCGTTCCTGGTACCAGCGGGAAATCGCCCGACGCAAACGCGGAATGCCGCGTGAGGTGGAATAACCGTGAGTATCCGGGCGCTGCGCCACGGTACACAGTTTTTCGACAATGTGAGGAGGCGTGGCCCCATCCGGGTTCCCCATACTGAAATCGATAATATCTTCGCCGCGCCGACGCGCAGCCATCTTCAGTTCAGCGGTGATGTTAAAAACGTACGGGGGAAGGCGATCAATACGCGTAAAGCGACGTTCAGGGCGGGAGTCAGCCATAATATCCTCAGATTAACGTTAGCGCCCGGACCGTCCGAGCGACGCTGCCACGATGGTGGCACGTTTAGAAAATAGCCTGAATAATTTCCTTCTGTCGAGAGGCAAAACAAAATATTTTTTCCTGACGAAAAAGAGGAACAGCTGAGTAAAATGAGGAAATAACCATTTTCACAACCCGCCAAAAATTACCATCATTTAACATTTTGTTGTTAAATACATTACCTTGAACGCAGCACTCACAGGACAGGTATTGTAAATACAACAATCATGCAACAATCCCCTTTTAATATTATGGTTTTTCCCCATTAGCTCTGAACTGCGGGGGTGCTGGTCATCCTGCCTCAGGTTACCTATCATAGTGGTTTAACCCTTGCGCAAGAGTCACCCGTGCACGAAATATTCAATATGCTGCTGGCGGTATTTGACCGGGCAGCACTGATGCTGTTCTGTCTGTTTTTCCTGATTCGTATCCGCCTGTTTCGCGAACTGTTGCACAAGTCAGCCCACTCCCCAAAAGAGCTGCTCGCCGTTACCGCGATTTTCTCCATGTTTGCCCTGTTCAGTACCTGGTCAGGCGTACCGGTAGAAGGTTCTCTGGTCAATGTGCGTATTATCGCGGTCATGTCAGGAGGGATCCTGTTCGGTCCATGGGTTGGCATTATTACGGGGCTGATCGCAGGCACCCACCGTTACCTGATCGATATTGGCGGCGTAACTGCCCTACCCTGCTTTATTACCAGCATTCTGGCTGGCTGCATTGCCGGGTGGATCAACCGTAAGATCCCCAAAGCGCAGCACTGGCGCGCGGGTATTTTAGGCGGAATGCTGTGCGAATCACTGACCATGATACTGGTCGTCGCCTGGGCACCCACCACCGAACTGGGGCTGGATATTGTCTCAAAAATCGGTATTCCAATGATCCTAGGCAGCGTCTGTATTGGTTTTATCGTGATGCTGGTACAAAGCGTTGAAGGTGAGAAAGAAGCCAGCGCTGCAAAACAGGCCAAGCTGGCGCTGGATATCGCCAACAAAACGCTGCCGCTCTTTCGCCAGGTCAACAGCGAGTCGTTACGTCAGGTGTGCGAAATTATTCGCCACGATATCCACGCTGACGCGGTTGCAATCACCAATACTCAGCACGTTCTGGCCTATGTTGGCGTCGGAGAGATCAACTACCGCGATAACGATGACTTCGTCAGCCCTACCACGCAAGAAGCCATAAATCACGGTAAAATAATCATAAAAAACAATGATGAAGCGCATCGCACCCCGGAAATCCACTCTATGCTGGTGATCCCGCTTTGGGAGAAAGGCGTCGTGACCGGCACGCTGAAGATCTACTACTGTCACGCTCATCAAATCACTTCCTCGTTACAGGAAATGGCGATCGGTCTGTCGCAAATCATCTCCACCCAGCTTGAAGTCTCCCGCGCAGAGCAACTACGAGAAATGGCAAATAAGGCAGAGCTACGCGCGCTGCAAAGCAAAATAAATCCCCATTTTCTGTTTAATGCCCTGAACGCGATTTCATCGTCGGTACGCCTTAACCCGGACACCGCACGTCAGCTCATTTTTAATTTGTCGCGCTATCTTCGCTATAATATTGAATTAAAAGACGATGAGCAGATCGACATCAAGAAAGAGCTGTATCAAATCAAGGATTACATCACCATCGAACAGGCCCGCTTTGGCGACAAGCTGACCGTTATTTATGATATCGATGAAGAGGTAAGCTGTTTTATTCCCAGCCTGCTGATTCAGCCGTTGGTCGAGAACGCTATCGTCCATGGGATCCAGCCCTGCAAAGGGAAAGGTGTGGTCACTATCAGCGTTGCGGAGTGCGGCAACCGGGTACGGATTGCCGTACGAGACACGGGTCATGGTATCGACCCAAAAGTGATTGAACGGGTCGAGTCCAATGAAATGCCGGGCAATAAAATTGGTCTGTTGAATGTGCACCATCGCGTTAAGCTGCTCTACGGTGAGGGATTACATATCCGCCGTCTGGAGCCAGGCACAGAGATTGCCTTTTATGTACCTAATGTGCACTCGCCCGCAGCCGCGCCAACTACATTATTGCTTTAACCAGGAGTGAAATCGTGAAAGTCATCATTGTTGAAGATGAATTCCTGGCCCAACAGGAACTGAGCTGGCTGATAAAAGAGCACAGCCAGATGGAGATTGTCGGCACGTTTGACGATGGTCTGGACGTGCTGAAATATCTCCAGCACAACCGCGTTGACGCCATTTTTCTGGATATTAATATTCCCTCGCTGGACGGCGTATTGCTGGCACAAAATATCAGCCAGTTCGCACATAAACCCTTTATTGTGTTTATTACCGCGTGGAAAGAGCATGCCGTTGAAGCCTTCGAACTGGAAGCTTTTGACTACATTCTGAAGCCGTACCAGGAATCACGCATTGTCAGCATGCTGCAAAAGCTGGAAGCCGCCTGGCAGCAACAGCAAACGGGAACGTCCCCTGTAAGTCCGGTGGCCCGCGAAAACGATACGATCAACTTGATCAAAGATGAGCGGATCATCGTGACCCCAATCAACGACATCTACTACGCTGAAGCGCATGAAAAGATGACGTTCGTCTATACGCGACGAGAATCATACGTCATGCCGATGAACATCAGCGAATTTTGCAGCAAACTGCCGGCTTCGCATTTCTTCCGCTGCCACCGCTCGTTCTGCGTAAATCTGAATAAAATCCGCGAGATCGAACCCTGGTTTAACAACACTTATATTCTGCGTTTAAAGGATCTGGAATTTGAAATCCCGGTTAGTCGGAGCAAAGTGAAAGAATTCAGACAATTAATGCATTTATAGTGCTGAAAAAGCGTGACGAATGGAAAGTACAGCGCACGCTTTCAGTCGTTCCCGCAACGAACGGGATAGCGGAACTAAGTTTGTAGTATATTGGTCGTCACTCTATTTTTTACAGGTGATGTCATGGCGAAGCTGAGCGAAAAATATCAACGTACATATCTACGCGAATACGCAAAAGAAGCGGAAAAAAATGCCCTGATTTGGATAAGTACGGACGATTATTTAGCTGAGTGCCTGGATATTCATGAACAATGCCATCTGGATTATTCACTGCAACAACAGCTGAGTTCATGGCTTTTTATGCTGCGCATGAAGCGCAGCCCGGATTTATTAGGATATAAAACCGCGATACAGTCAAATGATATGGAATCTCTACACTTATCCTTGCGACAGTCTGCGATGATTAAACATGTGACGCAGGGTGTGGACTCAGGCTGCGATCACAGTATTAATGTATGGACGACACTAGAGATTCTTGCCGCGGGTTTATTTGACCGAGTACCGCTCTTATTGCCTGAAAAATTGGGCATGAGTGATAACGGTCACCCTGTTAACCTGGCCATGACGAATTTAATGATGGCGTTGTGGTACAAACGCGCAGACTTTGCAGTGGATGCCAGAAAAAGAGCGCAAAAGGTACTGACCACGAAGCAAACAGCAAGCGATATGTTCATCCTCAGCTATCTGATGGCGCTCCTGGATGAGGATGTGACAGAAGCAGGCACACAACTCGATTTATATTGTAAAAGCGTGTCTGCATTGAGAGAACCTGGGCTCACTAAGCTCCATAAAATGTTCTGGCCATACGCGCACGGGTTATACAACCTGGCTTATATTGTGTTGGGCAAAGATAAAGCCAGCGCGATGCCGAATCCAACCGCAGAGTGTTTTATGGACGATCTGGCGGAATGGCAAAATAAACATAACTATCGCCATGGCCCGCTATTTATAGAATACCCTAAACCAATTGACCTTATTAACACCCTGATCTCATGCACGCCACCAGAATTTTGTTTGCATCAACCCTATCTGGATACCGATAAAAAATATAAAAACACAAGATACCTGCATGCCGATTTATTTGAACAACAGATGATCAAGATAATTTTAGAAAATATGAACAGCCAGGACGACAAGGCCGGAGAAGCGCTGAGCGCCATCCGGCCCTGACCTTACAAAATATGGCCCAGCGTCTGACGTAAATGCGCACCAGCGCCAAGTAGTCCAGGATTATCGTGCACGATCAGATACACCGGAATATCCTGCACGTAGGCTTTAAAACGGCCTTTATCTTCAAAACCACCGCGGAAGCCCGACGCTTTAAAGAAGTCGAGGAAGCGCGGCACAATACCGCCGGCGATGTACACACCGCCAAATGTGCCCAGCGTTAACGCCAGATCGCCACCAAAACGTCCCATGATGACGCAGAACAGCGACAGCGCACGACGACAGTCAATGCAGGAATCTTCCAGCGCCCGTGCGGTGATATCCTTCGGCTGCAGATTTTCCGGCAGGCGTCCGTCAGATTTGACGATCGCGCGATACAGATTCACCAGTCCCGGACCAGACAGCACGCGTTCTGCGGACACGTGACCTATTTCCGCGCGCAGAACCTCAAGGATAATTCCCTCTTCCTCGCTGTTAGGCGCAAAATCCACGTGGCCGCCTTCACCAGGGAGGCTTACCCAGCGTTTATCCACGTGGACCAGATGCGCCACGCCGAGCCCGGTTCCTGCGCCATAAACAGCAATAGGTTTACCTTCAACAGGTTCCGCACCACCAAACTGGATTAAATGCTCTTTTTTCAGCATCGGGATCGCCATCGACACAGCGGTGAAATCATTGATGATTTCCAGATGGCTGAAGCCCAGGTTTTTTTTCATCTCAGCAATAGAGAACGCCCAGGTATGGTTGGTCATTGCCACCCAGTCGCCGGTTATCGGACAGGCAATGGCAATACAACCATCTTCAATGCTAACGCTATGCTCATCCAGGTACACGCGCACCACCGCCTCCAGACTTGGAAAATCCAACCCGGAATAGGTTTTTGCCTGCGAAATCTCGCCGCTGGCAATATCGCACAGAGCAAGACGCGCGTTGGTGCCGCCAACATCCCCTACTAAAGCATATTTTGTCATTCTTCCACTGCTCCGCTAAAGTCAGAATAAATCTTTGCCACACTGTAAATTCATGGGGACATAACAACAACGGTCTGAAGGCTGATGCCCGTGGAAAATCGATCCAGATCACACAATTACTTTATCGTTTCAGCACCATTTGCAGCGATGTCGTCAGGCAGGCTGTGCAAACTATGTCTATGACTCTGTTTTAAGGAATAGAAAATGCTCCATCCGCGAGCCAGAACGATGCTCTTGCTATCAACCCCAGCGCTAATCATTGGCATAGCGTCCAGCCTGGTGTTGATCGTTGTGATGAAAGTGGCTTCCGTTTTACAGCAGTTTTTGTGGGAACGTCTGCCTGTTAGCATAGGTATAGCCCAGGACTCTCCGGTCTGGATTATCGGTATGCTGACACTCACGGGGATCATGGTCGGGTTAGTAATCCGTTACAGCCATGGCCACGCAGGCCCGGATCCGGCCTGTGAACCGTTAATTGGTATGCCGGTGCCAACGTCAGCAATACCGGGCCTGCTGGCAGCACTAATCCTCGGCCTCGCGGGTGGCGTCAGTCTGGGTCCGGAACACCCCATCATGACCGTAAATATCGCTCTGGCAGTGGCACTTGGTAGCCGCATGTTTCCGCGCATTGCGAAGCTGGACTGGACCATTCTCGCCTCTGCCGGTACCATCGGCGCGCTATTTGGTACCCCCGTTGCCGCCGCGCTGATATTTTCGCAAACGCTGAATAGCTCAAACGATGTGCCCTTGTGGGATCGCCTGTTTGCACCGTTAATGGCCGCCGCCGCGGGTTCGCTAACCACCAGCCTGTTTTTTCACCCCCATTTTTCACTACCCATCGCGCACTACACGCAGATGCATCTGATCGATATCCTCAGCGGCGCGGTTGTTGCTGCCATCGCCATTGCCGCTGGGATGGTTGCCGTCTGGTGTCTGCCGCGTTTGCACCATTTAATGCATCGATTAAAACACCCGGTGCTGATCCTCGGGGCAGGCGGTTTTATCCTTGGCATTTTGGGTGTTATCGGCGGGCCGCTTACCTTGTTTAAGGGACTGGACGAAATGCAGCAGATGGCGTTTAGCCAAACGCTGGGGACATCAGATTATTTCATGCTCGCCGTGATCAAACTAACGGCATTAGTGGTTGCAGCGGCGAGTGGTTTTCGCGGCGGACGAATCTTCCCGGCGGTATTCGTTGGCGTCGCGCTTGGCCTGATGCTGCACGCCCATGTTGAAGCGGTGCCGGCTGCCATCACGGTTTCTTGCTCTATTCTCGGGCTGGTGCTGGTCGTCACCCGTGACGCCTGGCTGAGCCTGTTTATGGCAGCAGTGGTGGTGCCAGATTCCACCCTGCTGCCACTGCTGTGCATCGTCATGCTGCCCGCCTGGCTGCTGCTGGCAGGCAAACCGATGATGGTCGCTGAGCGCCCTGATAAATAGCTATCCGCCGTTGCGAGATTCCAGCGCACGGGTCACCGTGCGCAATAATTCAGGAAGATCGGCTTTCGGTAGCACCACCTCAATTAACGACAGTCGTTGCGGATGGGACAACCGGGCCAGCACCTCTTCCAGCTGTACCGCCTGCTTCACCCGCCAACATTCGGCCTGACATTCACGACTAAACGCCTGCGGCACCGACGTCCAGCTCCAGGCAGCGATGTCGTTATAGCGCTGATTTGCCCCGTGTATGGCCCGCTCCACGGTATAACCGTCATTGTTGAGCAGTAAAATAACCGGCGATTGCCCGTCTCTAAGCATGGAGCCCAGCTCCTGAATGGTGAGCTGCGCCGCGCCATCACCAATAATCAGGATCACCCGACGGTCCGGACAGGCCGTTTGCGCGCCGAATGCCGCCGGGAGCGCGTAGCCGATAGATCCCCACAACGGTTGAACCAGTACTTCCGCCCCGCAAGGTAGTGAGAGCGCAGCCGCGCCAAAGGCGGCGGTTCCCTGATCGACGAGGATAATGTCATCAGGCTTCAGAAACTGCTGTACCGTGTGCCAGAAGTTTTCCTGCGTCAGTGGGCCCTTCTCAACCTGAACACGCCTAATTGGCGGACGTTCTGGCGGTAGAGAAAACGACATTTCCAGGCACAGCTCACGTAATGTGGTGACCGCCTGCTCCATCGGGATGTTAAACCAGTGGGATCCAATTCGTGACGCATGGGGCTGAACGTCAATGGTGCGATCCAGCGGTAGCTGTTGTGTAAACCCAGCTGTCAGGGTGTCGACAAATTGTGTGCCGACACACATTATCGTATCGGCATCTTCTATCGCCTGACGTACATAATCGCTGCTGGCTCCAGCGCTGTACGTGCCAACAAACGCCGGGTGACGCTCATCAAACAGTCCTTTGCCCATCAACAACGTGGCATGAGCCATCGGCGTTTCTGCCATCCAGCGCTGTAAAACCGGCTGCAGACCAAAACGCAGCGCGAGGAAGTCGGCCAGCAACGCTACGCGTGGGCTGTCCAGCAATCGTTCACGAGCATGGTAGCGAAACGCCTCTATCACGCTGCTTTCCGGCTCGCTCAGAGGAACTCTCATAATATCATTCGGTGGCGTAGCAGGCTGTTTAGCCACATCAGCAGGTAGCATCAGATAGCCCGGCCTGCGCTCGCTGAGCATCATTCGCAACACACGGTCAATTTCATAGCAGGCATTTTGTTCATCCAGTATCGCGCTGGCCGTTGTTACTGCCTGCTGCATGCGGTAAAAATGCTGAAAGTCACCGTCACCCAAAGTGTGATGCATCAACTCTCCGCGACGCTGCGCGCCGCGACAGGGTGCGCCGACAATATGCAAAACAGGAACATATTCCGCGAAGCTACCCGCGATACCGTTAATTGCGCTTAACTCCCCCACACCAAACGTGGTGAGCAGCGCCCCAACCCCGGATACCCGGGCATAGCCATCTGCCGCATAAGCCGCATTCAATTCATTCGCACACCCGACCCAACATACGTTGGGATGTTCAATCACGTGGTCAAGAAACTGCAAATTATAATCGCCCGGCACACCAAAGAGATGGCCGACGCCACAGCCTGCCAGCCTGTCCAGCAGATAATCAGCAACGGAATACGGGGTTTGCATGACAGCTATCCTTCTGACGGTAACCTCATGTTGAGTATCGAAGAACTGTGATGACTGTCCAGGAAAGTCGCTGTGAAAGGGTGGAAAGCAGGATTTACAGTTTTGGCGGTTAAAATTCATTGAAGAATCGACGGTGTAACCGTATACACTGAAAGACACACGCATTGTGGAAGGGAGGTGACATGGTTTATCACGCAGATGAAAATCGTTATCAGACAATGGAGTACCGCCGCTGCGGTCAAAGCGGCCTTAAGCTCCCGATTGTCTCTCTGGGTTTGTGGCACAATTTTGGCGATACCACGCAGGTCGAGAACAGTCGCGCATTGCTACAGCGCGCATTCGATCTGGGGATTAACCATTTTGATCTGGCAAATAACTATGGTCCACCGCCGGGTTCGGCAGAACGGAATTTTGGTCGGATCCTGCAGGAAGATTTTTTACCGTGGCGAGATGAGCTTATTATCTCCACAAAAGCGGGCTACACCATGTGGGAAGGTCCCTACGGTGACTGGGGTTCACGCAAATATCTGATTGCCAGTCTCGATCAAAGCCTGAAGCGTCTGGGGCTGGAGTATGTCGATATCTTCTACCACCATCGCCCCGACCCTGAAACACCGCTCAGAGAAACCATGCGCGCGCTGGATCACATCGTCCGTCAGGGCAAAGCGCTGTACGTCGGGTTGTCTAACTATCCAGCAGATCTTGCCAGGCAGGCGATTGAAATACTCGACGATTTAGGTACGCCATGCCTTATTCACCAGCCCAAATATTCCATGTTTGAACGTTGGGTCGAAGGCGGCTTGCTGTCGCTATTACAGGAAAAAGGTGTCGGCAGTATCGCCTTCTCACCGCTGGCTGGCGGACAGTTAACCGACCGCTATCTGAACGGCATTCCTGCGGATTCTCGTGCGGCAAGCACCAGTCGCTTTCTGAATCCGGACCAGATCACTCCACAAAAACTGGAAAAAGTGCGGGCGCTGAATGTGCTGGCAGAACGACGCGGGCAAAAGCTTTCCCAAATGGCGCTAGCATGGGTGTTACGGGATGACAAAGTCACGTCCGTGCTGATTGGCGCGAGTAAAACGGCGCAGATTGAAGACGCTGTCGGTATGCTGGCAAACCGTCACTTTACGTCTGAAGAGTGCGCGGAGATTGATGCTATCCTGAGTTGATTGAAATAAAGACACATTTATTAACAAAAAGTGCTCTCACTTGCGATTTAAGAGTTAAGGCGATGAAACGGGGCTTTACTGCCCCGTAATATTACGTTAACAGGCCGGCTACGGCTCGTTCGTGAAGGAGAGAAAACATGTTCAGGTCACTGATTCTGGCGGCAGTCTTATTGGCTTTTACACCGCTGGCCGCGAACGCTGGCGAAATCACCCTGCTGCCATCAATAAAGTTACAAATTGGCGATCGCGATAACTACGGTAACTACTGGGATGGCGGCCGCTGGCGCGACCGGGATTACTGGCACCATAACTATGAGTGGCGCAAAAATCGCTGGTGGCGTCATGACAACGGCTACCATCGTGGCTGGGACAAACGCAAAGCTTATGAGCGTGGTTATCGTGAAGGCTGGAACGATCGTGACGACCACCGCGGTCGCGGGCGTGGCCACAAACATCATCATTAATGTAACAAAAGGGCCTACGGGCCCTTTTGTTTTTACAAACCGAGTGCGGTTCCTACCAACAGCCAGATATTGAGCGCCACCACCAGCACAACAATCACCCAGCCTAACTGTTTTACCCAACGGGTATTCACCAAATCGCCCATCAGCTTACCGTCACTGGTAAAGATCAGTAGCGGCACCAGCGCCAGTGCAATACCAAAACTGAGCAATACCTGGCTCATCACCAGAATACGCGTCGGATCCAGTCCCATCAAAATCACAATAAATGATGGCATCATAGTGACAGTACGGCGTACCCAAAGCGGAATGTGAAAGCGGATAAACCCTTGCATCACCACCTGCCCGGCCAACGTACCGACCACGGTAGAAGAAAGTCCCGCAGCCACCAGGCTTAAACCGAATACCGTCGCCGCAGCGTGACTCAACAGCGGTTCAAGTGTCAGATACGCTTGATCGAGATCGGCAATACCGGTATGCCCGCTAAAGTGAAATGCAGCGGCAGCCGTCGCCATCATCGCCAGATTGACAAATCCAGCAATCGTCATGGCGATTGCCACATCCCATTTCGTGGCCGCATAGCGCTGTTGACGTGTTCCGCCGTGCAGATGCTGAGTTAAGGAAGAGTGCAGATAAATGACGTGTGGCATGATAGTCGCGCCGAGCACGCCAGCCGCCAGGAACACCGCTTCGGAATTAGGCAGGCTCGGGATAACCATTCCCTTGCTAAGTTGCGCGAAGTTCGGCTGGGAAAAGATCAGTTCCACAATGTAAGCCGCAGCCACAAACAGCAGCAAGCTGCCAATCACTTTTTCCAGCGGTTTTTGCCCACGGCGCTGCAACATCAGAATCAAAAAAGTCGCGATACCGGTGAGCACGGCCCCCTGCAATAACGACACGCCGAGGATCAATTTGAAACCAATCGCGGCGCCAATGAATTCAGCAAGGTCTGTCGCCATGGCGATAATTTCGGCCTGCACCCAGTAGAACCACACCACCGGACGAGGATAGTGATCGCGAATTTGCTCCGCCAGGTTTTTACCCGTGGCAATACCCAGCTTTGCCGACAGCACCTGAATCAGCATCGCCATCAGATTTGCCCAGACCACCACCCACAACAGTTTATAGCCAAAGCTGGCCCCTGCCTGGATGTTGGTGGCGAAGTTGCCCGGATCGATGTAGCCGATCGCCGCGATGAACGCAGGTCCCATTAATGCGAGCTTCAACTTGCGCGCTGCCCGTCCACTGCTACTCTCAACGCGATCGTTAGTCATTTTAGTGCCTCAGAAACATAGCCTTTGCTATGTTTCAAGCTACGCCTATTGAGAATGATTATCAAATTCATTTTAATGGGTGAAGTTGATTTCTCTGATAGTGTTTGTCTATGGATCGATAAGGATTCTGGAAATACCGGTGAGATGTTTAATTATTGTTATGAGATTAGCACAATGACATAACTTTTCACTTCCATACTAAACATAACAGAAGTGTATCACCGATCACTAATTTTGAATCTCGTCACAGGTCCTTATTATAGTGTGTGTTTGATCTCGTTTTCTTTATGGTTGTTACATAGAATGTGCACGAAAACTAAACCTGCCTCATATTTGGAGCAAATATGGACCGCGTTCTTCATTTCGTCCTGGCCCTTGCCGTGGTTGCGGTACTCGCACTGCTGGTAAGCAGTGACCGTAAAAAAATCCGCATTCGTTATGTTATTCAATTGCTTGTTATTGAAGTGTTACTGGCATGGTTCTTCCTGAACTCTGATGTCGGTCTGGGCTTCGTGAGAGGCTTCTCCGAGATGTTTGAAAAACTCCTCGGATTCGCTAATGAAGGGACAAACTTTGTCTTCGGCAGCATGAACGACAAAGGCCTGGCATTCTTCTTCCTGAAAGTGCTGTGCCCAATCGTCTTCATTTCCGCTCTTATCGGTATTTTGCAGCATATCCGCGTTCTGCCGGTTATCATCCGCGCGATTGGTTTCCTGTTATCCAAAGTGAACGGTATGGGCAAGCTGGAATCCTTCAACGCCGTCAGCTCCCTGATCCTGGGTCAGTCCGAGAACTTTATCGCCTATAAAGATATTCTCGGCAAAATGTCTCGCAACCGTATGTACACCATGGCTGCAACGGCGATGTCGACCGTTTCCATGTCTATCGTCGGCGCGTACATGACCATGCTGGAACCGAAGTACGTGGTTGCGGCGCTGGTTCTGAACATGTTCAGCACCTTTATCGTGCTGTCGCTGATCAACCCGTACACCGTTGATTCCAGCGAAGAAAACATTCAGATGTCTAACCTGCACGAAGGCCAGAGCTTCTTCGAAATGCTGGGTGAATACATCCTGGCAGGTTTCAAAGTGGCAATTATCGTTGCGGCAATGCTGATTGGTTTCATCGCGCTGATCGCAGCCCTGAACGCCCTGTTCGCCACCGTGACCGGCTGGTTTGGTTACAGCATCTCCTTCCAGGGCATCCTGGGCTACATCTTCTACCCGGTTGCATGGGTAATGGGTGTGCCGTCCAGCGAAGCGCTGCAGGTGGGCAGTATCATGGCAACCAAACTGGTTTCCAACGAATTCGTTGCGATGATGGATCTGCAGAAAATTGCCGCCACGCTCTCTCCGCGTGCAGAAGGTATCCTGTCCGTGTTCCTGGTCTCCTTCGCTAACTTCTCTTCCATCGGTATTATCGCCGGTGCGATTAAAGGTCTGAACGAAGAGCAAGGTAACGTGGTTTCCCGCTTCGGTCTGAAGCTGGTGTACGGCTCTACGCTGGTGAGCGTACTGTCAGCATCTATCGCAGCACTGGTGCTGTAAGCGTAAGACAACATCGTATTGATAAGACCGGGGAGATTCTTCTCCCCGGTTTTTTTATGCCTGCTATTCAGCAAACCGAAGAGATACAGGGTAAGAACAGGTAGGATACAGAAACAAAAAACCCCCGCTTTTCAGCGAGGGTTTAAATTTTGGTGGAGCTAAGCGGGATCGAACCGCTGACCTCTTGCATGCCATGCAAGCGCTCTCCCAGCTGAGCTATAGCCCCACGATGCTATTACGTACGTACCAAATTTATTGGGATTAAATTTGGTGGAGCTAAGCGGGATCGAACCGCTGACCTCTTGCATGCCATGCAAGCGCTCTCCCAGCTGAGCTATAGCCCCATTACGTAAAGCTTGTCGAGTTGACGGGCGGCATCATATGAATTCCCTTCGCGTGTGTCAACGGCAAAATTAACTCATAGAATTCAATCGCTGAAAAAGCAGTCAAATGAAGAACATTGCGTAACAACTCGCATTCAGTAGTTAAACGCGTCACGGTTTCTACTAAAATGGTGCTATAAAATGAGCCACTAATTAACCCCACGACTATTCAGGGAATCGTTATGTTCAAGGAACGGATGACGCCAGAAGAACTTGCTAATCTGACCGGATACAGCCGACAGACCATCAATAAATGGGTGCGCAAGGAGGGTTGGGCTACATCACCAAAACCAGGCGTACAGGGCGGTAAAGCGCGTCTGGTTCACGTCACCGAACAAGTTCGTGAATACATTCGCAGTGCTGAGCGTTCAGCCGAAGGTTTATCAGATAATTTATCGTTATCCGGCGATACCTCTATCGAAGCTCTACTGATTAGGCTCGCCAAAGAGATGACTCCGTCAGAACAAAAAATGTTTACGTCACTGATCCTGCGTGAAGGCATTACGGGTTTGTTACAACGCTTAGGGATCCGCGACAACAAATAATATGAAAAAATTACGCAGCAAAATGACGACCGAAGAACTGGCGGAATGTCTCGGGGTTGCCAAACAAACCGTCAATCGTTGGATCAGAGAACAAAACTGGACCACCGAAAAGTTTCCCGGCATTAAAGGGGGTCGTGCAAGACTGATCCATATCGACTCCAGCGTCCGTACGTTTCTGCTCAATATTCCGGCTTTTCGCAAAGCCCCTGAAATTTATCAGGCTGAGGAACCGCTGGCAGAATACACCCACGTGGTGCGTAGTCACGCCTGTCGCCAGATAATTAGCGCACTGGACAACATGTCCCCAACGGAACAAGAAAAGCTGGCAATGTATATTTCGCGCGAAGGTATTCGCACTTTCCTTACCCGTCTGGGTATTGATGAGTCTGAATAACAGGCAAAAAAAACGGCAGGATGCGCTCCTGCCGTTGTTTCATCGCTCAACCGGTCTTACTGCTGGCTTTCACGCTCAGCAATAAACGCCAGCGCTTTATTAATACGCTCAATGCTGCGGGATTTACCAATCGCATGCACCGTTACGTCTAACGCCGGAGACTGACCCGCGCCGGTTACGGCTACGCGCAGCGGCATCCCAACTTTACCCATACCCACTTCCAGCTCATCAGCGGTTGCCTGAATCGCGTGGTGCACGTTTTCTGCCGTCCACTCGCTGATAGCAGCCAGCTTATCGCGAACCACTTCCAGCGGCTGACGCGCTACCGGACGCAGGTGTTTCTTAGCTGCATCCGCGTCGAACTCAGCAAAGTCTTCGTAGAAGTAGCGGCAGCTCTGCGCCATCTCTTTCAGCGTTTTGCAGCGCTCACCCAGCAGTTTAACCAGCTCAGACAGCTGCGGGCCGACGCGAGTATCGATATTTTCCTGCTCAATGTGCCATTGCAGATGCGTTGCCACATATTCAGGTGCCAGCGAATTAATGTAGTGATGGTTCAGCCACTGCAGTTTTTCGGTGTTGAACGCACTGGCAGACTTGCTCACCGCACCAAGGGAGAACAGTTTGATCATCTCTTCACGGGTGAAGATTTCCTGATCGCCGCTGGACCAGCCCAGACGCACCAGATAGTTCAGCAGCGCTTCCGGCAGGTAACCGTCGTCGCGATACTGCATAACGCTGACCGCACCGTGACGTTTAGAGAGTTTTTTACCGTCGTCGCCGTTGATCATCGACACGTGTGCATAAACCGGCACCGGCGCATTCAGCGCTTTCAGGATGTTAATCTGACGCGGAGTGTTGTTGATATGGTCTTCACCACGAATAACGTGAGTGATTTCCATATCCCAGTCGTCGACCACAACACAGAAGTTGTAGGTCGGGGAACCGTCAGTACGGCGGATGATCAGATCGTCCAGCTCCTGGTTGCTGAATTCGATCGGCCCACGGATCTGGTCGTCAAAAATAACGGATCCATCCTGCGGGTTGGCAAAACGCACCACGCAGGGTTCATCAGCAGCATGATGTTCATGGCCGTGACGGCAGCGACCGTCGTAACGCGGCTTCTCACCGTTTGCCATCTGCTCTTCGCGCAGTGCGTCCAGACGCTCTTTGGAGCAGTAGCATTTATACGCGGTACCGGCTTCCAGCATCTCATCAATCACGGCATTGTAGCGATCAAAACGTTTGGTCTGGAAGTACGGGCCTTCATCCCATTCCAGATTCAGCCAGTTCATGCCATCCATAATGGCTTCAATAGCTTCCGGAGTGGAGCGTTCGAGATCGGTGTCTTCAATACGCAGCACAAACTCACCGTCATGGTTACGTGCAAAAAGCCAGGAATATAGAGCAGTACGCGCACCACCGACGTGCAGGTAACCTGTCGGGCTTGGCGCGAAGCGAGTTTTGATTTTCATGAAATGGCCTTACGTTTATAAAGATGCCGACAACCGGCAAATCCTGGAAAGATTATCAGGCTCGTATTCTATCACTGTGGTCTGATTCCTCAATGTTGTTCAGGTTGGAACATCACGCTTTGCCATTTTCGTATACAAATCATGCCGCATGGATTGATTTGCGATCGTTTTGTTTAAATTTACGACGAACGAACAAATTCTTTAGAAAATGCGTTGACTCATTTTCAACTCTCCCTATAATGCGACTCCACACAGCGGGGGTGATTAGCTCAGCTGGGAGAGCACCTCCCTTACAAGGAGGGGGTCGGCGGTTCGAACCCGTCATCACCCACCAACTACTTTATGTAGTCTCCGCCGTGTAGAGTAAGAAATTGAGAAGTGGGTGATTAGCTCAGCTGGGAGAGCACCTCCCTTACAAGGAGGGGGTCGGCGGTTCGATCCCGTCATCACCCACCACTTTCTCGCCAGCTGGATTTCTTACAATAAAATTGAAGTACCGAAGTGGGTGATTAGCTCAGCTGGGAGAGCACCTCCCTTACAAGGAGGGGGTCGGCGGTTCGATCCCGTCATCACCCACCACTTCGGGTCGTTAGCTCAGTTGGTAGAGCAGTTGACTTTTAATCAATTGGTCGCAGGTTCGAATCCTGCACGACCCACCAATGTAAAAAGGCGCCCTAAAGGCGCCTTTTTGCTATCTGCGATTTATAGATTCGAACCTGCATCGCCTGATGCGCTACGCTTATCAGGCCTACAGACAATACCCCACACGTAGATACTGTTATCGCCTGCAAGCCTTTTCAGGTTCCGCGGTTACGGATAGCAGGCACGACCAGTCACAGCGCCGTCAGGCGCTGTTTTTTCCTGATTCATCTTCCCTTCAGGCTGTTATCACCCCATGTCTCGACGCATCGAACGGCTCACCTGATTTCAGTACACCGTAAGGAACATGCGCCAGCTTGCGCATCATTGCGCCTATTATCACTTTCCCTTTTTTACCGTTTCCTGCCAGACGGTCGCGGAACGCCCGCCCCCATTCCGTTTTACTTATTGCCACCATCGCTGGCATGTACAGAGCCCTGCGCAGGGATACATGGCCGCTTTTACTCATCCGGCTCATTCCCCTCACGCTGCTGCCTGATTCATGCTGGCGCGGTGTCAGACCGGCAAAGGCGGCGAACTGTCTCGCCTGGCTGAACCTGTCCTTCAGTCCCACATAAGCCAGCAGCACCGCCGACGTCTTTTCCCCGATACCCGGGATACTTTCCAGCAGCTTCCTGCGGTGTTTCATGTCCGGGTCGTCATCCGTCAGGTCCTTTATCTGCTTTTCGATGCGTTTAATTTCGGCATGAAGCCACAGCAGATGAGCGTCGATACTCGGACGCTGTACCTCACGTGCTGTCTCCAGGCGATTCAGTTCCTGCGTACGCATATCCGTCAGTGACTGATGGCGCAGCACCAGTGCCCGTAACGCCCGTTCAACCGGATGCGGAGCTTCCCAGACTGCCGGGCGCTTCTGACGGCAAAACTCTGCCAGCATGCGGGCATCAACGGCATCGGTTTTGCTGCGCAGCCCCTCGCTCTGTGCGAAGGCTTTGCCGAGGGCAGGATTGATGATGGAGACGGTGAATCCGGCATCACTGAGATGGGCGGCCACGTCTTCCATATACGTACTGGTGGCCTCCATACAGATATGCGCCGGCGCCACGTTATGGCTGTTGAGCCAGTGGAGGAGTTCATTGTGGCCCTTCAGGGTGTTCGCAAATTTTTTACTGCGGTGACGGCCATCGGGACGCAGCACATCGACATCCAGCTTGGCTTTAGAGACGTCAATACCGATAAAATGAAGTTCCTGTTCCATAGTGAGACCAACCTTGTGAATGCGGATTACCGGGAAAACCGGTCCATGATACTGTCCGGTTTGTCACTTGTGGAGAACGGCAGTCCGCTGCATAAATCTACAATACAGGTTGTTAACCTAAGGCCGGATACGGCATGCGGACGGCATGGCAGGGAGAACTGGCCGGCCCTCTCTGCACAGAGAGGATAATACAAGGCCGGATAAGACGTTAGTCGCCATCCGGCACAGACAATACCGCACGCGTAGGCCGGATAAGACGTCAGCCGCCATCCGACACAGACAACACAACACACGTAGGCTGGATAAGACGTCAGCCGCCATCCGACACAGACAACACAACACGCGTAGGCCGGATAAGACGTTAGTCGCCATCCGGCACAGACAACACAACACACGTAGGCCGGATAAGACGTCAGTCGCCATCCGGCACAGACATCACATCGTCAATGCCGCTACCAGTTTCTCCAGCGCGGGTGTCGCCTGCAGTTGGTCATACACAATATACAAATCCGCCGGAATACGTTCCTCTAACGGTCGAAATACCACGCCAGGCCAATTCATCTGCGCATAGCTGTCAGCAATTAACGTAATACCAATCCCCATGCTGATCATCGCCAGCACCGTTTGCGGCTCCCTCACCTCACGAATAATCATCGGGGAAAATCCAGCACTCAGGCAAACTCGCTGCAAAAATGCCCAGTCAGTATGAATGGAAGGCATTGTGACAAAATATTCATTTCTCAACGCCTCCAGCGGTATGGACTCACAGGCAGTAAGAGGATGTTCTTCCGGCATGGCAACCAGAAAAGAGGACTCATGCAAACGCAAACTGGTAAACCCGGGAGAAAGCTCCGTAGCCATCCGCCAAATTCCCGCATCCAGTTCACGCCGTTCCAGCA
The DNA here is from genome assembly GCF_030332785.1 of Citrobacter sp. Cpo069. NCBI lineage: Bacteria > Pseudomonadati > Pseudomonadota > Gammaproteobacteria > Enterobacterales > Enterobacteriaceae > Citrobacter > Citrobacter sp. Cpo069. The sequence continues at coordinate 361,848 of NZ_JAOWHD010000042.1, forward strand.
TCGTCATCTGCATCGCGGGCATGTTCTCGCGAAACAGCACCTCAACATTGGGATTATCCTTCATAAAACGCCGCATCACCGGACGCATTTTTCCCCACATCGCTGTACCGATAACGCCAAGCTCAATTCGCCCTGCCTCACCACGACCAATTTGCTCCACTCTCGCCAGCGCCTGATTAGCATTGGATAACAGTCGGCGCGACTCTTCCATCAATATCTTTCCCGCGTGAGTTAACGCTACGCTGCGGGAATGACGGATAAATAGCAAAGTGCCGAGCTGTTGCTCCAGCTCTTTAATATGGGTACTGAGCGGCGGTTGCGACATATTCAGGCGAGCAGCAGCACGTCCAAAATGCAGTTCTTCTGCGACAGCAAGAAAATAACGCAGTAACTTCAGATCGATGCGGTGCGTGCGTTCCATGGATAATGCGCTCCTGAAATAAGGATAATGCGCAAAGTTACCACATTGCCTCGCAGAAAATGAAACGGCGGGTATCAGAACCCGCCGCCAATGGAGTATTAATGTGCCGGTGATTTCTGTGCCAGTCGTTCAGGCTCATGCCTGTATTTAAAGAACAATGCAAAGATAACCGCCAGAGCCAGCGCATACGCGGCAAACACCAGCCAGATAGTTTGCCAATCCTTGACGCCATCGACAGAAAAATAGTCCACCGCCATACCACTCAGAATTGATCCCACCCACGCGCCAACGCCGTTTACCATCGTCATAAACAGCCCCTGCGCGCTGGCGCGAATGTTAGAGCTAACCTCCTGCTCGACAAATACCGATCCCGAGATATTGAAGAAATCAAACGCACAGCCGTAGACGATCATCGACATCAGCAGCAGCACAAAACCAAACGGCGACGGATCGCCAAAGGCAAAGAAGCCAAAGCGCAGCGTCCATGCCAGCATGCTCATCAGCATCACCGTTTTAATGCCAAAGCGTTTAAGGAAGTACGGAATAGTGAGAATAAAGCCCACCTCCGCCATCTGTGAAACGGAAAGCAATATGGAGGGGTACTTCACCACAAAGCTGTCGGCAAATTCCGGGTTACGGGCAAAATCATGCAGGAACGGATTGCCAAAGACGTTGGTGATTTGCAACACCGCCCCCAGCATCATCGCAAACAAAAAGAAGATTGCCATCTGCGGTTTTTTAAACAGAACAAAGGCGTCCAGACCGAGCCTGCTGGCAAGCGTGGTGTTTGCTTTCTTCTCAGCAACCGGGATTTTCGGCAACGTAAGTGCATACAGAGCCAGCAGCAGCGATGCGCCTGAAGCGATATACAACTGCGCGCTGCTCAGTTCCAGTCCCATCAAACTGACTGTCCACATCGCCACAATAAACCCAATGGTGCCAAATACACGAATTGGCGGGAACGCGGTGACCGGATCCTGACCTGATTGCGCCAGGCACGAGTATGAGACGCTATTCGATAACGCAATCGTCGGCATATACGCCATTGCGTTAACCAGCATCACCCAAAACATGGTCTGCGGATCGGTAACGGTTGTGGCATATAGCAACACGCCCGCACACACCAGATGACAAAGCATATAGGCGCGCTCGGCGCGTAGCCATTTATCGGCAATGATGCCCATAATGCTCGGCATGATAATCGCCGCCAGCCCTTTCGAACTGTAAATCATACCGACGTTCGCGCCGGTAAAATCCAGGGTATTAATCATGTAGGAACCCAGGGTTACCAACCAGCTTCCCCAGATGAAATATTGCAAAAACGACATGAGCTTTAAGCGAGATGCGATACCCATTTTTCCGTTCCTTGCCATAAAGTAAGACCCCGCAAGCGGGGTCATTTTTTAGTTATTCAGGCCAGTTTGCGCAAGAATCCGCAGATCAAATTGATGAAATTCTGCCGGGAGAGTTCCGCCGCTGCCAGCGTCTGCGCGTGAGATAATTTAACATCACCCAGACCTTCCGCCAGGTTGGTGATGGCCGCCACCGCAACCACTTTCAAACCGCAGTGGCGCGCAGAGATAACTTCAGGCACCACCGACATCCCCACCACGTCACCACCGATAATTTGCATCATGCGGATTTCTGCCGCGGTTTCAAAGTTCGGCCCCGGATAAGAGACAAAAACCCCTTCACTCAGCGGGAATCCTTCCTCAGCGGCAACAGTTTGCAGGATCGCACGGTAGTCAGCATCATAGGCATTCGCCAGTGAAAAGAATCGCTCGCCAAAACGCTCATCGTTTGGCCCTACCATCGGCGTACCCGGCATCGTATTGATGTGATCGCTAAGCGCAACGAGGCTACCCGGTCCGACTTCGGGACGCAAAGAGCCTGCAGCATTGGTGCAAAACAGCAGCTCACAGCCCAGCAGCTTCAGCGTACGAATGGCATCCGTCATCACCGTCATACCGCGACCTTCATAGAAATGTCCACGTCCTTTCATACAGGCCACCGGAATTCCCGCCAGATTTCCCAACACCAGTTCACCAGCATGACCGTGTACGGTACTCACCGGGAACCCTGGTAGTTTCTCGTAAGAGATGGCAACCGCATCCTCAATTTGATCCGCCAACGCCCCCAGGCCTGAGCCGAGGATAAAGGCTACGCGCGGCGTAAAATCCGGTTTGTAACCACGAATGATATCAGCGCTATACCAGGGATTTTGCGAGAAAAGAGAGTGGCTCATGAGATGTCCTTAATACTGAGTAATCGAAATAACGTAGCGTACCGCATTGTTATAGCGAGACTACGCAATCGATTACCAATACCGTTTATCCCGATAACCGATAGTAAATCGGTATAGATGGCATGTGCTAAATCGGCCTGAACTCACATTTTTTTTCTGCCAGAAATGGCAAGGAGTACCAACACATCAGGAATTCGTTAGACGAGTGGGCTGACAAAACCCGCCCTGAGAATGACTGACAAACATTTGTTGATTATTAATAAGCGAAAGCAGGTACAACAACGCACTTTCGCTAATCAATAATTAAAACGGGGGAAACAGCTGTTTACTTCTTATAGAGTTCGCTGGTCACTACAGCCTGAGAACCATTGCCTATAGAAGAGAAGTTCTTAATAACAAAGAAATCAGCACCTTCTTTATCTGCCATTTTCGAAATTTTGTGCATACATTGATTCACCGTATTTTCCGTTACGGTGATTGACTTGACATGTTTTAAACTATTGGCTTCTTGTTGCGAGATTTCTGTAGCAGCAAAGGCAGACAGACTGAGAAAACACAAAGAAGCGGCCAATGATGTGACTAATGTCTTTTTCATAACTATCCTCATAACTTACATATTAATATTTGAGCATCAAGATATACTCTTCACATAATATTGCAAACAAAAAACCTTCTATTTATAAAATAGACGAATCGACAAACATTGAAGAGTAATGAACATCATATGTATTATTCAATAGGTTTATTATAGCGGGTTAAATATTTGCATAATAAACGCAGAAAAATAACACTAAATATCCACGAGGCATTTAGTGTTATTTGCAATTAATTACCGGCCACTTCGTTAAGAAGGGTTGTCAGGATGCTAACTGGAGCAACAATATTATGTGCAACACCATAGTCAAACTCCAGAACAGTACTTGCATCCTGATAATCTATATGGGTATCACCATTGTCATCCTGCCAAATAACCACCCGTAGGGGTAACTCTATTGCCGCATGAGGATTTGCTTGCATGGCAGGAGTACCACCCTTTGGGTTACCAAACAGAAATAACATCGTCGGTCGCAGAGCAAGACCTACATCCGTTGCCGCTTGCTGTTGATCAACCTGCACAAAAATACGAATATTTTTAGCATTCAATACGCTGACGAGTCTGTTTACAGTATCATCAAAATTGAACTTACTAGGCAGCGTTTTTGTCCGCTCCGGCTTTCTCATCTGTCGTTCCTTTATTTATAGAATATTTATGAAAATACCCGCCAGCGAATGACGGGTATTGATAAATGCTAGCACAGTTATTTAGGCGTCACGTCAACAGAGCCCCAGCTAATACCATTTGGGTTGTTGTCTACCGGGAGCGTGTTCACTACCTTACGCTCATTAATGTCAATCATCGAGACAGAGTTTGCAAATGAGTTAGTTACGTAAGCATATTTGCCATTTTTATCGACAACCATGCCATGGGCCCCATTGCCAGTGGTGATAGTTTTCGCTACCGTAAGGCTTGCGATATCAATCATGTTTATTGTGTTACCCGGCTTGCTCTTCGAGCCCTGATTGGTTACCAGCATGCTTTTACCATCCGGAGTGCCAAACAGCTGGATTGGTACGGTACCGACATTAATTTTCTTCACAACTTTACGCGTTGCTGTATCAATCACCGCTACAGCGTCTTCACCAGACAGGGAAACAAACACCAGTTTTCCGTCCGGTGAGAAACCTACCTGGGCTGGCATTTTACCTAATGGGATCTGCGCGACTTCTTTATTACTGGCTGTATCAACAACGGATACCGAGCCCCCTTTCATATTCGCGATATAAACTTCTTTACCGTCAGGGCTCACTCTGAGGCCATGAGGGAACTTACCTACATTAATTGTCGTTAAATTTTTCAAATGTTCTGCATCAATCACGCTGATGGTGTTATCTGCACTATTTGAGATATACGCCATTTTCCCATCAGGGGTGACGACAACATGCGCAGGATGTGCGCCAACCGGAAGTTTTGCAATAACCGTATCATTTTCCGCATTAATAACCCAAACTTCTCCATGTTCCTTTTTACCAGCATGTGAATCTTTGCCCATATCCATTTTCTCAGAATGAGCATCTTTACTCATATCCATATGTTCAGAGCCTGATGAATGTGTCCCGTTAGCACCAAGGTTGGTTACCCAAACTGTTTTATTGTCTGGTGACACCTGAACGTTATGCGGCATTTTACCAACATGTACTTTATCTACAGTCTTTAAAGACGCAGCATCAAGTACATTAACTGAATCTGCACCTTCATTTGCTACATACACTCTGTCTGCTGCAAACGTATAACCAGACCATGCCAGCATACTAATTTGCATTGCAATTAAAATTTTATTTTTTCTTATCATCGCCGCCAATACCCCATTAGTTAAATATATTTACCGGATTAGTTTCAGCAACCAGCTATTGTAGGATTATTTAACATGTCACTAATATTACTCCATCGGGATCGTGTTAATTCTACCTATAACGAGTTACTGTATAAATTGCTTAGTCATTTCATTAATCAATCGCTATACATCATTGTATTAGATACTGCTATCCGTACTTGCGTATAAAGAGTATCAACCTTCCAGCAAGTGGAAGGTCAAGAAAAAAAGTAATAATTTAAAATAGCCTTACAAATCCGCAAGCTAAGCAATTGCCTAAGAATATCGCAGGAGAATTTATAAATATAAAGAGGTAGTCCGGTGCCGGGTAAAAATATAAAAGTTAACGATCAGTTCATCGATACTGAAAGCCAAACTTAACGACATGACAAACACCAGCCATATCGTTAAAGCTGGTACAAAGGATCCCGTGCCCGACCGGCGGTTAATTCACTGGCCTGCATCCGTACTACGTCCCACAGCGCCTGAGCCGCAGTCGATAAAGAACGATTTTTACGTCGTGCCAGCATCAATTGTCGTTCCACAACCGGCGTCAGGCGTTTAACCTGCAAATGGCTGCCCTGTGGCAGAGGAAGCGCCAGCGCAGGCAGCACGCTGATACCAATCCCCGCCTCAACCATCGGGAAAAGCGTGGCAGGGTGACCTATCTCCTGAACGATATTGGCCTCAATGGAAAAGTGAGCCAGTGCCGCATCGATCAACGGTCGACTGCCGGAAGCGTAATCCTGTAATACCAGGCGCTCATGATATAAATCCTGCCAATTTACCCATTCGCGTTGGGCTAGCAGATGATCCTCTCGACACAACAGCAGGAACGGTTCGGATAACACCGCTTCACACTGTAGATCGGTCACAGCACCTGGATCTATCACAATGCCAAAATCTACCTCGCCCTGACGAATACTCTCCAGCACCCACTGTTGCGGACGATCGTGCAGCACAAAATCGATTGCTGGATAAAGCTGATTACTCTGGGCAATACACTGTGGAATAAGGTGAGCAGATATTGTCTGGCTGGCGGCAACGCGCACCGTTCCGGTTAACTGCGTTCCCACCTGGCCTGCTTCACGCAGCGTGCTGTGCAGTTCATCCAGAATACGTTCCAGTCGCGCCGCCAACTGGTGCCCTGCTTCTGTCAGCACCACTTCCCGCGTTGTTCTATCTAACAACCGCACACCCGTCTGCCCTTCCAGCTCTTTAACGCTGTGGCTGACCGCAGACTGGCTTAAGCCAATGATATCCCCCGCCCGGCTAAAGCTTTTGGCCTGAGCGACGGTAACAAAAATACGGAGCTGACGCAGAGAGTAATTCATCTATTCGATTCATATATGGATGCAATAAATCAATTTTATTTCTCAAACAGAAAAACGCAAAATGTTCCTACCGAATTTCAGGAGCTTTTATGAAACTTTTTCGTATCCTTGATCCGTTCACGATAACGTTGATTACGGTCGTTTTACTGGCGTCCTTTTTCCCGGCCGAGGGTGGCTTTGTACCTTTCTTTGAAGGCTTAACCACCGCTGCCATTGCCCTACTGTTTTTTATGCACGGGGCGAAGCTTTCGCGTGAAGCCATTATTGCCGGCGGTAGTCACTGGCGTTTACATCTGTGGGTGATGTGCAGCACGTTTGTTGTTTTCCCGGTGCTGGGCGTTCTGTTCGCCTGGTGGGCACCGGTAAATGTTGACCCGATGCTGTACACCGGTTTCCTGTACCTGTGTATTTTGCCGGCCACGGTGCAGTCGGCAATCGCTTTTACGTCGCTGGCGGGGGGTAACGTTGCTGCCGCCGTGTGTTCCGCTTCGGCCTCCAGCCTGCTGGGTATTTTTCTCTCGCCGTTACTGGTTGGCCTGGTAATGAATATGCATGGCGCAGAAGGCAGTCTGGAGCAGGTGGGGAAAATCATGCTGCAGCTGCTGCTGCCGTTCGTACTGGGACATCTTTCACGTCCGTGGATTGGTAACTGGGTGTCCCGACATAAAAAATGGATCGCCAAAACGGACCAATCCTCCATCTTGCTGGTGGTGTACTCCGCCTTCAGTGAAGCCGTGGTTAACGGGATCTGGCACAAAGTGGGGATTGGTTCGCTGCTGTTTATCGTGGTGGTCAGCATCGTATTGCTGGCAATCGTGATTGGCATCAACGTCTTTGTTGCGCGGAAATGCGGCTTCAACAAAGCCGATGAGATCACCATTGTCTTTTGCGGATCGAAAAAGAGCCTGGCGAATGGGATCCCAATGGCAAATATTCTGTTCCCGACGTCAGTGATAGGAATGATGGTGCTGCCGTTGATGATCTTCCATCAAATTCAGCTGATGGTGTGTGCCGTGCTGGCACGTCGCTACAAGCAACAAACAGACGCATTGCAGGCGCAGCAGAAAAGCCGCGCCGCAAAGGCTTAGAGCGGGCGTTTCAGGGGCTGCACCAGTTGCGTCAGCCCTTCAGTTTTAATCAGCAGCGTGATTTGCATCAGCTCGCCCAGTTTACCCGGCGGGAATTCATCTTTACGGGCAAACCACAGCAGATACTCTTCCGGTACATCAATCAGCCGACGCCCTTTATATTTGCCAAAGGGCATCACGGTATTGGCGATTTCAACCAGCTGCTCTTTTTCCATCTCAGGCACCCAGTAAGCGGATCATTTCAGCTTCATCGATCACGGCAATACCCAGTTCCTGCGCTTTTGCCAGCTTCGAACCCGCCGCTTCACCGGCAATCACCAGGTCGGTTTTCTTCGATACGCTGCCGGCCACTTTTGCACCCAACTCAGTCAGTCGCGCTTTGGCGTCATCGCGTGACATCAGGCTCAGGCTCCCGGTCAGCACCACCGTTTTCCCCGCGAAGGGGCTGTCGATTTCTTCAGCGTTGATGACCACCGGCGCTGGCCAGTGAATCCCCTGCGCCAGCAGTTGGACGATCACCTCGCGGTTACTCTCTTCAGCAAAGAAATTAAACACGTGGGTCGCTACCACAATGCCGACATCCGGCACTTTTTGCAGCTCTTCAATGGAAGCCGCTTCCAGCGCCTCAAGGGTGCCAAAATGCGCCGCCAGACCAGCCGCCGTGGCTTCACCGACTTCGCGAATACCCAGCGCGTAGAGGAAACGGGCAAACGTCGTTTCTTTCGCTTTTTCCAGCGCATTTACCACGTTTTGTGCCGATTTCGGCCCCATACGATCAAGACCGGTCAGCTTACCTGCGGTCAGTGTGAAGAGATCCGCTGGTGTGTGGACATACTCCTTCTCGACCAATTGATCGATAATTTTGTCGCCCATGCCGTCAACGTCCAGCGCACGGCGGGAAACGAAGTGTTTCAGCGATTCCTTACGCTGCGCTCCGCAGATTAAACCACCGGTACAGCGAGTAACCGCTTCGCCTTCCACACGCTCAACGTCTGAGTTGCATACCGGACAGTGGGTGGGAAACTCAATTTCACGCGTATCGTCCGGGCGCTCGGAAAGCACGACATTCACTACCTGCGGGATGACATCGCCCGCACGGCGAATGACGACTTTATCGCCTATACGCAAACCAAGACGCTCAATTTCATCCGCATTGTGCAAGGTGGCGTTACTGACCAACACCCCGGCAACCTGAACTGGCTCAAGGCGGGCGACAGGCGTAATCGCCCCGGTGCGTCCAACCTGAAACTCAACATCACGTACGAAGGTCATCTGCTCTTGCGCCGGGAACTTAAAGGCCACAGCCCAGCGCGGCGCGCGGGCAACAAAACCCAGTTGTTCCTGCAACACCATAGAGTTGACTTTGATCACTACACCGTCGATATCGAATCCCAGCGTCGGTCGGTCTTCTTCAACCTTGTGATAGTAAGCAAGTACTTCCTCCGGAGAGTCGCAAAGCGTAACTCTGTCGCTCACCGGCAATCCCCACTCTTTAAATTGCAGCAGACGGCCCAGGTGGGTATCAGGCAGCACACCACCTTCCAGCACACCAACGCCATAGCAGAAGAAAGTAAGCGGTCGCTTCGCTGTGATACGCGGATCGAGCTGGCGCAATGACCCGGCCGCTGCGTTACGCGGGTTAGCAAACACTTTGTTGCCAGTGCGGCGGGCCTCTTCGTTAATTTTTTCAAATCCGGCCTGCGGCAGGAACACTTCACCGCGCACTTCCAGACGCGTCGGAATGTTATCGCCTCGCAGTTTTAACGGGATCGCACGGATGGTGCGCACGTTCGAGGTAATATCCTCACCCGTAGTACCATCACCACGCGTTGCGGCACTGACCAGCACACCGTTTTCATACAGGATACTGACCGCCAGCCCGTCCAGCTTCAGTTCGCAGCACCAGGTTAGTTTGTCCGTACTCTTCAGTCTGTCCTGCACGCGCTTGTTGAAGGCGAGAAAACTCTCTTCATCAAACACGTTATCCAGTGACAGCATTGGCACTTCATGGCGAATCTGGCTGAACGCTGCTAACGGGGCGGCGCCAACACGCTGGGTTGGCGAGTCGGGGGTGATAAGGTCTGGATGCTGCGCTTCCAGCTCGCGCAGTTCACGCATCAGGCGATCGTATTCCGCATCGGGAATTTCCGGCGCATCCATCACATGGTAGAGATACTCATGATGGCGAAGCGTGGTTCGCAGTTCTGTCAGTTGTTGTTCGATTGATTCCATATCGCACCATCAATGATAAAAAACCCCCGACAGGCGGGGGTTTAGCAAGGATATGTCACGCCAGAGGAAAATCAGGCGTGAGATTCTTTAACTTCGCGGATGCGGTCCTGATACTCGCGCAGTTTCTGCGGCGTCATCATGCGACGTTGATCGTCGAGCACCACACCACCCACTTCATCGGCAATGTGCTGTGCGGACTGCAGCATCAGCTTAAAGTTTTGCAGCTCGTCACCGTAGGACGGAACCTGCATAAAAATAGTCACGCCAGGGGTGCTGAAATCACCCGTCATTTCGGGATCAAACGTTCCTGGGTTAACCATATTGGCAAGGCTGAACAGCGAAGGACCGCTGCCATCCGGGCTCAAATGACGATGGAAAATATTCATATCGCCAAATTTAAAACCGGCTTGCTGAATGCTGTTGAGCAGCACTTCACCATTGAGTTCGCTACCGTGATGCGCCGCAACGTTCATAATAATGACCGCTTCTTTACGCGGCGGTTTTTCAGCAACAGGCGCTTCTTCAACTACTGGCTCAGGCTGCGGTTGATGTTCAACGGCAGGCTCTGCGGGCTGGAAAGCCTGCGGCGCAGGTTGCGGTGCTTGCTGCACGGGCTGCTGAACCTGCGGAGCAACGGGCTGATGCTGAATCGGCTGCTGCACAGGTGGTTGCTGAACAGGCTGATGCTGCACCGGCTGCTGCGGTTGTACAGGCTGCGGCTGCTGCTGAGCATGCGGCGGCGGTACCGGCGCTTGTGCAGGCTGCGGCGCGGGTTGACGCGGCTGAGCAGACGCATAAGGCGGCTGGTACTGGTGTTGCGGCGACTGAGGAGGAACACCATGTTCCTGCGCGTTACCGGGAGCATGATTCACACGATGAACGCGAACTTCGCCCACGCCTTCGTCTTCCTCGACGTTGTCGTCGAACGAATCCTCGTCTTCACGTTTAGACTTCATGCGTTTCAGTGGGCGATCGCGGAATATAGAAGACCGCTCTTTACGGCTAGTCCAAAAACCATGTACCAGTAAAGCGATTATGGCGATCGCGCCAACAATGATTAATATCAGACGCAAATCCTGCATCATTATATTCTCTGTTGTTCTAACACCTTGCCACCACGGCAAACATTTACTCACTAAGAGTATTTGTCGATTACGCCAAGTGCAAGTGCACTCTTGGCTTTCACGGCATAAAGATGAACAAAATTGTGCTTTTTGCTGTTTTTTCGAACATTTCTGAACAGCTTAACGCTCAACAACCCGGTAAGATACGCAAAGTTTACCAGAGCTTATATAACAAGGAGTATGTCCTGACCATGGTTTCATCATCTGCAGTCGTACCTCGCAGCGGCCTTTATTACTTTTCACAGGGATGGAAGCTCATCACCCAACCGGGCATTCGTCGCTTTGTCATCCTGCCTTTGCTGGTGAATATCCTGCTGATGGGCGGCGCATTCTGGTGGCTATTCACACAACTCGATAGCTGGATCCCCGCGCTGATGAGTCACGTCCCTGACTGGCTTCAGTGGCTCAGCTACTTGCTGTGGCCGATTGTCACTATCTCCGTACTACTGGTGTTCGGCTACCTGTTTTCCACCATAGCCAACTGGATTGCCGCGCCGTTTAACGGTCTGCTGGCTGAACAACTGGAAGCACGCTTAACGGGCGCAACACCGCCTGATACCGGCGTTCTCGGCATCATGAAAGATGTTCCCCGTATTATGAAACGTGAATGGCAAAAGCTGGCGTGGTATCTCCCGCGCGCCGTCGTGTTGCTGATCCTCTATTTCATTCCGGGTATTGGTCAGACCGTAGCCCCGGTGCTGTGGTTCCTGTTCAGCGCGTGGATGCTGGCCATTCAGTACTGCGATTATCCGTTTGATAACCATAAGGTGCCTTTTAAGGAGATGCGCGTCGCGCTGCGCACACGCAAGGTCACCAATATGCAATTTGGCGCATTGACCAGCCTGTTCACCATGATTCCGGTGCTCAATCTGTTCATCATGCCGGTCGCGGTTTGTGGTGCCACGGCGATGTGGGTAGACTGCTATCGTGCTAAGCACGCGTTATGGAAGTAATGCAAAAATGTGTAAAAGCGGGCTGGCTTATGCCCGCTCTTATTCCATACTGCAACGCATTATTTCTTGGTGGCATATAGATATACGAATTCCTTACTTCCCCATACTTTCTCAACAGGTATGCTGAAGCGGTATCCCAATTTCATACAGTTAAGGACAGGCCATGAGTAAGATTTTTGAAGACAACTCGCTGACTATCGGTCATACGCCGCTGGTTCGACTGAACCGTATCGGTAACGGACGCATTCTGGCGAAGGTGGAATCACGCAACCCAAGCTTTAGCGTCAAATGCCGTATCGGTGCCAACATGATTTGGGATGCCGAAAAACGTGGTGTACTGAAACCGGGTGTAGAGCTGGTCGAACCAACCAGCGGCAACACAGGGATTGCGCTGGCCTACGTTGCCGCAGCTCGCGGCTACAAACTGACTCTGACCATGCCTGAAACCATGAGCATTGAGCGCCGCAAGCTCTTAAAAGCGCTGGGCGCGAACCTGGTGCTGACCGAAGGCGCAAAAGGTATGAAGGGCGCGATTCAGAAAGCGGAAGAAATTGTGGCCAGCGATCCGGAAAAATTCCTGCTGCTGCAGCAGTTCAGCAACCCGGCAAACCCGGAAATCCACGAAAAAACTACCGGCCCGGAAATCTGGGAAGATACCGATGGCCAGGTTGATGTCTTTATTTCTGGCGTTGGTACCGGCGGTACGTTGACTGGTGTGACCCGTTACATTAAAGGCACTAAAGGCAAAACCGATCTGATCACCGTCGCGGTTGAACCTACCGACTCCCCTGTTATCGCCCAGGCGCTGGCAGGTGAAGAACTCAAACCAGGCCCGCATAAAATTCAGGGCATTGGCGCAGGCTTCATTCCGGGTAACCTTGATCTGAAGCTTATCGATAAAGTCGTTGCCATCACTAATGATGAAGCTATTTCTACTGCGCGTCGTCTGATGGAAGAAGAAGGTATTCTGGCTGGGATCTCTTCCGGTGCTGCGGTTGCTGCCGCGCTTAAGCTCCAGGAAGATGAAACCTTTACCAACAAGAATATAGTGGTTATTCTACCGTCATCGGGTGAGCGTTATCTGAGCACTGCACTGTTTGCCGATCTCTTTACAGAGAAAGAACTGCAACAGTAGTGCCAGCATGTTAAAAACACGTAAAAAAGCACCCTTTTGGGTGCTTTTTTGTGGCCTGCTTCAAAGTTTCAACTCGCCTGGCATTGATTCAGCCCGCCGGAACTGGTATTTAACCAAACTAATTATTTTGATGCGCGAAATTAATCGTTACAGGAAAAGCGCTAGCTGAATCGATTTTATGATTTGGTTCAACTCTTCCTTTCGCGGCATAATGTTTAATGACGAACGAAACGTCAGCGGCAAGAAGTTGCCAGCAACGGATTGCACCGAACTCCTTTTGTGTCGCGTCCAGTTTACGCCGATGCTAACAATACAGGCTAAAGTTGAGCCGCCAGGCTAGACTTTAGTTCCACAACACTAAACCTATAAGTTGGGGAAATATAATGTTCCAGCAAGAAGTTACCATTACCGCTCCGAACGGTCTGCATACTCGCCCTGCTGCTCAGTTTGTTAAAGAAGCAAAAGGCTTTACTTCTGAAATTACTGTGACTTCCAACGGCAAAAGCGCTAGCGCCAAAAGCCTGTTTAAACTGCAGACTCTGGGCCTGACTCAGGGTACCGTTGTCACCCTGTCCGCAGAAGGTGAAGACGAGCAGAAAGCAGTTGAGCATCTGGTTAAACTGATGGCTGAACTCGAGTAAGTTCAACGAGTTCTTTTAAATATCAGTCACAAGTAAGGTAGGGTTATGATTTCAGGCATTTTAGCATCCCCGGGTATCGCTTTCGGCAAAGCACTGCTGCTGAAAGAAGACGAAATCGTCATTGACCGGAAAAAAATTTCTGCCGACAAGGTTGATCAGGAAGTTGAACGTTTTCTGAGCGGTCGTGCCAAGGCATCTGCGCAACTGGAAGCGATCAAAACCAAAGCTGGTGAAACGTTCGGTGAAGAAAAAGAAGCCATCTTTGAAGGGCATATCATGCTGCTCGAAGATGAGGAGCTGGAGCAGGAAATCATAGCCCTGATTAAAGATAAGCACATGACGGCTGATGCAGCTGCGCATGAAGTTATCGAAGGTCAGGCCACAGCCCTGGAAGAGCTGGATGATGAATACCTGAAAGAACGTGCGGCTGACGTACGTGACATCGGTAAACGCCTGCTGCGTAACATTCTGGGTCTGGCAATTATTGATCTGAGCGCTATCCAGGACGAAGTTATCCTGGTTGCCGCAGACCTGACCCCGTCAGAAACCGCACAGCTGAACCTGAACAAGGTGCTGGGTTTCATCACTGACGCGGGCGGACGTACCTCTCATACCTCTATCATGGCGCGTTCTCTGGAACTGCCTGCCATCGTAGGTACGGGTAGCGTCACCTCTCAGGTGAAAAACGACGACTATCTGATTCTGGATGCCGTAAACAATCAGGTTTACGTCAATCCGACCAACGACGTTATTGAGCAACTGCGTGCCGTTCAGGAGCAGGTTGCAACCGAGAAAGCGGAACTCGCTAAGCTGAAAGATCTGCCGGCTATCACGCTGGACGGACATCAGGTTGAAGTTTGCGCCAACATCGGTACCGTTCGTGACGTTGAAGGCGCCGAGCGTAACGGCGCTGAAGGTGTGGGTCTGTACCGCACCGAATTCCTGTTCATGGACCGTGAATCGCTGCCAACTGAAGAAGAACAGTTTGCTGCGTATAAAGCCGTTGCTGAAGCCTGTGGCTCTCAGGCGGTCATCGTCCGTACCATGGACATCGGCGGCGATAAAGAACTGCCGTACATGAACTTCCCGAAAGAAGAGAACCCGTTCCTGGGCTGGCGTGCCGTGCGTATCGCCATGGATCGTAAAGAGATCCTGCGTGACCAGGTTCGCGCTATCCTGCGCGCCTCTGCTTTCGGCAAACTGCGTATCATGTTCCCAATGATCATCTCTGTTGAAGAAGTGCGTGCACTGCGCAAAGAGATCGAAATCTACAAACAGGAACTGCGCGACGAAGGTAAAGCATTTGACGAGAGCATTGAGATTGGCGTGATGGTGGAAACACCAGCTGCGGCAACAATTGCGCGTCATTTAGCCAAAGAAGTTGATTTCTTTAGTATCGGCACCAATGATTTAACGCAGTACACCCTGGCAGTTGACCGTGGTAATGATATGATTTCACACCTTTACCAACCGATGTCGCCATCTGTGCTGACGCTGATCAAGCAAGTTATTGATGCTTCTCATGCTGAAGGCAAATGGACTGGCATGTGTGGTGAGCTTGCAGGCGACGAACGTGCTACACTTCTGTTGCTGGGGATGGGTCTGGACGAATTCTCTATGAGCGCCATTTCTATCCCGCGCATTAAGAAGATTATCCGTAACACGAACTTCGAAGATGCGAAGGTGTTAGCAGAGCAGGCTCTTGCTCAACCGACAACGGACGAGTTAATGACGCTGGTTAACAAGTTCATTGAAGAAAAAACAATCTGCTAATCCACGAGATGCGGCCCAATTTACTGCTTAGGAGAAGATCATGGGTTTGTTCGATAAACTGAAATCTCTGGTTTCTGATGATAAGAAAGACACCGGAACTATTGAGATCGTTGCTCCGCTCTCTGGCGAGATCGTCAACATCGAAGACGTGCCGGATGTAGTTTTTGCTGAAAAAATCGTTGGGGATGGCATTGCTATCAAACCAACCGGTAACAAAATGGTTGCTCCTGTTGATGGCACCATCGGCAAAATCTTTGAAACCAACCACGCTTTCTCTATCGAATCCGACAGCGGCATTGAGCTGTTTGTTCACTTCGGTATTGATACCGTTGAACTGAAAGGCGAAGGCTTCAAACGCATCGCTGAAGAAGGTCAGCGCGTGAAAGTGGGCGACCCGGTTATTGAATTCGATCTGCCGCTGCTGGAAGAAAAAGCCAAGTCTACCCTGACTCCGGTTGTTATCTCCAACATGGACGAAATCAAAGAGCTGATCAAACTGTCCGGTAGCGTGACAGTGGGTGAGACTCCGGTTATCCGCATCAAGAAGTAATTCTTTTTGCAGAGAAAGATGGCGCCATCAGGCGCCATTTTTTTTATCTGATGGATATCAAAACCCTGCCGGATGGCGCTACGCTTATCCGGCCTACAGCAAACTCCGTAACGTAGGCCGGATAAGACGTTCTCGTCGCCATCCGGCATTAAATCTGTGAGGTGACCGGTCGGTAACACGCCTCGCGCATCAGAATCTTCATCCCTTCCGGCCCGCTTTCCAGCATCCTTCGCTCCGAGTCTGCCACTAACAATTCACAGTCGTAGCCACCCGCAATACCAAACATGGCCCGCGCTACACAGATATCTTCCAGCGCTGCTGCCCCGTTGGTGTCAAAATGTCCAACCATACGCCCATTCTGGCGAACTACCAGCCGGTAACTCTTCATCGCGCCTCCCCTGCCGGTGGCAGAATTAATTCATCACAACCGCACAGGTGCGTCCACGTCATCACGTCCAGCACCCGCTGCGCGGCGTCGTGCGTCGCGGCCGTCAGCGCTTTCCCCAGTACAAGGCCGCTCACCAGCTCTGCACAAAACAGATCGCCAGTCCCCTTCAGATCCGTTTTCACTCGCGGATGGGCTAACACCTCAACCGTTTCAGCCGTCACCACCGCAACGTTAATAATCTCTTCGGTATCCCCCGGCGCGCTGGTTATTACCACCCATTTCAGGGTGTCAGTGAGCAGTGATTGTGCCGCCGTAATGGCTTCATCAAGCGTACGACACGGCTTTCCGCTTAGCATTTGCAGCTCGAACACGTTCGGCGTCAGCCCCTGTGCCAACGGCAGCAGGTGCTGACGATAAGCTTCCGGGATTTCGGCTTTCACATACATGCCGCTATCCGTATCGCCAATCACGGGGTCGACCAAAATGCATAGGTCCGGATGCGTGGCCCGAACGGTTTCCAGCCACTGTGCCAGCAAGGCGATTTGCTCCGCGCTGCCCATGTAACCTGTAGTCACCGCCTTTAGCTCACGCAAGGCATCACGCTCGCTTAAGGCGCGGAGATAGCCGCTAAACCAGTCAGACGGAATAACGCCGCCGTAAAAGGTTTCATAATGCGGGGTATTACTGAACAGCACCGTGGGTACTGCCGTCACGCGTAACCCCTGCGCTTTAATGGCCGGGACGGCGATGCTGTTACCTACGCTGCCATACACCACCTGTGACTGGACGGCGACGATATCGGTCTGTAACGCCCGATTCGTGTCGTCAAAGAGCACTGACTGGATATCACTCTCCTGCTCCATAAATTTCTCCTCTCGCTGGACAGCGGGCCTACGCCTCACTATTATCGTCATATGCTAAAATTCATTTTGTCATAGGTCAATAATGATCGACGGAAAAACCGCTAACGAAATTTTTGACAGTATCCGTCAACATGTCACTACAGGCACGCTGGCAGCAGGCGAAACGTTGCCGCCAGTGCGGGAACTGGCAACGGCATTAAACGTGAACCGCAATACTGTCGCGGCGGCTTACAAACGCCTGGTCACCTCCGGGTTGGCGCAGAGCCTGGGACGCAACGGCACGGTGATTAAGGGGATTACTGCCCCTGTTGCGCTGGAAGGTGGTAATCCGGATACCCCGCTTATCGATCTTTCCGGCGGTAATCCAGCGCCCTCGCGTCTTCCTGACCTGAGTAGTTATTTCGCGAAGATAAATAAGAATCCGCGTTTGTACGGCGATGCCGCTGTGTCACCAGGGCTTAAGGTATGGGCATCACAATGGATGCAAAATGCAATGCCCGGCAAGGGGGAAATTGATATCACCAGCGGCGCCATTGATGCTATCGAACGGCTACTGTGCGCCCATTTACTGCCTGGAGATAGCGTTGTCGTAGAAGATCCATGCTTTTTGAGCAGCATCAACATGCTGCGTTATGCTGGTTTCTCCGCCAGTCCGGCCAATGTTGACCACGAAGGCATGCTGCCGGACCAACTGGAACTCGCGCTACAGAATGGTGCGC
Source organism: Citrobacter sp. Cpo069 (assembly GCF_030332785.1). NCBI lineage: Bacteria > Pseudomonadati > Pseudomonadota > Gammaproteobacteria > Enterobacterales > Enterobacteriaceae > Citrobacter > Citrobacter sp. Cpo069. Next base: position 379,725 of record NZ_JAOWHD010000042.1, read on the forward strand.
GGGCAGTGATTCTGACACCGCGCGCGCATAACCCGACAGGATGCAGCCTGAGCGCTTCACGCGCGGCGCAATTGCAGGAAATCCTGGCCCGCTATCCGCAGACTCTGGTGATCGTCGACGACCACTTTGCGCTGCTATCTGCTTGCCACTGGTATCCGGTGATTGCGAAGGAAACCACGCATTGGGCGATTGTCCGTTCGATGTCGAAAACCTTAGGCCCGGATTTACGCCTGGCCATTGTGGCCAGCGATCCCGTCACATCCGGGAAACTGCGTTTACGGCTCAACTCCGGTAGTCAGTGGGTCAGCCATCTGCTGCAGGATTTAGCCTGCGCGTGCCTGAGTGACGAGACATATCAACACACACTGGCACAAACGCAGCAGTTTTACGCCGTCCAGCAGCAAAAGCTGAATACGGCTCTGCGCCAACATGGCATTGAACTGCCCGTCGGTGACGGTCTGAATCTGTGGTTACCGCTGTCAGATCACAGTCAGGAGATCGCTTTTGCGCTGGCAAAGTCCGGCTGGCTGGTTCGGGAAGGCGAAGTGTTCGGCGTCAATACGCCTGCACACGGTTTACGCATTACGCTGTCAACATTAGAAGACAGCGACATTGATAAGCTGGCGGTTGATATTCATCAGGCGCTAAAGCGCTAACAGGAGAGAAAAAGTGCGAGTTCATTTTGTTATTCATGAGTCTTTTGAATCTGCTGGCGCGTATCTGCCGTGGGCCGAATCACGCGGCTATAGCGTCAGTTGGTCGCGCGTTTATGCCGGAGAAGCAGTCCCTGCGAACGCCGATGATTTCGATATGTTGGTGGTGTTTGGCGGTCCACAGTCACCACGAACCACGCTGGCAGAGTGCCCGTACTTTGATTCTCAGGCCGAGCAGCATCTGATCAACCAGGCGATTGCGGCACGTAAAATTGTGGTGGGGATCTGCCTGGGTTCACAGTTAATCGGCGAAGCGCTGGGTGCGAAGGTGTGCCAGAGTCCGGAAAAAGAAATTGGTCACTACCCCATCGTTCTGACCGAAGCCGGTCAACAGCACCCGCTGTTCAGCCATTTCGGCTCACCGCTTACCGTCGGTCACTGGCACAACGACATGCCAGGATTAACCGACCAGGCGACCATTCTTGCTGCCAGCGAGGGCTGCCCACGACAAATCGTGCAATACGGTAATTTTGTTTATGGTTTTCAGTGCCATATGGAGTTTACGGCTGATGCTATAGAAGGGCTTATTCAACACTCCGAACAAGAACTGGCGGAAGCTAAAGGCAAGCGTTTCATCCGTTCCGTTGAAGAGATGCGAGCATGGGATTATCAGCAGATGAATGAGAAACTGTGGCAATTCCTTGATAAGCTTGTGGAAAAACGTAACGATTAATCATCCCTGGCCGGATAAAACATTATCCGGCCATCGTGCCAGGCAGTTACCTGATGGCGCTGCGCTTATCAGGCCAAAAAGTTAAATTCCCAGCCCCTGGTTAAAGTGCTCTTCGCCAAACACGCCGGTTGAAAGGTAGCGATCGCCGCGATCGCAGATGATCGCCACAACTACCGCGCCGGGCGTAGCACGTGCAACGCGTAACGCGCCCGCGACCGCGCCGCCAGAGCTGACACCGCAGAAAATTCCTTCACGCACGGCCAGTTCACGCATGGTGTTTTCCGCATCATTCTGATGAATATCCAGCACCTCATCCACCAGCGAGGCGTTAAAAATGCCTGGCATATACTCCGCAGGCCAGCGGCGAATTCCCGGAATACTACTGCCCTCTTCCGGCTGCAGGCCAACGATAGTGACCGCTTTTTCTTGCTCACGCAGAAAACGCGACACACCGGTAATGGTGCCTGTCGTTCCCATACTGGAGACAAAATGGGTAATACGACCTGACGTCTGCTGCCAGATTTCCGGTCCGGTGGTGGTGTAATGCGCGTACGGGTTATCCGGATTATTAAACTGATCCAGCAGCTTGCCTTCTCCCCGCTGCGCCATCTCAAGGGCTAAATCGCGCGCGCCTTCCATCCCCTGCTCTTTGGTGACCAGAATCAGCTCGGCACCATAGGCGCGCATCGCCGCACGGCGCTCCTGGCTCATGTTGTCTGGCATCAGCAGCTTCATGCGATAGCCCTTCAGCGCGGCGATCATTGCCAGCGCAATTCCGGTATTACCGCTGGTCGCCTCAATCAGCACGTCGCCTGGCTTAATTTCTCCGCGTTTTTCCGCTTCGACGATCATCGACAACGCGGCGCGGTCTTTCACCGAACCTGCGGGATTATTGCCTTCCAGCTTGACCCAAATTTCACTACCGTTATCCGGCGCCAGACGTTGTAATTTCACCAGAGGCGTATTGCCAATTGTTTTTTCTAATGTGTTCACGTTTTCAGCTCGTAAAAAAACCCGGTAAGCGTAGCGCCACCGGGCGATAACTATGCAAATTAACCTATCAGGCTGATTGCGCCAGGGCAAGTTCCTCTTCACGCGTTTCAATACGCTGGTCGCCGTTATACAAGCGTGCATTTTGCAGCCCGACAAACAGACGTTCGCCGCGGCCAGGGGAATCATCGCCCTGCATGACTACCGTCAACGGTTCGTTATACCACCCCAGGGGTTGCACAACTAATTGGGTGTAGTGTCCTTTCGGGCTGGCTTCCAGCACTTGTACCGGCAACGGCGAATCCAGGCTGGTACGACGGCTCACGTCCACTTCCCACGGGCGCAGGAACAGATCCACCGGTCCCTGATAGCCAGGCGTATAACCCAGCGGCCAGCGGTGTGCGCCCACATGGAATTGGCCGCCACGAATCGTCCCCTGCAGGCGGTTAACCTCACCCATAAATTCCAGGACGAAACGAGTAGCCGGTTCGCGCCATACCTGATCCGGCGCATCAGCCTGTTCGATATGACCCTGACTCATCACCACCACGCGGTCTGCGACTTCCGTTGCTTCTTCCTGGTCGTGGGTAACAAACACGCTGGTAAATTTCAACTCTTCATGCAACTGACGCAGCCAGCGACGCAGCTCTTTGCGCACCTGCGCATCAAGCGCGCCAAACGGTTCGTCGAGCAGCAGGATCTGCGGCTCTACCGCCAGCGCACGCGCCAACGCCACGCGCTGTTTTTGCCCGCCGGAGAGCTGTGCCGGGAAACGGTCCGCCAGATGAGCCAGTTGAACCATTTCCAGCAGTTTGGTCACTTTTGCTTTGATGGCCGCCGCACTCGGGCGCTCACGCCGTGGCAGGACCGTCAGACCAAACGCGATATTGTCGAAAACGGTCATATGACGAAACAGCGCATAGTGCTGGAACACGAACCCCACCTTACGGTCGCGGGCGTGCAATCGGCTGACGTCGGTACCGTGAAAACGGATATGCCCGCTGGACTGATGCTCCAGCCCGGCAATAATGCGCAGCAGCGTGGTTTTGCCCGAGCCGGATGGCCCCAACAGCGCGACCATCTGACCTGAAGGAATATCCAGCGAGATATCGTTCAGCACCTGGGTGCGACCAAAAGACTTCTTAATATTGGCAATCTCAATGCTCATGATTTTCCTCCTGCTGCGCGCGTTTTTCCTGGTTCTCCAGACGCCATTGCAACATGCTCTTCAAAAACAGGGTAATAATCGCCATCAGCGTTAATAGCGCCGCGGCGGTAAAAGAGCCGACCGTGTTGTAGTCCTGCTCCAGTAATTCAATCTGTAGCGGCAGCGATAAGGTTTCGCCGCGAATCGAGCCGGAAACCACTGACACCGCGCCAAACTCACCAATCGCACGGGCGTTGGTCAACACCACACCGTACAGCAATGCCCAACGGATATTCGGCAGCGTAACGCGGCGGAACATCTGCCAGCCGGATGCACCCAGCAACACAGCCGCTTCATCTTCATTGCTGCCCTGGCTTAACATCACCGGCACCAGCTCACGCACCACAAACGGACAGGTCACGAACACTGTCACCAGCACCATCCCCGGCCAGGCAAACATAATTTGCAGGTTATGCTCATCCAGCCACCCACCAAGCGGGCCGTTAGAGCCGTAAAACAGCAGATAGACCAGACCGGCGACCACCGGCGAGACAGCAAATGGAATATCCAGTAACGTTAGTAGTAGTTGGCGTCCGGGGAAGTTAAAACGGGTCACCAGCCAGGCCAGCAACACACCAAACACCAGGTTCACCGGGACCGCAATCAGCGCAATCAGCACTGTCAGCCAGATGGCATGCAGCATGTCCGGATCCGCCAGGTTCTGTAATACCGGCATTAATCCCTTGCTGAACGCCTGCACGAAGATGTAAATCATCGGCACCAGCAAAATAAACGCGGAGACCAGCATGCCCGTGCCGATCAGAAACCATTTCCCCCAGTTGATGCGGGGTGCGCCATAGCGTTTCAATTGGGTAATGTCTGCCATCAGTGACCTACCACACGTCGACCAAAGCGACTTTGCAGAGTGTTAATTGAAAACAGCAGCAACAACGAAGCCCCGAGGATCACAGAAGCAATCGCGCTGGCGGCCGGGTAGTCAAACTCCTGCAAGCGAACAAAAATCATCAGCGAGGTCACTTCCGTTTTCCATGCGATGTTTCCGGCGATAAAAATAACCGCGCCAAACTCACCGAGGCTGCGGGTAAACGACAGCGCAACGCCTGCCACCAGCGCAGGAGACAGCTCCGGCAGCACTACTTTACGGAAACTTTGCCAGCGCGTAGCACCGAGCGTTTCAGCTGCTTCTTCATATTCCGGGCCTAACTCTTCCAGTACCGGTTGCACGGTACGCACCACAAACGGAATGCTGGTAAAGGCCATCGCTACCGCGATACCGAGCCAGGTGTAGGTCACCTTGATATCCAGCTTCGCCAGCCACTCGCCGTAGAAGCCATTAACCGAAAACAGTGACGCCAGCGTCAGACCTGCCACCGCCGTAGGCAGTGCGAACGGCAGGTCCATCAGCGCATCCAGCAGCGTACGGCCCGGAAAGCGATAGCGTGTTAAGATCCACGCCATCAGCAAACCGAACACGCCGTTAAAAATCGACGCCACAAACGCCGACAGCAGCGTCACTTTATAAGCCGCCACCACCTGCGGATTGGTAATCACATCCCAGTATTGCGCCCAGCTCATTTGCGCCAGTTGCATCACCAGCGCGCTCAGCGGCAGCAGCAATATCAGGCAGACAAACAGTAAGCTGGTGCCCAGGCTCAAAGTGAAGCCGGGCAGCACACGTCGGGAAGAAACAGCAAACATTTACTTACGCCCCGCCGCCAGCAATTTGTCCAGCTCACCGCCGCTGACAAAGTGCGTTTTCATCACTTCAGGCCACGAGCCAAACTTATCTTCCACACGGAACAATTCGGTCTGCGGGAATTTATCTTTCAGCTTGTCCATTACCTGCGGGTTATTCACGCGGTAATAGAAATCGGTAATGATGGTTTGCGCCTGCGGGCTGTACAGCCAGTTCAGGTAAGCTTTCGCCGCTTTTTCAGTACCGTTGGCCTGCACATTTTTATCTACCCAGGCCACCGGGAACTCCGCCAGAATGTTGACCTTCGGCACCACCACTTCGAAGCCCTGGTCTTCGTACTGTTTACGGATATTGTTCACTTCCGATTCAAAGGTAATCAGTACGTCGCCCAGACCGCGCTCCACGAAGGTGGTAGTTGCACCACGACCGCCGGTATCAAATACTTCCACGTTTTTCAGAAACTGGGTCATGAACTGTTCGGTTTTGGCTTTATCCCCACCGTCCGCTTTATCTGCCGCGCCCCACGCTGCCAGATAGGTATAGCGTGCGTTACCGGAGGTTTTCGGGTTCGGGAAAATCAGCTTCACGTCCGGGCGAACCAGATCGTTCCATTCGTGGATATTCTTCGGGTTGCCCTTACGCACCAAAAACGCCATGGTGGAATAGAATGGCGAACTGTTATTCGGCAGGCGGCTTTGCCAGTCGGCAGGGATCAGCTTGCCTTTGTCATGCAGGATCTGCACGTCGGTCACCTGGTTATAGGTCACGACGTCAGCTTTCAGCCCCTGCAAAATCGCCAACGCCTGTTTTGATGACCCGGCATGAGATTGTTTAATCGTCAGTTTGTCGCCGCCGTTATCTTTCGCCCATTGCTGTTCAAACGGCGGATTAAGGGAGGCAAACAGCTCGCGGGAAACATCGTATGAACTGTTCAGCAGTTCCGTTGCCTGCGCCTGCCCCACCAGCAACAGCATGGCTGCCAGCGTCAGTGTTCTTTTTTTCAGTAAGTTAACGGCCATTGCGCACCCTTATAAATTAAATGACTTTCTTATGGTCATCATATTTATAACCAGTGCTAAAGGAGTAACGGTTTTATATACCGTTTGATGATTTGAAAGTTGAAAAGAGAATAAGGGGTACCTCCTCCCCAGCACATGGGGAGGAGACCGGCATCAATCAGACGCCGACGCTTACGCTTTCAGGCAAAGTGCTGCCGCCATCAATCACGTTTTGCGTGCCAGTTAAATAACTGGACTCATCCGATGCCAGGAACGCCGCCAGTTCACCGACCTCAAGCGGGCAGGCCAGACGACGCATCGGGATCGCTTTCGCCATTTCGACTAAAACGGATTCAGGATCTTCCGGGTTAGACTGACGCGCAATGCTTTCCGCCATCGGCGTACGAACGTAGCCAGGGCAAATGGCATTCACGCGAATGCCGGACTGCGCATATTCTACCGCCAGGGATTTGGTCAAACCGATGATCGCGGCTTTCGACAGCGCGTAGGCCGTTTCGCCCGGGTCAGCAACCATATCGCCGGTCACCGATGACATCATCACGATGCGCCCATCTTTGCGCGCAATCATCTCCGGCAGAACGGCTTTCGTCACGTTCCAGACGCCTTTAATGTTGATATCAATGTGAAAATCGCGATCTTCATCGCTCATATCAAGGAAGTTGCCGAGGCGGCATACGCCGGCATTGTTGACCAGAATATCGATTTTGCCTTCAATCTGCTTCGCGCGCGTCACCGCTTCCTTGACCGACGCAAAATCTCTGACGTCAGCGTGAACAGCTGTGCAACGGTGCCCTCGCCCAGCCAACTCATCCGCCAGTTTTTCAATCTCATCGGAGATATCCAGCAGGATTAAGTTCGCACCATGGCGGGCAAACGTTCTGGCGATACCCTCGCCAATACCCTGAGATGCGCCCGTAATCAATGCTGTTTTGCCCGTGAGTTTTCCCATTTCAATATTCTCCTTTTGAATATGAAGCCTTCGCTTCATTCACGCAGAAGATACAGCAATAACAAATTAGTGCTGAGGAATAGCTCACTAAATCAGGTTAATCTCAGGTAAAAAAAATCCCCGACGATGCGGGGATGTCTATTTCGTGGCCGATAACAGGATCAGCTCGCCATTACAGCGCCATTAAACGGTCCAGCGACGGTGCAAAGTAATAGCCGCCGGTTACCGGTTTGGTGAAGCGCAGCATCGCATCACGCTTACCGTCGGTGTCACCAAACATGCTCAGCAATTGTTGTTCAATGTTGTGCAGACGAGCGCAGTAGGCGCAGAAATAGAGACCGTGCGTGCCGCTGGCAGTACCGTATGGCAGGCTCTGGCGCACAATTTTCAGCCCTTTACCGTCTTCTTTGAGGTCAACACGGCTCAGGTGAGAGGTGACCGGACGGTCATCACCGTCGATCTCTTCGTTGGCTTCCTTGGTGCGACCAATCATCATTTCCTGGTCATGGATGCTCATGCGATTAAGCTGCTTCAGGTTATGTTCCCAACGCTGCACAAACACATAGCTGCCACCGGCATCCACACCATCTTTGATAACGGCAACTTCACGGCGCGTTTCTTCGCCTGCCGGGTTTTCCGTACCGTCAACAAAGCCGCTGAGATCGCGCTCTTCGACCCAACGGAAACCATGGATTTCTTCTTTAACTTCAATACAGTCGCCAAATGCTTCCATTGCCGCCTGCGCAACAGAGAAATTCACGTCATGACGCAAAGAGAGAATATGGATCAACACGTCATATTGGGTTGCTGGTGCCAGACCTTTACCGTAAGGGATAAAGTCTTTTAACTCTTCAGCACCGACGCCGCCACTCAATGCACGCCAGGTGTTGTTGCCAAAAGCGACAACCGCGCCCAGATGCGCATCCGGGAACTTAGCTTCAAAGGTCGCCAGCTTATCGGCGAAGGTTTTGCTGGCCGCACGCAGGGCATCAACGTCGCCTTTAACATTGGCTTCAATCCAAATCGCCGCACGGCAATGTTCTGGCAAAATGCCACTCTGAACCTGAGACATTGTTCCTCCTGAAAAAAAGATGCCACGACATCGTGGCATTGATGGGCGCTATTCTACCTGTTTTTTTAACAAGCCGATTTGTTCAGACGCAAATTAACGCCGCCAGATAATTTTGCTTACTTTCCACGCTTTCAGCGTGTCGTCAGACGGCATTATATCCTCAGGTCCGCTCCATTCACCGGAAAAAATATAGCTAATATGTTGACTTCCCTCAGCTTTACACTCAACGCCCGCGCTGTCATCGCCGGTTGCTTTTTGGCAATTACCATAAGCTTTAGTGTAAAGGTCGCTAAACGGTGTACCTATTTCGACACCCGCGGCTGACGAAATATCGTGATCTAATACATCAATACGACTGATGGTTCCCTGGCTGCCGTTGATGACTATCGCCAGCTTGTCGTCTTTCATCGCTTCATAGAAGCGCACCACATTACCGTTATCGGTCTTCATTCCGCTACGCAGGCGGTAATCACCGTCCAGCGCATCAGCAATGGCTTTTTCATCCAGCGGCGTAGCGCCCGTTAACGCTCCTACGCCCTGCTCTGTGACCTGCGTTGAAGAACCAAACCAGTTCCACGGATTGGCGGCAGACCAGTTCACCGAGGACAACGTTGAACACCCGGCCAGTAGCAGCGGCATCGCGCATAAAGTCAAACGCAGTGATTTCATTTCACTTCCTTCCTTATTTATCAACGTTGCTTGGAGTCCGGTTTCCCCAAAAAGTGCCGTTATTCTTTCTCAAGGGAAAAACAGGCGCGCAGACGTTGATTGGTTAACAGCCAGATCAGCGCGACAATATCCGCCACCAACAGCGCCAGCCCGACGCCATTGAGAGGATCGCCTGCCAGCCACATCACCGGCTGCCAGCACAGCAGCACCAGTTGAGCGAGAATCAATAATCCGCGCAGCCAGCGCCAGAGCACCGGAAACGCAAAGCGTCGCCCACTGAGTAAAAACGCCAACACGGCGGGAACGCCGGGAAGCAACCCAAGCCAGAATGCGTCATGATCGGGATAAAACAGATTCAGCAAGGTGTTGCCCTGCTCACGGGAAGAACCGGCAATCACAAACAAAACCCAGGTGCGTGCCTGCAACAGCAGTACGCACCAGAAGAGAAAAGGCAGGCGCAGACGCCCATGACCGTCATAGTCGGCCGGATGAAACTCAGTACTCTTCATCTTCGATCAAACGCTTGCCCAGATTGAGTACATCCGCATGTTCATAGCCCAAACGTTCATACATGCCCTGTACGACGTCGTTATCGTCACGCACCATGATTTGAATCTTCGGACAACCGCGGGCAATGAGCTTTTTCTCCAGCCGGTTGAGCAGCGCATTGGCGATGCCGCGACCGCGAAACTCAGGATGCACGCCCAGGTAATAGGCGGAACCGCGATGCCCGTCGTATCCGCCCATCACCGTACCGACCACCTCGCCGTTCACTTCAGCAACGAGGAACAAGCTGACGTCATGATTGACTTTACGTTCGATGTCCATTTCAGGGTCGTTCCATGGACGCAGCAAATCACAACGCTCCCAGAGGGTGATCACCTCTTCGAAATCTTCCTGGCGAAAAACGCGTATTTCCATGGTATTGGGTACCTTTTCAGGACGTTAAAAAGCGATTATGGCGCGAACGGCTGATTTAGCCAATATCTGACGCGAAGCGGCGGAAAAAATGGCATAATACGGAATTGTCACGTATTGAAATGAAAAGTAAAACAATTCTTATCTCGATCCGTCGCAACGGACTACGCGATACGATATAACGTTTAGAACCTTTTTTTTACAACTCAGGCCGTATGAGCACTTTTAAACCACTAAAAACACTCACATCGCGCCGCCAGGTGCTGAAAGCCGGGCTGGCCGCCCTGACGCTGTCAGGCATGTCACAAGCCATCGCTAAAGAAGAAGCGCTAAAGACCAGCAATGGACACAGCAAACCGAAAGCGAAAAAATCCGGTGCTAAGCGCGTTGTTGTCCTTGATCCGGGGCACGGAGGGATTGATACCGGCGCAATTGGTCGCAACGGGTCGAAAGAAAAGCACGTGGTACTGGCGATTGCCAAAAATGTGCGCTCGATCCTACGTAACCAGGGGATTGATGCACGCCTGACCCGCTCCGGCGATACGTTTATTCCGCTCTACGATCGCGTCGAGATCGCCCACAAACATGGTGCCGATCTGTTCATGTCGATCCACGCCGACGGTTTTACCAATCCGAGCGCTGCGGGTGCTTCGGTCTTTGCCTTATCCAATCGCGGCGCCAGTAGCGCCATGGCGAAATATCTGTCCGATCGTGAAAACCGGGCCGATGAAGTCGCCGGAAAGAAGGCCACTGACAAAGATCATTTGTTGCAGCAGGTGCTGTTCGATCTGGTGCAAACTGACACCATAAAAAACAGCCTGACGTTAGGCTCGCATATTCTTAAGAAGATCAAGCCGGTACACCGTCTGCACAGTCGCAGTACGGAACAGGCCGCCTTCGTGGTGCTAAAATCACCTTCGATTCCGTCGGTCCTGGTCGAAACCTCGTTCATCACCAACCCGGAAGAAGAACGATTGCTGGGTACGGCGGCGTTTCGTCAGAAAATCGCCACCGCTATCGCCAATGGCATCATCAGCTATTTCCACTGGTTTGATAACCAGAAAGCACACTCGAAGAAACGTTAACCATGAAGCCCGATGCACAGCGCGTAAAACAGTTCCTGCTCAGCCTGCAGGATGAAATTTGTCAGCAGTTATCCACCGTAGACGGCAGCGAATTTGTTGAGGATAACTGGCAACGCGAAGCGGGCGGCGGCGGGCGCAGTCGGGTGTTGCGTAACGGCGGTATTTTCGAGCAAGCAGGCGTCAACTTCTCCCACATCCACGGCGATGCAATGCCGGCCTCGGCTACCGCGCATCGCCCGGAGCTTGCCGGGCGCAGTTTTGAAGCCATGGGCGTCTCGTTGGTGGTGCACCCGCAGAATCCCTACATTCCAACCAGTCATGCCAACGTACGGTTTTTTATCGCGGAAAAACCGGGGGCCGATCCCGTGTGGTGGTTTGGCGGTGGCTTTGACTTAACGCCCTACTACGGCTTTGATGAGGATGCGGTTCACTGGCATCGCACGGCGCGGGACCTGTGCCAGCCGTTTGGCGATGACGTTTATCCACGTTACAAGAAGTGGTGCGATGACTACTTCTTCCTCAAGCACCGCAACGAGCAACGCGGAATTGGCGGGCTGTTTTTCGATGATTTGAATACCCCTGATTTCGACCACTGCTTCGCTTTTATGCAGGCGGTAGGTCAAGGATACACCGAGGCGTATCTGCCCATCGTCGAACGCCGCAAAATGATGAGCTGGGGCGAGCGCGAGCGTAATTTCCAGCTGTATCGTCGTGGGCGCTATGTGGAATTTAATCTGGTGTGGGATCGCGGCACGTTGTTCGGTTTGCAAACCGGCGGGCGCACGGAATCGATTCTGATGTCGATGCCGCCGCTGGTACGCTGGGAGTATGACTGGCAGCCAGAAGCGAACAGCCCGGAAGCTGCCCTTAGCGAGTTTATTCAGGTCCGCGACTGGGTGTAATTGCCTGATGGCGCTACGCTTATCAGGCCTACAACAACGGCAAACCCGTAGGCCGGATAAGACGCGTTAGCGTCGCATCCGGCACAATAATCTCATCATGCCCACTGGCGCATACGCTGATGCAGCGTCAACGACGGTTTCTCCGCAAACAGCTGCTGGTAGTCGGTGGCAAACTGCCCTAAATGCCAGAATCCCCACTGCATGGCGGCGTCTTTCACCGTCGCACTCTGCGACCATGGGCTTATCAACTCACGGCGAACGGCGTTCAGGCGAATACGTTTCAACCAGGCATTCGGGCCAATACCGAGGATCGCGTGAAAGGCGTTTTGCAACGTCCGGCGGCTAACGTGCAGCTGATTGCATAAGTCGAGCACGGTCAGCGGCTCTGACATATTTTCCAGCACATATTCGCGCGCACGTGACAGCAAGCGACGATAGCTCTGATGGCTGATGCTCTCCGCAGTCATAATCGGCTGCGCTTCTTCAAGCATGGTGCCCATCGCCAGCAGCAGGTTATCCCCCAACACTTTACGCACCGCGGGTTGGTGAAGGTTTTCAGGATTCTCACTAAACGTCGCCAGCGCCTGCTGCACAAAGCCCCATAGCGCGGCTTTGTGTTGTTCTTTAACTTCCAGCGCCGACTGATTGCGCAGCATATGTAGCACCCTTTCCGGGTTATGCAGGAAGTTGGCCTGACGAGCAATGGCCTCTTCCGAAATGACGACACCCAAAATGGTGTAATCATCCGGGGTACTCAGTTCAAACTCCGTCCCGCCTGGGCGGGTGGCAATTTCAGCGCTACCCAAACACTGGGTACCAATAAATCCCTGCTCGCCGCGCGTGGCCGGAATGCCAAACCAAAATGAGTTTGGCCAGACAAGGCACGACTGACGCAGCGCCAGTCCAGTGTATTCACGGAACACCTGAATATCATCGAGCAGGATTTCCGTGAACTCGCCATGAAATTTTCCCGGATGCAGCTGGTCGTAGATCTGCTGCCAGGCGGTAATCGTCAGCGCGTGCTCATACACATCCGTTGTTCGCCGTTGGTGAACGTTGTCCACTTCCACTTTCGGCGTCAGTTTAACGTCTTCGGGTAATACTTCATGATAAAGATGGTGCAAGTTTGCAGAACGGTTCTTTTTCATGATCTTTTAAGCCGGAAGCTTCAACGAAGCCCCCGGCCCTCCGACAGGTTAATTTTTTAAGCGGTAGCGACTACTGCGTTTACGCAACGCTCCATCAGAAAAGAGCTGTTCCAGCGCATTTCTGGCTTCATCAAGTGACCAGCCAAAGTGGGCCGCCACTTCCCCTGCCGTCATTCCTTGACGGACCGATGCTAACAGCGTCAGAAGTTGGGCAGAGGATTCAGACGTCACTGGGGCGTCCTGTGTCTTCTCTGGTTTCACTTCTGTTTTCGCTTCTGGCTTCTGTTCAGGTTTCTTCGGCTGGCGTTTAAAACCGCCGATCAGCCACTGGGTGTCATCGTCCGGCCGGCCTATTTCCTTACGGCTGATAACACGGCCCGTACGCGCTGCGGCTGCACTGCCAGCATCCAGCGCTGCGCGGCATGCCGCCAGATCGCCTTCCACCACCAGCGTCAGTCGACCAGGATCGAGCACTTCGTGGCTAAGCAGACGCACGTTCGCGGCTTTCAGCATGGCATCGGCCGCGTCCACGGCAGCCACCATGCCATCCACTTCCAGTAATCCCAGTGCATTGATCATCACTACCTCTCTTACGCGCGCTGGATTGGATTACGGGCAATATCCAGAACGGCATCGGCAAAGGCGTTGCATGCGGCTTTACAAGCGGCCTGGCTACCGGTCAAAAACGCGGCTGAATAGTTGGTTTCTGACGGCGGTGGTACATAGGTCACCAGTTGTACATCGGCAGATTTCAGCGCGGCATCAATACCAAATGTCGCTTCCAGCGGTGGTGCTACCAGATACGCCATCGGATCGCCCAGTCGGCATCCCGCGGTTGCGGAGAGATACGAACCGGTACGCGAAACCACATGCGCCAGGAAGGCGGTATCTTCTGCGTCATTCGCCCACTGGAATGCCGCCCCGCTTTCAATATTGGCCACCATCGCGTCCAGACCCGCGCGAACTTCGGCCGGGTTTGGTCCACCGAGCATAATCAGCACTTCGCCCGATGTTGGAGAGGGACTGTGCGCCGCACCGGCATACAGCGAGCGGCCATAAACCACTTCGACCATTGCCTGTTTTGTCGCTTCGTCTGCGGCAATATACGCCACGTCATCAGAATCTGCTGTGATGAGTCCGAGGCTACGTATATGTGGCGGTAATTTAAGTTCGCGGGCAAAACCGTCATTTACCGAGGCAATCACACGCATTGCGGTGACTGAAGGTCTAATTAAATCTAATGCTGGCATGATGCCTCCTTAACGGGTCATATTGATGCCGGATGCTTTTTGCTCCAGCATGCGCTTGGCCAAATCCACAATCACCGCCGCCGCTTCAACCGGTGGCGTACCGCCCTGGTGAATGTTCGAGATACAGGTACGATCAGCCTCAACGGTGGTCGCCACACGCGGCGAATAGACGGCATAGCAAGAAAGACTTTCCGACTGGCCGAGGCCCGGACGTTCACCAACCAGCAGGATCACCGCTTTTGCACCCAGCAGTTCGCCGATCTGATCTTCGATTTTCACGCGCCCATAGCGAACAAAGAACGGCGTCCCGACCTTCAATCCGGCCTGTTTTAAGCCCGACAACAGCGGCGGCAGGATCTCTTCATAGTTAGCGGTAATCGCGTCGGTAGACAGGCCATCAGAAATAATCACCTGCACATCCGGATTCATTACACACTGTGATTTCAGTGCTTCAATGGCTTCCGCACTCAGACGACGCCCCATATCCGGACGCGTCAGATACAGGTTTTTGTCGCTGATTTCCGAGCGCACTTCCAGCAGCCCCTGGGCTTTTACCCACTCTTCCGGCACTTCTTTCAATACCGTATCTTTCGAACGCGAGTGATCAGCCAGGAAACGCAGCAGCGCCTGGGTACGCGGACGAGGACCGGCACGACCGGTACATACACGCGCAGCGGTGCTACGGCGAAGTTCAGTCAACACCTCTGCACGGTGCGGATTCTCAACGCCAATCCACGCTTTGGCTTCGGCTGAGCCTAAGTCCATCGCGCAGCTTTCACCGGTCGGCGCGGCGCACTGCGTGGTGCTGCATTTTGCTGGTGCTGACGGTTCTTGAGCCTGCGGTTGAGACTCACCCATTGACGCCATTACGCTGCGTACAATTTCTTCAATCTGTTTTTGATCCATCGTGTGTCATCCCCGCGTCATCAGAAGAACAGTGACGGATCGCCCGCCCGTTTGGTCAGGCGACCGTTTGCCATAATGCCCATGGTTTCCAGCCAGCGTTCAAACTCCGGCGACGGACGCAGGTTCAGCAGCTGACGCACGGTCGCGGTGTCATGGAAGGCGGTGGTCTGATAGTTGAGCATGATGTCGTCACCGAGCGGCATGCCCATGATGTAGTTGCAGCCAGCGGTGGCGAGCAGAATCATCAGGTTTTCGTTAAGGTTCTGGTCAGCATCAGCATGGTTGGTGTAGCAGCAGTCGCAGCCCATTGAGATGCCGCTCAGCTTGCCCATAAAGTGATCTTCCAGACCCGCGCGAATAATCTGACGGTCGTTGTAGAGATACTCCGGCCCGATAAAGCCCACCACGGTGTTCACCAGGAACGGATCATAGTGGCGTGCCAGCCCGTAGTTACGCGCTTCCATCGTCACCTGATCGGCGCCGAAGTTCGCGCCCGCGGAAAGTGCAGACCCTTGCCCGGTTTCGAAGTACAGGCAGTTTTCCCCGGCGATACGGTTGAACTCAGCGCCCACTGCGCGCGCTTCATCCAGCATGGCCAGCTCAACGCCAAACTCTTTTAAGCCTTTTTCGCTACCGCAGATACTCTGGAAAATCAGCCCGCCCGGCGCACCGCGACGAATCGCTTCGATCTGGGTAGTCACGTGTGCCAGTACGCAGCCCTGGGTCGGGATGTTGAATTTGTCGATAACGCCGTACACGGTATCCAGTACGCGGCTTAAGTTTTCCACGTCATCCGTTACCGGGTTAACACCAATCACCGCATCGCCCGCTCCGAAGGACAGCCCTTCGTAGATTTGTGCGGCAATACTCTGCACGTCATCACGGGTGTCGTTCGGCTGCAAACGGCAGCTGAAGGTGCCCGGCAGACCGATGGTGGTATTGGCCTTTTTGATCACCGGCATTTTCTTACCGCCGTAGATCAGGTCCGCGTTAGAGCAGATTTTTGCTACCGCAGCGACCACTTCCGACGTTAACCCTTTGCGCGTAAACGCAATGTCATCAACGGAGGTTTCATCGCTCAGCACGTACTCGCGCAGCTCGCTGATACTCCAGTTTTTGATACGGTTATAGGCCGTCTCGTTGACGTCATCCTGAATCAGACGGGTAACACAGTCCTCTTCATAGGAAATCACCGGGTTATTGCGGATATCCGCCACCGTCATTTCCGACAGTACCTGCTTGGCCGCCACGCGCTCCTGCGAACTGGTTGCGGCCACTCCTGCCAGCACATCCCCCGAACGCAGTTCGTTGGCTTTTGCCAGCACCTCTTTAACATCCTTAAACTGATAAACATTGCCGAACAATGTGGTCTTTAGTTTCATAAGTCGTTCCCTCAGGAAGGAAATGCGAGTGATTTCACCGTCACCGGCACAACCGATCCGCCAAAAAGAGGCGTACCAATGTCGATATAGTCCCCCGCCCGGACAACCACCTCATCGATGACTGCCAGCGGGTGTTGCTGTAACTGTGGGCGTAACAGCATGCCCAGGGCCTTACCAAAATCCTGCTCGGCTACCACCAGCAGGGGATGCGGATTCGGATAGCGCGCGACAAAGGCCAGCAGCGCATCAATCACCGTTAACAGCGCGGCATAGCGCACCGGCAGCGAACCGGGCAGCGCCAGCACGTAGGCGTCCGTTTGCGGGTCCAGATCGAGTTGCATTAGCGCCTGTTGCCAGGCGGCCACCAAATCAGCCTCATTAACCGGAATCGCCACCGGCAGATTGCGCAGCGGAAGCGCCACGCCTTCCAGCCAGATGGTGCTGCCCGAAAGCGACAGCGTATGCGCACCGGCGCCAATCACCGTGGCACGCACGGTTTGCGCCGGGAACTGCACGTTCATCTCACGCAGGCGCGGATGTTCATGCAGCGCCGTCGCTAACAGCGGGCCAATATCGGAAAAACAGAACGGATCGGCTGGTTGGTTGCGGTAGCACTCGCCCACCCCGCCGGACAACGTAATCACTTCCGGTTTCACACCCGCCTGTAACAGGCCGGTTTGCATCAGCGCCTGCGCCAGCGGTGATAACGTGCCGTCAATCACCTCCACAATCAGCGCCGCCATCCGTCGGGCTACCTGAACAAGCTGCGCCGCATTGAGGGTTCGGGCGTCGGTGCCCGGACCAAATACGTCATCAACAATCATCTGCCCCGGCTGATGCGCATGTACTACTCGTCCCTGGCCGTTCGTTTCCAGCAGTCGCCCGCCGACGTTGAGGCAAGCCGAACCGCTGACCTTTCCAGCATCAAACAGAACGTAGTTCGACGTACCGCCACCGATATCGATGTTCAGTACGCGGCACAACTTCTGCTCGGACAGGGTTTGTGCCCCCGCACCGTGACCGGCAATCACCGATTCCAGATGCGGACCGGCGCTGGCCACAACAAAATCCCCCAGCGACTGAGAGAGCGTCATCACCGCCGGACGCGCATTACGGGTTTTGGCACTTTCTCCGGTGATGATGATCGCGCCGGAATCGACAGTCTCAGGCGCAATACCCGCCGCCTGATACTGGGCGAGGATCAGCGCCTTAAGTTCGGCCTCTTTCAACCCGCCCTGCTTATCAACGGGGGTAAAGAACACCGGGCTTTGCCAGCTAATTTCGCGTTTGATGAATTCGTAGCGCGGCACCTGCGACACTGCCGCACGGTTGACTAACTCAAGGCGCGAGAAAATCACCTGAGTGGTAGTGGTGCCGATATCGATACCGACGCTCAGTAGCTGGCGAGTATTCACGATTGCGCCTCCGGGTTGGTTTCTACTTCTGCTGGCACATCTTCATCTTTCGGTACCAACAGCATAGCCACACCAATCGCCGTCACGCCGCCAATCAACTTGCCGACAATCATCGGGAAGATCATCGCGTTCATGTTGGCAGCGGCGAAGCCTAAGTGGTCACCCAGTGCAAAGGCCGCGGAGACCGCAAAGGCGCAGTTGATCACTTTGCCGCGGGTATCCATATTCTTCATCATGCCGAACATTGGGATGTTGTTCGCCAGCGTCGCAACCATACCGGCAGCCGCAATATTATTGATTTTTAACAGGTTACCGACGCTCATCAGCGGTTTTTCAAACCAGCGGGTCAGCAGCAGCACCATCGGGTACGCACCAAGCAGCACGCAGGAGATAGAACCGATAACTTCGATGGCGCGCATCACTTCACCCGGCTTGTCGCCCGGCGCCATAAAGATGGGATCAAGACCCGGAATCAGCTCCCAGCCGAGCAGGAATTTGACCACTGCTGCTGCCAGGCCGATGGTGATCAGCGCTACCAGGAATTTCGCGAAGATCTGGAAGCCGTTGATCATTTTTTCCGGGATGAATTTCAGTCCCAGCGCCACCAGCACAGCCACGATCAGCACCGGGATCATATTCATCAGGATCAGCGCGAAGGTGAATTCCACCGGCTGTCCGTTGATTTCGACGCCGGAGTACATCGCAATCAAACCGCCCGCAATACAACCAATCGGAATGGTGACAATACCCGCCAGCACGCCCAGCGCCAGATAACGACGGTCAGACGGTTCAATAATCCCCAGCGCAACCGGAATGGAGAAGACCAGCGTCGGCCCCATCATCGCCCCGAGGATCAGGCCAGAGTACAGCCACGCCGCAACGTCGCCGCCCGCCAGTTCTTTCGCCAGGAAGAAGCCGCCCATATCGCACGCCAGCAGCGTTCCGGCAAACATCGACGGGTTCGCGCCCAGCATTTCATACAGCGGAATAATTACTGGCCCGAGCACATGCGCCAGAACCGGTGCCAGCGCGGTCATACCGACCATCGCCAGACCCAGCGCGCCCATCGCCATAAAACCTTCTTCAAACTGGCCGCCCGATCCCTCAATACTCTTACCGAACTTACCGAGGAAGCGTGCCGAACCGCCGAACTGCGACAGGATCCTGTCCACGGCGGCAATCAGCATAAAGAACATCATGATGTACATGATGATTTCGTTAATTCCCATAGCCCCTACTCCCTGTCATTTGTGATTTGTAGGCCGGATAAGACGTTTACGTCGCCTCCGGCATTAACGCCGTGTTATTACCGGATGGTGGTGCGAGCACCTTATCCGGCCTACAGGCATTACCCGGCAGCCGCGTACAGGTCGATGATCTGTGCCTGCGTGGCGGTGCGTGGGTTACTGCGAATACAAATATCCTCCAGCGCGGCGTGAGCCCATGCGCTGTACTGCTCGGGCTTTGCCCCAACGTCAGAGAGTCGTTTGGCCTGGCCCACTTCGCTAATCAACTCGCTGACCGCGTTGATAGCATCACGATCGTCCGATTTCTTGTTGGTTAACGCGCGTCCGATATGGCTAAAGCGCTCACGACACACCATGCGGTTGAACCCCATTACCGTGGGAAGCAGCATGGCGTTAGCCTGTCCGTGTGGAATGTGCAACGTCGCCCCCGGCTGGTGCGCCATCGCATGGCACAGGCCAAGCCCAGCGCTGGAAAACGCCATCCCGGCCATACAGGAAGCCAGCAGCATGCTTTCGCGCGCCGCCAGATCCTGACCGTAGCCGACGGCCTTCGGCAGCGATTTACCGATCATCGCTATCGCACCAATCGCCAGGCTGTCGGTAAACGGCGTCGCGTTCAGTGCGCTATACGCTTCAACGGCGTGCGTCAGTGCATCAATCCCGGTCATCGCCGTTACGTGCGCAGGCACACCTTCCGTCAATGCGGCGTCAAGGATCGCCACATCCGGCATCAGGGTTGCGTGGGCCAGCACTTTTTTGAGTCCGGTCGCGGCGTCAATAATCACCGTGACGTTCGTGGTTTCTGAGCCCGTTCCGGCGGTAGTCGGTACGGCAATCAGCGGCAGACGCGGGCGTAACACGCTACGCTCGTCCATGTCAGCCAGCGTCTGGGTAGGATTGGTCACCAGCAACGCCACTGCCTTGGCGGCATCCAGCACGGAACCGCCGCCGAAAGCCACGACACCGTCGCACTTTGATTCACGCAGTTGCGCGACTGCCGCGCAGACGTCCGTAATGCACGGTTCACCTACCGGACATGGCCACAGCGTCATCGCCACGCCTTTCATCGCCAGGCTGCGCTCCAGTGCGGCGGTCATCCCCGCCTGATGCAGAAAGCTGTCAACCATGACGAACATATGCGTCAGTCCGCGCGTTTGTGCTTCCTGTCCGCAGGTACTAAGCGCTCCCAGTCCACATAACGTAACCGGGGGAACGCTAAACGTTTTTACGCGTTGCAGATTCAGGGTATCGAATGCCTGAAAGAGCGCGGTCTGCAATTCAGCTTGCATAGATTCCTTCCGCTTTTTCTTTTCCGCTGTTTGCAATCGCCAGCGGAGTCATAAACAGGCTGTGCTGGGGTAAATGCACCTGCAGTTCCGGGAAACGCTTACGGAACAGTTCATCAACGCCTGGCTGCATACAGGAGCCACCCGCCAGCCACAAATCAGCGACATCCTGTCCGGCAATATGGTGCGCCACGATTTCCGCCATCTTTTCGTAGACAGGCTTCACCACCGGCCAGATTTCTTTGCCATTGCTGCGCTTGTACTGCTCGGCTTCTTCCAACTGGATACGACGGTTCCCGGCCAGCGTCAGAGAGATATGGTGCCCGCCAGTCGCTTCATCAGCGGAGTAAGTCACTTTGCCCTGTTTAACAATCGCAATCCCGGTAGTGCCACCACCAATATCCACCACGCCGGCGTTATCAAGCTGCAACAGATCCGCCACCGCGGTTGGTTCGTCGAGGACATGGCTCACTTCAAGCCCGGCAGACTCCAGCACGTTAATAGAGATGCGTGGGTCAGTTCCCGGTGGAAACGAGGTTGCCGCATGGGTAAAACGGCAACCCAGTTGTTGTTCGAGCGTATCGAGATGGCGACGAACGATGGTCACCGCACCAAAGAAATCCCAGACGATGCCATCGCGCACGACATCGGCCCAGTCCAGGCAAACCGCGACCGGCTGTCCGTCACTGTCCACAACCATCGACACCACATCACACGTCCCCAAATCAATGCCCAACCACAGCGGTGAATCGCTCTTTGCGGGCGTCTGGTTACATAGCGTTGCCGCTTTTAGCAGTCTGGGTGTCAACCAACGTTGTTCGTCGTGCGCCATCTCATTTACTCCTTATACAATTCTGAAGGCGTCTACCAACACACAGCGACGCAGGCGCACAAACGTACGCGCACTGGTCACCCCTTCCCCGGTTGGTGTGGTAATGGTCATCGTGGTCCAGCCTTCACCGCCCAGTCCAAGACCGGCAATGCACGGCCCGTTCTTAACGAAGATGCTGGTATCAATGGCGTTTGCCATACGGTTCATATTTTCGATATTGCGTGAGTGCATCGCCGCCGTATGGTGGCAGCCGCCTTCCAGCTTGACCGCCAGTTCAATGGCTTCATCGACGTTGGCAACCCGCACGACCGGCAGCACCGGCATCATCAGTTCGGTAACGGCAAACGGATGCGTCGCGGAGGTTTCGACGAATAACAGACGGGTTTGCTCCGGTACGTTCAGACCAATCGCCGCAGCGATTTTTCCGGCATCGCGCCCGACCCAGTCACGACTGACTGTGCCTTTACCGCGCTCATCGATATTTTTCAGCAGCACCGGCTGCAGCTGTTCGGCCTGAGCCGCGGTCAGTTTCACCGCATGCTGGCTTTCCATCAGACGCATCAGTTCATCAGCGACGCTATCGACCACGATCAGCACTTTTTCGTCGGCGCAGATGATGTTGTTATCAAACGATGCACCTTTGACTATCGACTGCGCCGCGCGTGCCAGGTCAGCCGTTTCATCAACCACCACTGGTGGATTACCCGCACCAGCGGCAATCAGACGTTTGTTGGTGTGCTTACGCGCGGCATCCACTACGGCTTCGCCACCGGTGACGACCAGCAGGCCGATGCCTGGGTACTTGAACAGACGCTGGGCGGTTTCGATATCCGGGTTGGCAACGGTAACCAGCAGGTTTGCCGGACCGCCTGCGGCGACCACCGCCTGGTTAAGCAGGGTGATGGCGCGCTGAGAAACTTTTTTCGCCGCCGGATGCGGTGCGAAGACCACGCTGTTACCAGCGGCAATCAGGCTGATGGCGTTGTTAATGACGGTCGCGGCCGGGTTGGTGGATGGGGTAACCGAGGCCACCACGCCCCACGGTGCGTTTTCAATCAGCGTCAGACCGTTATCGCCGGTCAGAACCTGTGGAGACAGGCATTCCACACCCGGCGTGCCGCGCGCCTGCGCCACGTTTTTGGCAAATTTATCTTCGACGCGTCCCATGCCGGTTTCAGTGACGGCAAGTTCCGCTAATTCTCTGGCGTGCTTTTCGCCCGCCTCACGTAGGGCCGTGATAGCCAGTTGGCGCATGGCGACGCTTTTCAACCCCTGCTGGGCTAGTTTTGCTGCCGCCACTGCGTCATCCAGGGAGGCAAAAACGCCCATTTCTTGAACGGCACTGACGGGTTGGCTGCTGTCTTTCATTTTCAGCAGTACCGCTTTCACGACCTGTTCAATATCCTGTTGATTCATGATTTTCTGCCTTATTTATGGAAGATCACCTGACCACCTGCCACCACTTCATCGACAATGCCAATCACGCACAGATCGACAGGCGATGATTCATTCCGGTGCGCCTGACGGGCGGAGCTTCCGCTGACCAGCAGCACCCACTCTCCGGTTCCCGCCCCGATGCTGTCGATAGCAACAGCACATTGCCCGTCGGGATTTCCCTGGGCGTCAATCATTTCCACCATCAGCAACTTGTCGTGCGCGAGCCCCTGATGGCGTACGGTACAAACAATTTGTCCTGTAACGATTGCCAGTTTCATACGCGCCTCCGTGGCATATTTCAGGTAAAACCTCCCCCTACCCTCCGCAGAAGGTAATGTGAAAAGGAGAGAGGGTGACGCCAGCAATGAAGTCTGTGGCGTCACATGGACGACTTACATGTCGTTGCTGTCGCCTTTAAAGCTGATCGGGAACACTTCTTCCAGATCGCCGTGCGGACGTGGGATCACGTGTACTGAAACCAGCTCGCCAATACGCTGTGCTGCCGCAGCACCTGCGTCCGTTGCAGCTTTACATGCCGCTACGTCGCCACGGACCATGGCAGTGACCAGACCGCCACCGATCTGCTTCACGCCAACCAGTTTCACCCGTGCCGCTTTAACCATTGCGTCAGAAGCCTCAATCAGTGCAACCAGGCCCCGGGTTTCAATCATTCCTAATGCTTCCATTGTGTTTTCCTCTCATTAAGGGGTCCAGAACGGGACCTAAACAACCAGTGTTTGTGAGGCGTTTTCACGACTCACGTCAGTCTGGCGCGGCACTGCTGCCACCAACGCCAGTTCGATAATTTCCTGTACGCTACAGCCACGAGAGAGATCATGAAGCGGTGCGGCAAGCCCTTGAATCAACGGACCTACTGCACGATACCCTCCCAGACGCTGAGCGATTTTGTAGCCAATATTGCCTGCCTCGAGCGATGGGAAGACCATCACATTGGCATTGCCCTTTAACGGACTGGCGGGCGCTTTTTGCGCTGCGACATCCGGAACAAAGGCGGCATCAAATTGCAGTTCTCCGTCCACGGTAAGCTGCGGGGCACGCTCACGAACGATCTCGGTCGCCTGCTGCACGTTAGCGACGTTAGGATGGCGAGCACTGCCATTACTTGAAAACGACAGCATAGCCACGCGCGGCTCTTCACCAGTGATCGCCTGCCATGTCTGCGCGCTGGCAATCGCAATATCCGCCAACTGTGCAGCGGTGGGCTGCGGCACGACGCTGCAATCGGCAAAACCTAATGACGGACCAAGGTACTGCGGCAGCATCAGGAAAATTGACGACAGCGTTTTACAGCCAGGCTGTAGCCCGATAATGCGTAATCCGGCACGCAGCACGTTCGCTGTTGATGAGAGATTGCCCGCAATACAGACGTCAGCTTTACCCGCGCTGACCATTGCAGCGGCGAACATCAGCGGATCGTTGAGTTTTTCCAGCGCATCCGCAGGCGTTTTATCTCCCGCGCGAGCCAGCCAGCGCAGCGCAAACTCTTCGCGCATTGGCTGATTGCTTTGCGGATCGATAACCTGAATGCCATCCATTGCCACCCGGTGGCTGAGGGCAAACTGGCGCAGCGCAAACGGACTGGCGACGAGAATGGGATGTGCCAGACCGTGCTGATGCAGGTAATTCGCCGCCTTCAGCACCCGGACATCCAGCGCATCCGGGAACACCACCCGTGCCGGTGAGCGTTGGGCGAGTTGACGAGCACGTTCAATGATCATTGCTTCTCCCCCAGTCGCTGTTGAATTTGGTTAACCGTCAACGGATGCTTCGCAACGCTCAGAATCATCATCACGTAGACCGTACTGGAAAGGCGGTTGAGCGCCTGCATAATGTCCGGTCGCATAACCTCAAAACTGCGAGTGATGAACACCTGGGCCGCCACCGTCTCCGTTTCACGGACTTTGGTACGCAGCAGATTAAGCAGCGCGCAATCACGTCCGTGGCTGGCTTCAGGCACCAGATGGTCGTGGTCCAGATAGCGCAGCGGTTGATGCGAAAGACGGTGTAAATCTTCGTCACTTAAACCCACGACAGCTTGTGCTGCCAGCGGCTCATCCATGGCGTCAGCGCGCATAATATTGCCCAGGCGCGAGCGGATATCCGCCAGCCACGGCTGCCACGGTTCTGCCATCTCAATCTGCAACCACACAGCCAGGGCGATGGTGCTGTCCAGCGCGGCGCGAAATCCCAGCCGAGGGTCACTTTTGGCGACCATCTTGTCCGCCGTCAGATGCGTCAGGGTGTCCGGTTTCTTCGCCACCGGTTGATGGCACAGTTCGCAGCTGGCCTGTGGATGCGTATCGCTGCTGGTTAATCCATGCACCGGCTGCGGCTGCTGTTCTTCGTCATCAATAAACAGGCTGCCCTGCTCGTCGATAAACTTAATACGCAGATGTCGGCTTTCCAGTAATTCCCGGGCAGACGGCGTCAGGCGAGCGTCAGCGGGGAGATGAATTTCAGCCCCTTCGCTGAGCGTATGATTCGCTCTGAGCCATGCTTCGGTAATGAAATCCTTCATACATCCGCCTTAGCAGGACTGCCAGTTCGCAGGCCAGGCCACATACAGAAACTTCACCGTCGATGGCGTACCAAATTCGATGCTGGAACCTTTCGGGATAAACATGACGTCCCCGGCTTTTGCAATCATGGTTTCGCCTTCGTGGCGAACGTGCAGCTCGCCTTCCAGAATCATGTCGATTTCGTCGTAGTTCAGCGTCCATGGGAAAAAAGCGTTATCCCACTGCATGAACCCGGCGGCCATGCTGCTACCGTCCTGGTCGGTCACCAGATCGGTTAAGCCCACGCAGTGCGGCTGCGCGCCGTCAAAACGACCAAACCTCACGCTGCTGCCGTCGATGACTTTGACGCCGCCTTTGCCGGTTACCGAGCTAAAACTCGGCTGCATTCCGCCCTGCTCCAGCGACTGCTTCTCCTTCATAACTTTGTCCATCAGCTGGGCGACCAGGCTTTCGGTAAACTGCCCTTCCGGTAACTGCGCAATGATGGTTTCGCGAATGCGCTGGCTTTCCGTTTTGCCATCATCAACCGCCGCCGGTACAGCAGCAGTTGGCGCGGATTCATCGCATTCACTGATGGTAACACCCAGCAGCTCCGCAACTTCGCGCGCCTCCGGGGTGATGATGCTGGCGCGCAGAACAACAGACATTTCCTGTTCGCCGCGTGCGTGGGCCGCACGAATATCGTTAGCTGTGATGAGTTTTTTCACCTGCCCTTTCCTCCTTTTGGCTGAGCTCAGTCAGATAATCCACCAGGTGCTGCACGCTGCGCGGGTCATGGCTATTGAGCTCAAAAATCGGCTCCTGAAACCCCATCCCGCGAAGTAGTTGTCGCGTTGCGGCGACGTCGGCATCCGGCATGTCCGTTTTACTGATAACGGCGATTTGTCGTTTACTGGCGCCGATATCCAACAGCCCGGCAGGTAAGCGACTTTCTTTATCATTTGCCGCGTGTATATAAATCAACGTATCGACATCCTGCAGCGTGGTAATTAAGGCGTGATACCAGCGCGGATGGCTAAAATATTCCCCTGGCGTATCGATATCGCCATTTTCATTAAACTCCACGGCCTGTGTTTTTCTGGCGAGGGAATAATTCCCCTGTAGCGCATTAAAGAGCGTTGTTTTCCCCGCCCCCACCGTACCGACAAATGCAATACGTTTCATCGCCGCCTCTGATTAACTTTTTGTCAGGTTGCACAAAGTGAAATTTAATAATCGACCCAGACCACTTACCGTCTGTAATAACGCTTCTTCTACTGCGCCTACCGAACCGTAGATCACCAGTGCGCCGCTGAATCTATCGAGAAAACCGATATGTACATCCGCCGCCTTCATGGCTAAGTCACCGGCAATCATCGCGGTTTCGCCTGGCGTCAGCGTCATGATGCCGATAGCGCCCGCTTCGGGTACGCCGATCTTTTTCGCTAATTCCTCGCCGGGGTGCGCAATGAGATGCGCCAGCGTGACCTGTTTCCCCGGCACAAATTCCTGAATAATGCGTTCTTTTTCCATTGCTCACCGCCTCCGCTAAAACTGCCCTCATCGTGGCAATTTTTTGTCAGAGTAAATAACAAAATTCGGCAACCAGGTTTAAAAGGTGAAGTAGATCACTAAGAAAGGGAAAATAAAAAGGCGCGGGAGAAAGCCGCGCCGGAAATAAATTAAAGTGAAATTACAGCGGCTGCGTTTGGGCTTCTACAACCGCCAGCGCCACCATATTAACGATACGACGAACAGAGGCGATCGGCGTTAATACGTGAACCGGTTTCGCAACCCCCATCAGCACCGGGCCAACCGTTACGCCTTCAGAACTGGAAACGCGTAGTAAGTTGTAACTAATACGGGCAGCTTCCATATTCGGCATCACCAGAATATTCGCTGAGCCTTTCAACGGACTGTCCGGCATGCGGTCATTACGGATGCTTTCCACCAGCGCGGCGTCGCCGTGCATTTCGCCGTCAATCATCAACTCTGGCGCGCGCGCCTTAATCAGCTCCAGCGCGTCGCGCATTTTGCTGGCCGACGGACAGTTAGAGGAACCAAAGTTGGAGTGCGACAGCAACGCCACCTTCGGTTCGATACCAAAGCGACGCACGGTCTCTGCCGCCATCACGGCGATTTCCGCCAGTTGCTCAGGCGTAGGATCGTCGTTGACGTAGGTATCGGCGATAAAGGTGTTACCGCTTGGCAGCAGCAAGGCGTTCATCGCCCCGGCAGTATGCACGCCGTCGCGATGACCAAACACCTCTTTTACCACGCTGAAGTGTTCATGGTAGTCGCCAATCGTACCGCAGATCATCGCATCCGCTTCGCCGCGCTGTACCATGATTGCGCCGATCACCGTAGTGTTGGCGATCACCGCACGCTGCGCCTGCTCCTGGGTAATCCCACGACGCTTCATAATCTGGTAGTACTCGCTCCAGTACTCTTTAAAGCGCGGATCGGACTCATTGTTGACGATTTCAAAATCGACGCCCGCTTTGATCTGCAGACCCAGTTTCTGGATGCGCATCTCGATCACGCTAGGACGACCGATCAGGATCGGTTTTGCCAGCCCTAACGTGATCAGCTCCTGGGTAGCGTGCAGTACGCGCGCTTCTTCCCCTTCGGTCAGCACCACGCGCTTCGGCGCTTTGCGTGCCAGGGAGAAAATCGGCTTCATGAACAGGTTGGTTTTGTAGACGAATTCAGTCAGCTTATCGATGTAAGCGTCAAAGTCGGCAATCGGACGCGTTGCCACGCCGGAGTCCATCGCCGCTTTCGCCACCGCGGGGGCGATTTTGACGATCAGACGCGGGTCGAACGGTTTCGGAATGATGTATTCCGGGCCGAAGCTCAGGTCCTGATCGCCATAAGCAGAGGCCACCACTTCACTCTGCTCAGCATGCGCCAGCTCAGCAATCGCGTGCACCGCCGCCAGTTTCATCTGTTCGTTGATGGCCGTCGCACCAACGTCCAGCGCACCGCGGAAGATGAACGGGAAGCACAGGACGTTGTTAACCTGGTTCGGGTAGTCTGAACGACCGGTACAGATGATAGCGTCGGAACGCACCTCTTTTGCCAGCGGCGGCAGGATTTCCGGCTCCGGGTTGGCGAGTGCCAGAATCATTGGCGCACGCGCCATCTTCTTAACCATTTCCTGCGTCAGCACTTTCGGGCCCGAGCAGCCGAGGAAAATATCTGCGCCGTCAATGACATCATCTAGCGTACGCTTACCGTCATCCACCACCGCATAAGCCGCTTTGGTTTCCGCCATGTTCGGTTCGCGGTCTTTGTAAATCACACCTTTGGAGTCACAGACCACAATATTGTGTTTCTGCATACCCAGCGCTACCAGCAGGTTCATACAGGCAATCGCCGCCGCACCTGCACCAGACACCACCATGCGCACGTCAGAGATATTTTTCTCAACCACCCGCAGACCGTTCAGAATAGCGGCAGTACTGATGATTGCCGTACCGTGCTGATCATCGTGGAAGACCGGAATATTCATGCGCTCGCGCAGTTTTTGCTCAATGTAGAAGCACTCTGGCGCTTTAATATCTTCGAGGTTGATACCGCCAAACGTGGGCTCCAGGGCCGCAACCACATTGATAAACTTATCCGGATCGAGTTCATCGACTTCAATGTCGAACACGTCGATCCCGGCGAATTTCTTAAACAGAACGCCTTTACCTTCCATCACCGGTTTGCCGGCCAACGCGCCAATGTTGCCAAGGCCCAGCACCGCTGTGCCGTTGGAAATAACCGCAACCAGGTTGCCGCGCGCGGTGTATTTGTAGGCTGCCAGCGGATCCTTTTCAATTTCAAGACACGGTGCAGCCACGCCCGGCGAGTAGGCCAGCGCCAGGTCGCGCTGCGTTGCCAGAGGCTTGGTCGGAGAAACCTGGATTTTACCGGGTACCGGAAATTCGTGGAAATCGAGGGCGCTTTGTTTTAACTGGTCATCCATCTTGTTGTTCCTTTCACGTATCTATCAAAAAAGTGGCGCGGGTAACCATTCTACTGAGCCGCACATTATCACCTCAGTCAACGGTACAAACTTTGAAGGTCCCCAAACTCTCACCATTCAAAGAAAGAATTTGTTATCAATTTATAACAACCATGTTACCTGCTTAATCCAGCAATACCATGCCTGTCTGCTATGCTTTTTGCTGACAACGCCCGCAATTTTCCCAAAAGTGTGAATCACAACACGCATCTAACACTTTACTTTTCAAGGAGTATTTCCTATGACCCGTAAAGAGCTTGCCAATGCCATTCGTGCGCTAAGTATGGATGCCGTCCAAAAAGCTAACTCCGGCCACCCTGGAGCACCAATGGGGATGGCCGATATCGCCGAAGTTCTGTGGAACGATTTTCTACGCCATAACCCGACCGACCCCACCTGGTACGATCGTGACCGGTTTATTCTGTCCAACGGCCACGCCTCAATGCTGCTTTACAGCCTGTTGCATCTTTCCGGTTACGACCTGCCGATCGAAGAATTAAAGAACTTCCGTCAGCTCCATTCGAAGACGCCAGGGCACCCGGAAATTGGCTACACGCCGGGCGTGGAAACCACGACAGGACCGCTGGGTCAGGGTTTAGCCAACGCCGTCGGCATGGCCATTGCCGAGCGTACGCTGGCAGCGCAGTTTAACCAGCCGGACCATGAGATTGTTAACCACTTTACCTGGGTCTTTATGGGCGACGGCTGTCTGATGGAGGGTATTTCACACGAGGCTTGTTCGCTGGCGGGCACGCTGGGGCTTGGCAAACTCATTGGCTTCTACGATCACAACGGCATCTCGATTGATGGTGAAACCGACGGCTGGTTTACCGACGATACTGCAAAACGCTTTGAGGCTTATCACTGGCATGTGGTACACGACATTGACGGTCATGACCCAGAGGCGGTGAAAAAAGCCATTCAGGAAGCGCAGGCTGTTACCGATAAACCATCGCTGATTATCTGCCGCACGGTGATTGGTTTTGGCTCACCAAATAAAGCAGGGAAAGAGGAAGCGCACGGCGCTGCGCTGGGCGAAGAAGAGGTGGCACTGACCCGGCAGAAGCTGGGGTGGCATCATCCTGCTTTTGAGATCCCCAAAGAGATTTACCGGGCGTGGGACGCACGCGAGAAAGGCGAAAAAGCGCAACAGGGCTGGAAGGAGAAATTCGCAGCTTACCAACAAGCCTACCCGGAACTGGCGGCAGAGTTTTCTCGCCGGATGAGCGGTGGGCTGCCGAAAGAGTGGGAGGCAACAACCCAGAAATATATTACCGAGCTGCAGGCCAATCCGGCCAAAATCGCCACCCGTAAGGCCTCGCAAAATACCCTTAACGCCTACGGGCCTATACTGCCAGAGCTGCTTGGCGGATCGGCGGATTTGGCCCCCAGCAACCTGACCATCTGGAAAGGCTCCTCCTCTCTTAAAGAGGATCATGCAGGAAACTACATCCACTACGGCGTGCGGGAATTTGGCATGACCGCGATTGCCAACGGTATCGCCCATCACGGGGGCTTCGTACCGTACACCGCCACGTTCCTGATGTTTGTCGAATATGCCCGAAATGCCGCGCGTATGGCGGCGCTGATGAAGGCCCGACAAATCATGGTTTATACCCACGACTCAATTGGTCTAGGGGAAGATGGTCCTACGCACCAGGCCGTTGAACAGCTCGCCAGCCTGCGCCTGACGCCTAATTTCAGTACCTGGCGACCGTGCGATCAGGTGGAGGCGGCAGTAGGCTGGAAGCTGGCAGTCGAACGTCATGACGGGCCAACGGCGCTGATCCTCTCGCGGCAGAATCTGGCACAGGTTGAGCGCACGCCAGAGCAGGTGCAGCAAATTGCCCGCGGCGGCTATGTGCTGAAGGATGGCGGCGGTAAGCCGGATGTTATTTTGATTGCTACCGGTTCAGAAATGGAAATCACGCTGCTGGCAGCGGAAAAACTGACCGGCGAAGGTCGTAACGTGCGAGTGGTTTCTCTGCCCTCAACCGATATCTTTGACGCCCAGGATGAGGCGTACCGGGAATCGGTCCTGCCAGCAAACGTCAGCGCTCGCGTGGCGGTAGAAGCAGGAATTGCTGACTACTGGTACAAATATGTCGGGCTGAAAGGGGCAATTGTTGGGATGACGGGTTATGGAGAGTCGGCTCCAGCGGACAAACTGTTCCCGTTCTTCGGCTTTACGGTAGATAACATCGTCGACAAAGCGCACAAGGTGCTTAACGCGTGATCCACAGTGTGGGCCAGGCATCTGGCCCATGCCAGTTATCGCAGCTTGGCTCCTGGGCATAGCGCACCAGGCGAAAACGTTGACCGTCGTAGCGCCAGCGGGTCTGGATACCGCAATCTGCCAACCCTCGTCCTTTAGCGAGGGTGACCAGCTCCCGCGACTTCTCGTCAAACGTAGCGTTGGTCAGCTCCATATCGCGACTTTCTGCATCCGTTTTAAACGGCAGGCTTAACCGTACCGCGCGTGAAGTCAACGGAGTCGTACGTGAAACCACCCACGCCAGATCGATGGTGTTATACGCCCCGGCCTCACAGCCAATCATCAGCAGCGCTTTATCATCTGTTAGGGCCGTGACGCGCATCTCGCGACGCAGCGGATCGATAGAGCAACGAATACCGTTGATCCGCCAGTTACCATAGTCCAGCAGTTCACCGCGCTCCTGCTGTGAGAGAGGCGTTGGCGTTGGATTAATGACCGCTACACCTTTCAGCGCGGGGGCCGGAGGTACGCTGAGCGGAGGCTCGTCACCTTTTTCAATCCATGCGGTTTCGCTCCCCACCCGTTTTTGCTGGGCGTCGATAAACAACAATGCGGCTTTTAGCCCGACCAGCGAAAGGTTTTGCGCACCTTTTTGCAGGGTAAGTGCCTTCGCGTCCTGTACGGTTTGTAAAAATGCGCTGATGGTGGCGGGATCATCGGTCGTCAGCTGCCAGGGAGTTATGCGCCAGTGCTCGCCGCTCAGCGAGAGTGGCGCACCATCCAACAGCAGACGCGGCGCAATATCGCTCTCTTTGACGCTGGACGATTCCAGCCCGCCCAGCTCAATACGCAACACGGCGTCGGTATGTGCCCCGGCGCTGCGGCTCAAGGTCATGACCAGGCCGTGGTGCTCTCCGGTATTACGCGCCACGCAAAAATTTTGGTTATTACACGTTACCTGCCAGTCAGAAAATGCCTGTTGCGCGGGCGCAGCCCACAGCAATCGGGCGGGTAGCAACCCGAGCAGGAAAAGGAGAATAACGCGATAGCGCATGGACGGTACAACCCCGAAGTCAAAACACACAGCCTAAGCGGTATCTTCCTTGCGCGACTGATGTGGCTCAATAAGAATCGTCGGATTGGCCGTAAATTTGTAAAGAAATATAAATCCCGCGCATTAGTCCATGAGATGCGATGACTGCAAATAGTTCAGCAATAGCACCGTTTTACCGTCACGGATCTCACCCGTTTTGATCATTTCCAGCGCCTGTGTGAACGGCAGTTCCAGAACTTCAATATCTTCATCTTCCACGCCGCCACCCGCGTTTGTCCGCTGACTGTCACGGTATTGCGCGATGAAGAAGTGGATTATTTCCGTCACACCGCCCGGCGACATGTATAGCTCAAACAGTTTACGTACTTCACCCACTTCAAAGCCGGTCTCTTCAATCGCCTCTTTTCGAATACATGCTTCCGGTTCGTCGTTATCCAGCAGCCCGGCGCAGGTTTCAATCAGTTGACCGTCTTCGTTACCGTTGACCCATGTCGCAACGCGAAACTGGCGGATGAGCACCACCGTTTTCTTCTCCGGGTTATACAGCAGGATTGTGGCACCGTTGCCACGATCGTAAACCTCACGTTTGTGACGGATCACCTCTCCATTCTTACGGGTCAGGTCATAAGTGATATTGCGCAGGACGAAGTAGTTATCGGAAAGGACTTTATCTTTGATGAGGGTAATTTTTTGCGACATACCGGCTCCACAGCAAGAAGTGAGAAATAATACTACGCCGTGAAACCGGGTTTGTCTTGGAACAATGTAGGCCTGATAAGCAAAGCGCCATCAGGCATTCATGCGGCACATCGCCGGATGGCAACGCTAACGCGTTTTATCCGGCCTACTCGCCGATTAATGAGATTTGACTGATTTTACGCCCAGCCAGTCGACGATCCCCTGGGCGGCGTGCCGCCCTTCCGCCATAGCCGTAACCACCAGGTCTGCACCGCGTACCGCGTCACCACCGGCAAAGATTTTCGGGTTACTGGTTTGATAACGGTATGCACTTTCAACATCGGCGGCAATGCGCCCCCAGTTATCGACCTTAACGCCATGCGACTCCAGCCACGGCATGCCGTGTGGGTGAAAACCAAACGCCATAATCACCGCATCTGCGGGCATCACAAACTCACTCCCGGCAATGGGAACCGGGCGGCGACGGCCCTGCGCATCAGGTTCGCCAAGTTGAGTACGTAAGAAACGCACACCGCTGACTCGCCCATCGGCATGCAACACCAGCTCAACCGGCTGAACATTAAACTCGAAATTTGCCCCCTCTTCCCGGGCGTTCTTCACCTCTTTTTTCGAGCCGGGCATGTTGGCTTCATCACGACGATAGGCGCAGGTCACCTGGCTTGCGCCATGACGCAGGGCGGTTCGCACACAGTCCATTGCCGTATCGCCTCCGCCCAGCACAACCACGTTTAGTCCGGCGGTGTCGATAAACGGTTCTTCAGGCAGTTCCTCCAGCCCCATCACCTGCTTGGTGTTGGCAATCAGGAACGGCAGCGCATCATACACGCCTGGCGCGTCTTCATTTGGCAGGTCCGCCTTCATGGAACGATAGGTTCCTACGCCCACGAACACGGCATCGTAATCCTCCAGCAGCTTTTCAAGCGCGACATCCTTACCCACTTCACAGTTAAGTTCAAAATGAATACCCATGGCGCTGAAGATTTCACGGCGGCGCGCCAGCAGCGATTTGTCCAGCTTGAAGGCCGGAATACCAAACGTCAGCAAACCGCCAATTTCGGGATGGCGATCGTAGACGGTGGCGCTGATACCGCTGCGCGCCAGCACATCCGCACAGGCCAGACCCGCAGGACCCGCACCGATGATGGCAACACGCTTGTCCACTTTCTGCACATGGCTTAAGTCCGGTCGCCATCCTTTACTCAGCGCCCGATCGGAGATGTAACGCTCAATATTACCGATGGTGACTGCGCCATGCTCGCTACGCACCGTGCATGCCCCTTCGCAGAGTCGATCCTGCGGGCATACGCGTCCGGTCACCTCCGGCAGGCAGTTGGTCTGGTGAGAAAGCTCAACCGCCGCGTCGATATTCCCGGCTTTGACCAGTTCAATCCACTGCGGAATGTGGTTATGCAGTGGACAGGTCCATTCGCAAATACTGTGGTCGCCGCATTTCAGGCAGCGAGAGGCCTCGCGCTCCGCCTGCGCCGTACGAAACGGCAGATAGATCTCTTCAAAGCTGGTTTTCCGGGCCTCAATCGCCAGTTTATCCGGCTCCCCGCGCGCAGGCGTCGCCTGCATTTGCTCACGTTTAGTGATGACATGTGGAACAAAATCGGTAGTGCTGGCATGCCATGGCTGGCTTTCCAGACTTGCGGTACGCAGCCTGCGCGCTTTTGACAGACCGGTAAGCGAATTTTCCGTCACCAGCTGTAACGCCTGCGCCGGACAGTTCTCTACGCAGGCGGGTCCCTGTTCACGCCCCTGACACAGATCGCATTTGTGCGCGGTAGCTTTCACCTTCCCTTTGGCGACGGGAGTGAGTACGATCTGCATCGTGCCGAAAGGACAGGCTACAACGCACGATTTACAGCCAATACACTTTTGCGGGTTCACCTGAACGCTGTCGTTATCATGGCTAATTGCCCCGTTTGGGCAACTTCTGGCGCAGGGTGCATCTTCGCAGTGGTGGCAGGTCACCGCGCTGCGCTGCTGCTGATGCTTAATGACGGTAATTCGGGGCTGAAAATGCCGTTGGCTCAGGACATGCTGTTCGCCATTGTGAGCCATGACGCAGGCGACCTCACAGGCATGGCATCCCAGGCACTGCTGGCTATTGACCATAATAAAACGATTCATGGCTTCCTTCTTTTTTGGTTGCAAAAACCTTATTCTTTATAAGAGTGTTATTAACCGACACGGAAGGAAGCGGCAATGTTCATTTGCCCAGGAAGCACAACTATTTATCCAGAACCTGTGGCAGATCAATTTATTTCATCGCATATGAAATTGTGTTTCAGTTACCATCCAGTTTCATGGCGTTTTATTAACATTTATCAAATACACCGCATCGTTCACGCTGTTTTCAGGCGCGACGTGTATTGTGTGAGGATGCACAAGTGACGGTAAAGCGTCCGGTCTCGGCCAGTCTGGCTAAAGCTTTTTTCTACATAGTGATGCTGTCGATTCTCTCAACGGGTATTGCGCTGCTCACGCTGACCAGCAGCTTGCGAGATGCGGAAGCCATCAACGTTGCAGGCTCATTGCGCATGCAAAGCTACCGTCTGGGTTACGATCTACAAAGCCAGAGCCCGCAGCTTAACGCCCACCGCCAGCTTTTCCAGCAGGCGCTAAACTCGCCAGCATTACAGAATCTGAACGCGTGGTATGTGCCACAAGCGGTAAAAAGCCGCTATGGACGTCTGCATGCTAACTGGCTGGAAATGAACGCCCGCCTGATCGACGGCGATTTAAAATGGTACCAGGCCAACATCAACAACTACGTCGATCAGATCGATCTCTTCGTGCTGGCGTTGCAGCATTATGCCGAGCGTAAAGTAATGCTGGTATTTGGCATCTCGCTGGCGGGCGGGATCGGCATATTCACCCTCGTCTTCTTTACCCTGCGGCGCATTCGCCAGCAGGTGGTGCGTCCGCTGAATAAACTGGTGATGGCCAGTCAGCAAATTGAACACGGTCAATTTGATATCCCACCGCTGGATACCGGTTTGCCTAATGAACTGGGATTGCTGGGCAAAACGTTTAGCCAGATGTCGAGTGAATTACACAAGCTGTATCGTTCGCTGGAAGCGTCTGTGGCCGAGAAAACTCACGATCTGCACGAAGCCAATCGCCGTCTGGAGGTGTTGTATCAGTGCTCCCAGGCGTTAAATACCAGCCAGATTGACGTGCACTGCTTCCGCCATATTTTACAGATCGTCCGCGAACATGACGCCGCGTATTTCCTTGAACTCACCGTCGGTGATAACTGGCGGATTAGCGAAGGGACTAAAAGCCTCGAGCTACCGATGCAGATCCTGCCTGTCACCATGCAGGAAACCGTCTACGGCGAACTGCACTGGCAAAGTCCAAACGTCAATGCTTCTACTCCGCTGCTCAACAGCGTCTCCTCGATGCTGGGACGCGGGTTGTACTTCAACCAGGCGCAAAAACATTTTCAGCAGCTGTTGTTAATGGAGGAGCGAGCGACGATTGCACGCGAGCTGCACGACTCGCTGGCGCAGGTGCTCTC
The DNA here is from genome assembly GCF_030332785.1 of Citrobacter sp. Cpo069. Classification (NCBI taxonomy): domain Bacteria; kingdom Pseudomonadati; phylum Pseudomonadota; class Gammaproteobacteria; order Enterobacterales; family Enterobacteriaceae; genus Citrobacter; species Citrobacter sp. Cpo069. The sequence goes on from NZ_JAOWHD010000042.1 coordinate 416,510, forward strand.
TTATTTACGCATTCAGCTCACGTTGCTTAAACGTTCAATCCCGGAGGATAACGCCCCGGCGCAAAGCATTATGGCGGATTTCTCCCAGGCGCTGAACGATGCCTACCGTCAGCTACGCGAACTGCTCACCACCTTCCGTCTGACCTTACAGCAGGCAGACTTACCCTCCGCCCTGCATGAAATGCTGGAAACGCTGCAAAATCAAACCTCAGCTAAACTCACACTCGACTGTCGGTTACCCACGCTGGCGTTGGATGCGCAAATGCAGGTGCACCTGTTGCAGATCATCCGCGAAGCGGTGCTGAACGCCATTAAGCATGCCAGTGCGAGCGAAATTGCCGTCAGCTGCGTAACGGCTCCGGACGGCAACCACACGGTTTATATCCGCGATAACGGCATCGGCATTGGCGAGCCGCATGAGCCTGCAGGGCACTATGGACTCAATATTATGCGTGAGCGGGCGGAAAGACTGAGCGGCACGTTGACCTTCTCTCAACCTTCCGGAGGGGGAACGTTGGTGAGCATCAGTTTCCGTTCGGCTGAATCAGACAGTGAGCTAACGTAAAGAACCGCAAAGCGCCGTCGGGTCTGGATCCAGGCCTGACGGCGTTGGCACGAAAGGTATGCTGTAAACGGGCATGATAATTTACATTATCTTCTTTTTTTCTCCACGTTTGACCCGTACCTTGCCGCTAAAGTGAAGCAAGCCATACCCATAACGATACGCAGAAACACGAGGTCCTCTTTTAATGGCGAATTTTTTCATCGATCGCCCCATTTTTGCCTGGGTGTTAGCTATCCTGTTGTGCCTGACAGGAGCCCTGGCTATTTTTTCACTGCCCGTTGAGCAATATCCCGATCTGGCACCGCCAAACGTGCGGGTCACCGCCAACTATCCTGGCGCTTCGGCTCAGACTCTGGAAAACACCGTCACCCAGGTTATCGAGCAGAACATGACCGGTCTCGATAACCTGATGTACATGTCATCGCAGAGCAGCGGGACAGGTCAGGCTACGGTTACGTTGAGCTTCGTTGCCGGAACCGATCCTGACGAGGCCGTCCAGCAGGTGCAAAACCAGCTGCAATCGGCAATGCGTAAACTGCCGCAGGCGGTACAGGATCAGGGGGTCACGGTGCGTAAGACCGGGGACACCAATATTCTGACTATCGCCTTTGTCTCCACCGATGGCTCAATGGATAAGCAGGACATCGCCGACTATGTCGCCAGTAACATTCAGGATCCGCTCAGCCGTATTAACGGCGTGGGGGATATTGACGCTTACGGCTCACAGTACTCCATGCGTATCTGGCTTGACCCGGCCAAACTGAACAGTTTCCAGATGACCGCTAAAGATGTGACCGACGCTATCGAGTCACAGAATGCACAGATTGCCGTCGGACAACTTGGCGGCACGCCTTCGGTGGACAAGCAGGCGCTGAACGCGACGATCAACGCCCAGTCGCTACTGCAGACTCCGGATGAATTCCGCGCCATTACGCTACGCGTCAACCAGGATGGTTCAGAAGTTAAACTGGGCGATGTGGCAACGGTCGAAATGGGCGCTGAAAAGTATGATTACCTCAGCCGCTTTAATGGAAATCCTGCCTCCGGCCTGGGCGTGAAGCTGGCTTCAGGCGCCAATGAAATGGCGACAGCAACGCTGGTCATTAACCGTCTGAACGAGCTGTCACAATATTTTCCGCATGGGCTGGAATATAAGGTGGCTTATGAAACCACCTCCTTTGTCAAAGCCTCAATCATCGACGTGGTAAAAACCCTGCTGGAAGCTATTGCACTGGTATTCCTCGTGATGTACCTGTTCCTGCAAAACTTCCGCGCCACGCTGATTCCCACCATCGCCGTTCCCGTCGTCCTGATGGGTACCTTCTCCGTGCTTTACGCCTTTGGCTATAGCGTAAACACCTTGACGATGTTTGCGATGGTGCTGGCGATCGGTCTGCTGGTCGATGACGCCATTGTGGTGGTGGAAAACGTCGAGCGTATTATGAGTGAGGAAGGACTCTCACCGCGGGAAGCGACACGGAAATCGATGGGGCAAATCCAGGGTGCGCTGGTCGGTATCGCCATGGTGCTGTCAGCGGTGTTTATCCCGATGGCCTTCTTCGGCGGCACTACCGGGGCCATTTACCGCCAGTTCTCGATTACTATCGTCTCCGCCATGGTGCTGTCTGTTCTGGTGGCGATGATCCTGACCCCCGCTCTGTGCGCCACCCTGCTCAAACCACTGCATAAGGGCGAGCATCACGGACAAACCGGTTTCTTCGGCTGGTTTAACCGGATGTTTAATCGCAACGCCGAGCGCTACGAAAAAGGCGTTGCCAGAATTCTGCACCGCAGCCTGCGCTGGATACTGATCTACGGCCTGCTGCTCGGTGGAATGGTTTTCCTGTTCCTGCGCCTGCCAACCTCCTTCCTGCCGCTGGAAGACCGCGGCATGTTTACCACCTCGGTACAGCTGCCCAGCGGCTCCACACAGCAGCAAACATTGAAAGTGGTTGAGGAAGTGGAGAAGTATTACTTCACCCATGAGAAAGACAACATTATGTCAGTCTTTTCCACGGTCGGTTCTGGCCCTGGCGGGAACGGTCAAAACGTGGCGCGTATGTTTGTCCGCTTAAAAGACTGGGATGAGCGCGACACCACTACCGGAACCTCTTTCGCCATCATCGAACGTGCGACCAAAGCCTTTAATAAGATTAAAGAAGCCCGCGTCTTCGCCAGCAGCCCTCCGGCTATCAGCGGCCTCGGAAGCTCTGCCGGTTTCGATATGGAGCTGCAGGATCACGCCGGTGCGGGCCATGATGCGTTAATGGCCGCGCGCGACAAACTCATTGAGCTGGCCGGGAAAGACACGTCCCTGACCCGCGTTCGTCATAACGGTCTGGACGACAGCCCGCAGTTGCAAATTGATATCGATCAGCGCAAAGCCCAGGCGCTGGGCGTTTCCATCGACGACATCAACGACACATTGCAAACGGCCTGGGGTTCCAGCTACGTCAATGACTTTATGGACCGGGGCCGCGTGAAGAAGGTTTACGTGCAGGCGGCAGCAAAATATCGCATGCTCCCGGACGACATTAACTTGTGGTACGTCCGCAACAACAGCGGTGGCATGGTGCCTTTTTCGGCCTTTGCGACTTCACGCTGGGAAACGGGTTCTCCACGTCTGGAACGCTATAACGGCTACTCCGCGGTCGAGATTGTCGGCGAAGCTGCGCCGGGCGTCAGTACCGGTACGGCAATGGACGTGATGGAATCGCTGGTGCGCCAGTTACCGACAGGGTTTGGCCTCGAATGGACTGCGATGTCTTATCAGGAACGGCTATCGGGCTCTCAGGCCCCTGCCCTGTACGCCATTTCTTTGCTGGTCGTGTTCCTGTGTCTGGCGGCACTGTACGAAAGCTGGTCGGTACCCTTCTCCGTCATGCTGGTCGTGCCATTGGGGGTTATTGGCGCGCTACTGGCGACCTGGATGCGCGGCCTGGAAAACGATGTTTATTTCCAGGTCGGGTTACTTACCGTGATCGGGCTATCGGCGAAGAACGCAATATTGATTGTTGAATTCGCCAATGAGATGAACGAGAAAGGACACGATCTGCTCGACGCCACGCTCCATGCTTGTCGCCAACGTTTACGCCCAATTCTGATGACGTCACTGGCGTTTATCTTCGGGGTGCTGCCGATGACCATCAGCAGTGGCGCTGGTTCTGGCGGTCAACATGCGGTGGGGACAGGCGTAATGGGCGGGATGATTTCAGCCACTATTCTGGCGATTTACTTCGTTCCCCTGTTCTTTGTGCTGGTGCGCAGACGCTTCCCATTGAAGCCACGCCCAGAATAATCGGACACAAAAAAGGCGACTTACGTTGAGTCGCCTTTTTTTATCCTTTACAGGATATGAATTTCTTCCAGAAAATTATTTACGAAGCATCACTTCGATAAAGTCTTTCCAGTTCCCCAGTTCACGTTCAATCATAACAACCTCTCTTATTATTATGGGCATTCTACGAAATCATCATCATTAAAAGAAGGCAATTTAACCGATGGTTGCGATTGATTCCTCCAGTGTTTGGGGTTTATGTGATCACTATGCGCTATACCCATAAATTTTATGTGACTTACTGCAATATTTTGAAATATTCATACATCATCTACTACTTTTGCAATTCTGATGGAAAAACAGTCTGATGCAAACAGGCAGATTCTGATTTTTAGTTATACGGTATTTTTTGGAGCTTTCAGGAATCATTATTCACTGTTGTTCAACAATGTTATATTTTTCTATAACGATTGAATGACAATATGTATTATTCATTGCCACAGAATAAAAGAATAAATATTCAAGTTACGTCAATAAGGATTCAAATGATCACCCTTTACGGCATTAAGAATTGCGACACGATTAAAAAAGCCAGACGCTGGTTGGAGGCTCAAGGTATTGACTACCGCTTTCATGATTATCGCGTCGACGGTCTGGACAACACGCTATTACAGTCCTTTATCAGCGAATTAGGTTGGGAGGCGCTGCTCAATACGCGTGGAACCACCTGGCGTAAACTCGATGAATCCACGCGCAGTCAAATCACCGATGCGGCTTCCGCCGCCGCGTTGATGATTGAAATGCCAGCAATTATCAAACGCCCATTGCTCTGCGCGCCGGGTAAGCCTATGCTGCTTGGTTTCAGTGAATCCAGTTATACTCTGTTTTTTAATGAGGTGTAGTCTATGTCGTGCCCGGTCATTGAGCTGACACAGCAGCTTATTCGCCGTCCTTCCCTGAGCCCGGATGATGCCGGGTGCCAGGCGTTAATGATTGAACGCCTGCGTGCGGTAGGTTTTACCGTTGAGCGAATGGACTTTGGTGACACACAGAATTTTTGGGCATGGCGCGGTAAAGGTGAGACCCTGGCATTTGCCGGTCACACCGACGTAGTGCCTGCCGGCGATGTCGATCGCTGGATCAATCCACCGTTCGAACCGACCATTCGCGATGGCATGTTGTTCGGGCGTGGCGCTGCCGATATGAAGGGTTCACTGGCGGCGATGGTCGTGGCCGCAGAACGTTTTGTCGCCCAGCATCCAAACCATCAGGGTCGTCTGGCCTTTTTGATAACGTCTGACGAAGAAGCCAGCGCCAAAAACGGCACCGTGAAGGTGGTTGAAGCGCTGATGGCGCGTAATGAACGACTGGATTATTGCCTGGTGGGTGAGCCATCCAGCACGGAAATCGTTGGCGACGTGGTGAAAAATGGACGTCGTGGTTCACTGACCTGCAACCTGACCATTCACGGCGTGCAGGGCCACGTAGCCTATCCGCATCTGGCCGATAACCCGGTACACCGCGCGGCCCCCATGCTCAACGAACTGGTGGCGATCGAGTGGGATCAGGGTAACGAATTCTTCCCGGCGACCAGCATGCAGATTGCCAATATTCAGGCTGGAACCGGAAGCAACAACGTTATCCCTGGAGAACTGTTTATCCAGTTCAACTTCCGTTTCAGCACTGAGCTGACCGATGAGATGATTAAAGCACGGGTTCACGCGCTGCTGGAGAAACATCAGCTGCGTTATACCGTCGACTGGTGGCTTTCCGGTCAGCCGTTCCTGACCGAACGCGGTAAACTGGTGGATGCAGTGGTGAACGCCATTGAGCACTATAATGAGATTAAACCGCAGTTACTGACTACAGGCGGGACGTCCGACGGGCGTTTTATTGCCCGCATGGGGGCGCAGGTAGTAGAACTTGGGCCGGTCAACGCCACTATTCATAAAATTAATGAATGTGTTAATGCCGCCGACCTGCAGCTGCTTGCCCGTATGTATCAACGTATCATGGAGCAACTCGTCGCCTGATGAGTGTTCCTGTAAGAGGAAATGAGCATGGACTGGCTGGCAAAATATTGGTGGATTCTGGTGTTGGTGTTTCTGGTAGGCGTGCTGCTGAACGTGATTAAAGATCTCAAGCGCGTCGATCACAAGAAATTTCTTGCCAACAAGCCGGAGCTTCCCCCGCATCGTGACTTTAACGATAAATGGGATGACGACGACGATTGGCCGAATAAGGACCAACCGAAGAAATAATTAGTAGGCAGATAATTCCCGTAGGCCCGGTAAGCGTTAGCGCCACCGGGCATTACGTGCCGGATGGCAACGCTTCGCGTTTTATCCGGCCTACGGTGATCAATCAGATCATGGCAATCACATCATCATCGTGAGGCTTACCGCCGCTCAGCGCTTCATCAAAGTAGTGCTTCGGTACGGTAAAACGCAGATGATCGAGCGCAAACTGCATGCTGCGTTCATCAATGGCGTGCCCCAGATTTTCGACGATATCCAGCGTCACATCCCCACCGGCGCGAATTAACGCTTCCTGCGCGGCAACGGCATGAGATAACTCAATTACCCGGTCTTCGCCACCGTGAATCAAATGCACCGTCGTCGCGGTGGTTGCAGCCTCTGGCAAGGTGGCATAGCGGCCATTGAAGGCGATGACCCGCGATGCCAGCCCCGGCTCAGCTTTGATGCTCTCAAGTGACATAATTGAACCCTGAGAAAAACCAATCAGCGCGGTTGCCTGCGGCGAAACGCCGCTTTGCTTCTGCCAGTAGCGCACGGTTTCGATAAACACCGGCATAATGGCGTCAACACGTTCCTGACGATTCTCTTCTGTTACGCCCTGCACCGAAAACCACTGACGTCCGGACGTCGTTCCGTAAGGCTCTGCTCCACCAATGCTAACGATTAGCGCATCCGGAAACAGCGGCGCAAACCAGGAGCCGATTTCGCCCATGGCAACCGGGTTATCGCCGACGCCATGAAACAGCAGCAGTAGCTGTTGAGCGGGTTTATCGGGACTTTGAACAACAAAATGGTCATGTTTCATGGCGATCTCCTTAACTGATGAGAATCATTCTACGCCGCTTAACCGCAATGACCATGCCAGGAAATTGAAGAAGTTAGTGAAAAAATTGCCATTGCATAATGCGATTATGTAGCCGCTGTTCACGCTCTGCATCCAGCTGATTTAATGCCTGTGCCGCTTCGGCGCGCTGAATGACCAGCAACGCTTTACGACCAGAAATCTTGAGCTGTTGGCACAATTCGGCGTCGCTACGTTTAGCCTGGATGCGTCCGCGCAAGGCCGGAAGAGGTAACTCACTGTGCTCAAGCAGACGACTCAGACAGCCTAGCGACGTCAATAATGGCCGATGCGCGAAGGCAAACCCAGCCAGCTCAGCCCAGTCATCCTCATTAAGCGTAGTCTCTTTCAGCGGGACCAGCGGAATGCTCTCACCGTTCCATCGCGCAAGGATTTCCGCATCACGGCGCAAATGCTGGTGCTCCCGCTCGGCAAGGCGTTTCCCCGCTTCGCTAATGGGAAGTAACGCCATGGCGGTATAACAGCCGCTGCTGGCTTCCCGATGATTTCCCATTCGCACCAGCACAAAACCGCAGCGTTGCCAGAAACGCCATAGTTCAGCCGTATAACCAAAGCTGACGGACAGATAATCACACTGCATGGAATAACGCAGGGCCTGCATAATCAACTGCTGTCCGATACCTTCTCGCTGGCGAGCAGGATGAACCGCAATTCGACTGACCCGTCGCCCGACAAGCGTCGCCGCCAACGGGTCACCACCGTGCGCCGCCAGCGACTGCGCAACCAGATTCCCTCTCGGTCGACGATACCCGGCCCAGACGGCCTGGCTTAATTCCGCGGATAGTCCCCCTTCATCGACCAACCAGACAGCCCCCGCCACTGAGTCAGCGGTTGATGCCTGAAGAAAATGCTGACCAGGCGCGTCCATCATCCGCCGCAGGTCCAATGGCGAGGTGCGATAATGCGCTCCAGAAAGCAGCTGGTATACCGCTAACGGCAGCGCCGGATTAACATGCCAGGACTGTTGCTCAAATGCCGAGAAGTGAAGCTCCCCCAATGGGGCATGCGTGAACGTTTCATCATCAAACACCAGCACATCGCTGACGATTTGCTCCAGCGGACATCCCTGCGCCCAGCGTACCGGTTGCTGCAACTCATAGCGTTGAAGATTGGGGAAGCGGGCACAGAATTTCAGCAAGAAGCCTCGACCCGTTCCCTCGTAGCCTTGTACTGTAGTGGTTAACAGCGTACGAGGAAAACACGCCACCAGTTGATGCAGCAGCGGCGCGGGGATCGCGGCGGCTTCATCCACAATCAGCCAGTCTGCGATTGCAGAACTGCTTAACAGCGCATCCGGGGCCATAAAACGGTAACGCTCTCCGGCAAATTGCGCCAGCACATCGGTTGCCGCTTTGGCAGGCGCTGTCACAATCGCAGTGCCATTAATCCGCGCTATGAGTTGCCCTGCCAGAGCGGACTTGCCCCGACCCCGTGCGGCCGTCACCGCAACCACACCGGGAGGCATAGCCAGTAATTGATTTAATACCATCGCCTGTTCTGGCTGGGGTTCGCCGGTTGCCGCGTGCCAGGCAGCGCGAGCAGGAAAGTGCGGACAGGAAACCGGCTGATGCTGCTGCCAGTGCAGAGCCTGTCTATCGCGGGAAATCACCCGTTTGACGTGTTCAATAAAGTGCGGTGTAGGGATAGGTTCAGCACAATCGCTCCAGCGTAGTGAATCCGCGTCCGGATGCGTGTGCCAGGAATGCCAGGGTGGGGTCAGCAAAACCAGCCAACTGCCAGCAAGCAGTGTGCCGCTTAAGGCGGCAAACGCCGCAGCGTCAAAACCTTGCCTGGCGTCAAAAACCGCATGACGAAACTCGCGCCCTAATAATGTTTTTAGCGCCTGCGGCGTACAGCACGGCTCGGTAGGGGCTTGCTCCCCTACCCACAGCCAGTCGCCGGGTAACGTGCTACGTAGCGCTAATGCCTGTTCCTGACACCAGTTATCCTCGCCGCTGATAATCAGCAGACGACGGATCCCTTCGTGGGTCATTTGTTCGGTTAACGCGCTCAGCGCCGTGTTATCGGACATCCCTGCCTCAGTATCTTAAATACCTTTACCAAAAGTATTACATTGCCCCGGATCGCCGCTGTCAAAGCCGCGTTTGAACCAGGTAAAACGCTGTTCAGAGGTTCCGTGAGTAAAGCTGTCCGGCACGACGCGTCCTTGTCCCTGCTGTTGCAGACGATCGTCACCAATAGCCTGTGCGGCATTCAGTGCCTCTTCCAGGTCACCAGACTCCAGTACGCCCTGCTGCTGCATGCTGTGGCCCCAGACACCGGCAAAGCAGTCTGCCTGCAGTTCCATTCGAACGGAAAGACGGTTCACTTCTGCCTGTGAGGCATTCTGCTGCATCTGACGAACTTTAGGTTCAATGCCCAGCAGTTTCTGCACGTGGTGACCCACTTCATGGGCGATAACATAGCCCTGAGCAAAATCACCATCGGCGCCCAGCTTGTTTTTCATGTCGTCATAGAATGAAAGGTCGATGTAAACCGTACCATCTGCCGGGCAATAAAACGGTCCCATCACGGACTGACCCGCGCCGCAGCCGGTACGCGTCGCGCCCCGGTACATCACCAGCTTCGGCTGTTGGTAGGTGCGGCCCATTTTTTCAAACTGCTGTCCCCAGGTATCTTCTGTTGTAGCCAGAATCACCGAGGTAAATTTTGCCGCTTCATCATCGTTTGGGCTGATGGAGCGTGATGATTGCTGTTGGGAGACCGGCTGGCCAGTCATTAGCCCGGTGAGATCCACGCCATAATAACCCGCCACCAGCACTACAATCAGCAGGATGATGCCGCCTTTACCACTGGGCAGACGAAAACCAGGCCCACCCATAGAGGGGCCGCCAGAGCTGTTTCGTCTGTCTTCCACGTTGTCACTTTCACGACGCCCTTGCCAGCGCATAATCACCTCAACTTTTTATTCATTATGATGATGATCGTAGGCGGTTCGGAACAGGATTACCATAAGAAATAGTAATCAAATCAGGTGGGGTTAATGAGCCGGAGAGCGATCGCCGGCTCAGGGGAAGATTAGTCTAACTTCACACCCAGGCGATGCGCGACGGCTTCATAGGCTTCGATCAGGCCGCCCAGACTCTGGCGGAAGCGATCTTTGTCCATTTTATCCAGCGTTTCTTTGTCCCACAGGCGGCTACCGTCCGGTGAGAATTCATCACCCAGAACCACTTCACCTTTATACAAACCAAACTCAAGTTTGAAGTCGACCAGAATCAGACCAGCATCATCAAACATCTTTTTCAGCACGTCGTTAGCTTTGTAGGTCAGCTCTTTCATACGTGCCAGATTCTCTTTGCTCACCCAACCAAAAGTTTCGCAATAGGAATCGTTAATCATTGGATCGTGCATAGCATCGTTTTTCAGGAACAGATCAAACAGCGGCGGATTCAGCTCAATACCTTCCTCAACGCCTAAACGCTTAACCAGAGAGCCTGCCGCGCGGTTACGTACCACACATTCAACCGGTACCATCTCCAGTTTTTTCACCAGACATTCGGTATCAGAAAGCAGTCGCTCCATCTGGGTAGGAATACCCGCTTCTTGCAGTTTAGTCATAATGAAATGGTTGAATTTGTTGTTCACCATGCCTTTACGGTCAAACTGTTCAATGCGCGCGCCATCCCCTGCTGACGTATCATTGCGGAATTCGAGCACCAACAGGTCCGGGTTTTCCGTGCTGTATACGGTCTTCGCTTTACCACGATACAACTCAGCTTGCTTTTGCATCTTTATTACTCCTGGGTGTGAATTAACGATAAATATTGCGTTTTTCTGCCGACGCACACGTTTGCGTATCATATCAGAAAAAAAGGGCTGGAGTTATCCAGCCCTTTATTTTTACTTACTGAACGCTGCCTGGAAGACGGCGACCAGCGCGTCGTTCTGGCTTTGCGTCAGGGTATGCCCCTTCGGATCGATAAACTGCAAGCTGCTGCGGTTGTCTAAATCACCGACCTGCAGTTTATAGTCGCCGGATACCAGACCCGGATCGCTTGCGCCCAACTCCTGCCAGTTGCTATCGGACAGTGGTTTGTAGGTCACCGCGATGCTGCCCTGAGAACGGGTGCTGTCGGTTACCTTCATCCCCACTTTCTCAAGCGCTGCCGGCAGACGCTGCCACACCACGTTGAACGGCCCACGTACCACCAGCATTGGTAAACCTGTGTCATCGGCGGCGCTCTGAACATCCATGGTGGCTGCAGAGCGGTTCTGCGCGGCATTCGCGGCGTCGGTGGCGTTTTTATCCAGACCAGCAGAGATAACGTTCATCATCTCAGCGCTGTAGCGCTGCATTGATGCCGCATCGGCTACGGGTTTACCCGCCTGCTCGAGGTTAACCAGTTTCACCGTTACCGCTTGCTGATAGCCCTGCGGTTTAACCGAGATTTGATAACGTCCACGGTACTGCTCGTCTTCATCCAGACGGTTCCAGTCAACCCAGTCGGTGGTCAACGTCTGGCTGGCATCATCACGTTTGGTGATCGTGTAGTTTTTAGACTGAATGACGCTAACGACCTGCGGCCACAGTGTGTTGCCACGACCGTTTTCCACCAGTAATGTCGACGTATCACCCGCGATCTGTGTGCGAGCACCGGTGACTAATGCTAACGGCTGAGCCGGTGGACGAATATCCAGCGCTTTACCCACGGCACCACTGCCGTTGGTTACCGGGATATTATAGTCGCCCGACATAACCGGCAAAATCATCCCAGCTGGAGCATGAAGCTCAGCAAGCGGTGCGGCCTCCAGATAGGATTCATCACCGCTCACCTGGCGCTTATAGCGCGAGTCAGAGCTACAGGCCGCGAGCAACATAACAAGCGAAACACCCGCAACCTTGGCCAGGCGCGACTTTTGTACTGAGTAAGCCATCAAATCTCCCTAAACTTTACAGCAAACCGGCATGCTTAAGCGCCGCTTTGACGATTTCACGAGCATTGTCCGTAATTGGCGTCATCGGCAGACGTAGCGTATCGGTCGCCACAAGTCCCAACTCCTTACACGCCCATTTCACGGGGATAGGATTGGGTTCGACAAATAGTTTGTTGTGTAACGGCATCAGACGCTGGTTAATCACCCGCGCCTCGGCAAATTGCCCGGCTGCCGCCAGTTTGCACATTTCAGCCATATCACGTGCCGCAACGTTAGACGTTACGGAAATCACGCCATGACCACCGAGCTGCATAAAATCCAGTCCGGTCGCGTCATCACCGCTGAGCAGAATAAAGTCGTCCGAAACCAGCTCTTTGATCTGGTGAACGCGACTTAAGTTCCCCGTGGCCTCTTTAATAGCGATAATATTTTTAACTTTCGCCAGACGACCAACGGTTTCCGGCAGCATATCGCAGCCAGTACGGGACGGCACATTATACAGAATTTGCGGCAGGTCAGTATGCTCAGCGATGGCTTTGAAATGCTGGAACAAACCTTCCTGGGTTGGGCGGTTGTAGTAAGGCGTCACCGTCAGGCAGCCGACAACACCGCTGTCGTTGAAACGCTGCGTCAGACTAATGGCTTCCGCGGTCGCATTGGCGCCGGTTCCGGCAATCACCGGAATACGCCCGTCAGCCAGTTCCAGCGTCATCATCACCACATCGCCATGTTCATCATGACTCAGGGTGGCGGACTCACCGGTGGTGCCAACAGAAACGATCGCCGAGGTGCCGCTGGCGACATGATAATCAATCAGTTTTTTCAGGCTCGACCGGCAGACTTTACCTTTCTCATCCATCGGCGTAACAAGCGCGACAATACTTCCCGTGAACATGGGCCATCCTCTGTGCAAACAAGTGTCTCAATGGTACGTTTGGTACGACAATAAAAGCAAGCGACCAGAGCCGTTCTGATTGTTGTATGCATGTTTTTTTTATGCTTTCCTTATGATTACCTCACCGCTCAAAGGAAGAACAGGTTTGACATCGTCATCGCAACACTATCTGGTCATTACTGCGCTGGGTGCCGATCGCCCAGGAATTGTGAACACCATCACGCGTCATGTCAGCAGTTGCGGCTGTAATATCGAAGACAGCCGACTGGCCATGCTGGGTGATGAGTTCACGTTTATCATGTTGCTGTCGGGCACCTGGAATGCCATCACCCTGATTGAATCAACCCTGCCATTAAAAGGCGCAGAGCTGGATTTACTCATTGTGATGAAGCGCACGACCGCGCGCCCCCGTCCGGCAATGCCTGCTACGGTATGGGTGCAGGTCGATGTCCCTGATTCTCCCCATTTGATTGAACGCTTCACCGCTCTGTTTGACAGCCACCAAATGAATATTGCGGAACTGGTTTCACGCACGCAACCGGCTGAGAATGGAAAGGCGGCGCAGTTGTTTATTCAAATTACCGCACATAGTCCTGCGTCACATGATTCGGCAAATATTGAAGATGCGTTTAAAGCACTCTGTACAGAACTCAATGCGCAAGGCAGTATTAACGTCGTCAATTACTCACAGCATGATGAACAGGATGGAGTTAAGTAATGAACCCACTGAAAGCCGGTGATATCGCACCGAAATTTAGCTTGCCGGATCAAGACGGAGAACAAGTAAATTTAACCGACTTCCAGGGACAGCGTGTTCTGGTTTATTTTTACCCGAAAGCCATGACACCCGGCTGTACCGTACAGGCCTGCGGCCTGCGCGATAACATGGATGAGTTAAAAAAAGCGGGTGTTGAAGTGCTGGGGATCAGCACCGACAAACCAGAGAAGCTTTCCCGATTCGCGGAGAAAGAAGTCCTGAATTTCACGCTCCTGTCCGATGAAGATCATCAGGTTTGCGAGCAGTTCGGTGTCTGGGGTGAGAAGTCATTTATGGGCAAAACCTACGATGGCATCCACCGCATCAGCTTCCTGATTGATGCCGAAGGGAAAATTGAGCATGTGTTTGATGACTTCAAAACCAGCAACCACCACGACGTGGTAATGAATTGGCTGAAAGAGAACGCCTGACCGTGAAATGCCGGGTGGCGGCGTGAACGCCTTATCCGGCCTACAAATGCACGCACGTAGGCCGGATAAGACGCGTTAGCGTCGACATCCGGCAGATGACCGCCCGGTTACTCAAACGTCCCTTTCACACACGCTTTCTGCTCCCTGACTACGGCTTTTCCCTTCGCCCACAGGTGATGAACTTCCAGCGCGTCGTTGAGCACCAGAATGTCCGCATCGCATCCCACCGCCAGACGCCCTTTATGCTCCAGTGCCAAAAATTCTGCGACCGTACGCGTCAGCGGACACAGCGCCTGTTCCAGCGGTATGGCATGAACCTTCACCAACTGGCGCACCGTCTCAGCCAGTGATTCAAACCCCGCGACACCGATGCCGGTGAGATTGCCAAGCTCATCAAATTCCGGCTGGCTGCCGTTGCCATCCGAACTAAGGGTAATGCGCGACAGCGGCACGTTCTGGCGCAGCGCCGTGGCGATAGCCGTGGCCGGGTCGACGGGCTCATCAATGCTGCTGGTAATGTCGATATAACCGCCTTTACGGGCATACTCCAGCGCCGCCTGGAACAACGGTTCCGCACGGTTAACGTGTGTCGGCAACAGTTTAGTAATCGGCACATCGCAGCAGTCGAGGATCTGGTACAACGGTTCCAGCATGCGCGGGCTGTCGCCCATATGGAAAACGCTGATCCCTGGTTTGCGCCCCAACAACCCGCCGACGCGCGACTGCGCCGCCATATTTGCCAGCGCCGAGGTATCCGGGGCTGAAGAACGATGGTCCGAAACCGCACATTTCACACCAATAACTTTATCAATCAGCGCCACATCGCGATCGATACTGCCGGTGATAGTCGGGGAAGGCAGAGAATACGCCCCGGTCAGCATCCATGCGCTGATGCCTTCAAACTCCAGCGCGCGGGTTTTTGCCAGCAGCGATTCCGGGTGACGGGTAATGCCATCGGTCCCCAGCAAACCCACCACCGACGTGACGCCAGCTTCAACCAGCCGTGACAAGCGCACTTCCGGCGTGCGGGTATGCGGCCCCGCTTCCCCACCGCCGCCAATAAGATGGACGTGTTGATCGATAAATCCTGGGCATACAATCGCGCCGTCAAGATTGATACACTCGCAACCGGGAAAGTCTTCAGGAGAAATTGACGGGGCGATGGCAACAATTTTGCTGCCGGAGACCAGTATATCCTGTCGCCCTAAATCTTCCGGCGCATACACGTGTCCCTGCTGGAACAACGTCAAATCAAGAATTGAACAGTTCATAACCTTCCTTGTCAGGCAATAACCTGCATAACCCAAATAGAGAGCAGCGCATTAATGACGCATACCGCAATAATTAGCGGATAATAACGAGGATGAACCCCCGCGGTCCCCAGACAACGGCCCACATTTTGCACCGGATTTCCCATCAGGTAGATAGCCGGTAACAACACCGTGGCATCATGTCCCGAAAGCGTGCCGGCGACAACCAGGCTGGCGCACACGCCGACACCGCCTCCCATACTCATCACCGCTGCCAGCAGCACAGTGGCAGATTCCCCCGGTAGCCCCCACAGCGCCATTACCGGCTCGCATACCCGCCCTACAACCTCGAGCAGCCCTGTCACCTTCAGCGCCTGAATAATCACAAACGCCATCACCACGTTAGGCAACAGACTGGTTGTTGCAATGGTAAACCCGCGCCGTGCGCCATCGATAAACATATCCATGACGTTTTTACGTACCTGTGTTGTCATCTCACGCCTCCTGCTGCATACGGCGATTTTCCAGCTGCGCGATCCATACACGCAACAGGTTCGCGCCCACAAATTTGAAGACAAGGATCACAGCCAGCGGCGTAATCACCGGAACGGTCACCATCGTAAACAGCGCTGCGCCAGAAGAAAAATAGTTGGTAATGCACGCGCTGCCGCTGGTTTGCCAGCAGGCAAAAATAGCGCGTTCCTGCTCTGTGATAATGCCCTCTTCCGCCATTTCTTTGGTCATCCCTGCCGCGGCATCGGTATTTTGCAAATTCGCAATCAACGCCAGCGAACAAATACCCGGAATGCCCAGTAACGGACGCAGGACCGGCGTCATCAGCTGTTGTGCCGCGCGCAACCCACCCAACCCTTCGGTGACGGAAATAATCCCGAGCGAAAGAATGACGGAAGGCGCCAGTTCAAGCGCGAATAAGAAGCCGTCTTTTGCCCCCATCCCCCCAGTGCCACGAAAAGAGACTGCCGTGTCGCCCGCAGCATTAATCTGCCCAAACGCACCGTTGAGGACGGTGAAGTCAAAGACCCGCCACCATTCGGTACTTTTCGCAAACATGCCGGAAAAAAGAATAATCGTAATAAAAAAAGCGAGATAACCGCCCCATCCCACCTTTTGCTGCGTGTGTGTGCTGTGACCCATTTTGTTCTCCTGTTGGCCTTAATCCTTGTGTGACTAAAAGACATCACGATGGTCAAGTTAAAGACAAACGCGGAGAAAAACGACAGCAGAAGAGATTATTCAGAAAGTGTGGATAGAGGTCAGACAAGTTCAGATCCGGCGACATGATATCGCCGGATCTTGCAGATTAGGGTTCGTCAACGACCTGACCATCCGGCCAGGCATGCATTACCGCTTTGATTAACGTCGCCAGAGGAATCGCAAAGAATACGCCCCAGAATCCCCACAGACCGCCGAAAATCACCACGGAGAGAATAATCACCAGTGGATGCAGATTGACCGCCTCGGAGAACAACACGGGAACCAGCAAATTGCCGTCCAGTGCCTGGATTATCAGGTACACAGCAAAACAGCTCCAGAACTCGGTGCCAAGCCCGAACTGGAACAGCGCCACGCCAACCACCGGAATCGTCACCACAAAAGCGCCGATATACGGGATCAGCACAGAGAACCCGACCAGCACCGCCAGCAGCAGCGAATAGTTGAGACCAAACAGCAGGAAGCCGAGCCAGGTTGCTACGCCGACCACCACCATTTCCAGCACCTTCCCGCGGATATAGTTGGTGATTTGCTGATTCATCTCTTTCCATACCTGCCCCGCCAGCCCGCGGTTACGCGGCAGCACCCGGCGCACGGCGTTCAGCATCTGTCCTTTATCTTTGATCAGAAAGAACACCATCAATGGGACGAGAACCAGGTAAACCGCCAGCGTCAGCAAACCGACCAGTGAGGCCAGCGAATATTTCACCACCGAATCGCCCATGGTGAGCATTCGCGAGCGCATATTTTCCGCCATCGCATCAATGATGCCCGCATCCATCAGCGCCGGGTAACGTCGTGGCAAGGTGGCGGCAAAATCAGACAATTTATTGAGCATGCCGGGCATGTCGCGGATCAGGTAAATTCCCTGCTGCCACGCAACGGGCATCACCACAAAGGCCATCAGCAGTAAAATACCGACAAATACCACCAGCACAATCGATGTCGCCCAACGCCGTGAACACCCAATATGTTCCAGCCGCACTGTCGGCCATTCAAGCAGGTACGCCAGCACAATGGCGACCAGCAGCGGCGCCAAAAGACCGCTAAAGAAAAACAGGATGCCAAAACCGGCAACAAGAATAATCAGCAGGGCGATGGCTTCGGGGTCGCTAAAGCGGCGACGATACCATTGCATCAACATTTCGAGCATAAAACCCTTCCATGAACCCAATAGCGGGATTGCGATCCCGAATTGTATCGAAATGTCACAAAAAAGACTTCGCTTTTTATGGCTGATTACGCAAAGTGAAAAGACATTTTTCCTGGGTGTTCATCGTCAGGTTTCGCAGTTACACTCCGTAAGCTTGCGGAGTGTGAACGATACTTCACAGCATCGGTCAAATGGCTATCTCAAAAAAGAATACAGGACAGAGGTTATGTTCAGGCAGTTGAAAAAAAACCTGGTTGCTACCCTCATTGCCGCACTGACTATCGGTCAGGTTGCGCCCGCATTTGCTGATACTGCGGACACCCTGCCTGATATGGGAACGTCGGCAGGCAGTACGCTTTCCATAGGACAGGAAATGCAGATGGGCGATTATTACGTACGCCAACTGCGCGGCAGTGCGCCATTAATTAACGATCCATTGCTCACCCAATACATTAATGCGCTGGGGATGCGTCTGGTCTCGCACGCCGACTCGGTAAAAACGCCCTTCACCTTCTTTTTGATTAACAACGATGAAATCAACGCCTTTGCTTTCTTTGGCGGCAACGTTGTCCTGCACTCCGCACTATTCCGCTATTCCGACAACGAAAGCCAGCTGGCATCGGTTATGGCGCACGAAATTTCCCACGTTACACAGCGTCACCTGGCGCGTGCCATGGAAGATCAGAAACGCAGCGCACCGCTAACGTGGGTTGGCGCATTAGGTTCAATTTTATTAGCAATGGCCAGCCCGCAGGCGGGTATGGCGGCGCTGACCGGTACGCTGGCGGGTACACGTCAGGGAATGATCAGCTTTACGCAGCAAAACGAACAGGAAGCAGACCGCATCGGTATTCAGGTGCTGCAACGCTCGGGATTCGATCCCCAGGCCATGCCAACGTTCCTGGAAAAACTGCTCGACCAGGCTCGTTACTCTTCGCGTCCGCCGGAAATTTTGCTGACTCACCCCCTGCCGGAAAGCCGTCTGTCTGATGCCCGTAACCGCGCCAACCAGATGCGCCCGGTGGTCGTCCAGTCGTCAGAAGATTTTTATCTGGCTAAGGCACGAACCTTAGGCATGTACAACTCTGGTCGTAACCAGTTGACCGATGACCTGCTGAGTAGCTGGTCGAAAGGCAACGTACGTGAGCAACGTGCGGCCCAGTATGGCCGGGCATTGCAGGCGATGGAAGCCAGTAAATACGACGAGGCGCGTAAAGCGCTGCAACCGCTGCTGGCGGCGGATCCTAACAATACCTGGTATCTCGACCTGGCAACAGATATCGATCTCGGCCAGAAGAAAACCAGTGATGCCATTAACCGCCTGAAAAACGCCCGCGACCTGCGCACTAACCCGGTTCTGCAGCTCAACCTGGCGAATGCCTATTTACAGGGTGGACAAGCCAAAGAGGCGGCGACCATCCTGAATCGCTATACGTTTAACCATAAAGATGACCCTAACGGCTGGGATCTGTTAGCGCAAACAGAAGCCAACCTGAGCAACCGCGATCAGGAGCTGGCGGCGCGCGCGGAGGGGTATGCCCTCGCGGGACGTCTGGATCAGGCTATTTCGATGCTCAGCAGCGCAAGCTCTCAGGTGAAACTGGGTAGCCAGCAGCAGGCCAGATACGATGCCCGTATTGACCAGCTACGCCAGCTGCAAGAACGCTTTAAACCGTACACGAAAATGTAATTATCGAACCCTTGCCGGATGGCGACGCTGTCGCGTCTTATCCGGCCTACGTCAGACGCAATATGTAGGCCGGATAAGGTCTTTTGGCCGCCATCCGGCAGTATTGTTATGCAAGGAGAAGTCATGTCAGACGCGATTAAAATCTACCATAACCCACGCTGCTCCAAGAGCCGTGAAACGCTGGAATTACTGAAGTCCAACGGCGTGGACCCGGAAGTGGTGTTGTATCTGGAAACGCCGGCTGACGCAGCAACCCTGCGCGAACTGCTGCAAATGCTCGGTATGTCCAGCGCGCGTGAACTGATGCGCCAGAAAGAGGATCTCTATAAATCGCTTAACCTGGCGGACAAAAATCTGAGTGAAGATGCGCTGATTCAGGCAATGGTGGAAAACCCGAAACTGATGGAGCGCCCGATTGTGGTTGCCAAAGGTCAGGCTCGAATTGGACGCCCGCCTGAGCAGGTACTGGAAATCGTCGGTTAACCTGCAACCTGCCGCAGTCTTCTCGGCTGCGGCGCTTACAGCTTCAGAATTTCTTTTACGAACGGAATGGTCAGCTTACGCTGGGCGGTGATCGACGCATGATCTAACTGATCCAACGTCATAAACAGCGTTCGCATTTCACGATCCAGACGCTTCAGCAGAAAACGTCCCACATCTTCCGGCAGTTCAAATCCACGAAGTCTGGCGCGTAATTGCAACGCCTGCAGCTTATCTTCATCGGAAAGCGGTTGTAGCTTGTAGATTTGCCCCCAGTCCAGGCGTGAGGCGAGATCCGGCAACCCCAGATTCAGCTGTCTTGGCGGACGATCGCCGGTGATCAGCAAACGCGTTTTCCCCGACTCCAGGATACGGTTGTAGAGATCAAAGATCGCCATTTCCCACAGCGAATCACCGGCCACACATTCGATGTTATCAATGCAAACCAGCGATAAATGCTCCATCCCGTCGAGCACCTCGGGGACGAACCAGGTGCGTTTGTCGAGCGGCACGTAGCCTACCGCATCGCCGCGCGCGGACAGTTCCGCACAGGCTGCATGCAGCAAATGACTACGGCCAGCGCCTTCACGCGACCAGAGATAAATATACCCGCTATGTTCCTGACGCAGCACGTTTTGCAGTGCAGCCAGTAAAGAGGAGTTATCCCCCGGCCAGAAACTTGCGAAAGTTTCGTCGTCAGGAAGATAAAGTGGCAAAGAGAGCTGTGCCGGTGTGTTCAGAGATACCTCAACCCAGGATTTCATAAAATCGCGTTGAGTTTAACACAGAAATACGTCGCGATAGAACCGGGCAGCGCTGCCGCCCGGTCAGAGATTTACTGTTGCGGACTGTCTGCATCTTTCGCGTCAAGCACGACTTCTTCCGGACGCAGCAGGCTGATAACTTTGAAAATCAGGCTCAGACAGACACCAACGATGGTCGCCAGTGCCATGCCTTTCAGCTCTGCGGCACCGATGTGAACTTTCGCGCCACTTACGCCGATGATCAAAATAACCGAGGTCAGGATCAGGTTCTGCGCCTTGTTATAGTCAACCTTCGACTCGATCAGTACGCGAATACCAGAAGCGCCAATCACACCGTACAGCAGCAGCGATACGCCGCCCATCACCGGCAGTGGAATGATTTGGATCGCCGCCGCCAGTTTACCCACGCAGGAGAGCAGAATGGCGAAAATTGCCGCACCGCCGATAACCCAGGTACTGTAAACGCGGGTGATCGCCATTACGCCGATGTTTTCGCCGTACGTGGTGTTCGGCGTAGAGCCGAAGAAACCAGAGATTACCGTAGACAGACCGTTGGCAAACATAGAACGATGCAGGCCAGGATCGCGAATCAAATCTTTTTTCACGATATTCGCCGTCACCACCAGATGCCCGACGTGTTCGGCGATGACCACCAGCGCCGCTGGCAGGATGGTCAGAATGGCAACCCATTCAAAACGCGGCGTGTAGAACGTCGGCAGCGCGAACCAGTGGGCCTGCGCAATCGGCGTAGTGTCCACAACGCCCATCACGAAGGAAAGCGCATAACCGGCCAGCACCCCGATCAGAATCGGGATAATCGCCATAAAACCGCGGAACAATACGGAACCAAAGACCGTTACCGCCAGCGTCACCATAGAAATGATGATGGTTTTTGAATCCGGTAATTGCCCCTCAGCAGGCAGTAACCCCGCCATACCCGCAGCAACGCCAGCCAGCTCCAGACCGATGACGGCAACGATTGCGCCCATCGCCGCAGGCGGGAACATGACATCCAGCCAGCCGGTTCCTGCCTTCTTAACAATGAAAGAAACCAGGCAGAACAGGACGCCACACATAATGAAACCGCCCAGCGCCACTTCATACCCTAACGGCAGCAGCAGCAGTACCGGGGAAATAAAGGCAAAGCTGGAACCCAGATATGCGGGAATTTTACCCTTACAAATAAAGAGATACAGCAACGTACCAATGCCGTTAAACAGCAGAACGGTAGCCGGGTTGATGTGGAACAGGACTGGCACCAGTACCGTTGCGCCAAACATGGCGAACAGGTGCTGCAAACTAAGCGGGATTGTCTGTAAAAGCGGCGGTCTTTCACTCACCCCGATAGCACGGCGCGTCATAGTGTTTTCCTCTGAGTGTTGTTTGTTATTAGCCATTGGGTTGTTTTATTCAAAAAAAAGCCGACTCTTAAAGTCGGCTTCTTTTCACTTATTCGTTTACTTAGTACCAAAAATCTTATCGCCGGCATCGCCGAGCCCCGGAATAATGTATCCGTGCTCGTTCAGTCCCTGATCGATGGAGGCGGTGTACAGCTCCACATCCGGGTGCGCTTTTTCCAGTGCCGCGATACCTTCCGGTGCCGCAACCAGGACCAGCACTTTAATGCTGGTGCAGCCTGCATTTTTCAGCAGATCGATAGTGGCGATAACAGAGCCGCCGGTTGCCAGCATTGGGTCAACGATCAGCGCCATACGCTCATCGATGTTAGAAACCAGCTTCTGGAAATACGGAACCGGCTCCAGCGTCTCTTCGTTACGGTACATACCAACAACGCTGATACGC
Organism: Citrobacter sp. Cpo069; assembly: GCF_030332785.1. Lineage (NCBI taxonomy): Bacteria > Pseudomonadati > Pseudomonadota > Gammaproteobacteria > Enterobacterales > Enterobacteriaceae > Citrobacter > Citrobacter sp. Cpo069. The sequence continues at coordinate 438,827 of NZ_JAOWHD010000042.1, forward strand.
GCGCTCGGAACGTTTTCCAGAACGCCTTCCATCATGCCCAGGCCCGCACGCAGGATAGGCACAACGGTGATTTTTTTGCCTTTGATTTGGTCAACTTCAACTGGACCGTTCCAGCCTTCAATGGTCACCTTTTCGGTTTCCAGACCAGCGGTTGCTTCATAAGTCAGCAGACTGCCAACTTCCGAGGCGAGTTCACGAAAGCGTTTAGTGCTGATGTCGTTTTCACGCATCAGTCCCAGCTTGTGTTTGACGAGTGGGTGTTTGACTTCCACGATCTTCATACTCTTCTCCTTTCCTCAGACGAATGGCAACCACAAAAAAAATCGCCGGATTATACCGCTTTTCCTCTCTGGCGCAACACTGCATACGCTTGATATGGATCAACCAAAGTCATTTGCGTCTGAATGATGAGTATAAAACAAGCCCCGCACTGATGGTGGGGCTTGCTGTCAATGCTATGAATTTCAAAGATATTCAGCATTGGTCTGGATGACTTTTTGATACCACGAAAAAGATTTTTTAGGTGAGCGCGTTAATGTCCCGCTACCGTCATTATTTTTATCGACATAGATAAACCCGTAGCGTTTTTTCATCTCCCCTGTCCCGGCAGAGACTAAATCAATGCAGCCCCACGGGGTATATCCCATCAGATCCACGCCATCTTCCACCACCGCTTTTTTCATCTCACGTATGTGGGCGGCAAGGTAGTCGATACGGTACTGGTCGTTAACTGTACCATCGTCCTCGCGCACATCAATGGCGCCAAATCCATTCTCCACAATAAATAGTGGCAGCTGATAATGATCCCAGAACCAGTTCAGTGAATAACGCAGGCCAACCGGATCAATCTGCCAGCCCCAGTCAGATTTCTGCACGTACGGGTTGGAAACCAGGCTTTTCGACTCATCGTAATCCAGTTGTGGGTTGTCCGCCGTTGCCTGGGTCGCGAAAGACATATAATAGCTAAAGCCGATGTAATCAACGCAGCCCTCGGTCAGCGCCTGACGGTCTTCCTCGGTGATATCCAGTTCAAAGCCACGACGGGCAAAGTAGTTGAGAAGATGCCGCGGGTATTTGCCGCGCACATGGACGTCAGTAAACCAGTAACGCCGGTGCATGGCATTCATCGCCATCATCATATCGTCTGGCGCGCAGGTCAGCGGATAGATAGGACACATGGCAATCATGCACCCTATCTGTAATTCCGGGTTAATCTCACGCGCAACCTTTACCGCCAGCGCGCTTGCCACCAGCTCATAGTGCGCCGCCTGGTACATGACCGGCTCGCGGTCCTCGCCGGGCTGGTATTTCAGACCTGAGTTAGTAAAGGGCGCGAAATCTTCGTGATAATTTGCCTGGTTGTTAATCTCATTAAACGTCATCCAGTACTTCACTTTGTGCTGGTAACGAGTGAATACCACCCTGGCAAAACGGACAAAGAAATCGATAAGCTTGCGGTTGCGCCAGCCGCCGTACTCCGTCACCAGATGGTAAGGCATCTCAAAATGCGACAGCGTAATCACCGGCTCAATGCCGTATTTCAGGCATTCGTCAAACAGGTCATCATAGAACTGTAGGCCAGCTTCATTGGGTTGTTCTTCATCGCCTAAGGGGAAAATACGTGTCCAGGCAATAGAGGTGCGAAAACATTTAAACCCCATTTCGGCAAACAGCTTTATGTCGTCTTTATAGCGATGATAAAAATCGATGGCCTCATGGTTAGGGTAATTTTTACCGGCAATCACACCGTCGGTAATTTCACGCGCCACCCCATGCGCTCCCGCGGCCATGACATCAGCAACGCTGACGCCTTTTCCGCCCTCCTGCCAGCCACCTTCCAGTTGATGAGCAGCGACAGCACCACCCCACATGAAATCTGCTTTAAATCCTGACATACCCTTCCCCTATCGTGATGACTCTGCGCAAAACGCTGTTGATGAGGTCCGCAACAGAAAACAGAAACCGGTTTCAGTACGATACTGTGCATTCGGCTAACAGGATTCAAGCACAAGACTGTACCCGGTTTTATTTTCGTGGCGCAGCTCAAACAAATAGATAAATGATTGTAAAATGCTGAAAAAACCAGCAGATAAAACTTGATGCAGAGCAGGCTCGCAAACGTTTGCTTTCCCTGTTAGAATTGCGCCGAATTTAACTTTTACTGCAAGTAAACATGTGGGGAAGCAGGCAGTGACCGATAAAACCTCTCTTAGCTACAAAGATGCCGGTGTTGATATTGATGCAGGTAATGCTCTGGTTGATCGAATCAAAGGCGTAGTAAAGAAAACTCGTCGTCCGGAAGTTATGGGTGGTCTGGGTGGCTTCGGCGCGCTGTGCGCATTGCCGCAAAAATATCGTGAACCGGTACTGGTTTCCGGCACTGATGGCGTTGGTACAAAACTGCGTCTGGCGATGGATCTGAAACGCCACGACACTATCGGCATTGACCTCGTCGCAATGTGCGTCAACGACCTCGTGGTTCAGGGCGCTGAGCCGCTGTTCTTCCTCGACTACTATGCAACCGGCAAACTGGATGTGGACACCGCAGCCAGCGTCATTAACGGGATTGCCGAAGGCTGCCTGCAGTCTGGCTGTGCGCTGGTCGGTGGGGAAACAGCTGAAATGCCGGGGATGTACCACGGCGAAGATTACGACGTGGCAGGTTTCTGCGTTGGCGTCGTCGAAAAATCAGAGATTATCGACGGTTCAAAAGTGGCTGACGGTGACGTACTGATTGCGCTCGGCTCCAGCGGCCCGCACTCCAACGGCTACTCTCTGGTGCGTAAAATTGTAGAAGTCAGCGGTTGTGACCCAGAAACCACCGAGCTTGAAGGCAAGCCGCTGGCCGATCACTTACTGGCCCCTACCCGCATTTACGTGAAATCCATTCTGGAACTGATCGAGAAGGTTGATGTGCACGCCATTGCCCACCTGACCGGCGGCGGCTTCTGGGAAAATATTCCACGCGTTCTGCCAGACAACACGCAGGCAGTGATCGACGAATCTTCATGGCAGTGGCCAGCCGTCTTCAACTGGCTGCAAACGGCGGGTAACGTCAGCCAGCATGAGATGTATCGCACCTTTAACTGCGGTGTAGGTATGGTTATCGCCCTGCCAGCTCCGGAAGTGGACAAAGCCCTTGCTTTGCTCAATGAGAAAGGTGAAAACGCATGGAAAATCGGTATCATCAAAGCTTCTGATTCCGAACAGCGTGTGGTCATTGAATGAAAAACATCGTGGTGCTCATTTCCGGCAACGGAAGTAATTTGCAGGCGATAATCGACGCCTGCGAACAGAAAAAAATCAATGGCACCATACGTGCAGTATTCAGTAACAAGGCCGATGCGTTCGGCCTTGAGCGCGCACGCGAAGCGAATATTCCGGCACACTCGCTGGAAGCCGCCCAGTTTGCCAGTCGCGAAGCATTCGACCGCCAACTGATACAAGAGATTGACGCCTATGCACCCGATGTCGTGGTGCTGGCCGGTTATATGCGTATCCTCAGCCCGGCGTTTGTCGCTCACTATGCTGAACGATTGCTGAATATCCACCCGTCTTTATTGCCGAAGTATCCCGGCCTGCATACGCACCGCCAGGTACTGGAAAACGGCGATGAAGAACATGGTACCTCAGTCCATTTCGTGACGGATGAGTTGGACGGCGGACCGGTCATTCTCCAGGCCAAAGTCCCAGTATTTGAAGGCGACAGCGAAGATGACGTCACGGCACGGGTTCAGGCTCAGGAACATACCATTTACCCGCTGGTGGTAAGCTGGTTTATCGACGGTCGCCTGAAGATGCGTGATAACGCTGCATGGCTGGATGGCGTTCGTTTGCCTCCACAAGGCTACGCCGCCGACGAATAATAAAAAAACCAACCTGTAAGCCGAATGTCACCATCCGGCTTACAGGCATAACTACCTTTTCCGGTTAATACCACCGGTATTCATCTACGCTCCCCCTTTCTCTTTGCTATCAGACGGTTTATTGTCATATTTTTCTGGCACAGTTGGACATCTGAGAGCAATGCTCGCCATAATAAATCGGTAGTGTCCCGTGAATGAAACGGAGTAAAAGTGGTAATGGGTCAGGAAAAGCTATACATCGAGAAAGAACTCAGCTGGTTAGCGTTCAACGAACGTGTACTCCAGGAAGCTGCTGATAAGTCAAACCCGTTGATCGAACGGATGCGTTTCTTAGGCATCTATTCCAATAACCTCGACGAGTTTTATAAGGTTCGTTTTGCCGAACTGAAGCGCCGAATCATTATTAGCGAAGAACAGGGTTCAAACTCTCACTCCCGCCATTTGTTAGGCAAAATCCAGGCCCGCGTATTAAAAGCCGATCAGGAATTTGACGGCCTGTACAACGAGTTGCTGTTGGAAATGGCGCGCAATCAGATTTTCTTAATCAACGAACGCCAGTTGTCGGTCAATCAGCAAAGCTGGTTGCGTCATTACTTCAAGCAATATCTTCGCCAGCACATCACGCCGATCCTGATTAACCGCGAGACGGATTTAGTCCAGTTTTTGAAAGATGACTACACCTATCTGGCGGTAGAAATAATCCGTGGCGATACGATCCGCTACGCGCTGCTGGAAATTCCTTCCGACAAGGTTCCTCGTTTTGTGAATCTGCCGCCGGAAACCCCACGCCGTCGCAAACCGATGATCCTGCTGGACAACATATTACGTTACTGCCTTGACGACATTTTCAAAGGGTTCTTTGATTACGACGCACTGAACGCCTATTCGATGAAAATGACCCGTGACGCCGAATACGATTTGGTGCACGAGATGGAATCGAGCCTGATGGAGCTGATGTCATCCAGCCTGAAACAGCGTCTGACCGCAGAACCTGTACGTTTTGTCTATCAGCGTGACATGCCCAACGCGCTGGTCGAGGTACTGCGTGAAAAACTGACGATTTCTCGCTACGACTCGATTGTTCCCGGCGGGCGTTACCATAACTTCAAAGACTTTATTAACTTCCCCAACGTTGGTAAAGCTAACCTGGTGAACAAACCGCTGCCGCGTCTGCGCCATATCTGGTTCGACAACGAGAAGTTTCGTAACGGCTTTGACGCCGTTCGTGAACGCGACGTGCTGCTGTATTACCCCTATCACACCTTTGAGCACGTTCTTGAACTGCTGCGCCAGGCCTCTTTCGACCCGAGCGTGCTGGCTATAAAGATCAACATCTACCGTGTGGCAAAAGATTCACGCATCATAGATTCAATGATCCATGCCGCGCACAACGGTAAGAAAGTCACCGTGGTGGTGGAATTGCAGGCCCGCTTCGATGAAGAAGCCAACATCCATTGGGCCAAGCGTCTTACCGAAGCAGGCGTTCACGTCATCTTCTCCGCGCCAGGCCTGAAAATTCACGCCAAACTGTTCCTTATCTCGCGTAAAGAAGGTGATGAAGTCGTGCGCTATGCGCATATCGGGACGGGGAACTTCAACGAAAAAACGGCACGCCTGTATACCGACTACTCGTTGCTAACTGCCGATTCGCGCATTACCAACGAAGTGCGTCGGGTGTTTAACTTCATCGAGAACCCGTATCGCCCGGTGACGTTCGATTATCTGCTGGTTTCCCCGCAGAACTCACGTCGTCTGCTGTACGCGATGATCGACAAAGAGATCGCCAACGCGCAGCAAGGACTGCCTTCCGGCATTACGCTAAAACTGAATAACCTGGTCGATAAAGGTCTGGTTGACCGCCTCTATGCGGCCTCAAGCTCAGGTGTGCCGGTCAATTTGTTGATTCGTGGTATGTGTTCTTTGATTCCGAATCTGGAAGGTATCAGCGACAATATTCGCGTTATCAGCATCGTTGATCGCTATCTTGAACATGACCGGGTCTATATCTTCGAGAACGGGGGTGACAAGCAGGTGTATCTCTCCTCCGCTGACTGGATGACAAGAAACATCGACTATCGTATCGAAGTTGCCACACCACTTCTTGACCCGCGCCTTAAGCAACGCGTGCTGGATATTATCGATATCCTGTTCAGCGACACGGTGAAAGCCCGCTTTATTGATAAAGAACTGAGTAATCGCTACGTACCGCGCGGAAACCGCCGTAAGGTTCAGTCACAATTGGCGATTTACGATTACATCAAATCACTCGAGCAACCTGACTAAAGATATGCCAATACACGACAAGACTCCACGACCGCAAGAATTTGCTGCGGTCGACCTTGGTTCAAACAGTTTCCATATGGTCATTGCCCGCGTGGTTGATGGCGCAATGCAAATTATTGGGCGACTGAAACAACGCGTACATCTGGCGGATGGCCTCGGCGAAGATAACAAGCTGAGCGAAGAGGCCATGGAGCGCGGGCTAAGCTGTTTATCACTGTTCGCCGAACGTTTGCAGGGGTTTCCTCCATCAAGCGTATGTATCGTGGGAACCCATACTTTGCGTCAGGCACTGAATGCGACTGATTTTCTCAAGCGAGCGGAAAAAGTCATCCCCTACCCAATTGAGATTATTTCCGGCAACGAAGAAGCCCGATTGATCTTTATGGGCGTTGAACATACGCAGCCGGAAAAAGGTCGCAAGCTGGTTATCGATATCGGCGGCGGCTCAACAGAACTGGTGATCGGAGAAGATTTCGAGCCTAAACTGGTCGAAAGCCGCCGTATGGGTTGCGTCAGCTTTGCCCAGATGTATTTCCCGCGCGGTGTAATTAACCGCGAAAACTTCCAGCGTGCCCGCATGGCGGCTGCGCAAAAGCTCGAAACCTTAACCTGGCAGTTTCGCATTCAGGGCTGGAACGTTGCGCTGGGCGCATCGGGCACCATTAAAGCAGCCCATGAAGTGCTGCTGGAGATGGGTGAAAAAGACGGTTTTATCACCCCCGAACGTCTGGACAAGCTGACATCTGAAGTGTTGAAGCACGCGTCATTTGATGCGCTCAGCTTGCCGGGGTTGTCAGAAGAAAGAAAAGCAGTGTTTGTACCCGGACTCGCGATTCTGTGCGGCGTTTTTGACGCGTTAGCTATTCGCGAACTTCGCCTTTCTGATGGTGCGTTACGTGAAGGCGTGTTGTACGAGATGGAAGGCCGTTTTCGCCACCAGGACGTTCGCAGCCGTACCGCCAGCAGCCTGGCGAACCAGTACAACATTGACAGCGAACAGGCCCGGCGCGTACTAGAAACGACGATGCAAATGTACGACCAGTGGCATACGCAGCAGCCAAAGCTGGCCAATCCCCAACTGGAAGCGTTACTGCGTTGGGCAGCAATGCTGCATGAGGTTGGGCTGAACATTAACCACAGCGGTTTGCATCGCCACTCTGCGTATATCTTACAAAACAGCGATCTTCCTGGTTTCAATCAGGAACAACAGCTGATGATGGCAACATTAGTTCGTTATCATCGCAAAGCGATTAAGCTCGACGACTTGCCCCGCTTTACGCTGTTTAAGAAGAAACAGTTTCTGCCGTTAATTCAGCTGCTGCGCCTGGGCGTGCTGTTGAATAATCAGCGTCAGGCGACCACCACACCGCCGACTTTGACCCTGATAACCGACGACAGCCACTGGACCTTACGCTTCCCGCATGACTGGTTTAGCCAAAATGCGCTGGTGCTGCTCGATCTGGAGAAAGAGCAGCAATACTGGGAAGCCGTAACAGGCTGGCGACTCAAAATTGAAGAAGAGAGCTCACCCGATATCGCCGCATAAGATCTCAGCAGGTGTCAGTTCATCTGGCACCTGCTTTTCCAGCGTTTCATTCAACGGCAGTGGCTCACCAATCAGATACCCCTGCATGTAATCAATCCCCAGCGAAATCACCGCACTGCGTATTTCTTCGCTTTCGACGTACTCCGCAACCACCAGCATTCTTTTCATCCGCGCAAGATGGCAAATAGAGGCCACGATTTGGTAGTCGAGGCTGTTCGAAACAATATTGCGAATAAAGCTACCGTCAATTTTCAGGATATCGGCATTCACATTTTTCAGCCGCGCATAGCTGGCATACCCAGTACCAAAATCATCAATCGCAATCTGACAGCCCAGTGATTGCAGCTGCAGCAACGTTGCCTGTGCCTGTTCCGCATTGGTCAAGGCATTGCTTTCCGTCACTTCAAAGATAAGTTGCCATGCTTCAACCTTGTACTTATTCAGTAACTGATTGATGTCATTAGGAAGTCGCGCGCGACATACTGAGGTGGGTGATAAGTTGATAGCAAACCGGTGGGCGGGCATTTTTTCCCGATTCTGCGCCATAAATTTCAACGTATTTTCAATCACCCACAGATCGATACGGGAGGACAAACCAAACTCATGGGCTACCGGCAAGAAGCTATCAGGGGCGATAGTTTCACCGTCATCCCCCTCAAGCCGCAGCAGGATTTCGTGATAAACGTCGCCACGCACGCCAAAAATCGGCTGCGCCTTCAGGAAAAAGCGATTGTTCTCCAGCGCCTGCTGAATACGGTTCATCATCGCAACTTTATCTTTCAGGTCGCGTTGCAGGTGCATCACACCACGCCGCTGCAAATTCTCTGGTGAATTGGTTGCCAGCGATAATTCGGCAATGGTACTTAACTCTCCCAGCAACAAATAGATATGGTTAACAGGAGAACGGACATAGCAAAAGCTGATCCCAACCTGCGGTTGCAAAGGCATTCCGTCCCAGACAAAACGAAACTGCTTGATATGCCTGTCCAGTGCTTCAATGCGTTCCTGGTGTAGCTCAGTGTTAAAACGCAGGATTAAATCATTACCTGACAATTGATAGACATGCTCATCCTGTTCAAGCAACGGTGTTATCCACTGAGCCAGTTTTTGCTTGTACTGGATACGCAGCATAATGCCGTAATTTTTCACCAGCAGCTCCATGCCCGGAACACCCAAAAAGCAAAGCACTGACCATGGCGCGTTTTTCAAATCCCGGTTCAAAGCGCGCAAATTCGGAATATGCACCATAGGGTCAAAGAAGGCCAGGCGATGGTTGCGCCGGGTAACAAAACGTTGACGCGTTGCCAGGACAGCAATGAAATTCACGATGAAGGAAAAAACCAGATAACTTGATGAGGTAATGGCAAGCTGCGTATCGTAACCCGAATACCATGGCATATAGCGCTGATAATAATGAATTGCGGTAATAAGTACGACCGCCCATATCACCGAAATAAATCTATAACCGTAACGCATTGCCCCCCACAACATGACGGGAAGTAACAGTGATAAGGTATAATTCGTGCTAAATATTGAGCTTTGTTCATTAAGCGGCATACACAACATTGCCATTAGCACAGTCAATATAATCAACCAGACCGCAAACTCTGTTTTAGTCACTTTGGTATCAAACTGCTGCTTTAACTGAGAAAAATAGCCTCTCAGATGCAAGGGGTTGCGAATTGTTCGAATGATGAAATAACACAGCGGCACACCTACAAGATTCCCCGCGAGTATGGACTGATAGTTGATCAATGTGCCTGTATTGAAGGGCATAACGCCCACCATGCCGGATTTGCTTTCATAAACACCCACAAATGCAGCAAACTGGAAGAGTATCAGAAACAGCGTTGCCGGGCAGAAGACCTGCCAGAACATACGCTGAAACATCAGGTGAGAATCGCCGTGGGAAACGTTGTTTCGTCGAGGAGAAAATACTTTATATCCTCCCCAGCTAAGCACGATTGTAACTATAAAGTGCGAAATTATTGAAAGTGTTTCAAATAACCCGACCTGCGGATATTTGTACCAGATAATGGAAATGATAATACCTGGCAATGCCGCCCAGCCAAAAAAAAGCATCAGGCTAATCATCAGCGCTAACGGCAGGTAGAAAAGAATTACGGTCCCCGTACTAATATGGGCATAGGTGGTGGCAGTGCTCAATATAGGCAACAACAAAGAAGGTAAGATGAGAGGTAATGCCCACCATCTATCTCTGATACCAATATAATTTTTATTGAGTTTCATAGATGCTCAGTAGAATCCCACACATCCTGTAGGGGGTATTCAGACAGGCATCCCACCTGACCTTAAAACGATAAAGTAAAATACATCACAATGATTCATCGATTTTAGTTGTCAGCAAAGTGTGATGCTTGATACATATCAAAAAACATGCCCCTCATTCATCAATTATTACTCTTTTCATTATTTTTTATCGTTAATACATTATTCATGCAAATAATAATATTAATTTCCATAACATAAGAAGATAAAACAACTGAAGCAATTTTACATAAGGAAGAATTGACCATTCCCTCTCAGTGTGCCTTAATGTGAGTATCGCCCTCAGTTGGGTACACTACAAGGAACCTTTTGTGAGCCAGGTTACCAGCCTACGCAAACGACACCGATTTAACAGTCGCATGATCCGGATCGTACTGCTTATCAGCTTTCTCTTCTTCTTCGGACGCTTCGTCTACTCCGCCATTGGTGCGTGGCATCACCACCAGGACAAAAAAGAATCTCAGCAGACCACTCAGCCGCAACAGACAGCTCCTGCACAAACCGACGAACATTGATCGCTCGCGCCTGTGATACCCCCAGCATTAAGATTCCTTACCGGATGGCTAATCGCCTGACATTTAACCATCCGGTAAGGGATTTGAGTGACGAAACTTTACACATATCCCCCCTCTCCCGCTTAATTATCAGATAATCGGCCGTATTTTTCGCACAAATGCACAATCTTTTCATCCCACTTCACCGCACCATTCGCGCTGATTTTTACGTTCCGGTTTAGCGGACATAAAAAGACAAACAGTGCTCAAATAAATGCTAATTAATATCACCAGCAAATATCACTGACGCAAGCATTTATATTTCGCATGAAAATTAAATAGTTATTTGAATTGTTATCATTTTTAAATACTACAGGGTAATACTATGAGTGGTTTTTTATTATTCCCGAAAATAAGAAGCGGCCTTGAGTGGATCGCCGGGCACAGCGATGCTGTCATTCAATTCGGCTGGAATATCGTTGCCGCCGTGATCTTATTGTTTATCGGTAAATTTATCGCTCGTCTGCTCTCTCGTGGGCTGGAAAAGTTACTGCTTAAACGTAAAGTCGACAGAACGATCATTCAGTTCTTCACCGCGCTGGTACGTTACATTACCCTCGCCTTTTCCGTCGTCGCCGCATTAGGTCGCATCGGTATTGAAACATCCTCCATTATTGCCGTCATCGGTGCCGCCGGACTGGCCATTGGCCTCGCGTTACAAAGCTCGCTTTCCAACTTTGCCGCTGGCGTGCTGTTGGTTTCCCTGCGGCCTTTTCGCGCCGGAGAAGTAGTGCAGATTGGTGCAGTCACCGGAACAGTAGAAAAGGTGCACATCTTCTCCACCACCCTGCTAACCGCGGACAGCAAAGAAGTGGTGATTCCAAACGGTAAGATCATCGCTGACAACATCATTAACTATTCCCGTCACCCTTTTCGTCGTATCGATCTGGTGATTGGTGTGGGTTATCAGAGTCGGATTGCAGAGGTTAAGCAAGTTATTAATCACATTATCGAGCAGGACAGCCGCATCGATAAGCAACGTGGGGTAACCGTTCGTCTGGGCGAACTGGGCGCTTCAGCGTTGAATTTTTACGTGCGCGTATGGGTTCCCAATATCGAATACTGGAACACCTATTACGATCTGCTGGAAAACATTAAAGAGGCGCTGGACGCCAACCACATCGACCTACCCTATCCACAGATGGATGTGCGTATTCAGCATGTCGCACCTCAGCAACAGTCTCAGCTGCAACTGGTCGATTAGCGTACTTTCCTGCAGAACATGCGCCTGAAGTATTTGCTGAAATGCGTGCAATAAAAAACCCTCTGTAAACAGAGGGTTTTCTGCATATTACCGGTTCAAAAACCGCTAACGGAAAGGGATATTATTCCCACTCAATCGTAGCTGGCGGCTTACCGCTGATGTCATACACCACGCGGGAAATACCGTTCACTTCGTTGATAATGCGGTTAGAGACGCGGCCTAAGAAGTCATACGGCAGGTGTGCCCAGTGCGCGGTCATAAAGTCGATGGTTTCGACCGCACGCAGGGAAACAACCCAGTCGTATTTGCGGCCATCGCCCATCACACCAACGGAACGAACCGGCAGGAACACGGTGAACGCCTGGCTTACCTTGTTGTACAGGTCAGCTTTGTGCAGCTCTTCAATGAAGATAGCATCCGCGCGACGCAGCAGGTCGCAGTACTCTTTCTTCACTTCGCCAAGCACACGCACGCCCAGACCCGGTCCCGGGAACGGGTGACGGTACAGCATGTCGTACGGCAGGCCCAGCTCCAGACCAATCTTACGCACTTCGTCTTTGAACAGCTCACGCAGCGGCTCAACCAGACCCATCTTCATCTCTTTCGGCAAACCGCCCACGTTGTGGTGAGATTTGATAACGTGCGCTTTGCCGGTGGCAGATGCCGCGGATTCGATCACGTCCGGGTAGATGGTGCCCTGCGCCAGCCACTTAACGTCTTCCAGCTTCAGCGCTTCTTCATCGAATACTTCCACGAATACGCGGCCAATGATTTTACGTTTAGCTTCTGGGTCGTTCTCGCCTTTCAGCGCGTCCAGGAAACGCTTTTCGCCTTCCACGTGAACGATGTTCAGGCCAAAGTGGTCGCCGAACATATCCATCACCTGCTGAGCTTCGTTGAGACGCAGCAGACCGTTGTCGACAAACACGCAGGTCAGGTTTTTGCCGATTGCACGGTGCAGCAGCATCGCGGTCACGGAAGAGTCAACGCCGCCGGACAGACCGAGGATAACTTTATCATTGCCAACCTGCTCACGAATGCGGGCAACGGCGTCATCGATAATTTTTGCCGGCGTCCACAGCGCTTCACACTGGCAGATGTCGCGCACAAAACGCTCCAGCATGCGCATGCCCTGACGGGTATGGGTAACTTCCGGGTGGAACTGCACGCCGTAGAAGCGTTTTTCTTCGTGCGCCATGATAGCGAACGGGCAGCTGTCGGTGCTGGCAACGGTCACGAAACCTTCCGGAATGGCGGTCACTTTGTCGCCGTGGCTCATCCACACGTCCAGCAGCGGTTTGCCGTCTGCGGTCAGGGAGTCTTCAATACCGCGGACAAGCGCGCTGTCGGTCTGAACTTCAACCTGCGCATAGCCGAATTCGCGTTCGTTAGAACCTTCAACATGACCACCGAGCTGCATTGCCATGGTCTGCATGCCGTAGCACACGCCGAACACCGGCACGCCCGCATTGAAAACGTATTCCGGCGCACGCGGGCTGTTTTCTTCGGTGGTACTTTCCGGACCACCGGAAAGAATGATACCGCTTGGGTTGAATTCGCGAATTTGTGCTTCCGTAACATCCCATGCCCACAGTTCACAGTAGACGCCCAGTTCACGTACGCGACGTGCAACCAACTGAGTGTACTGCGAGCCGAAATCGAGGATGAGAATGCGATGTTTATGAATATTGTCTGTCATTGACGCTAATTCCGAGGCAAGTGAAACAAATTCGCCCGGCATATAGCCGGGCGCGGAAACTTATCAGGAGCCCATGCGGTAGTTAGGGGACTCTTTGGTGATGGTCACATCGTGAACGTGACTTTCCTGAATACCCGCACCGCTGATGCGTACAAACTCTGCTTTCGTTCGCAGCGCGTCGATAGTACCACAGCCGGTCAGACCCATACAGGAGCGCAGGCCGCCCATCTGCTGGTGAATGATCTCTTTCAGGCGACCTTTATAGGCAACGCGACCTTCGATACCTTCCGGGACCAGTTTGTCAGCAGCGTTATCGCTCTGGAAGTAACGGTCAGAAGACCCTTTGGACATCGCGCCCAGAGAACCCATACCGCGGTAAGATTTGTAAGAACGGCCCTGGTACAGTTCGATTTCGCCCGGGGATTCTTCAGTACCCGCCAGCATGGAGCCAACCATCACTGCGGCAGCACCAGCAGCAATCGCTTTAGCGATGTCGCCGGAGAAACGAATACCGCCGTCGGCGATAACCGGAATACCGGTGCCTTCCAGCGCTTCAACGGCATCAGAAACGGCAGTGATCTGCGGAACACCGACGCCGGTCACGATACGGGTAGTACAGATGGAGCCAGGGCCGATACCCACTTTAACTGCGCTGCAGCCAGCTTCAGCAAGCGCGCGAGCACCTGCGCCCGTAGCAACGTTACCGCCGATGATCTGCAGGTCAGGATATTTAGCGCGAGTTTCACGGATACGCTGCAGAACGCCTTCAGAGTGGCCGTGAGAGGAGTCAATCAGCAGAACGTCTACGCCAGCGGCAACCAGCGCGTCTACACGCTCTTCGTTACCTGCGCCAGCACCTACCGCTGCACCAACGCGCAGACGACCATGCTCGTCTTTACAGGCGTTAGGTTTACGTTCTGCTTTCTGGAAATCTTTTACGGTGATCATGCCGAGCAGGTGGAAGCTGTCATCAACAACCAGCGCTTTCTCAACGCGTTTTTCGTGCATTTTGGCAAAAACGACATCGCGCGCTTCGCCTTCACGAACGGTCACCAGACGCTCTTTTGGCGTCATATATACGCTAACCGGCTGGTTCAGGTCAGTCACAAAACGCACGTCACGGCCGGTGATGATGCCGACCAGTTCGTTATCTTCAGTCACTACCGGGTAGCCAGCAAAGCCGTTACGCTCGGTCAGTTCTTTCACTTCGCGCAGAGTAGTGGTTGGTAGTACGGTCTGTGGGTCAGTTACCACGCCAGATTCGTGTTTCTTCACGCGGCGAACTTCTTCAGCCTGGCGCTCGATGGACATGTTTTTGTGGATAAAACCGATGCCGCCTTCCTGGGCCAGGGCAATTGCCAGGCGCGCTTCCGTCACGGTGTCCATTGCTGCGGAGAGCATAGGAATGTTCAGGCGAATGGTTTTCGTCAACTGGGTGCTGAGGTCAGCAGTATTCGGCAGAACGGTAGAATGAGCGGGAACGAGGAGGACGTCGTCAAACGTCAGGGCTTCTTTTGCGATACGTAGCATGGGCAATATCTCACCTGGGAGGTTATTAAATATTGCCGCGGCATTATACAGAGCGTAACCGATTGCATCCACACTTTTTTGCAAAAAAACCTTGCGCTCCTCTGTGAGCATGTTACTTTCGACTGAATAACTTGCTGATTTAGAATTTGATCCCGCTCACATGTTATCCTCTCAGACCACCTCAATTTTTACCGTAAGCCGCCTAAATCAGACGGTTCGTTTGCTGCTTGAGCAGGAAATGGGACAAGTTTGGATCAGCGGTGAAATCTCGAATTTCACTCAGCCGTCCTCCGGTCACTGGTATTTCACGCTCAAAGATGACACCGCCCAGGTACGCTGCGCGATGTTTCGCAACAGCAATCGACGGGTAACGTTCCGCCCACAGCACGGTCAGCAGGTCCTGGTACGCGCTAACATTACGTTGTACGAACCGCGTGGCGACTACCAGATAATTGTTGAGAGCATGCAGCCAGCTGGCGAAGGCTTGTTGCAGCAAAAATATGAGCAACTCAAAGCCAAACTGCAGGCTGAAGGGCTATTCGATCAGCAGTTCAAAAAATCACTACCCTCTCCGGCTCACTGCGTTGGGGTCATTACCTCGAAAACCGGGGCTGCGCTGCACGACATTCTCCACGTGCTGAAGCGTCGTGACCCATCCCTGCCCGTTATTATCTACCCGACCGCGGTCCAGGGCGACGATGCACCAGGACAGATCGTTCGCGCCATTGAGCTGGCGAACGCGCGGGGCGAGTGCGATGTGCTTATCGTCGGGCGCGGCGGCGGTTCTCTGGAAGATTTGTGGAGTTTTAACGACGAACGCGTTGCACGGGCAATCTTTGCCAGCCACATTCCTGTGGTTAGCGCCGTCGGCCACGAAACAGATGTCACTATTGCCGATTTTATTGCAGATTTACGGGCGCCTACGCCATCAGCAGCTGCGGAAATTGTCAGCCGCAATCAACTGGAACTGCTGCGTCAAATTCAGCATGGCCAGCAGCGTCTGGAGATGGCGATGGACTACTACATCGCCAACCGTACTCGTCGCTTTACCCAGCTTCATCACCGTTTGCAACAGCAACATCCGCAACTGCGTCTGGCCCGTCAGCAGACCGTGCTGGAGCGGCTGCGTCAGCGGATGAATTTCGCTCTTGAGAATAAGATTAAGCAGGCCAATCAGCGCCAACAGCGCGTAAGTCAACGCCTGAGCCAGCAAAACCCACAGCCGCGAATTTATCGGGCGCAAACCCGTATTCAGCAACTGGAGTACCGTCTGGCAGAGAATATCCGCGCGCGTTTAAGCGCACAGCGAGAACGCTTCGGTAATGTGGTGACGCACCTTGAAGCGGTGAGTCCTCTCTCGACGCTCGCTCGCGGCTATAGCGTCACTACCGCGACCGACGGCAAAGTGCTGAAGCAGACCAAACAGGTAAAAACCGGTGATGTGCTCACTACCCGCCTGTCAGACGGCTGGGTAGAGAGCGAAGTGAAAGGCGTAACGACGGCAAAGAAAACGCGTAAGAAAAAGCCAGATTAAACCGGCACAAATTCCACACGTTTCTTCGAGATCAGACCATGGCCATTCTGACAGAAGTAGTCCACCGCACCGCAGGCTTTTAACACCTGGAGTGGCTGATGGCACTCCGGGCAGCGCGCTTCTAACGGAATATCTTTTTTACAGTTTTCACAGTGTGCCACACCGTTTTGTGGTTCCAGTTCTGCATGACAATCCGGGCAGGTCATCGACATGGTGACTCCTTTAAATGGCGTTCAATTCTGCGCTAATTTTACCATGATACGCTTAGTGTGAACCACGCAACTGTTGCTGTAGGATCAGTAATCGTTCTACCTCCTCCAGCCTGCGCTGCGTCGTGCGGCTCACCTCCTGCGGGCTGCGTTCAAACAGACTTTGCGTCCCCAGAATATGTTCCGCCAGACAATGGGCATAAATCGTACCAGGCAGACACCAGCGTTGCACAACATCACCGTCAATCAATTCGAGCACATCGTCGGCACCCCGTCGGTCGTAGCTGATGATACGCCCATCACGCAGATAAAGGCGCAGACCTTTTTGTCCGCCAGCAGGCCCCGCGTATTTATTCAGCCAGATATCCAACGGTACACCGCTAATCAGTCCTTGCAGATGCGCCTCTCCTTCAGCCGTGGTCAGGTCACCCTGGATGATGTTACGTCCCAGACGGTCTTTAGCGCTCTTCACCTGCAGGGTCATGCTGTCATTACCGCCCAGGTAACGCACTGTTTCACGCAGCATGGCCAGTACGTGTGTGCCAATGTCCAGAATCACACCGTCCGGGTGGCGAAGCTCACGCGTATCTGGCTCACCAGTGGCAAAGTTGAGCGCGATCGGCTCTCCTGTAGCGTTATATCCGCTCGGCTCCTGCAAAAAACCGTCGATTTTAACAACGTCTGAAAAGTGAGAGACAAGTGCCTGTTGTGGGTTATCGCCCTGCCACTGCGCACCGAGTTTTCCCAATGCCAGCTGCATTGCGCCATTACGCGCCATCCAGTGGTCGAGCGCCAGCACACGGTCGGCAGCGTCGGGTTGCTCCAGCAGCGTTTTCAGTTTTTCAATTTGGGAAAGCGTGGCAACAATCGGTTTTTCAACCACGATTCGTGCGATGGGAGCGGCCAGCGCCTGTTCAAGCACATCGAGATGATGCAGAGAAGCGGTGGTGATAAACAGGGTATCAAGCGGTGTTGCAAGAAGTTCAGCGAGCGATGCACAGCGTGTCACACCAGCGGGCTGTTTTGCGGGTTGCACGTCAAATCCCACACAGCACAGGGAATCACCGTAAAGTTTACGCAATGCGGGCAAGTATGCCGTTTCAACGACTGCGCCAAGCCCAGCAAACCCTAACAGCATGTTCTCACCTCGTAAATGAATTGGCCGGGACATCACGTCTGCCCCGGCACAATCGAGGTGTTATCAGGCGCTAGTAGCCGGTTTAGTTTGCGTATTCTCCAGCATGCGACGGATCGGCACAATGAGGACGATCAGTACCGCGGCGCAGATAAGCAATGCAATCGAGCAACGAGCGAAGAGATCCGGCAGCATATCCAGTTGGTCGGCCTTCACATGACCACCAATCAGACCTGCGGCCAGGTTACCCAGCGCACTGGCGCAGAACCACAGGCCCATCATCTGCCCGCGCATTCTTTCCGGAGCCAGCAGCGTCATGGTCGCCAGACCGATCGGGCTCAGGCACAACTCACCAAGCGTCAGCATCAGGATACTGCCCACCAGCCAGAATGGGGAGACGCCTGCGCCACCGTTACTGAGAACGTTTTGCGCTGCCAGCATCATCAGACCAAAGCCTGCAGCGGCACAGAGAATACCGATAACGAACTTGGTGATGCTGCTCGGGCGAACATTCATGCTCGCCAGTTTAGGCCACGCCCAACTGAATACCGGTGCCAACAGAATGATAAACAGTGCGTTTATCGACTGGAACCAGACCGCCGGGATTTCAAAATCGCCGATCATACGGTTAGTGTAGTCGTTAGCGAACAGGTTGAACGAGGTTGGCTTCTGCTCAAACGCAGACCAGAAGAACGCGGCGGAAACCAGCAGGATAAAGCAGACCAGCAGTCTGGCGCGCTCTTTGCGGTTCAGACCAGCAAAGACAAACAGGTAGATAAAATAAAGCGCGACGGAGGCGGCAATCACATACACCAGCATACTGGCAACCGCGACCGGATTTATCACAATCACGCCCTGCGCAATCAGCGTAACGATAACAGCTACGCCGACGGCCAGCGCCAGCAGCCACGCGCCCACACCGTTACGTTTCACTACCGGGCTGTTCCAGGTTGAGTCCAGACCCACTTCGCTGTCATAACGTTTCATCGATGGAACGGCAAACACGCGGAAGATGATCAACGCCACCAGCATCCCGATACCACCGATGCCAAAGCCCCAGTGCCAACCGTGGGATTTAATCAGCCAGCCGGAGATCAGCGGCGCGATAAACGACCCCATATTGATGCCCATATAGAACAGCGAGAAACCGCCGTCGCGACGCGCATCGCCTTTTTTATACAGCGTGCCAACCATCACTGAGATACAGGTTTTAAACAGACCGGAACCGAGCACGATAAACATCAGGCCGATAAAGAACAGGTTGTTCCCCATAATGGCCGAGAGCGCGATCGACAAGTGACCGAGCGCAATCAAAATGGAACCGTACCACACCGCTTTCTGTTGGCCGAGCCAGTTATCCGCCAGCCAGCCACCTGGCAGCGCGGCGAGATACATCGTACCGGCAAAGATACCCACAATCGCCGAGGCATTTTCACGCGCCAGCCCCATGCCGCCGTCATAAACGGTAGCAGCCATAAACAGGATCAGTAACGGGCGAATGCCGTAAAACGAGAAGCGCTCCCACATCTCTGTGAAGAACAGCGAGCCGAGCGGGTAAGGATGACCGAAGAAAGTTCGGCTTTCTTTTTGATTAACAGAGGATTGCATAATTCTCCCGAAAGTTATGTCGTCGTGCGTGTAAACACCGCGATGTACGCCAGCCAGTTACGTATCTGACCGATTTTTTACATGCGGCGAAAAGTTATTTAACCATTTGATAACCTAAGGCTAGTTTTGTCTAGTACCAGCCCCCGGACTTTAAGATGAAAACTCGACAAATGTCTACTTTCTTAGATTTAAACTTGGCAAAAAACGAATAGTGATTGACTTTACACAGGGGGAGATCAGCAATGGGCAGACGAAAAAAACCCGCGACAAGCGCGGGTTTTTTTCTGCATCAGCAACAGTTACTTGCTTTTTTTGATGTGCTTAATCAAACGCTTACGCTTACGCATCTGAGTCGGCGTCAATGTATTACGTTTGTTCGCAAACGGGTTCTCCCCTTCTTTGAACTGAATACGGATCGGCGTCCCCATTACATCCAAAGACTTGCGGAAATAGTTCATCAGATAGCGCTTGTAGGAATCCGGCAGGTCTTTGACCTGGTTGCCGTGAATCACCACGATTGGCGGGTTATAACCACCGGCATGGGCATATTTCAGCTTCACACGACGACCACGCACCAGCGGCGGCTGATGATCTTCTACTGCCATGGTCATGATGCGCGTCAGCATCGCGGTGCTCACGCGACGTGTAGAGCTATCGTATGCTTCACGGACCGATTCAAACAGATTACCCACGCCGCTACCGTGCAGCGCTGAGATAAAGTGTACGCGCGCAAAATCAATAAAGCCCAGACGGAAGTCCAGCGTCTCTTTGACCTGCTCTTTTACTTCCTGCGTCAGGCCATCCCACTTGTTCACAACGATAACAAGTGAGCGCCCGCTATTGAGGATAAAGCCCAGCAGCGACAGGTCCTGATCGGAAATCCCTTCACGCGCGTCAATCACCAGCATCACAACGTTGGCATCTTCAATTGCCTGCAGCGTTTTGATTACTGAGAATTTTTCTACCGCTTCGGTAATTTTGCCGCGCTTACGCACGCCCGCGGTATCGATGAGCACATATTCGCGTTCATCGCGCTGCATCGGAATATAAATACTGTCACGCGTGGTTCCCGGCATGTCGTAAACCACTACGCGGTCTTCGCCGAGAATACGGTTAGTAAGCGTGGACTTACCTACGTTCGGACGGCCGACGATTGCCAGTTTAATCGGCAAATCCTGCGGGTTGAAATCGTCCTCAGGCTCTTCTTCGCCGTTTTCTTTGGCTTCAAGCTGCGCCCAGTATTCTGCGTCTTCATCCACTTCTTCCTGAGGAGCAACGTCATCCATCCACGGCAGCAGAACATGCTCCAGCAGGCTGAGAACACCACGACCATGGGACGCCGCGATCGGATAAATTTCACCCAGACCCAATGAGTAGAAATCAACAACCGCCTGGTCAGGATCGAGTCCGTCAGTTTTGTTGGCGACCAGGAACGTCGGTTTCTGGCGCGAACGCAGGTGTTTAGCAATAGCTTCATCCGCTGGCATCAGGCCAGCACGCGCATCCACCATGAACAGCACAACGTCTGCTTCTTCGATAGCCAACAGCGACTGTTCCGCCATACGGGTTTCAACACCGTCTTCGGTGCCATCAATACCGCCGGTATCAATACAGATAAACTCACGGCCTTCAATTTCCGCACGACCGTACTTACGGTCACGAGTCAGACCCGGGAAATCCGCAACCAGCGCATCTCGGGTGCGAGTTAGACGGTTAAATAACGTGGATTTGCCAACGTTAGGGCGCCCGACAAGCGCGACCACAGGTACCATGTTTAAAGCCTCATTTAAAAAATCATCAGACAACGGGCACATTTTTTGCCCCGTTGTTAAAAACAGTAAAACGGCCCCTGCACCAGGAGCCGTTTTTCAAAGCGAGCGGCCGGGACGATTAACGCGTAATAGAGTACAGCGTACCGTCTTTCGCCTGGATCAGCAGTTTACCATCAGCAGAGACCGGCTCGGTCAGGAAACCTGAGCTGTCGACTTTCTGCTGGGCCACAAAACGACCATCGTCAACGTTAATCCAGTGCAGGTAGCCTTCGCTATCACCGACGACCAGATTGCCATTATACAATACCGGGGACGTCAGCAGACGGTGCAGCAGATCGCTTTGCGTCCACAGCGTCACGCCGCCATCGGTGGTCAGCGCCAGTACGCGGTCATTCTGGTCAACCAGGTAGATACGGTTACCGTCGACGATGAAATCATTCACCGAGCCCAGTTCGCGTTTCCACATAATCTGACCGCTGCGCAGATCCAGCGCCGTCAGGTTACCATTATAAGCCAGCGCGTAAACAACGCCATTGACGATAACCGGCGTGGTATCAACGTCGCTCAGACGATCGATTTCCGTTGGGCCTGTCGCCTGTGAGATACGCTGCTGCCAAATCATCTGGCCTTGCTGCATCAGCACGGCGCTCACGCGACCGTTATCACCGCCGACAATAGCTGCGCCAAAGGCGGTTGCCGGAGCGGATTCACCACGCAGAGACAGGGAAGGCATGTCGAGGTTAACGGTCCATTTGATGGCGCCATCAGCTTCGTTTAATGCCTGCAACTGGCCGTTGCTGGTGTGGATCAAAACTACGCCATCGCTCACAACAGGACGAGACAGCGCTTCACCGGCGACTTTCGTCTGCCATGCGGTGGTACCGTCGCTGGTATTCAACGCATAAACCTGTGCTTTTTCGCTGCCAATGTAAACATGTCCGCCGGACACGGTTACACCGCCAGAAAGCTGTGCAGATGCACGGGAGAACCAGCCGTCTTTCTCACCCAGATTCACAGACCAGACTTCTTTACCGTCGCCTGCGTTCAACGCTTTCACTACACCAGCGCGATCGGCTGCATAGACAACGTTATCCGCCAGCGCAGGATGAAGATTGGAATAGAAATCACCAATACCGTTGCCTACAGAGGTGCTCCATTCCGTAGACGGAGTAAACTGGTTTTCAACCACCGGTAATGGGGACATCTTAACGACATCTTCTTCGCCACTAAACAGTGAACAGCCGCTCAATAGGGTAACGGAAAGCAGCCCTGGCAGAAGTAATTTACGCAATTGCATCGGGTCCCTCTCAGATGGACAAATTATTGATTTTCATCTGCATCATTTCGCTCAGAGCAGGAGAGGCATCGCTTTTCACACCCGCTTCCCATGCGCTACGCGCACCTTGTTTGTCGCCTTTGCTCAGCAACGCTTCACCGCGCAGATCGGCAACAATGGCCGTCCACCCTTCACCTTTAATGGTGTCGAGTGTTTTCAGCGCGGTATCAGCCTGTTTAAGCTGAACCTGAACACGAGCCAGACGCAGGTTAATCACCGCTTTGAGATTTTCATCGCTGGTCGCAGCCAAGCCCTGTTGCAGCTGACTTGCGGCTTTCTCAAGTTCATTTTGGTCAACAAACTGCTGCGCAAGTTCCAGTGAAGCTAGCGCGCCGTAGGTATTTTTATTCTCTGCAGCAAATTTCTCAGCGGCAGGAATGCTGTCCGGTTTACCCGCGCTAACCGCAGTCACCGTATTTTGATATGCCAGAGAAGCAGAGCGTGCGGACTCCGTCTGATGGCTGGTCCAGTAACGCCAACCAACCAGCGCGCCAACCCCTAAAATGATCCCAACAGCCAGCGCCTTGCCGTTTTCAGCAAAGAAGCGTTTTACCGCATCAACCTGGTCGTGTTCGTTCTCGTAAATTTCCACGCTGTCCTTCTCCTTAGCCCAGTAAAGTGCGCAAATGCGCGGCAACGCTATCCTGCGCTACTGCCGTTTGCTCACCAGAGCGCAAATCCTTCACTACAACAGTACCGTCAGCCACTTCGGACTCGCCCAGTACCAGTGCAACGCGGGCGCCCCACTTATCGGCACGGGCAAACTGTTTCTTAAAGTTGCCGCCACCGTGGTTTGTCATCAGTTTCACACCAGGAACTTCATCGCGCAGACGTTCTGCAAGCGTCATTGCCGCCGACTGCGTGTCCGCCCCTGAAGCGACCAGGTATATATCGACAACAGGATCTGCGTTAAATTCCGGATTAACTGCCTGAACTAACAAAACAAGTCGTTCCAGCCCCATAGCAAAGCCCACGGCTGGCGTTGCACGACCGCCAAGTTGCTCTACCAGACCGTCGTAACGACCACCGGCACACACGGTGCCCTGAGAGCCCAGGCTGCTGGTGACCCACTCAAATACGGTGCGGTTGTAGTAATCAAGACCACGAACCAGACGCTGATTGACGGTGTAGGCAATGCCTGCGGATTCCAGCAGTTTGCACAAGCCCGCGAAGTGCTCGCGAGAGTCGTCATCAAGATAGTCGCCCAGTGCAGGCGCGTCGTTGAGCAGCGCCTGTACTTCCGGGTTTTTGGAGTCGAGAACGCGCAGCGGATTGGTGTACATACGACGCTTGCAGTCTTCGTCCAGTTTCTCTTTATGCAGTTCCAGGTAGGCGACCAACGCATCACGGTAGTTAGCGCGGGCTTCAAGCGAACCGATTGAGTTCAGCTCAAGGCTAACATGCTGAGAAATACCCAGCGCGCGCCACCAGCGAGCGGTCAGCATAATCAGCTCCGCATCGATGTCCGGGCCTTGCAGGCCAAATACTTCGACACCCAGCTGATGGAATTGACGATAGCGTCCTTTCTGCGGACGTTCGTGGCGGAACATCGGCCCGATATACCACAGACGCTGTTCCTGATTGTACAGGAGACCATGTTCGATGCCGGCGCGTACGCAGCCCGCAGTCCCTTCAGGACGCAACGTCAGGCTGTCGCCATTACGGTCCTCAAAGGTATACATCTCTTTTTCAACCACGTCGGTAACTTCACCGATCGCGCGTTTGAATAACGGGGTCTGCTCTACAATCGGCAAGCGGATTTCACTGTAACCGTAGCTACCGAGCACGTTTTTGAGAGTGCCTTCAATGCGCTGCCAGATGGCGGTTTCGCCAGGCAGATAATCGTTCATGCCGCGAATGGCTTGAATGTTTTTTGCCACGTTTATTCTCTTTATGAATATAAAAATGAACCCTCAGCGCTAACCCGAACAATGCGGGCGCCATGCGGGTTCAATCATACACGGGAAGCACGCCGCTTCCCATCACGTTGTTATTTTTCAAGCTGCTGCACGTCGATACGACGCGCTTCGTCCAGAATACTCGCTTTAGCACGGATGCGGGCTTCAAGCTGCGTAATCATATCGTCGTTATCGAGTCTGTCCTTACGCACGCCGTCTTCATACAGGCCGCTTTTCTTGTTACCGCCCGTCACGCCCAGCGTAGAAACCAGCGCTTCACCAGGACCGTTTACCACGCAACCGATGATCGAAACGTCCATTGGCGTAATGATATCTTCCAGGCGTTGCTCCAGCGCGTTAACCGTACCAATAACGTCAAACTCCTGACGCGAACAGGTTGGGCAAGCGATGAAGTTGATCCCGCGCGCGCGAATGCGCAGCGATTTCAGGATATCGAAACCCACTTTGATCTCTTCCACCGGATCGGCTGCCAGAGAAACACGCAGCGTATCGCCGATCCCTTCAGATAACAGCAGGCCAAGGCCGATCGCGGACTTCACCGAACCACTACGCAGGCCACCGGCTTCGGTGATCCCCAGATGCAGCGGTTGATCGATCTGTTTCGCCAGCAGGCGATAGGATTCTACGGCGAGGAAAACGTCAGACGCTTTAACACTGACTTTGAATTGATCGAAGTTCAGACGATCGAGGTGATCCACATGGCGCATAGCGGATTCCAGCAGCGCCTGCGGCGTCGGTTCACCGTATTTTTCCTGCAGATCTTTTTCCAGCGATCCGGCGTTGACGCCGATACGGATAGGAATATTTTTATCACGAGCGCAATCCACCACCATGCGAATACGCTCTTCACTGCCGATATTACCTGGGTTAATACGCAGGCAATCAACACCGTATTCCGCTACCTTCAGCGCGATACGATAGTCGAAGTGAATATCGGCAACCAGCGGGACGTTAACCTGCTGTTTGATAAGCTTGAACGCTTCTGCGGCATCCATTGTCGGTACAGAGACACGAACAATGTCTGCGCCTACGCGTTCCAGCGCTTTAATCTGATTAACCGTCGCTTCCACATCCGTGGTACGCGTATTAGTCATAGACTGTACGGCGATGGGCGCACCATCGCCGATCGGCACGTTCCCAACGTAAATGCGTGTCGATTTTCTACGTTGAATTGGAGCCTGGTTATGCATTAAAAAATCTCCCGCATTGCCGTCTGTTACTGAGCCGGTGATTGTTCGGCATTAACGGTCAGACGCGCAACCTGGTTAGTTCTGATAAAACGACTCAGATCGACAGGTTTACCCTGGAACTGAATCTGCACTGCCGCCGGGGCGCCAATTTTCAGTTTGTACGGCGCTTGACCGGTCAGGTTTAGATTGCCGTCTTTACGCTGCATCCCGCTGAACAGTTTTTTACCGGTCGCATCGGTTACTTCCAGCCAGCAATCGGCGGTAAAGTTCATCACCAGCGCGTTAGGATCGGCTGCAGGTGTAGTCACACCTGCCTGATCGGTCGGCAGAGGAGCCGCTGTAGCTGGCGCTGTTGGCGCTGCGGTTGCGGTATCGACGTTAGCCTGAGAAGGGGCAACAACGGCGTTCTGTTGCGCATCAGCGGCGGGTGCCGGGGTCGCAGCAACGTCTGGCGTTGGCGCTGCGTCCGCTACCGCACCATCGTCAGGAGCCGGAGGGGTATCCTGCCCTGCTGCTGCGCTGGTATCTAACGGTACGTTCTGCGCACCCTCTTTACCGGCATTCAGCTCAGCAGAGGATTGATCGGCCATAGTGGTGATCTCTTCCTGCTGCGCTTTATGGTTCTGCCACCACCAGGCACCAGTCAGTCCGACAACGACAAACAGTACCAGCCAGGTAAAGGTCATTAACCAGCCGTCGCGTTTCTTACGACGTTTGCCGAGCGAGAAGCTCTGCATCGGTGCGACTTTAGCTGGTCGAATCGGAGCCTGTTTTTCCAGCCCTGGCAACAGTTCTTCTTCAGGAATATGCACCAGACGCGCATAAGAACGGATATACCCGCGCAGGAATGTTGAAGCAAGATCGGCTGGCGCCTTATCCTCTTCAATATCGCGTACCGTGGAGACCTTCAGGCAAAGTCGCTCCGCGACTGCCTGCTGGCTGAATCCGAGTTGTTCACGGGCATTGCGCAGACGAACGCCGGTGGATAGTGTTTCATTTTTGTCGTGCGTGGCTTCAGTATTCATTCGCTACAGCTGCGTAAATTTGGGTTCTGATGCCGGCGAGCCACAATGCTCACCCACACCGCGAAACATCTGGTCAGTTAACCTTCGTCAGACAGTATAAAACGGTCAGACTATCAATGACAAAACGGCGTAAACCTGAGGGCTAAACACTTGTTACGCCGTTACATACTGCCTTAAAGTCGACAAAAACGCACCGTTATTATTGACCTGACGACGACAACAAAAAACCTCATATGGCTTACGTTGCACTACGGTACAGGAATTATACCGTAGTGCGCCAACATCAAACGGTCTTAATGTCGATAGCGTCGCCCTGCATACGCTTACGCAGAGTACGCTTGGTACGGTCGATAACGTCGCCCGCCAGCTGACCGCAGGCTGCATCGATGTCATCACCACGTGTTTTACGCACGATGGTAGTGAAACCATAGCTCATCAACACTTTGGAGAAACGATCGATACGGCTGTTAGAACTACGGCCATACGGCGCGCCCGGGAACGGGTTCCACGGGATCAGGTTGATCTTACACGGCGTATCTTTCAGCAGTTCTGCCAGCTGATGCGCGTGTTCAGTGCCATCATTGATGTGATCTAACATCACATACTCAATGGTTACACGACCCTGGTTAGCGTTGGACTTCTCCAGATAACGACGAACCGCGCCAAGGAATGTTTCGATATTGTACTTTTTGTTGATAGGTACAATTTCGTCACGAATTTCATCGTTCGGCGCATGCAGAGAAATCGCCAGCGCGACGTCAATCATATCACCCAGCTTATCCAGCGCAGGGACAACACCTGAGGTGGAGAGCGTGACGCGACGCTTGGACAGCCCAAAACCGAAGTCATCGAGCATGATTTCCATCGCCGGAACCACGTTGGTCAGGTTGAGCAGCGGCTCGCCCATCCCCATCATCACCACGTTGGTAATAGGACGCACGCCCGTAGCCTTCACCGCACCGACGATCTTCGCCGCGCGCCAGACCTGACCAATGATCTCCGATACCCGCAGGTTACGGTTAAAGCCCTGTTGCGCCGTAGAGCAGAATTTACACTCTAATGCGCACCCGACCTGTGAAGAAACACACAGGGTCGCACGATCGTCTTCCGGGATATACACCGTTTCAACGCGCTGATCGCCAACCGCGATAGCCCATTTGATCGTACCGTCAGAAGAACGCTGCTCTTCCACCACTTCCGGGGCGCGAATTTCAGCCACTTCTTTCAGCTTGTTACGCAGCACCTTGTTGATGTCAGTCATGTCATCAAAGTTGTCGCTGCAATAGTGGTACATCCACTTCATGACCTGATCGGCACGAAACGGTTTTTCGCCCATCTCTTTGAAGAATTCGCGCATTTGCTGACGGTTCAGATCCAGCAGGTTAATTTTTCCATTTTTATTTGGAACCGCAGGAATGACGACTTCAGAGGTGTTAACTAATTCAGACATAATTTTTTCCGGCCTCGTTGTTACACGTTGTGGCCCGTGGAGGGTTAAAAAGAAACGCCCCGGCAAGCGATCTGCTCTTCCGGGGCGTTGCATTGTACAAAGTCTGGCGCAGGGATGCCACGTTTGCACGAAGCATTAGCGAAAATAATATGTAAAGGAAGATCGTAGGCCTGATAAGACGCATCAGCATCGCCATCAGGCAAAGCAGAGCCGGATGCGCAAATGCTTATCCGGCCTACCCCACGAGCTTATTAGCGAGTGCGCGGGCAAACCTCACCTTCACCAAAGAAATAGGCGATTTCGCGCGCCGCTGACTCAACGGAGTCGGAACCGTGAGTACCGTTCTCGGTGAAGCTGTCAGCATAGTCTGCACGCAGAGTACCGGCCAGCGCATTCGCCGGGTTGGTTGCGCCCAGCAGATCGCGATGACGCTGTACGGCATTTTCGCTTTCCAGAACAGAAACAACGATCGGACCGGAGGTCATGAATTCAACCAGACCGTCAAAGAACGGTTTGCCATCGTGCTCAGCATAGAAGCCACGTGCCTGCTCAACGGTCAGGTGCAGCATTTTAGTGCCGACAATTTTGAACCCTGCTGCTTCAAAGCGCGCAAAGATGCTCCCAATAACGTTTTTTGCCACCGCGTTTGGTTTGATGATGGAAAAAGTACGTTCAATAGCCATGATAACCTCTGTAATGTGTTCTGTTGTTGTCTATATAGATGTACGACCTGGCGCGGATTATAAAGAGCATCCCGGCAATTGACTATTGATGAAGGTAACATTTCTTTAAAATAAGATGAATTTTAGCAACAAACAGTCACGAACTGGTCTACTGCATCGAAAATCTCACCGTCGCTACCTGACCAGCGTCATCCATCACCAGCAGTTGATAATCCCCTTTAGTCGCCAGCCGTAGCGTAAGATGACGTCCTCGTTCTTCCAGCCTTTCACCGTTAAGAAACCACCAGCGTTCACCGCTCCCACCACTGGTTTGCACCGGCAATGAGGCTTGAGCAGAACCGGGTAAACGCTTCACAATCGCGCCATCACGAATACCTGTCAACTGCAATGGCTGCGAAGCGTCTTGTCCCAGCGGCGGACACGTGGCAGAAACTGGCGGTAATCTCGCCCCACGGCGTTCTGATTCAGGTAGCCATGGCTCCAGCGGCAACGGCCAGACGATTAATGTTTGCTCGTGCGCCTGCGGGCAATCCGCCGCCACACGTTTGCCTTCATCATCCAGCCAGACAGGAAAACGAATGCCATTAACCCCTTCCTGCTCGGGCAATAATAACGTTGGCGGCTGACTGCCATCCAGTAACCAGGTTGCCAGACGGCGACGGCAGTTGCTGTCTCCTGGGGCAAGGGATTGCCCGCCCGGCCAGCACACCACGCCGCGACTCACGGAATCAGGACGTGGATCTTCCGGCTGATTTGTCCCGCGAGAGAGCAAAAGATTGTTGACCTGAGTGAGCAGCGGCACGGCGCTGGCAAATCCAAACTGGCCCACCACCGGCGTTCCGTCTGGTCTGCCAGTCCAGATACCGATCACATAACGGGCGTTAACGCCAATCGCCCAGGCATCGCGATAGCCATAGCTGGTGCCCGTTTTCCACGCCAGCGGAACCACTCTGCTCAGCGAGTTATCCGGCAGCGGTTGCGCTTCGTCGGCCATGATACGGCGAATAATCCACGCCGCGCCCGCCGACATCAACGGACGTTCAAGCAGTGGGTCACCCGGCTGCAGACGCAGTTTTCCCGCTTTTCCCTTACGGGCAAAGGCGCTGTACGCTGCGGCCATATCTTCCAGCCTTGCCCCCGCGCCACCTAAAATCAGCGACAGATTCGGCGCAGCCCCTGCGGGCAGATACAGCGGTAAGCCGACGTTACGTAACGATGCGGCAAAGCGCTTCGGACCATAGGCTTCGAGCACCTGCACGGCGGGTAAATTCAACGACCTTAGCAGCGCTTCGCTCATGCTCACCGGGCCATGAAAACCGCTGTCAAAATTCCCCGGTCGATAATCTCCGGTTCGCCGCGGGACATCCTGCAACAACGAAGCGGGATGAATGAGTCCGTCATCCAGCGCCAGGCCATAAACAAACGGCTTCAGCACCGAGCCGGGCGAACGGATCGCATTCACCATATCCACATGACCAAAGCGGGAGTCGTCATTCATATCTACCGACCCCACCCAACCACGTACGCTCATATCGGTGTGATCGACCACAATCATTGCCAGCGAACTGCGTGCAGGTAAGCGCCCCTTCCAGTTCTGCGCCAGCTCTTCCAGTTGACGCTGCAATCCGGCATCAAGGGTAGTCACGATTTTATCGCTCCGGCTTTTTCCCAGCATCATGCGTGAGAATAACGGCGCTAACTGCGGCATTTGCCGGGGCGCCAGCCAGACCGGTTCTTCACGTGACTCCTGTACCTGTCTGGCAGGCCAAATACCCTGGCTCGCCATACGTTCGAGCACTTTATTACGCGCCGCTTCAGCACGGTCCGGCCAGCGATCCGGACGCAGGCGACTCGGTGCCTGTGGCAAAACAGCCAGTAGCGCGGCATCGGAGTAACTCAAATGCGCGGGTGATTTACCAAGATAGGCCCAGCTTGCCGCCCCGACGCCCTGCAGCGTACCGCCAAACGGCGCACGGTTGAGATACAGTGTCAGGATGTCGCGTTTGGAGAGATGCCATTCCAGTTGCAATGCGCGCCAGAGCTGGCGAAACTTGCCGCCGAAGGTTCGCGGATGGGGATCGAGTAATCGTGCGACCTGCATGGTGAGCGTACTGCCGCCCGAAACCACACGCCCAGAGGAGAGGTCCTGCCATGCTGCGCGCAGTACTGAAAACGGATTGACGCCGGGATGCTTCCAGAACCAGCGGTCTTCATAGTTAATTAACGCCTCAAGGTAGCGGGGCGACACCTCATCAATCGTTACCGGATACCGCCAGATACCTTCGGCATCGGCAAAGCGCCAGAGTGGCGTACCATCATGTGCCACCACGACCCGTGCCGGATCGACTTCGCGCAAAGGCAGCGGCCAGATTTTATCTGCCGCCCAAACTGCCGCCACAATCAATAGCGCAACGGCTGCCAGCCAGAGCCAGCAGCCGCGTTTACCCAACCGGCGCATCATTTACGGTCTGACAATCAAAAGTCCCTCTGTCGCACCGGTCGCGCGCCACTGCGGAACATACATTGATTCCACCTGTGGGACGGGAACCTGGTAGGTCCCCGGCGTTACCGCTCGCGCCAGATACACCAGCGTAACCGGTTGTCCTTCATTGACCGCCACCGCAGCGACAAAGCGATCGTCACGGAACTCAACGTGCTGGATATCTGCCTGCTGCATCTGCTTAAGCAAATTCGCCACTTCGCTACCGCTATCCTGCAGGCTGGCGCTGCCGTTGGCCAGATTCTGGTTTTCCAGTTCCAGTCCTGCTGGCAGTAAGTCAACCACCAGCGCATCCGGCACGTTCTGGCTGGCTTTCACCTCCAGCCAGACCAGCACCAGCTCGCCGCTGCGCAGCGAATCCAGCGATTTGCTGTTTCCGTCGAGCCCCAGAATTTGACGCTCAATATGCAGAACGTTGCTGGCAGGCGTCGGTGAAGTTTGCGGATAACCGCTCACATCCAGACGCAGCCACAGCGGTTGATTACCGGTATTGGTGACGCTCAGCGTAGACAGCGCATCGGCATCCAGATTACGCGTCTGTGATTTCTCCCCGGCTAACGGTTGCTCCGAGAGTGACGTTTGCGCCTGCCATGTGCCTGGCAAGTCCTGTAACGTACGCGCGGCAAGGAACAACGCATTATTTTCCTGAGTCGAGAGCCAGCGCTGCCCAAAGGCCTGTTCTGACAACGTGTTCAGCAGCGTATTCTGCACGTCAGGTTTGAGCTTGTTCTCTTCGAGCAAGGCCAGCATTAGCGCGTTGTCGCGTAACGCACTGCCGTAATCCGCCATCCACTGTTGCGTATCGCGGCGCGGCGTATTCAGCGCCAGCGTCAACGCCTGTTCACTGCGGTTAGCATCGCCCATATTTTTCAGCGCGATCCCCAGTTGTAACAGCGGTAAACCAGAGGCCGCTTGCGCACGACGCTCCCAGATCTCACGCAATGCGCCGAGCGGGGCTTTTTGCTGACGCGCCAGAACCAACGCGGCGTAGGCTTGTACGGCAAACCGGCTTGCTGAAGAGTCGTCGGTATAGCGAATCGACAACATTCCTGGATCCTGCAAATAGCGCAGCAGCCGTTCGTTGCCACGGTTAATGACCTCTACCGGGACGCTGTAGCCCTGTTCATTTGCCCGAACGAGGAAATCCATGACATACGCGGTCAGCCAGTACTCTTCCGACCCGTTTTTATCCCACAGCGCGAAACCGCCGTTATCACGCTGCATCTGCACTAAACGAGAAATCCCAATATCGACTGCCGCGCGGCGTTTTTCATCGCTGTCACCCACAATACCTAACGCCTTCAATTGCGCAGCGTTAGTGTATAAGGATGGGAACAACCCGCTCGCAGTTTGCTCCAGGCAGCCGTAAGGGTAAGCCTTCAGTTCGCGGATATAACGCGCCAGATTTAGCGGCGGCTTACCGCTGAACAGCAGTTGTCCCTGCATCGTTGCAGGGGAGAAATTGGTCAGTTCTTCGCCCGGAAGCTGCCAGGTTGCGCCCGGTTGAATTGCGACACCGTTATTAACGGTTTGCGCCGGGAACGCCGGACGCACGCCAATCTTCCACTGTTTATGCTGAACTGGCAGCGTTTCACCCGGTAAAGTCAGACCGCTAATTTCTGCCTGAATTTCGCCATCGCCAAACCCCTCCCGCGCACGCACCGGAATAAACAACGTAGTCCGTACGCCTGGTGCCAGATTCAATGGAGCAGGATCTTGTCCCATCAGCTCCAGTAAACCGCTGGCCGCGAGCTTAATATTCAGTGTTTGCGGTTTGTCAGTCAGGTTAGTAACGTCCAGCGTCAGTCGCGAGGTATCGTCTCCCGCCAGAAAACGCGGCATATTCAGTTCAGCAATTACCGGCGCGGCAACAATCACCTTGCTTTCACTGCTGCCAAAGTCATCCGCCGTCCAGGCCTGTGCCATTACCCGTAGCTCGCCGTTGAAATCACCAATCGGTAGCGTCACCGTACCTTCGCCCTGCTCGTTGAGCGTGACCGGCAGCGCCTGTTGCGCCACGATATTGACGTGATTGACCGGTGGCTTACCGCCGCGTTTTAATTCATCGCCATCACCACCAAAACGCAGCGCCGCCAGCCGCCCTTGCCCTTCGATCACCTGGCCGTAAATATCATAAATATCCGCGCCATAGCGTTTTTGTCCGAAAAATGCCTGCCACGGATCTGGCGTGGCGTAATCGGTAATGTTCAACACCCCGCTATCAACGGCAGAGACCAGCACGTTGACCTGTTTTGGTATGTCGCCATTTTTGACGCTGGCTTTAATCTTGACGGTCAAAGACTGGTTTGGACGTATTTTCGCCGGGTTTTCCAGCGCCAGCGTCAGACGACGGTTTTCATCACCTAACGGCAAATGCAGTAAACCAACCGCCCGTTTTGGCGTGGCCGAACGGGACTTGTCGCCAGGACGAACCACCAGCGCACTGAGATACAAATCGTGGCGATTCCAGGTTTTATCAATCGGGATGGAGATATCAAGACCATCCGCCGGTACGTCTATTTCTTGCCACCACAGCGGGCCTTCGCTGGATTCCACCATCGCATAACCTTTGCCAGCAGCAGGAGCGGCAACGTGCAGCTTCATGGTATCTCCAGGACGATAGCTGGGTTTGTCCAGTTTCAGCGTCACGCGATCGGGACGCACAGCCCCACTGCCGTCGCTGTTATCCTGCCAACTATAACCTGCCCAGAAGCGTACGCTGCTCACCGCATCATTCGGGGCTTTCACTTCCAGACGATAGGCACCCCACTCAACCGGGAAGCTGACTTTACCGGTTTCATCGGCCTTAAGATCCAGAGTCTGCTCACCTTCAACCAGATCCTTTTGATCGAACTGTGATTGCCAGCCCTCGCCTTCAGACCAGTTCCAGTAATAATCCCGGCGCTCGCGGATCAAACGCACCTGCAAACCGGACACCGCTTTTTTCTCGCCCTGCGCATCGGCATAAACAATGTCGAAAGCTGCGTTGCTGTTTTCATCAACGATAGTCTGATTCACAGTGGTATCAGTGCGGTAGTCATAGACGGCTTTTGCCGCAAACTGCGGACGAATACCCGGCAGCGTGTCCGCAGGCCAGATGGCTTGTTCAGCCCGACGCGTCACCGGGCGGCCACCTGACTCCAGCAGGCTGGCTTGCAGGATCACCTGTAACGGGGAATGCGTCTCCTGCCATTGGCTGTTGGTGGTCACTTCGCCGCGACCGTGTTCATCCAGCGTAAGCTGAACTTCATCGAGGCTGCGGGACAGGTTTTCTTCGGCAATATTACCAAACTGGAACCCCGGCAATGCCTGCACCGCTTCGCGCAGCGGGCGCAGGAAAAGCTGCCCTTGCAGAGCATTGCCGTTAGCGGGCGCGCCGTACAGGTAGTAGCCCACTACCGAGAACTTCACTTCATCAGCCGGAGCCACCGGAATCTTATTAGCGGAGAGATTGAGCGCCATCCGCTCAGGCATAAAATCTTCGACGTGGAAATCCCACATACGTGACTGGTTGTCGCCCGTATTAGCACGAATATGCCACATACCGGTTGGCGCGTTGGTGTCCAGCGGCCAGCTAAAACGGTACAGACCGTTCTCCGGCTGGCTAACCACCGAACGTAACACTTGCCCGTCGGGCTTCACGACCTCCAGCTTCACCGGCTGGTCGGGCAACGTTTTGCCGTCGCTGTCACGCAGTAATCCGTTGAGGATCACCGTTTCGCCAGGACGATAGAGGTCACGGGGACCAAACATAAAGAACTGTTTGCTGTATCCCGGTGCACCGGCAATATCAAATTCAGCCAGATCCAACGCCGGGAGTTTCAGATCCAGCAGCGTGGTTTGCCCGTCTTTACGGGCCAGCAACAAAGCCGCGTCTTTATCAGTCTCCAGTTTGACATGACCCTGCGCGTCGCTGGTAGCCTGCGCCAGCATCTGTCCTTTTTCGTTGAGTAACGTGACCTCAATACCCTGCTGCGCAGCGCCGTTTTCCAGACTCTGCGTAAAAACATCCAGTTGATTATTGTAACGGTGCGCAGACACACCAATATCGCTGAGCGTGAACAGCGTAGCGGCATTACTGTAGTTGTATTGTCCAGCCTGATTCATCACCGCGATGTAAACTCCTGCTTGCTGCAACGGCTTGATATCGCTCAGCGGCAGCAGCAGCTTCTCACGGGTGTTACGCGCAGGATTGAGGTCAAAGCGTCCGGTATACACCAGTTCCGCCATTTTCAGCAGATTGTCAGATTCCCAGTTCGTCAACGAATTGCGGTATTCCCACTGGCTGACAAATGCTCCGAGCGATTCAGGCTTCACACGAAAGAAGTTCACATCCACGCTGTTAACGTTGAGGGCCATTACCGGCAGGCCTTCAATTACTTTTCCCGGCAACAGCGAGCCGCGACTGGCAAACCCAACGCTTGGCTGTACATCGCGCGTGGTAATGTTTTTTTCATAATCAATAGCGAACGTCGCTTTATTCAGCGCCAGCAAATCACGCTCAATGGTCACCACCAGTTCCCGGTTAGGTTCCAGATGGCGTAAGCGCAGCTCTTTCAGATTTGGCGCTAGCTCCCAGGCACCATCCACTTTGCCGCTTTTTTTATCAACAACGTGCACGACGCGGGAAAAATCTTGTTCTGGATCGAGGGGAATGGAGAAGGTCAAAACGAGCGTTGCCGCACCGTCGAGCTGGACCTCTGAGGCATCCAGCAGCGTCAGCGACTTGCCCTGGCTTTGCTGCATCAGCTTTTGTAATTGAGCTTTATCTTTTGCTGGCGCAGTCTGTGCCGCAGGCGCATCAGGTTTCGCAGCCGTCGGTGATTTTTCGTTATTATTATCGCACCCGACCAGTGCCAGCATCAGCATGCAGGCCGCTACGCGTAAATGTTTCATTTTTCATCCCTGGCCGTAGTGGCCCGTTAGCTACGTAGAACAACTATTATGCGTCAGATTTCCGGCTGTGGAAGTCAGTAACTGAACAACGTTGTCTTAATTTAAGTGATTAATGTGGATTCACCTGACAAATCAGCCTGTTTTACTTGTCGCTTTACGGTAAACATCCGACAATTTGCCAAAACCTGGTAAAAATGGAGATGCCTATGACCACCGCCTTCTTTGTCGCTGCCGACTGGCTTGCCGAACACATTGACGACCCGGAAATACAAATTCTTGATGCCCGGATGGCACCTCCAGGACAGGAAGATCGCGATGTTGGCGAGGAGTATCGTGCGGGCCATATTCCTGGCGCAGTATTTTTTGATATTGAAGCGCTTTCCGATCATACCTCACCGCTACCGCATATGATGCCACGCCCCGAAGCCTTTGCCGTTGCGATGCGCGAGCTGGGCGTTAATCAGGATAAGCATCTGGTTATCTACGA
The DNA here is from genome assembly GCF_030332785.1 of Citrobacter sp. Cpo069. Taxonomy (NCBI): domain Bacteria; kingdom Pseudomonadati; phylum Pseudomonadota; class Gammaproteobacteria; order Enterobacterales; family Enterobacteriaceae; genus Citrobacter; species Citrobacter sp. Cpo069. The sequence continues at coordinate 475,542 of NZ_JAOWHD010000042.1, forward strand.
TGACGGTAATCTGTTTTCCGCGCCACGTGCATGGTGGATGCTGCGGACATTTGGCGTCGAAAATGTCTCCATTCTGGCAGGCGGTCTGGCAGGCTGGAAGCGCGATGAGTTAATGCTCAAGGAAGGCGATGAGGATTTACCTGAAGGTGAATTTAACGTGGCCTTTACGCCTGACGCAGTTGTGCGCGTTACCGATGTACTGCTGGCCAGTCATGAAAAAACGGCGCAGATCGTCGATGCCCGTCCGGCTGCGCGTTTTAATGGCGAAGTTGACGAGCCGCGTCCTGGCCTGAAGCGTGGTCATGTACCCGGTGCGCTTAACGTACCGTGGACAGAGCTGGTTCGTGACGGCGAACTGAAAACTACCGATGAGCTGGATGCTATTTTCTTCAGCCACGGCGTGAGCTTTGACCGCCCTATTATCGCCAGCTGCGGCTCCGGCGTAACGGCTGCCGTCGTCGTGCTGGCACTTGCCACGCTGGGCGTTTCTGACGTCGCATTGTATGACGGCGCATGGAGCGAATGGGGAGCGCGCAACGATTTACCGGTAGAACCGCAATTATAAAGCTGGAAAAGCCGGATAGCGCTTCGCTTATCCGGCCTACAATTTAGATAATCCGGTTCTGTTTAAAGTCGCGCAGGAAACCGCCCCAGCGGCGTTCGTAGAACGGTGCGATATGCTCAGTGATAAAGTGGCTCACGCCCTTCTCACCCTTCTTCACCTGGCAGATATCAATAGGTTCATCGCCCGGGAGCGTATCGGTCGCGACGCTGCCAGCAGCGTGGATGATCTCTTCAATATCCCCTTCCGCTTCAATACCAATCAGCAGATTCGGCTGGGCTTCCGCGCTTTCTTTGATTGAGCAGAGAAACGCGCGTTTTACCGGCTTAATGGTTTTAAACAGCGTAGTCAGCGAGTCAATCATCTGCGCCGGAGGTTCAGCGACTTCAGAGAGGATCAGCGATTCACCGCCTTCCAGTACTTCCTGGGTGCTGAGCGGATTCCCCTCTTCCCCCATCAGCAGGCTGATTTCACGCGGCATAAATTCTTTGCCGGTCGGCAGTTTCGCGTTGAGAAAGAGCGTTTCGCCGAGCGTCATTTCAAACAACGTACGCACCGGCATAACGACAAATGCTTGCTCATCTTCCACCGCCTGCTGCAGGGCTTCCAGAGAAGTGAAGAACGGGATCACGGTCGTTCCGTCTTCTTTTTCCCAGTGCTGCAGGTCGAGAGCGCTGTCTTCAACCACCGCCTCGCCTTCTGCGGCAGTACCCGGCACCCAGACTGTGGATTCCAGTAAAGTACGGAAAAATGCCGGACGATGCGCAGGCTCTGTTGCCGCTTGTTCCAGCAATGTTTCTAATTCGTTTTTTGTTTCGGACATAAGTATCACAAATTGGATGAATACATGTAGGCCGGATAAGCGTAGCGCCATCCGGCAATACAGTAATAAATTATGCGGTCAGCAGATTCGCAATCGTGCGCACACCCAGACCGGTTGCGCCCGCAGACCACTGCTCAACCGGCGCTTTGCGATAGGTTGCGGAACAGTCGATATGCAGCCAGCCCTGCTGGTAGTTTTCCACGAAATGGGACAGGAAGCCCGCCGCGGTGCTTGCGCCAGCCGGGTAAGCCGCGCTACCGGTGTTATTCAGTTCGGCAAAGTTCGACGGCAACTGGCTACGGTGAAACTCTGCCAGCGGCAGACGCCAGAACGGTTCGTTTTCTTGCGCCGCACTTGCCAGCAGGCGAGCAGCCAGCTGATCATCAAAGCTAAACAGCGCGTGGTAATCGTTGCCCAGCGCGGTTTTCGCCGCGCCGGTCAGCGTGGCAGCATCAATGATCAGTTCCGGTTTCTGCGCACTGGCATCGATCAGGCCATCGGCCAGCACCAGACGTCCTTCGGCATCGGTATTCATCACTTCAACTTTTTTACCGTTGCGATAGTGAATAATGTCGCCGAGCTTAAAGGCGTTGCCGCTAATCAGGTTATCCGCGCAGCACAGATACAGCTTCACGCGCTTGTTCAGACCACGGGTGATGGCAAATGCCAACGCGCCGGTGACCGTTGCCGCACCGCCCATGTCGGACTTCATTGAGTCCATAAATGCGCTTTGCTTGATGCTGTAACCACCGGAATCAAAAGTAATTCCCTTACCAACCAGGCAGGCATAAACCGGGGCTTCTTTGTCGCCTGTTGGGTTGTAGTCCAGCGCCAGCAGCACTGGAGGACGTTCAGATCCGCGACCCACGGTATGCAGGCCCATGTAGTTCTGCTCGCGCAGATCTTCACCTTTGGTGATGCGGTAAGAGACGTTATCGCACGCGACGGAGCACAGCAGATCAACAGCGCGCTGCGCCAGCTGTTCCGGGCCCAGCTCTTCTGCCGGGGCATTAATGGTATCACGCACCCAGTCAATAATCTTCAGACGGCTATCCAGCTCTTTGCGCTGCGCTTCGTCCAGAGCGGCCCACTCAACTTTGCGGGTGCCTTTTGGTCCCTTGTAGCCCTGCCAGAACGCCCAGCTACGTTCGGTATCCCAGCCTTCACCGTCCAGTTGAACGTGTTTAATACCCAGGCCGTCGATTTTACGCGCAGCACGCTGGATAAGGCCGAGGTCATCTTTTCCGTTCAGGTGCAGGGTCATGCCGTCATTATTAATGCTGTATGTCGCCTTTTCACCCCAGCGGGCATCGGCGGGTTGCGTGGAAAGCGTAATTTTCATGGCTTCTGTCATTTTATTTATCCTTATTTTCGCGCATACAGGAAAACGGGCCACCCGTGGGCAGCCCGTTGACTTATTCGGCTTCGTCCAGCCAGACCAGCAAAATGGCCTCAAGGATTTTTTCGTTCGATGCCTGAGGATCATCATCGAACTCTTCCAGGTCACAGATCCACTGGTGCAGATCGGTGAAACGAACGGTCTTGGGATCGAGATCGGGGAAAGCGTCATACAGCGCCTCGCCGATTTCGCGGCTATCGGTCCACTTCAGTCCCATACTACCCTCTGTTAATGCTCACGCGCATGATTGATTGTGTAACGTGGGATTTCGACCACTAAATCGTCCTCGGTTACCCGCGCCTGACAGCTTAAACGGCTCTCCGGCTCCAGTCCCCAGGCTTTATCCAGCATGTCGTCTTCTTCTTCTGTGCTTTCCGGCAAAGAATCAAAACCTTCACGCACGATGCAGTGGCAGGTAGTGCAGGCACAGGATTTTTCACAGGCGTGTTCAATCTCGATCCCGTTACGCAGGGCAACGTCGAGAATGGTTTCGCCGGTCTCAGCTTCCAGAACTGCGCCATCGGGACAGAGATCCTGATGAGGCAAAATAACAATCTTTGGCATATTAAACCTCGTCCACGGAATGGCCTTTCAGCGCGCTACGGACGGATTTGTCCATGCGGCGAGCGGCGAATTCCTGGGTTTGTTTGTCTACGTTTTTAATGGCTTGTTCTATCGCGTCAACATCGTCACCCTGTGCAACCTCGCTCAAGTGCGCGGCGGCGGTGTCGATAGCCTGACGTTCTGCGGCGCTTAACAGCGCGGCATCAGCGTTCAGCGCACCGGATAAACTCTCCAGTACGCGTGCCGCTTCGACTTTCTGTTCTGCCAGCATACGGGCTTTAACGTCCTGCTCGGCAAAACTCATCGAATCCTGAATCATGGAGGCGATTTCACTGTCGGTCAGACCGTAGGACGGTTTAACCTGGATTGAGGACTCAACGCCTGTGGATTTCTCCATGGCGGTGACGCTCAGCAACCCATCGGCATCCACCTGGAAGGTCACGCGGATGTGCGCACCGCCTGCTGGCAATGCCGGGATGCCGCGCAGCGCAAAACGCGCCAGTGAACGACAGTCCTGCACCAGCTCACGCTCGCCCTGCATCACGTGAATGGACATCGCGGTTTGGCCATCTTTAAAGGTGGTAAAGTCCTGCGCGCGCGCCACTGGGATAGTGGTGTTACGCGGGATCACTTTCTCCACCAGACCGCCCATGGTTTCCAGTCCCAGAGACAGCGGGATAACGTCCAGCAGCAGCATTTCGCTGTCCGGTTTATTTCCGACCAGAATATCCGCCTGGATTGCCGCACCGATAGCGACCACTTTGTCCGGGTCAATAGAGGTCAGCGGCGTGCGGCCAAAAAATTCACCGACGCGCTCACGTACCAGAGGCACGCGAGTTGAACCGCCAACCATCACCACTTCCAGAACATCTTGCGGCTCCACGCCCGCATCTTTCAGCGCGCGACGGCAGGCCAGCAGCGTACGCTTGACCAGTGCGGAAATGAGTTCATTAAAGGTTTCACGGGTGATTTCACCCTGCCATCCAGCCACGTTAACCGTTACAGAATCAGCGTCGCTAAGTGCGATTTTCGCTGCAATCGCGGCATCCAGCAGTTCGCGCTGTACGCGGTTATCGCTGCGATCGGCCACGCCCGCCTGCTCGCGAATGTAATCGGCCAGCAGATGGTCAAAATCGTCGCCGCCGAGCGCGGAATCACCACCGGTCGCCAGCACTTCAAACACGCCACGGCTCAGGCGCAGAATAGAAATATCAAACGTACCGCCGCCAAGATCGTAGACTGCGATCACGCCTTCCTGACCGGAGTCCAGACCATACGCGATCGCCGCTGCGGTCGGTTCGTTCAGCAGACGCAATACGTGCAGGCCCGCCAGACGCGCGGCGTCTTTGGTCCCCTGACGCTGTGCATCGTCAAAGTAAGCCGGAACGGTGATTACCACGCCGTCCAGTTCGCCGGACAGCGATTCGGTAGCCCGCGCGGCCAGCGCTTTCAGAATATCAGCGGAGACGCGCACCGGATTAAGCAAACCGGCAGCGGTTTCAATCATCGGCAGACCGTTTTCGCTCGCCTGGAACGTATATGGCAGATGCGGGTAACGCGCCTGGATATCCGCCAGAGAGCGGCCCATCATGCGTTTTACCGAGCTAACGGTGTTTGCCGTATCCAACGCTGCATTGGCGCGGGCATCGTAACCGACAGAGTAGCCCTGCTGCTGATAGTGAACCACTGACGGCAACAGGTGGCGACCTTCATGGTCTGCCAGCGTTTCGGCCTGGCCGCTGCGTACGGTAGCAACCAGGGAGTTGGTGGTGCCTAAATCGATACCTACCGCCAGACGACGCTGGTGCGGCGCGGCGCTCAGACCAGGCTCACTAATTTGTAATAAGGCCATTTTCGCTTCCGGAAATTAAAAATCGAGCAGTTTTTCTTCGAGTTGTTCTGCACTGCTTCGCAGTTTATCGAGAAAACGCAGCTTACGCACGGTATCTGCCGCTGCGTCCCACGTCTCGCTATCCAGCTGTTCCACCATCAGTTGATGGCGAACGTTATACATTTCGCTGACGCGTTTCATAAACGCATCTAAACGTTGACTGTCTTTTGCCTGTTCAATCTCGTCCAGCTCTTCACGCAGCTCCAGTTGCTCCATCAGGAACGCGGTATCGCGCACCGTGTGCTGCTCGCTGCGGATATCAAAACCGTGTAAAGACAATAAGTATTCGGCGCGCATCAAAGGATGGCGCAGCGTTTGCCAGGCCTGGTTGATAGTGGCGGACTGCGAAACCGCAGCAAGTTGTTCCGCCTGGGAACCGCTGGCGAATTTATCAGGATGATACTGACGTTGTAGATCCTGAAAACGTAGGCTCAGCGCCTGAGTATCGAGCTGATAACGGGCCGGTAAGCCAAAGAGGGTGAAGTAGTCCATAACATTCTCAGGGGTAGCCTGTTAGAACAAACCCCACACGTAGCGAAGCCACGGTGGGGTTTTCGGGTGACGCACGTTACACGTGGAAGCTTTCGCCGCATCCACATTCGTCTTTCACGTTCGGGTTAGTGAACTTAAACCCTTCGTTCAGACCTTCTTTGACGAAGTCTAACTGCGTACCGTCGAGGAATTGCAGGCTCTTACCGTCGATCACGACTTTTACGCCTTTGTCTTCAAACACGGTATCTTCAGCCGCCGGCTCGTCAACAAATTCCAGTACATAGGCCATACCTGAGCAGCCGGAGGTTCTCACGCCCAGACGCAGACCAAACCCTTTACCGCGGTTTGCCAGGAAGGTATTTACACGCGCTGCTGCACTGTCGCTTAAGGTAATCGACATAATAAAACCTCAACTCTTAATTATTTTGCTTCACGTTTGCTTTTGTAATCCGCAATCGCGGCTTTAATCGCGTCTTCAGCCAGAATAGAGCAGTGAATTTTCACCGGTGGCAGTTCAAGCTCGTCGGCGATATCGGTGTTTTTAATCGCCTGTGCTTCATCCAGAGATTTCCCTTTTACCCATTCGGTAACCAGAGAGCTGGAAGCAATAGCGGAACCGCAGCCGTAAGTCTTGAAACGCGCGTCTTCAATGATACCCTCATTGTTGACTTTGATCTGCAACTTCATCACGTCGCCACAGGCCGGTGCACCCACCATGCCGCTGCCCACGTTCTCGTCGCTGTTATCAAAAGAGCCCACGTTACGTGGATTCTCGTAATGATCGATTACTTTTTCGCTGTAAGCCATGCTGAATTCTCCTTATCGGTACCGATTAGTGATGTGACCATTCAATGCTGTTCAGATCCACGCCCTGTTTGAACATTTCCCACAGCGGAGAAAGGTCGCGCAGGCGGCCGATGGAGTTGCGAACCAGATTGATGGCGTAGTCAATCTCTTCTTCGGTAGTGAAACGACCTAAAGAGAAACGAATTGAGCTGTGTGCCAGCTCGTCGGTCATCCCCAGCGCGCGCAGCACGTAGGATGGCTCCAGGCTTGCAGAAGTACATGCAGAACCGGAGGATACAGCCAGGTCTTTCAGCGCCATAATCAGCGACTCGCCTTCAACAAAGTTGAAGCTGACGTTGAGAATGTTCGGTGCGCCCTGCTCGAGGTCACCGTTGAGGTACACCTCTTCCATATCTTTCACGCCGTTCCACAGACGGTTACGCAGACTGCGCAGGCGCGCCATCTCGGTTTCCATCTCTTCTTTAGCGATACGGTATGCTTCACCCATGCCGACGATCTGGTGCACAGGCAGCGTACCGGAACGCATACCGCGCTCGTGACCGCCGCCGTGCATCTGCGCTTCAATACGAATACGCGGTTTACGACGAACGTACAGCGCGCCGATACCTTTCGGACCATAGATTTTGTGGCCGGAGAAGGACATCAGGTCAACTTTCAGTTGGCTCAGATCGATAGGCAGTTTGCCCACGCTCTGGGTCGCATCAACGTGATAGATGATGCCGCGAGCACGGCACATTTCGCCGATAGTCGCGATATCCTGCACCACGCCGATTTCGTTGTTCACGTGCATGATGGACACAAGAATGGTGTCGTCACGCATTGCCGCTTCAAGTTCTTTCAGGTCGATAATGCCGTTACGCTGCGGGGCGAGGTAGGTGACTTCGAACCCTTCGCGCTCCAGCTGACGACAGGTATCCAGCACGGCTTTGTGTTCGGTTTTGCTGGTGATGATGTGCTTGCCTTTTTTCTGATAAAAGTTGGCAGCACCTTTAATCGCCAGGTTATCGGATTCAGTCGCACCGGAAGTAAATACGATTTCACGCGGGTCAGCGCCCACGAGGTCGGCAATCTGGTTACGGGCGATATCTACCGCCTCTTCAGCCTGCCAGCCGAAACGGTGTGAACGAGACGCTGGGTTACCAAAGTTTCCGTCCAGGGTCAGACACTGCATCATTTTCTCGGCAACACGCGGGTCCACCGGCGTGGTTGCGGAGTAGTCGAGATAGATCGGTAATTTCATTGCTCTATAAACTCCGTACATCGCTTCAATGCAAGGAATCAGGCAACCGGCTGGATGTACGACCGAGTTAACGGGGTGTGTAGCACCCCGGCCTGATTCTAAAATACTTTTATTATGCGCGTAACTTAACGTCGATCGCGTCTTGAGCACGATTAGTGCGTGGAGCGTCATGGGTATGCTGGCGACCAGACACATCCAGGACTTCCTGATTATTTACCAGTTCGCCCAACGTAATGTTGTTGAGGAAACCGGTCAGACGATCGCTCAGATCGCGCCACAGCGCGTGGGTCAGGCATTTATCGCCGCCCTGACAACCGCCTTTGCCCTGGCAACGGGTCGCATCTACAGACTCGTCAACAGCGCTAATCACTTCACCTACTGCGATGCTGCCGGCATCTTTACCCAGCAGATACCCGCCGCCTGGTCCACGTACGCTGGAAACCAGACCGTTTTTACGCAAACGGGAAAACAGCTGCTCCAGATATGACAGGGAAATTCCCTGACGTTCAGAAATATCAGCCAACGGTACCGGGCCCGTTTCGGAGTTGAGCGCAACGTCCAACATTGCGGTCACGGCATAACGCCCTTTTGATGTCAGTCTCATGTCTTACTTAGCCTCAAACTCGCCCCTGCCCGGGGTTTTTTATTGTAAAATGGGGGTATTGCATAGCAGGGGCAAGTCTGACATTCCCGACTAAATCAGTCAACTATTTACTTGACTAATTTAGTCAGGTATTTAACCTTCAGTGCCATTTTCACTTGCCGGATGCGCTTCGTTTATCCGGCCTGCAAATCGTGCGGCCTGTAGGCCGGATAAGCGAAGCGCATCCGGCATTAGTACAGTTACTTGCTTTTATTCTGCTGCTCGATTGAAGCTAAAATCCCGCGCAGGATGTTCAGCTCCTGGCTCTCTGGACGCGCGCGCGTGAACAGACGGCGCAGTTTATTCATCACCTGCCCCGGGTGCCCTTCGCGGATAAACCCGGTCGATAGCAGCGTTTGCTCCAGATGACCGTAAAAACGCTCTAAATCATCGACCAGCGGATACTCTGCTTCTTCGTAATCTACGGTCTTGTCGCTTTCCTGCGTCGCCAGCCAGGCCATGCGCACTTCATAAGAGATGACCTGCACTGCCATCGCCAGGTTGAGCGAACTGTATTCCGGGTTCGCGGCAATGGCGACGTGATAATGGCACTTCTGCAGCTCTTCGTTGGTCAGACCAACACGTTCACGACCAAAGACCAGCGCCACCGGCGAGTTCGTCGCTTCAGAGACACTTTTTAAACCGCATTCACGCGGATCCAGCATCGGCCACGGCAGCGTGCGGGAACGCGCACTGGTGCCTACCACCAGGCTACAGCCCGCCAGGGCTTCATCGAGCGTATCGACGATCTGCGCGCTGCCGATCACATCACTGGCACCCGCTGCCAGGGCGATGGCCTGGGAGTCCGGTTTAACCAGTGGATTTACCAGCCACAGATTGGTTAAACCCATGGTTTTCATTGCGCGGGCTACAGAGCCCATGTTGCCAGTGTGAGAGGTTTCCACCAGCACGATTCGAATATTTTGCAGCATTGTATTTCTTCGGCTAAAGATTATTCGGGCATATTATCATAAAACGAAGACATATTCCGAACTCGCTGCTATACTCTGCGCCGTTTTCCCGTTCTTTAACATCCAGTGAGAGAGACCGATGCATCCGATGCTGACCATCGCCGTGCGCGCAGCGCGCAAGGCGGGTAATGTAATTGCCAAACACTACGAAACCCCAGACTCTGTAGAAACCAGCCAGAAAGGCAGCAATGATTTCGTGACTAACGTCGATAAAGCCGCCGAAGCGATTATTATCGAAACGATTCGCAAATCTTACCCACAGCACACCATCATCACCGAAGAAAGCGGTGAACATGTTGGTGAAGATTTGGATGTTCAATGGGTTATCGATCCACTGGATGGCACCACCAACTTCGTAAAACGTCTGCCGCACTTCGCGGTATCCATCGCAGTACGCATCAAAGGCCGTACTGAAGTCGCCGTTGTTTACGATCCAATGCGTAACGAACTGTTCACCGCAACCCGTGGCCAGGGCGCACAGCTGAACGGCTACCGCCTGCGTGGCAGCACCGCCCGCGATCTGGATGGCACCATCATCGCCACCGGTTTCCCGTTCAAAGCCAAACAGCACGCCGCTTCTTACATGAAAATTCTGGGCAACATGTTTACCGAATGCGCGGACTTCCGCCGCACCGGTTCTGCTGCGCTGGATCTGGCCTACGTTGCCGCAGCCCGCGTTGACGGTTATTTCGAAATTGGCCTGCGCCCGTGGGATTTCGCCGCAGGTGAGCTGATTGCCCGTGAAGCTGGCGCACTGGTTTGCGACTTTACCGGTGGTCATAACTACATGGCGACCGGCAACATCGTTGCAGGTAACCCGCGCGTAGTGAAAGCCATGCTGGCTAACATGCGTGACGAACTGAGCGATGCGCTGAAGCGTTAATCGTTGATGCCGGATGGCGGCTAGCGCCTTATCCGGCCTACCAGGGAAGTTCCCCGTAGGCCTGATAAGCGAAGCGCCATCAGGCATTCATCCTACAACAGTGCTAAAACGGTCTTATCCCTCGCCCTACCGGCACCGCACTCATCCACATCACTACCGCAGCAGCGATCAGCACCGCACCACCAGCTAACGCCAGCGTCGTCCAGCCAATCTGTCGCCACAATACCGGCGCTTTATGCCCGCTAAGTTTCACCGCCAGCGAGCGGAAACTGTGTACCAGCAGAGCCAGTGACGTAATCGTCAAAGAGGTTCCTGCCGCCATCGCCAGCGCCGACGCCATCCCCCAGCTAAACACGCCAACCACTTTGCTGAACAGTAAAACCATGATGGCCCCCGAGCACGGGCGCATCCCCATAGACAGCACGATCATCAACCGGGCACGCCAGTCATCACCACTTTGCAGCTGTTCAGGATCGGGCAAATGCTGATGCCCGCAGCCGCAACCCTCGTGATGCACATGATGCGGCGTGAAGGTAGTGAATTTTGGGCGGCGCAGCAGCTGGCGCAATTTCTTCAGCGCACGGACGCACAATAAAACGCCCAACACGCCAACCAGCGCATAACTCCCTTTCTCCAGCCAGAAACTACTCATATGTAGCTGTCGTGCAGGCAACTGCAAGATGGTAAGCACCACAACCACCAGTCCGATAGCGACCAGCCCCTGTAATAAAGATGAGGCTAGCGTCAGGCCAATACTCGACTTCAGCTTCGAGGGGTGCGTTGCCAGCCAGGTGGTAATGACGACTTTTCCATGTCCCGGCCCCAGCGCATGCAGAACGCCGTAGAGAAAACTAAACAGCAGCAGCGATCCCCCGGCCTGGGCCGGATTGGCGGCAACTGCTTTCAGCAACCCGCTCATCTGTTGGTTAACGTCGCGCTGCCAGACGACACTTTTCATCATCACCTGCGGCCAGGCCTGCCATAGCCACAGTATGCCGCCTGCCGCCAACAGCAAAAAGACAGCCAGCGGCCATAGCGTCAGCCAGCGACGTCTGGCTGCACGTTGTTGATAAACTACTGACATTGCAGCGTTACCGTCTGTGCAAACTGTTTACCCAACTCCATATCCTCCGGCGGTGCGTCTTCTTTATCCAGCGACTGCGCAAAGCTCAGCGTTTGTTCATTGGGCGTCGGCGTATGTACTGAAATCCGGCATTTCTGGCTTATGGCCTGCCCCAGCCTGGCGTCGCTGTCTTTGTCATAGCTCATATCAACGTAGTAGGTCGGGTCGAAGGTTGAAATGGTATATTTTTGACCACTCAGCGGCTGAGCTTCGGCCAGCGGCAAAACGAACGTCAGCACTGCCTGGTGTTCCTCCCGCGCCATGCCATATTCCGTCGGCCTGTTTTTAAACTTTACCTTTTTCCCGTCGTGCCACACTTCGGTGAAATAGTGCTGCCCGAGAACGTTGGCCATCACTTCCGCCGCCAGTTTCTTCCAGATCTCATCGCCAGGTTTGGCATTTCCCGCATCGTAAAGCAGATCCGCCGAGGTAATTTCATCCATCGTCCAGCGCATTTTCAGCGCGACGAACTGGTCATTCTCGCTCACTATCTCAGTTTTCAGATGGATAAAGCTGTGGGGATGCGCGCCTGCGCCAAAGGACAGGACAGCGAGAAACAACGTGATAATGATACGTTTAACGCCTTGCATGAGTTCTCCACGATGAAAATCTACACCGCCACAAATAATGATGCCGGGTTTGGCGAAAGTGTGCTGAGGATACCATTGAACGAAAAAATATTGAGCACCCTTTTCCGGTATCGATTCAGTTCTCAATTTCGATAATTTCTTCTTCGGGAAATTCCCCCCAAACACCTTTTAGGCGTCAAAACTTAAGTCAAATGATAACAAAATGTTAATTAATAGTTTCATTTTAATATTTAATTAACACTTAATTTGAAAATCTGAATGTAAAACTATGCAAATTTAACTAATTATTAACCATTTTATTTCTATAAATTCACAATAATGGGCGCATATCACATTTACCAAACTTATGATTCATTCCCTCTTCCATTCATTGTTAACTTCACGCCGTGACATGTCCTGCCCCCTACGAAAGGTACAACTATGAAATTCAAACTCGCATTACTCAGTGCAACCCTGGTTTCTGCATGCATGTTGTCCGGCACGTCCTTTGCGGCGGAAAAATATGAAATTGCTGTGGTTGCCAAAGTCACCGGGATCCCATGGTTTAACCGGATGGAAACCGGCGTAAATGAAGCAGCAAAAAAACTGGATGTGAATGCTTACCAGACCGGACCTTCAACGCCGGACCCGGCGCAGCAGGTGAAAGTGATTGAGGATCTGATCGCCAAAAACGTTAATGCGATCATCGTGGTGCCGAATGATGCCAAGGTCCTTGAGCCGGTACTGAAAAAAGCGCGCGATAAAGGCATCGTGGTGCTGACGCACGAATCCCCGGATGAGCAAATTGGCCAGTGGGATATCGAAACCATCGATAGTGAAAAATACGCACAGGCTAACGTCGATGAGTTAGCGAAAAATATGGGCGGCAAAGGCGGATATGCCATCTATGTTGGTTCGCTGACGGTCCCACTGCATAACGCGTGGGCGGATTATGCAATTAAGTACCAGAAAGAAAAATATCCGGAAATGTTCGAAGTCACTTCACGTCTGCCGGTTGCGGAAAGTATCGATAAATCCTACGCCACAACGCTGGATCTGATGAAAACCTACCCGCAGATGAAGGGCATTATCGGCTTCGGCTCGCTGGGTCCAATCGGTGCGGGTCAGGCTGTGCAGAAAAAACGCGCCAAAGATAAGATCGCCGTCGTCGGGATCGCTATGCCAGCGCAGGCAGCACCTTACCTGATGCGCGGTGATATCAAAAAAGCGCTGCTGTGGGATCCAAAAGACGCGGGCTACGCGCTGGTCACCGTTGCCGATCAGCTGTTGCAGGGCAAAGAAGTGAACGCCGATCTGAGTATCGATGGTTTAGGGAAAGCCGATATCGACACGGAGAAGAAAGTGATCCGCTTTAACAAGATCCTCGAAGTCACCAAAGACAACGCACAATCACTTGGTTTCTAAGGCTTTAGCCAACACCAGGGAACCTTAACGCCGACCGTCTGGTCGGCGCTATCAACCAAACTAACACTCAGCGTCCCCCCGGACGCGCGCAGGGGTATTGTCCATGGCAGACACCACCGCATTTATCACTCTTGAGAATATCAGCAAACAATTCCCGGGCGTGCTGGCGCTGGATAACGTGAATCTGACGCTGAGAAAAGGCGAAGTTCACTGTCTGGCGGGTCAAAACGGCTGTGGTAAAAGTACCATTATTAAAGTGATCTCCGGGGTTTATCATCCGGAAAAAGGCGCGCAGATTTTACTCGACGGAAAATTGTTCCATCATCTGACGCCGCAGCTCTCTTCCCATTATGGCATTCAGGTTATTTATCAGGACCTGTCGTTGTTCCCCAACTTTAGCGTCGCAGAAAATATCGCGGTCAACCGCTATCTGCCAGGTGGCGATATCTGGGTGCGTCGCGGCGCCATGAAGCAGCAGGCGCTGGCAGCCATGAAACGTATTGGGGTGAATATCGATCCCGATAAAAAAGTTGAAAAACTCTCAATTGCTGATCGACAGCTGGTCGCCATTTGCCGGGCGATTGCCGCCGATGCGCGTCTGGTGATTATGGACGAGCCCACCGCTTCGCTAACCCGCCAGGAGGTTAATGGCCTGCTGCGAGTAGTTAATGAACTGAAAGCGGCCGGAATTTGCGTCGTGTTTGTCAGCCATCGTCTGGATGAGGTGATGGAAGTGGCTGACCGCATCAGCGTAATGCGCGACGGCAAACTGGTGGGTACATACCCTGCCAGCGAACTCGACAGCCACGAGCTGGCCTTCCTGATGACCGGACAACGCTTCCACTACAGCCCGTTGCCGGAAAGGCCCGCGATTGAGCAAGAGCCGCTGCTTGAGCTGCGCAATCTGAGCCGCAGAGGCAAATACCAAAACATTAATCTGTCGCTGCACGGCGGCGAGATCGTCTCCATTGTTGGTCTGCTGGGTGCCGGGCGCACTGAGCTTTGTCTGAGCCTGTTTGGTATGACGCACCCGGAAAGCGGCGAGATTCGCATTAACGGTCAGCCGGTTACTCTGCGCAATAACCATGACGCCATCCAACACGGGATCGGCTATGTCTCAGAAGATCGCCTGACGCAGGGGCTGATCATGGAGCAGTCGATCTACGACAACACCATCGTCACGGTGTTTGATCAACTGCACACCGGTAGCGGTCTGCTCGATCATCGTAAAGCGCAAAAGTTGGTCGCCGATTTAATCCGCGAACTGAATATCAAAGTGTCCGATCCGCACCTGCCGGTCAAAACCCTTTCCGGCGGTAATGCCCAGCGTATCGCCATTGCCAAATGGGTGGCGACCAATCCCCGCATCCTGATCCTCGACTCGCCTACCGTCGGCGTGGATATCGCCAACAAAGAGGGTATTTACCAGATAGCCCGCGATTTGGCTGAACAAGGTATGGCGGTGCTGATGATTTGCGATGAAATCCCGGAAGCGTATTACAACAGCCACCGTGTGCTGGTAATGCGTCGCGGCAAGCTGGTGGCGGAATTTAATCCTCATCAATGCCGTGAAGAGGAGATTGCTGAAGTGGTCGAGGTAATCAATGAATAAGATGCATCTCTCCCGTTTAATCGGGCAACATGAGTTCTGGCTGGGCCTGCTGGTTGTAGCCCTTGCCGTTGGGCTGAGCATCAGCACCGACGAGTTCTTGTCTTTGGGGAACCTGACGGATGTGGCCACCAGCTACGCGATTCTCGGCATCCTGGCCTGTGGGCTGTTTGTGGTGCTGATTTCCGGTGGGATCGACATCTCATTTCCGGCGATGACCGCGATAGCCCAGTATGCAATGGCCAGTTGGGTTATCGGTCACGGCGGCAACTTCGCGCTGGCGTTAATCATCGCTATTGCGGTAGGCCTGCTGCTTGGGCTGATCAACGGTTTTCTGGTCTATTGGCTACGCGTTCCGGCAATCATCATTACCATCGCCACGCTGAACGTCTACTACGGTCTGCTGGTTTACGCCACCAAAGGCACCTGGCTGTACGGCTTCCCGGACTGGTTTATGAACGGCATTAACTGGTTCTCATTCACCGCGGCGGATGGCTACGACTACGGTTTGACCCTCCCCCTGCTGTGCCTGGCGGCGGTGATCATTTTTACCGCCGTGCTGATGAACTATACCCGTCTTGGCCGTCAGGTTTACGCCATGGGCGGCAACCGCGACGCGGCCTCGCGCCTGGGGCTGAATCTGCTGAAGCTGCATTTTTACGTCTATGGCTACATGGGCATTCTGGCAGGCGTTGCCGCCGTGGTTCAGGCGCAAATCACCCAGTCAGTTGCGCCCAATTCGCTGCTCGGCTTTGAGCTGACGGTGCTGGCGGCGGTAGTACTCGGCGGAACCAGCATGAGCGGCGGGCGCGGTACGTTGACCGGAACCCTGCTCGGCGTGGTTCTGCTGGCCTTCTTACAAAATGGCCTGACGCTGCTTAGCGTCTCCTCTTACTGGCACACCGTGTTCAGCGGCGCCATTATCCTGGTCAGCATTAGCGCCACGGCCTGGAACGAAAAACGCAAACTGGCAAGGGAGCTTTGAGATGAAAACAATCGCCAGATTTTTACCCGGTGATGCCATCATTCGTCTGCAATGCGTGATTATTGTGGTCGTCGCCCTGGTCTTCTCGGCCCTGCTTGGCAGCCGTTTTTTCAGCGTCGCTAACTTCCAGTCGATTGGCTCACAGCTACCAATCCTCGGCATGCTGGCCCTCGGGATGGGCATGACCATGCTGACCGGCGGCATTAACCTGTCGATTATTGCCGGGGCGAACGCCTGCTCGCTGGTGATGGCGGCGATTATCGTCACCCATCCGGATAACCCGCTGTTTCTGGTGCTAGCGCTGCTGGCAGGCGCTGCCGTGGCGGTGGTTATCGGCACGCTCAACGGTGCGCTGATTGCCTGGGTCGGGGTTTCGCCTATTCTCGCCACGCTCGGCACGATGACGCTTATCTCCGGGCTGAATATTCTGCTTTCCAACGGGACAGTGATTTCCGGTTTCCCGACCGCCATTCAGTACCTTGGTAACGCCACGATTGCCGGTATTCCGGTGGCGCTACTGCTCTTTTTCCTGGTGGCAATCCTGCTGTGGGTACTGCTGGAACACACCACTCTTGGGCGCAGCCTGTATCTCGTTGGTTCCAATGAACAGGCTACCCGCTACAGCGGCGTGAATACCGTACGGGTACAAATTTCGGTGTACGTGATTTCTGCCCTGCTCGGCTGGGTCGCCGCCATTTTGATGATGGCGAAATTCAACTCAGCTAAAGCCGGATACGGTGAATCCTACCTGCTGGTCACCATCCTTGCCTCCGTCCTCGGCGGTATCAACCCGGATGGCGGCTTCGGGCGCATTATCGGCCTGGTGCTGGCACTGATTGTGCTGCAAATGCTGGAAAGCGGCCTTAACTTGCTGGGGGTCAGCAGCTATCTGACGATGGCGCTGTGGGGCGCGGTGCTGATCCTCTTTATCGCATTACAGAATCGTAAAGCCTGATTTCAGGAGAAAAAATTATGGCAAGTTACTTTATTGGTGTGGACGTCGGAACCGGAAGCGCACGTGCTGGCGTGTTTGATCTCAACGGCAGAATGGTCGGTCAGGCCAGTCGGGCCATCGAGATTTACCGCCCGCAGGCCGATTTTGTTGAGCAGTCTTCCGATAACATCTGGCAGGCGGTGTGTAACGCGGTTCGCGATGCGATTAACCAGTCGGATATCAACCCAATCCAGGTGAAAGGTCTGGGCTTTGACGCGACCTGTTCACTGGTGGTGCTGGACAAAGAAGGTAAACCGCTGACCATTAGCCCGTCCGGGCGCAGCGAACAGAACATCATTGTGTGGATGGATCACCGCGCCATTACTCAGGCCGAGCGCATCAACGCCCTGCATCATCGGGTGCTGGACTACGTTGGTGGTATTATCTCCCCAGAAATGCAAACGCCCAAGCTGCTATGGCTGAAGCAACATATGCCCAACACCTGGGCCAATGCGGGATACTACTTTGACCTACCCGATTTCCTGACCTGGCGCGCAACGGGCGATGACACGCGCTCATTGTGTTCGACGGTGTGTAAATGGACCTATATGGGCCATGAAGACAAATGGGATGCCAGCTATTTCCGCCAGATTGGGCTGGAAGATTTGCTGGAGCATGATGCCGCCAAAATTGGTCGCTACGTGAAAACCATGGGCGAACCGCTCGGTCACGGGCTATCCGCGCGCGCCGCCAGCGAAATGGGGCTGATTCCGGGGACCGCTGTCAGCGTCTCGATCATCGATGCCCACGCCGGTACCCTCGGCACGCTCGGGGCAAGCGGTGTTTCCGGCGAGGTGGCGGATTTTGACCGTCGTATCGCGCTGATTGGCGGCACTTCCACTGGACACATGGCGATTTCCAAAGAGCCGCGTTTTATCGGTGGCGTTTGGGGTCCTTACTACTCAGCCGTGCTGCCAGAATACTGGCTCAACGAAGGTGGACAGTCGGCAACCGGGGCGTTAATCGACCACGTTATTCAGTCGCATCCTTGCTACGAAACCCTGCTGGCGCAAGCTAAATCTCAGGGGCAGACCATTTACGAAGTGCTGAATGCGCTATTGCGTAAAATGGCCGGTGAGCCGGAAGATATCGCATTTTTAACCCGCGATATGCACATCCTGCCCTATTTCCACGGCAACCGCTCGCCGCGCGCTAACCCAACGCTTACGGGCGCAATCACCGGACTGAAACTGTCACGTACGCCGGAAGATATGGCGCTACAGTACCTTGCGACCATCCAGGCTATTGCGCTGGGAACCCGCCATATCATTGAAACGATGAATCAAAGCGGCTACACCATCGATACGATAATGGCCAGCGGCGGCGGGACGAAAAACCCAATCTTCGTTCAGGAACATGCCAACGCCACCGGCTGCGCGATGCTGCTGCCTGAAGAGAGCGAAGCCATGCTGCTGGGTGGCGCCATGATGGGAACTATCGCCGCGGGTGTATTCGAAACCTTCCCGGAAGCGATGTCGGCGATGAGCCGGATTGGTAAAACGGTTACCCCGCAGACTAATCGCATTAAGCAGTACTACGATCGCAAATATCGGGTATTCCACGAGATGTATCAGGATCATATGAAATACCGCCAGTTGATGCAGGAGGACGCATGAGCGACTCCTGGTCTCAGGCCACCGGCGTATTTCAGCTCTATAGCGATGCCCTGGCGGGTCTGGGGCAGCATCTGACTGAACCGCTCTGGCAGTCGCTGATGGCGGAGCTGCGCGGCTGTCAGGGGAAAATCGTCGTCACCGGCGTAGGTACCTCCGGCATCGCAGCGCGTAAAGTGGCGCATATGCTTGCGTGCGTGGAACGCCCGGCGATCTACCTCAACGCGACGGACGCGGCGCATGGCGATCTCGGTTTTTTACGCGCCAACGACCTGGTGATTATGCTGTCGCGTGGGGGGAATTCGGACGAACTCACCCGGCTGCTGCCCGGACTGAATGCGCGAAATGTGCCGATTCTGAGCGTGACTGAAAACGCCGATTCAGCCATTGCTAAAGCGTCGAGACTGGTGATTTCCACCGGCGTCCAGCGTGAGGCCGACCCGCTGAACATGTTGGCCACCACCTCAATTTTACTGGTGCTGGCTATCTTTGACGCCGCCTGCGCCTGCCTGATGAGCGAAAGCGGTTACTCAAAGGAGACGCTGTTGTCTGTGCATCCCGGCGGTGATGTGGGATTAACGCTGAGCCGTGGGCAGCCGTGATGGAGAACATGTAATTCCGCTATGGGGTTCCGTTCACCTCAGCGCTGTCATTTCTCTGAAATTCAGATACCCGTGAACGGGCAAGAGAGGCTCACCGCCGCCTCCCTTGCAACCCAGGCTCCCGGCACGGAAAATCGTCGCTGCGCGATTCATTCGTCTTATTCCGTCTGCCTGTCGGGTCAGGGCCGAGCCTGCATCCATGCAGGCCGCCCCCTCTGCCCGCATCCCTGCGGGCAGACCCGGTCAGCCGTCAACGCCTCATCGATTTTCAGCCGGACCGGAGGCATCGCTTCAACTCTCTGGTTTTCAGTTAAATTCGTTTTGCTGTTCAAACATGTTCAAAAAAAAACACAGGTGGTGAGGCGTGGCTGGTCCGGCTGAAAATTGCCGACGTGTTTCCGTAAGGCCGGGAGAGCCAGCATGGATGCTGGCTCAGGGCGCGCTTTACAGGGACGTTACATCGCGCCCGGCCCGGTAGCCTGGAGGAATAAGCGGAGGGAACCGCGGAGCGGCAATTTTCCCGCCGGGAGCCGGGATTGTTAAGGGTGCGGCGATAGCACCCTTAACACGTTCACTGGCGTTCAGTGTACAGAGAAGCGATGAACATAAGGTGAACGGAACCTTTTCTCGGAGAAAACATATTCATTATGCTCCGCCAACATATGTTGATACAGGAGCATTAACAGTACGTCATTGCGCAACCTGCCGGTTTATTTATATCTAAACAAAAGATAAAACAGTGAAAAAGCGGATTAACGCGTTGCGTTCCACTACCGCTATCTGTTCCGCACGTTAAAAATTCTGTGACGCTCCCCAGCATTCCTGGCGTAAAGCTTTCCATTCCTCAAAATCTATGAGCAAACTTTAGCTATTCTTATCAAACATACTTACGGGAGATCCTACAGATGATGTCAACGCTTGCCCCACCATCTGTACTTTCCGCTCCCCAGCGCCGTTGCCAGGTGCTGCTGACGCTTTTCCTGCCGGGGCAAATCGCTACTACACAAACCTTCAGCAGCCTCAACGGTGTCGATGATGCCACGGTTCAGGAAGATATTATTGGCGCAGGACTCGAAATCCAGCGCTATCACCGGCTCGCGATAGCCACCGCGCAGAATGGTGGCTATACGATCGAAGGAACCCCGCTAAATCAACGTCTGTGTCTGTTGCAGTGGCTGCGCCGTGGCCTGCGGATTTGCCCTGCCTTTATCGCCCAGCAGTTTACCCCGGCGTTAAAAGCAGAACTTAAACAAAGGGGGATCGCACGTACGCTGTATGACGACACCAATCTGCATGCGCTCATTAATCTGTGCTCCCGGCGCTTGCAGAAGCCGTTTGAGTGTCGTGACATCCAGTTCCTGCGCCTGTATTTACAGTACTGCCTGCTACAGCATCACGCGGGGATCACCCCGGAATTTAACCCACTCCAGCAACGCTGGGCGCAATCCTGCGCGGAATATCCGCTCGCAGAGGAAATTGGCCGTCACTGGCAGCGCCACGTCATGCAGAGTGCACCGCTGGGCGAATCGCTGTTTATGGCGTTGCTGTTCTCAATGCTTCGTATCCCCGACCCGATTCGCGATAATCACCAGCAGGATCGCCGCCTGCGCCTTGCTATTGCGCGGCTGGTGCTGCGTTTTCGCGAGTATGGCAATGTGCGCTTCAGCGATGAGCAAGGGCTGAATGACCAGTTGTATATCCACCTGGCTCAGGCACTGAACCGCAGCGTGTTTGCCATCGGCATTGATAACACGCTGCCGGAGGAGTTCAGCCGCCTTTATCCCCGGCTGGTTCGTACTACCCGCGAGGCGATTCACGGCTTCGAGGCCGAATACGATGTGCAATTTTCCGAAGAAGAGATCGGGCTGGTGGCCGTTATTTTCGGCGCCTGGCTGATGCAGGAGAAGGATTTACACGAAAAGCAGATTATCCTGCTGACCGGTAGTAACGAACAACTTGAAGTACATATAGAGCAACAGCTGCGCGAACTGACGCTGCTGCCGCTCAACGTAAAACATATGCCGATGCAGGACTTTCAAAAAGAGGGTGCCCCGCGCGGCGTAACGCTGATTATTACGCCGTACACCACGCCGTTACCGCTATTTTCACCCCCGTTGATTCATGCGGATCTGGCGCTTACGCCGCATCAGCAGCAGCAGATCCGCAAAATCCTCGAATCATAACGTTGCAGGCTGCGCGACCACCTTCGGGCGCAGAACGATTGCCGGGAGCGCCACCAGCGCCATCACCCAGAACACGCCGCTGCCCAGATTCTGGTACAGATAGCCCGCGAATACGGTCATGATGGCGATACTGCCGCCCATCGCTATCGCGGAATACACCGCCTGCAAACGAATAACTTCGCTCCCCTGGCGTGCCGCGATATAACGCATTGCCGCCAGGTGGCAGACGGTAAAGGTTCCGCAATGGAGGATTTGCACCACGATCAGCCACGGCAGCTCGGTGCTCCAGCCCATCAATCCCCAACGCACCACCCCGCAAACGGCGGAAAGCAGCAGCAGATCGCGGGCGCTGAAACGACGGAACAGCTTGTGGCTAAGTGCGAAAATAATCACCTCCGCCACCACACCTAGTGACCATAAATAGCCCACCGCCGAAGCGGAATATCCGGCAGACTGCCAATAGATGGCGCTGAAACCATAATACGCAGCATGCGCCCCCTGTAGCAGACTCACGCAAGCAAGAAAACGCCAGCTCTGGGTTATCAGCGCGCGCCAGGCGGGCCATCCCGCACTCTCCTGCTGACGGTTTTCACCCGCTGGCTGCACGCTCGGGCGAATCATCATGCCCAGCAGCATCGAGGCGACGCCAAGCGATAGCAGGACCAGGATCACCCGATAGTCAAACAGGCTCACCAGTTTGCCGGTTAGCGCGGAGCCGATCACAAAAGCCACGGATCCCCACAGTCGCACCCGACCGTAATCCATGGTTATCTGTTTCTGCCAGGTGTTGGCCAGCGCATCGGTCAGCGGTACCAGCGGTGAGAAAAACAGGTTGAAGCCGACCATCACCACCATCAGCCACGCCACGTTGGTTCCCGCCCAGAAGGCCAGCGCAAACACCAGCGTCAACAGGGCCAGAATACGTAACGCTGAGATCAGCCGAGAGGGATCGCTCACACGCGGCGCAATCAGCAAACTACCGAGAAAACGGGCAATCAGCCCCGCGCCCAGCAGTAAACCGATGGTTTCCGGCGTCAGCCCTAGCCCTTCGAGCCAGACGCTCCAGAAAGGCAGAAAGATACCGTAGCTAAAGAAGTAGGTGAAATAACCGAGCGCCAGCCAGCGCGTGGAATGCAAAGCCATGAATCCCTCCCGTTTGGAGGCGATAGTCTGGCGACAAACGCAGGCTGGCGCAAGAGAGCATTAACAGGCAGATAACATGATTTTTGCCCTATTCGATGCTAATTTGCATCGCAAAATGGCAGCGTTCTCCCTGCGCTAAAACCTGCAATCCCGGCTGCCCCTGCATGTTGTGGGCATTCACCGGATGCGTTTGCGGCTCCAGACACAGGAACTCCTCACCCGACATTCTGAACAGCATCAACCACGGAGTTTGCGCTAAAATCGTGACTTTCATCACATCACGATGAATAACGGCCCGCCCGCTCCAGCCAGAATATCCGACATTCAGCCAGCTATCCTCACCGTATTGCGCATGCATGAAATCAGCCGCTGAAGGGATATCACGTTGCCATTCCAGCGGCAGATGCTGCTCCCCCTCAGGCCAGTAGCCGCTTGCGGTGAACTGCGCAGTACTGCGCTTATCAAAGGCGAAAAACGGATGGAACCCGCAGCCGTAAATCATTGGCTGCTCACCGCAATGAGTGAGCGTCAACGAGGCGTGCAGGCTCGAGGTTTCCAGTTGATAGCAAAGCTGCGCCGTATAGTCGTAGCCACAGGGATGCCAACTGCGCAACTGCAGCAAACAACCGCTTTGAGTGACAGTGATAACCTGCCAGCGTTGCAGCCAGCCGTCACCGTGCAGGAAAAAGGTGTCATCTGCGCCATGTTGAGGTAAAACCACCTCTTCACCGCGCAGCATAAAACGATTTCCCGCCACCCGATTCGCGACCGGCAGCATCGGGAACAGGCCGCAATCACCGGGTTGCTGACCATGACCTTCGCGTAAAATGGCCTGTTGATGTTGTAACGAAACCAGACTTAATAGCGAACCGCCCTGCGAGTCTACGCACATCCGCAGATGTGCGTTTTGTAGCGTCAGCAGACCATCCATTATCGGGCGCTTCGTTGCTGGGCTGATGTGCCAGCTTTTGTATGTTGCGCCGCCAGCTGTTCTTCCAGCGCTTCCAGCGTCACGCCTTTGGTTTCCGGTACATTACGCAGAACATATATGAAGCCCATCGCGCAAATCACACCGTACAGCAGGAAGCTTCCCGACGCGCCCAGACTCGCATTGAGCAGCGGGAAGGTATAGGTCAGCAGGAAGCAGGCAATCCACAGCGCCAGCGTCCCCAGCGACATCGCCAACCCACGAACGCGGTTAGGGAAAATTTCAGACAGCAGTACCCAGGTCACCGGAGCCAGCGTCAGGGCGTAAATGGCAATCGCCGCCAGCACCAGAACCAAAACCGGCCAGCCCAGAATGCCCAACCCGTATGCCCCGGCAATGAGTACGTAGATAACCGTCAGCCCTGATGCACCAAACAGCATCAGTTTACGACGCCCAATTTTGTCCACTAACGGCAGAGCGGCAAGGGTAAAGACCAGATTGATGATCCCGGTCGCTACGATCGATTTTAACGTACCGTTGATGTCGAATCCGGCAGAAGCGAAGATCTCCTGCGCATAGTTGAAAATAACGTTGATCCCACACCACTGCTGAAACACTGCCAGCACCATGCCAATAATCACGATCGGTTTGATCTGTGGTTGTAACAGCGTTGACCACGCGACCTTGTGATTATCTTTTTGCAGCGTATGTTCAATCTCTTTCAGCGTTTGCCCGGCATATTCCGCCGAACCAATGCGCTGCAGCATGGCACGCGCACGATCGGCTTTCCCCGCTTTCACCAGCCAACGCGGCGATTCAGGAACAAAGAACATCAGCACCAGGAAAATTACCGCGGGCACTAATTCTGCGCCAAACATCCAGCGCCAGCCCGTCTGACCGTTCCAGCTTTCAACAATTGCCTGCTGCGTAGCGCCTGTGGCGACAGGTTCGGCAATCATCAGGTTGATAAGCTGCGCCGCCAGCACGCCAATGACGATGGTGAGCTGGTTAACGGCCACAAAGCGACCACGCTTTTCAGCGGGGCTAACCTCGGCGATATACAGTGGGCTTAGCGCAGACGCCAGACCAATCCCCACGCCGCCAACGATGCGATAAACAATAAACATATCGAAGTTACTGGCGACGGCAGTTCCCCAGGCGGAAGCGCTAAAGAGGATCGCTGAGAGAATCAGCGGCATTTTTCGGCCAAATTTATCGGCGCACCAGCCGGAAATCAGCGCGCCAAAGATACAACCAACCAGCGCGGAACTCATCGCCCAGCCGGATTGTGCCGGATCGGTAATCGAGAAATATGCTTCATAGAAGGGTTTTGCCCCGCCGATCACCACCCAGTCATAGCCAAACAGTAAACCTCCGCAGGCCGCAACCAGGCAGATAGTCCAGACGTAACCAATCTTTAAATGTGTCTGCGCGTTATTCATTATGATTCCTCTTTCAGGGAAACGCAGGGTACAGTAGGTTTCGGGTGAGGTTACCCCCACCCGTTTCGGGTGTTACTGGAAAAGCCTTACGTTAATGGCGTGACGCAGCAGTAATGCCTTGTCATGTGCCGGATTGAGTTGCAGGAGTTCATCAAGTCCGCGCTGACAGGCGGCGCTATTTCCCAGCCCCAGATGCCCGAGCGCATTGATAAACAGGCAGTGTTGCTGGTGTTTTGCTTGTGCTGAGGTATCCAGCACCACCAGGTCGGGTAGCGAGACGGCGAAGAAATCGACATCCGGCACGTTGTCGTGATGCGACTCAACCCATTGCAGGAAGCTATTGAACAAAGCGTCCGCCTCTGCGTCATCGCCAAGTTTTCTCTGCGCCATACCCTGCCAGAAGAGATAGTCCACTGGCTGGTCGTTGTAGTAACGTCCGGCATCCAGTGAGCTGCCGCCACGCGTCGCACGGGAGAAGTAGCGCTGGGATTCCTCGAAATGGCCTTGCAGCTGCGCGCAATGCCCCAGCAAATACCAGATGTCATTATCCGTTTGCCCAGGCAGACGCCCCTCCCCAAGGTTTTGCGGGTAGTGCAGCGCCTGTTGCAGCTGCGCGATGGCGGTTTGCAGGTCGCCGGACTGAACGGCAGCAAGGGCACGATGCATCTGATTCAGCAGATATTGCCCGGTGGCTTTACCTTCACCACCTTCCCACGGATGGAACACGCGTTCACGTAACACTGCGGCGGCATCGTCGTAGCGCCCCACCCCATTCCACAAGCTGAGCAGTTCCACCGTCAGATCGTCTCGATGGAAGACAATCTCTTTACTGGCTTCCAGTCGCTGCAGACGCTGCTCAGCGGGTTGTGCCATTAACTTCTTGAGATAGTCGAGTTCAAACAGGAAGCGAGCATTCTGTGGTTCCAGCGCCACGGCCTGCGACAAATACTGCATCGCCTGCTGTGCATCGCGCAGTTTGTTCCAGGCATAGATTCCCAGTAAACGGTGTACCGGTGCGAAATCCGCTTCCTGCGCAAGCGTGAACTGCCAGCAGGAAACCGCCTCGGCATAACGCCGTTTGCTGTACCAGAAGCAGCCGAGGAAATAGCGGGCAAAAGCACTTTGCTCAAGAGTTTGCAGCATCTGCACTTCATCCAGCGTATTGGGGAAGCGCACGCGGTTTTGCAGACACTCACGAGCACGTTCAATGAACGGTTGTGGATTATCGCTCAGCGAAGCGCGCCACAGCATCGGCAGCGTTTCCTGGCTGTCGAGCAGTTCCAGCACGCTACGGGCAGCATCCTTTTGCCCCAAAGAAGTCAGCCAGCCTGCCAGTTCACACGCGTTGGTCCCGCGCCGCCCGGTAATCGAGATTAGCGCCTGTGCAGTGGCCTCATCCTGGCAAATAGCCCAGCGCGCATAGTGCAGGGTGTAACTCAGCGGATAATCAACCAGTTGTTGGCGAATGTAGTCCAGCGCTTGCGCATTGCGATCAAGCTTTGCCAGCGCCAGCGCTTTCAGCCCCATCGCCAGGTTATTACTGCCGTTAAAGCGCAGGCTCTGCTCGACCTTTTCCAAGGCGCCGGCGTAGTCCTGACGCTTCATCGCCAGACGCGCTAACGACCAGAAAGCCGCATCCCGGCAGTTGCCGCTCCAGCTGGCCTTATAATAATTATCCCACGCGCTGTCATCATCGCCCTGACGTTCCTGTGCGGCGGCCAGCAGCATACTTGCCTCACCATCACGCGGATTTTTATTGAGCTTATGCGCCCGCTCCAGCGCCTTGCCAGCACATTGTGCCGCCAGCGCCCAGTCGGCGCGGTTTAGCGCCAGCGTCCCCAGGGCCACATTATTGCGGTAGTCCAGCGGATCAACGTCCAGCGCGCGGCGATAATAATCTTCGGCATAGCGGCTGGCGTGGTTGTACTGCTCCAGATGCTGACCAATAAAATAGAGTTCATCGGTATTAGAAAGCGCTTCTGGCAGCGCTGGCGCAACGGCCGCCGAAGGCAGCGGTAATTCTTTCGCGATGTGCTCTTCGTACTGCAAAAGCGTAGTGCCATCGACGCTTGTGACGGTCATCGTCACCCGGGCATGGCCATTGTCAGACACATCGGCCAGCCAGCTCTGTCCAGGCTCAAGGGTGAGGGTATTTTCATAGAACGGCTGCCCGTGCGCAGCAAGCGTAACCTGAACATCGCGTAGCGGCGCAATCGCATAAACGCCCACAGAAAGCTGGCTACGCTCACGCACCAGACGAAGCGCCAACTGCGTGCTGGCGTTTTGCACCATTCCCAGTTCGCTGTAGGGCAAGAAGTTTTGCACGAAGACTTTCTCTTCGTACGGCGCAAGCCAGGTGAAATCCGGCTGATTATCGGTAAAGACCCCGGTCATCAGTTCAATATACGGACCGTTGTCATCGGTGAGATTACGATCCCAGGCAACACCAAAGTCGCCGTATCCCCATGTCCACTGTTTTTTCCCCGGCGAAACATGGTGATCGGCCACATGCAGCAACCCACCACGCTCGCCGTGATGCCACGCGCCAACAAAATCATAATCTGATTTTTCAGCCATATAGGAGGTCGGTACGGGTACGTTCTTGTAGCGTGAGATATCCACACCGGCCGAATAGTCCACTTTGTAGTATGTGCCGGTGGCGATTGGAAACGCTGAGACATCGCGCTTACCGTGGTCAAATACCGCCGTCACATCCGGAGGGAACACGCTCTGATGATCGTCGCCGCCCTTCACCGCCGGATTCGCCCACCATAAGAAGTGGCGCGGGGTAGCGTTACCGTTAAACACCTTCCCGGTTATCTCGATCAACGCGCGATCCGGATACAGCGTGAATCCGGTCATTACCTGTAAACCGCGCATAGGCTCAACCTCACCCATCCACACGGTGTATTCACCCTGCTCACCCTGCTGCTGAGTAAAATCCACCGGCATAAAGGTGGTCGGGCGATGATGTTGCGGCCAGTTAAACTCGATGCCGCCGGAGATCCACGGCCCAAGCAGACCGACCAGCGCGGGTTTCACCACTTCGTTGTAGTAGACGAAGTCGCGCTGCTGCACTTTGTCATACGCTCGATGAATACGCCCGCCTAACTCCGGCAGCAGCATGATGCGAATGAAGTCATTCTCCATCCACACCGCCTGATAGTCGCGCATTTCACGTTTGCCGGTCAGCGTATCAATCACGCCGTAAGGGTAAACCGCTCCAGAAGATCCCTGATACACCCGTTTTTCCAGAAACATTGGGTTGGCATCTTCTTCACCCGCCGCCCAAGTTGGGAGGGTGATCGTTTCCTGCCAGACTTTAACTGAACCGTACATGCCGCTCTCCACTCAATAAACAAAAGTAAAAATTCAACTTGATGCTATTCTGCGGCAGTTAGGTGGCGTTAAAATGCGCAATGCTCACGCAATATAGTTAAGGGAGTTAAGTGAATGCAGCGTTCGGGGTTCAACAACGTCAGGGTCCGTCAGGCGAATAAACAGATCTTTTTGTCTCACCTGTGGCGGGAAAAACAGCTCAGCAAGTCACAGCTGGCGCAGCTCACCAGCCTGTCGATCCCGGCGGTCAGCAATATCCTCGAAGAACTGATGGATGAAGGGAGAATCAGCCATTCGCGAGAAACCTTAAGTCAGCGCGGTTTGAGCAGCGGCAGCTATCATTTGCCAGAAAAAGGCGCCTGGACGCTGTGCATCAACGTCACCCCCACCAGCATCACCAGTCAACTGGCGGACGCGCGGCTGGTTGCTGTCGGCAACTGGCAGCATGAAGTTATCAACCCCGAATCGCCAAAAGCACTGCTGTCAGCCCTGGCAGCACACTGGCGGGAGTATCGTCGGGAATTTCCCGAGGTGACGATTAATCTGGCGCTTGGCGTTCATGGTCAAGTTGATCCGATAACCGGTGCATCAAAAACCATGCCCCAGGCCCCGTGGAAAACACCGGTGGAAATAAAATATCTGCTGGAGGAGAAGCTCGGCGTGCAGGTCCGGCTGGACAATGACTGCGTGATGCTGGCGCTGGCGGAAAAATGGCAAAACCCGGCGGCAAACGGTGATTTCTGCGTGATTAACGTTGATTACGGTATTGGCTCATCGTTTGTGATTAACGATAACATCTGGCGCGGTAGCCTGTATGGCAGCGGTCAGATTGGGCATACCATCATTCATCCCGATGGTGTCGCCTGTGACTGTGGTCGCTATGGCTGTCTGGAAACCGTAGCGTCATTAAGCGCATTGAAAAAGCAGGCCCGGGTGTGGATGAAATCGCAGCCGACATCCCTTTACGATCCGGAAACGCTCACCACTGACCAGCTAATTGCGGCCTGGCAGCACGGAGATGTCCGCATTCAGGCCTGGGCCGAAAATGCCGCCAGCGCCATCGGGCTGAGTCTTTATAACTTTCTGAATATACTGAATATTAACCAAATATGGTTGTATGGGCGTAGCTGCGCATTTGGCGACAGCTGGCTCAATACGCTGGTGCAGCAAACTGGGTTTAACCCATTCGATCACGGCGATAACCCGCGAGCCAGAGCCACGCAGATAAGCTTCGGTAAGCTTAATCGCACCCAGCAACTTATGGGCATTGGCTATCTGTATGTCGAGTCACAGCTTAGCGAGTTATAGCCATTACTCCGTCAGGCTCACCGCTAAACGTTCATGTACCGTGGCGATAAAATCGGTCAACGCCGGTTTGATTGGCCCTTTTTTCCACGCCATCAACAGCGCAATGGTCGGTACATCGCCAACAATAGGGCGGAAAACCACCTGTCCGGTATTAAAATTATTCATATAACCGGGTATCAAAGTCACCCCCAGCCCCATGCCGACCAGGTTCATGGTCACCAGAATGTTGGTTGCCACCTGCACAATGTTGGGCTGGCTTTTTTGCTGCTGAAACCAGTTTTTGACAATCATCGCTAACGCGCCAGAGTAGGCCGGATCGGTGCTGACAAAATTCACGCCGTGTAGTTGTTCTGCGGAGATTGCTTGCTCATTAGCTAACGGATGATTCACCGGTAAAACCACTACTAACGGCTCATGAATCAGCTCCAGATAATCGAGATCCGGGCTGTACACCGGGTGGCGCATTAAGCCCACATCCAGCTCTCCACTCAGGATCTTCTCTTCCTGTTCGGTGGTGATCAGACTCACCAGCTCAATGTGCGTATCTGGCTGTTTTAAACGAAACAAAGGCAGCACCTTCGGCAGCAGATTTACCTCTGCGGAAGGGACAAAACCGATGGCGAAATGATTATCTTCCTGCACCGTTTTACGGGCACGAACTTTGGCGTTTTCCGCCTGTTCGAGGATCGCCAGCGCATCTTGCAAAAAGCACTCTCCCGCCGCCGTCAGCGCAACTTTTCGTTTATCCCGCACCAGCAACGGAACGCCCACGCACGTTTCCAGATCGCGGATCTGGCTGCTTAACGACGGCTGAGAGGTATGCAGCTTTTCTGCCGCTCGGGTGAAATTCAGCGCCTGCGCCACCGCTACGAAATAGCGTAAGTGCCTCAGTTCCATGCCCTTCTCCTTGTTATCGAAAAAATGTCTCAACTGGTAGAAATTTACTATTTCACAGATTAATAACTAACCAGCAACATCCTTAAGGTACAAAAAAAGAAGGTCAATACATCTTAGCTTTCAGGATTAAAAAATATGACCACACCCTCAAATTTAGACATCTACCAACTGATCGACACGCAAAACGGTCGCGTAACCCCACGAATTTATACCGACCCTGAAATTTACCAACTGGAGCTGGAACGCATCTTCGGACGCTGCTGGTTATTTCTCGCCCACGAAAGCCAAATCCCCAAACCCGGTGATTTTTTTAACACCTACATGGGCGAGGATGCAGTTGTGGTGGTTCGCCAGAAAGACGGCAGCATCAAAGCGTTTCTCAACCAGTGTCGCCACCGCGCAATGCGCGTCAGCTACGCCGACTGCGGCAATACCCGCGCTTTCACCTGCCCGTATCACGGCTGGTCGTACGGCATAAACGGCGAGCTGATCGACGTTCCGCTGGAACCGCGCGCCTACCCGCAAGGGCTGTGCAAATCGCACTGGGGGCTGAACGAAGTTCCTGGCGTAGAGAGCTACAAGGGACTGATTTTCGGCAACTGGGATACCTCCGCGCCTGCGCTGCGCGATTATCTCGGCGACATCGCCTGGTATCTCGACGGTGTGCTGGATCGTCGTGAAGGCGGCACCGAAATCGTCGGTGGCGTACAAAAGTGGACCATTGATTGTAACTGGAAATTCCCCGCCGAACAGTTTGCCAGCGACCAGTATCACGCGCTGTTCAGCCATGCCTCGGCCGTGCAGGTGCTGGGGGCAAAAGACGACGGCAGCGGTAAACGCCTGGGCGACGGACAAACCGCCCGCCCGGTGTGGGAAACCGCCAAAGACGCACTACAGTTCGGTCAGGATGGGCACGGTAGCGGATTTTTCTTTACCGAAAATCCTGATGCCAACGTCTGGGTCGACGGCGAAGTCTCCAGCTATTACCGCGACACCTACGCGGAAGCCGAGCAGCGTCTGGGTAAAGTTCGCGCCCTGCGTCTGGCCGGTCACAACAACATTTTCCCAACGCTTTCCTGGCTCAACGGTACTGCCACCTTAAGGGTCTGGCATCCGCGCGGGCCGGATCAAGTTGAAGTATGGGCATTCTGTATTACCGATAAAGCCGCCTCTGATGAAGTGAAAGCTGCGTTTGAAAACAGCGCCACGCGCGCCTTTGGCCCCGCCGGATTCCTGGAGCAGGACGACTCGGAAAACTGGTGTGAAATTCAAAAACTGCTGAAGGGTCACCGCGCACGCAACACCAAGTTGTGTCTGGAAATGGGGCTGGGCCAGGAGAAACGTCGTGAAGACGGCATTCCGGGGATCACCAACTACATCTTTTCGGAAACCGCCGCGCGCGGCATGTATCAGCGCTGGGCCGATTTACTCAGCAGCGAAAGCTGGCAGGAAGTGCAGGAAAAAACCGCCGCTTACCAGCAGGAGGTGATGAAATGAGCACCTTCGTTTCTCAGGAACTACACCACCGCATTACACAGTTTCTCTACCATGAAGCCAGCCTGCTGGATGACTGGAAGTTTCGTGACTGGCTGGCACAACTGGATGAAGACATTCGCTACACCATGCGTACGACGGTCAATGCCCAGACGCGCGATCGTCGCAAAGGCGTGCAGCCGCCGACCACCTGGATTTTCAACGACAACAAAGACCAGCTCGAACGTCGTATCGCGCGGCTGGAAACCGGCATGGCCTGGGCGGAAGAGCCACCGTCGCGTACCCGGCACCTGATCAGCAACTGCCAGGTCAGTGAAACTGGGGTTCCCGACGTCTTTGCCGTGCGCCTTAATTATCTGCTGTATCGCGCGCAAAAAGAGCGCGATGAAACCTTTTACGTCGGCATGCGCATAGACAAAGTGCGCCGTTTGCCGGGCGATGAGTGGCGCTTACTGGAGCGTGAGATCGTGCTGGATCAAGCGGTGATCACCTCCCATAACCTGAGTGTACTGTTCTGATGAGTCGTGTTTATGCCTGCCCCGTAGGGGATTTGCCGGAGGGTGAAGCGCTCCGGCTTGATACCTCGCCCGTCATCGCGCTGTTCAACGTTGGCGGCGAGTTCTATGCCATTAACGATCGCTGTAGCCACGGTAACGCCTCGATGTCGGAAGGCTATCTGGAAGACGACGCTACGGTGGAATGCCCGCTGCATGCCGCCAGTTTTTGCCTGAAAACCGGCAAGGCGTTGTGCTTACCCGCCACCGACGCGCTCACCACCTACGCGGTATATGTAGACGGTAGCGATGTGTTTGTTGATATTCCAGAGGACGCAAGATGAGCGATTTACGCGATAACGTGGTCTTTATCACCGGCGGCGGCTCCGGTCTTGGTCTGGCACTGGTCGAGCGTTTCATCGAAGAAGGTGCGCGGGTCGCCACGCTGGAGCTGTCGCCAGCTAAAGTTGCCAGCCTGCGTCAGCGCTTTGGCGAACATGTGCTGGCAATCGAAGGCAACGTCACCTGCTACGCCGACTATCAGCGCGCGGTAGATCAAATCCTGACGCATTACGGTACGCTGGACTGTTTTATCGGAAATGCGGGGATATGGGATCACAACGCCTCGTTGGTCAATACGCCTGCGGATGCGCTGGAGAGCGGCTTTCATGAGCTGTTTAACGTCAACGTGCTGGGCTATCTGCTGGGCGCGAAAGCCTGTGCCCCTGCACTTATCGCCAGCGAAGGCAGCATCATCTTTACCCTATCCAATGCGTCGTGGTATCCCGGCGGCGGCGGCCCGCTGTATACCGCCAGCAAACATGCGGCTACCGGGCTGATTCGCCAGCTGGCATACGAGCTGGCACCAAAGGTTCGTGTTAACGGTGTCGGTCCATGCGGTATGGCGACAGATCTACGCGGCCCGCAGGCGCTGGGACAAAACGATACATCGATTATGCAGTCGCTGACGCCGGAAAAAATCGCCGCTATTTTGCCACTACAATTTTTCCCGGAGCCGGCGGATTTTACCGGCCCGTATGTGATGCTGGCGTCAAAGCGCAACAACCGCACATTGAGCGGCGTGATGATCAATGCCGACGCCGGTCTGGGGATTCGCGGTATTCGTCACGTCGCCGCCGGACTGGATCTCTGAGGAGGCGTTATGAACCCAAAAACTATTGCTATCGTCGGCGGCGGTCAGGCGGCGGCTATGGCTACCGCTGCACTGCGCCAACAAGGTTTTGACGGCGAATTACACCTGTTTTCCGATGAGCAGCATCTGCCCTATGAACGCCCACCGCTCTCCAAAGCGATGCTACTGGACGACAATCCGCAACTTCAGCCGATACTCCCCGCTGACTGGTGGCGGGAACACAACGTACAGCTGCATCTGGGGGTTACTGTGCAGACGCTCGGCCGCCAAACGCATCAGCTGGTGCTGGCTAATGGGCAGAGTTATCCATGGGATCGGCTACTGATTGCGACGGGCGCTGCGGCACGCCCCCTTCCGCAACTGGATAAGCTGGGCGATCGTTGCTTCACCCTGCGCCACGCGGGCGATGCCGAGCGCCTGCGCGACAATTTATTGCCGGGCAAGTCGATTGTCATTGTCGGTGCGGGCACCATTGGTCTGGAACTGGCGGCCAGCGCGACTCAACGCGGCTGTCAGGTGACGGTGGTGGAGCTGGCGCCAACGGTTATGGGCCGCAACGCGCCTGCTCCGGTGCGCGACTACCTGCTAGCCCGCCACCAACTTGCGGGCGTGCGGGTACTGCTTAACAGCGCTATTGAGCATGCCGAAGCGGGAGAGTGTCTCTCGCTCATGCTGCAAAACGGCGAAACTCTCACCGCTGATGCGGTGATCTATGGCATTGGTATTGTGGCGAACGATATGCTGGCCCGCGAAGCGGGGCTGGAGACGGCGAACGGCATTATCGTTGATGCCGCCTGCACCACCTCCGATCCCGCGATTTTCGCCGCCGGTGACGTAGCGATAACGCGCCAGGCTGACGGTTCGTTAGTACGCGTGGAAAGCTGGGAAAACGCCAATTTTCAGGCACAGGTTGCCGCCGCCGCGATGCTCAATCAACCGCAGCCAGCAGCAACGCCGGGCTGGTTCTGGACCGATCAGTACCGTGATAATCTACAGTTTGTCGGCGAAATGCAGGGTGAGAACTGGCTCCTACGCGGCGATCCTGATGCGCAGAAAGCAATATGGTTTAACCTACAGGATGGCGTGATTGTCGGCGCAGTAACGTTGAATCAGGGTCGAGAAATACGTTTATTGAGAAAATGGATTCAGGCAAAGAAAAAGCCGCCAGTGGCGACTTTAATCGATGAAACAATCTTGCTTAAGTCAATATAACTGCCGGATGGCACTTCGTTTATCCGGCCTACATGTGAGTTACCTGTAGGCCGGAAAAGGTGTTTACACCACCATCTGGCAATCCGTATTACTTACGCGTAAACCGGGAAACGTGCACAGATATCCAGCACTTTACCTTTGACGCGCTCGATAACAGCTTCGTCATTGATGTTGTCCAGAACGTCACACATCCAGCCAGCCAGCTCTTTCACTTCCGATTCTTTAAAGCCACGGCGAGTCACAGCCGGAGAACCGATACGGATACCGGAAGTCACAAACGGGCTCTTCGGATCGTTCGGTACGCTGTTTTTGTTAACGGTGATGTTAGCACGGCCCAGCGCGGCGTCAGCTTCTTTACCGGTCAGGTTTTTATCAACCAGATCCAGCAGGAACAGGTGGTTTTCAGTACCGCCAGAAACCACTTTGTAGCCACGGTTCAGGAACACTTCCACCATCGCTTTGGCGTTTTTGGCAACCTGCTGTTGGTAAACCTTGAACTCAGGCTCCATCGCTTCTTTCAGCGCCACAGCTTTCGCCGCGATCACGTGCATCAGCGGGCCGCCCTGCGCGCTTGGGAACACAGCAGAGTTCAGTTTTTTGTACAGCTCTTCGTCACCGCCTTTCGCCAGGATCAGGCCACCGCGTGGACCCGCCAGGGTTTTGTGGGTGGTGGTGGTCACAACGTGTGCGTGTGGAACCGGGTTCGGATAAACGCCTGCGGCAATCAGACCCGCAACGTGCGCCATATCGACGAACAGGTATGCACCGATGCTGTCGGCGATTTCACGCATTTTTGCCCAGTCAACAACGCCGGAGTAAGCAGAGAAGCCACCGATGATCATCTTCGGTTTGTGCTCTTTGGCCTGCTTCGCCATGTCTTCGTAGTCAATTTTGCCGGACTCATCAATACCGTAAGGGATGATGTTGTACAGTTTGCCGGAGAAGTTAACCGGGGAGCCGTGAGTCAGGTGGCCGCCTTGTGCCAGGTTCATACCCAGAACGGTATCGCCCGGTTGCAGCAGAGCGGTGTAAACAGCAAAGTTAGCCTGAGAGCCGGAGTGCGGTTGTACGTTAGCGTAGTCAGCGCCAAACAGCTCTTTTGCGCGATCGATAGCCAGTTGCTCAACGATATCAACGTACTCGCAACCGCCGTAGTAGCGCTTGCCCGGATAACCTTCAGCATATTTGTTGGTCAGCTGAGAACCCTGCGCCTGCATAACACGCGGGCTGGTGTAGTTTTCGGAGGCGATCAGTTCGATGTGCTCTTCCTGACGTACTTTTTCCTGCTCCATAGCCTGCCACAGTTCGGCATCATAATCGGCAATGTTCATTTCACGCTTTAACATCCGCATCTCCTGACTCAGCTAACAATAAAATTTTCGGCCTTAAAAGGCGGTCCGTAGGACAACGGCGAACAGTATAACCGAATCATTCTTCGATAACAGGTCTTGACAAAGGATTTTACGCAAACGATTACCTTCAAGGTACGCAAGGCTTTGGAGAACAAAGGTCTGCTGAATTTCAACGGATTTCTTTTCAGGTTTGTGATGCAGATTTTTCACGATGTAACCTTTACAACGCAAAGTTACAAAGAACCATTTACAATGCAGGGGTATTTTTTATAAGATGCATTTGACATACATCATTAAAGTCTCAGATAAAGGAAGACCGTATGCTTGACGCACAAACCATCGCTACAGTGAAAGCCACCATTCCCCTGCTGGTTGAAACAGGCCCGAAGCTGACCGCCCATTTCTACGACCGCATGTTTACGCATAACCCAGAGCTGAAAGAAATCTTCAACATGAGTAATCAGC
The DNA here is from genome assembly GCF_030332785.1 of Citrobacter sp. Cpo069. NCBI lineage: Bacteria > Pseudomonadati > Pseudomonadota > Gammaproteobacteria > Enterobacterales > Enterobacteriaceae > Citrobacter > Citrobacter sp. Cpo069. Next base: position 512,147 of record NZ_JAOWHD010000042.1, read on the forward strand.
GTAATGGCGATCAGCGTGAAGCGCTGTTTAATGCTATTGCCGCGTATGCCAGCAATATCGAAAATCTGGCGGCACTGTTGCCGGCTGTTGAGAAAATCGCACAGAAGCATACCAGCTTCCAGATTAAACCCGAGCAGTACAACATCGTGGGTGGCCATTTACTGGCAACGCTGGACGAAATGTTCAGCCCAGGCCAGGAAGTTCTGGATGCGTGGGGCAAAGCATACGGCGTGCTGGCGAACGTTTTCATCAACCGTGAAGCGCAAATCTACAGCGAAAATGCCAATAAAAATGGCGGCTGGGAAGGTACCCGTCCTTTCCGTATCGTGGCAAAAACCCCACGCAGTGCACTTATCACCAGCTTTGAATTTGAACCTGTCGACGGTGGCGCAGTAGCTGAATATCATCCGGGGCAATATCTGGGCGTCTGGTTAAAGCCGGAAGGTTTCCCGCATCAGGAAATTCGTCAGTACTCACTGACCCGTAAACCCGATGGCAAAGGCTACCGTATTGCGGTTAAGCGTGAGGACGGTGGTCAGGTTTCAACCTGGCTGCACAACCATGCGAATGTTGGCGACGTTGTTCACCTGGCCGCACCTGCGGGCGATTTCTTTATGGACGTTGCGACCGACACCCCGGTATCTCTGATCTCCGCGGGCGTGGGACAAACCCCAATGCTGGCGATGCTGGATACGCTGGCAAAAGCGCAGCATACGGCGCAGGTTAACTGGTTCCATGCGGCAGAAAATGGTGACGTGCATGCCTTCGCTGATGAAGTCAACGAACTCGGCAAAACGCTGCCACGCTTTAGCGCACACACCTGGTATCGTGAGCCAACCGAAGCCGATCGTGCGAAAGGTGCCTTTGATAGCGTAGGTCTGATAGATTTGAACAAACTGGAAAGCGCAATCAGCGATCCGGCGATGCAGTTTTATCTGTGCGGTCCGGTTGGTTTCATGCAGTTCGCCGCGAAGCAGCTGGTCGGTCTGGGCGTGAAAAACGAGAACATTCATTACGAGTGCTTTGGCCCGCACAAAGTCTTGTAATGTGTTACGCAAGTAGGCCGGATAAGGCGTTTACGCCGCCATCCGGCAATCACTCTGCCTGATGCGCTACGCTTATCAGGCCTACAAATCAACGGCGCGGCTTAGATTGCCGCGTCGTCTTCTTCACCGGTACGAATACGAATAACGCGTGCCACGTCGAAGACAAAAATCTTACCGTCACCGATCTTGCCGGTCTGGGCAGTACGGATAATGGTGTCGACGCAGGTATCGACGATGTCGTCGGTAACCACAATTTCAATTTTTACCTTCGGCAGAAAATCCACCATATATTCCGCACCACGGTACAGCTCGGTATGGCCTTTCTGACGGCCAAAACCTTTCACTTCTGTCACAGTCATACCGGTAATGCCGACTTCTGCCAGCGCTTCGCGGACGTCGTCCAGCTTGAAGGGTTTAATAATCGCATCAATCTTTTTCATGCTATTCCTTGAAAAGGTCGCCTGTCTTTTGATCGAATAAAGCTAACATAATCCGCAGATTTATTCTTTGAAATCGTTTGCATCCAGCTCGTGCCGAGAAAGTAATTTATAGAATTCGGTGCGGTTGCGCCCCGCCATTCTTGCTGCGTGGGTCACATTGCCCTTGGTGATTTGCAGCAGCTTACGCAGGTAGTTGAGCTCAAACTGGTTACGCGCCTCAACAAAGGTCGGCAGCGCGGTGTTTTCCCCTTCCAGCGCCTGCTCCACCAGCGCGTCGCTGATCACCGGCGAAGAGGTCAACGCCACGCACTGCTCAATTACGTTGACCAGTTGACGCACGTTGCCCGGCCAACTGGCGGTCATTAACCGCTTCATGGCATCGGTTGAAAAGGCGCGTACGAACGGTTTGTGCCGTTCAGCAGACTGGCGCAGCAGATGGTTCGCCAGCAGCGGAATATCTTCCGTACGCTCGGCCAGCGCAGGGATCTTCAGGCTCACCACATTGAGGCGATAGTACAAATCCTCGCGAAATTCGCCCCGTGCCATCGCTTTGGGTAAATCGCGGTGGGTCGCAGAAACGATCCGCACATCAATGTCGATATCGCGGTTACTGCCCAACGGTCTGACTTTTCGTTCCTGCAATACGCGCAGCAGTTTCACCTGTAACGGCGCAGGCATATCGCCAATCTCATCGAGAAACAGCGTACCGCCTTCTGCGGCCTGAAACAGCCCTTCACGATTGCTCACCGCACCGGTAAAAGCACCGCGCGCATGACCAAACAGTTCTGATTCCAGCAGTTGTTCCGGCAACGCGCCGCAGTTAATGGCAATGAAAGGTTTTTGGCTGCGTGGGCTGGCGTTGTGAATAGCCTGAGCGAAAACTTCTTTCCCGGTTCCGCTTTGACCGTTGATCAAGACGCTAACGTCCGATTGCGCCACCATCCGCGCCTGTTCCAGCAGGCGTAGCATCAGCGGGCTGCGGGTAACGATAGATTCGCGCCAGCTGTCATCGGTGGCGGGCGCAGACTGTTCCAGCGCCCCGTCAATCGCGTGATATAACGCGTCCTTGTCGACTGGTTTAGTGAGGAAACTGAACACCCCTTGCTGGGTCGCCGCAACGGCGTCCGGGATGGAGCCGTGAGCGGTCAGGATAATTACCGGCATTCCAGGCTGTACTTTCTGGATTTCAGTAAACAGCTGCATGCCGTCCATTTCATCCATACGCAGATCGCTAATAACCAGATCCACTTTTTCACGGTTCAGCACCCGTAACCCTTCCTGCCCACTTTCCGCGGTCACGACACTGTAGCCTTCGCTGGTCAGTCGCATTCCAAGTAATTTCAACAGTCCCGGATCGTCATCCACCAGCAGCAGATGCGCGGGCTTACGGCTTATCATGGTGTAACCTCATCGGCAGACGGCGCTGCGCCTTCTTCGTTATCAGGCGTAGTGAGTTTATCGTTCCCGTGCGGCGCATCAGGATTGTAGTTACCGCCAGGTTTGCGCGTGGAAAGCTGACGCTCAATATCGGTCAGATTCTCCAGCTTGCGGGTCGTGAGATCGAGCTGGGACTGCAAATGCTGTTGCTGTTGGCGCAGCGTATCGAGATCGCTGTCGGACGCCTGCTGGAGCTTACTGTAGCGCATACGCTCTTCGGCAAGCTGCAACTGCAACGTTTGGCTGCTGCGCCAGACCTGATACAGCGGGCGTACCTGCGGCGGAATTTGCGGGCTTAACGCATCGAGGCGCGTAACAACCTCCCGCCTTTCAGGCGGCGTAATGTTGGCATTATCGAGCAGGATCCCACGCCTGAAAGCGCCCTGCCAGGTATCTGTCATCAGGGTGCTGGCTTCACTACGCGCCTGCACCGGCATCAGGCGATTGGCACAATCCATCGCCCGCAGCCAGTACAACGGATTGGTTTCTGTTGACTGGCCAGACAGCGACCAGATATCCGCACAGTCGGTTGCAAGGTAGTCCGCCAGTTGATTAGGCGGAATTTTCTCCTGCGAGGGATCGCCGATAATATGATTCACCGCGTTCGGGACACAACCAACCAGCGCCAGGCACGGCAAGCTTGCGAGGATGACGCGACGAAGAAAATGTCGTTTAAGCATTCGGACAACAACGTATGGCATACTCACCAGACTTAAGTTTATTTTAGTGATTTTTCGCAGCAGCTAGCGGCAGTTCTATGCGAAAACAAACGTTTTGCGCATGGTCATCAACCAGATACAGCTTGCCCCGCATACGGCGGATGCAATCTCTGGCAATGCTTAGCCCCAACCCGCTTCCTTTTACCGCCCCTTTTCGCTGATGACTCCCCTGGAAAAAAGGCTCGAAGATCATGGTCTGTTCTGCTTCTGGAATCGGTGTGCCAGTATTCATTACATCGATGTATACCGTTGAGCCATGCAAACTGCTGCGGATCCAAATGTTACCGGATTCAGCACCATAGTGCACCGCATTGGAATAAAGATTGTCCAGCACGCTCATCAACAGCATCGGTTCTGCCAGGCAGGTGTTCACCGCAAGCGCAACATCAGTATGTATCATTTTGGCGCGAGCAGGCAGGCTATGCGCAGAAACAACGCTTTCCACCAGCGGCGTGATTTCCACACTTTCAAGTTCCACCTCGTCATCAGCCAGCTTGCGGTTGTAATCGAGGAGTTGTTCAATCAGCTTTTGCAGGTTACGGCTGCTGTCATCCAGAATACCGACCACCTCTTTTTGCTCCGGTGTTAACGGGCCAACCACCTGATCGGCCAACAATTCGGTACCTTCGCGCATGCTCGCCAGCGGCGTTTTCAGCTCATGGGAAAGATGGCGTAAAAACTGATGCCGTTGCGACTCAAGCCAGGAGAGGCGTTCGCTTAACCAGATGATACGCTTCCCCACGGATCTCAGCTCCCGTGGCCCGGTAAATAATACGCTATCCCCCAGCGAGCGCCCTTCTCCCAGACAGTTGATCATCCGTTCAATGCCCTTCACCGGACCGATAATCATGCGGGTAAACAGCAAGACCATCGCCAGGCTGACGAGAAACAGCACCAGTGCCTGCCAGCCAAAAAACTGCCCGCGTTCGGCTATTTCCTGCTGTAACTGCTGCCCACGAGAAAAGACCACGGTACGCGTCGCTTGCACCATCTCGGTATTGGCATTGGCGAACGCTTCCAGCCGTGCAGCCGACACACTGTCAGGACCACTGTTTTTACACTGCAACTGCGCGAGATCGTTAAGATCCTGACGCAACGCCTGGTAGAGCTTGGTATCCGGCAACACCCCCGCATGCGCATCCAGCATGTCGCTGTAGCGTTTACGCTGACTTTGGTAGACCCTGGCCAATGTTGGGTCATCAAGCACGCAGTATTGCCGATAGCTGCGCTCCATCTCCAGCGCGACGTTGGTCATCGCCTCGCTGCGTCTGGCATCAATCAGCGTGGTGCGGTTTGTCAGCGCAGCCTGCGCGCTCAGGGCATTCAGACTTTGCCATGCCTGCCAGGCCAGAACTAACAACGGCAGCAGGATAAGCAAGAAGGCCAACGTCACCAATTGACGTAAAGATCGGGGAAAAACTGACCAGCGCTTCAAGGCGTTACTCTCAATGGACAGGAATAGATTGATGCTAACTGAGGGGAACGCCAGATACAACAAAGCCGGGATTAACCCGGCTTTGTTATGGAATAAGGCGGTGCCTAACTCGACGTTTCGCCCGGAGGTTGATATGAGCAATGCTAATATCAGATGTTGGACGGCAGGCACCTTGTTGTGCGTCATTCGAAGTTTATGTAGCACGTCCCGAAGGGGCTGACATAAGAAGGTGAATGAGCCACTGGTTAATATTATGCAGCATCTGTGCCAATATTCAAAACACTTTATTAACACAATGATAAGTATGAAAAATATTATTATTTTCACAAATAACAATTCTGGCTGTTTTTTGTTCTCTCTGTCGCCAATCAGCAACACTTGCAGCACTTAAAAACAAATCCCTATTAAATCAAATAATTAAACGTCTCTTTTTGACGACACCGCAACCCTGCCCATGTCGGCATTTCCCGACACTTTACTTTTAGGTGCAAGCGCTGAGTTTATTGCCGGATGGCGGCGTGAACGCCTTATCCGGCCTACAACCGCATTTTCCCTGTAGGCCTGATAAGCGTAGCGTCATCAGGCGGGTTCCATCCGGCAGACAAAAAAAAGCCCCTCGCGAAGAGGGGCTTGATGACTATTGAGCGAATTAACCGAGCTGTTTACGCGCGTTGCGGAAAATACGCATCCATGGGCTATCCTCGCCCCAGTTTTCCGGGTGCCAGGAGTTGCTCACGGTACGGAACACACGTTCCGGGTGCGGCATCATAATGGTGACGCGACCATTTTCAGTGGTCACTGCAGTAATGCCGTTCGGCGAACCGTTCGGGTTAGCCGGATAGGTCTCGGTCACCTTACCGAAGTTATCAACGTAGCGCAGCGCCACCAGACCTTTACTCTCAAGCTGAGCCAGATGCGCACCGTCACGCACTTCGACACGACCTTCACCGTGAGAAACGGCAATCGGCATCATCGAACCCACCATATCAGCAAGCAGTAAGGATGGGCTTTGCGTCACTTCGACCAGACTGAAGCGGGCTTCAAAACGATCGGAGTGGTTACGTACAAAGCGCGGCCACAGGTCGCTTCCTGGGATTAGCTCACGCAGGTTAGACATCATCTGACAACCGTTACACACGCCGAGTGCCAGCGTTTGCGGGCGATGGAAGAAGGTTTCGAACTCATCACGGACGCGGTTGTTGAACAGAATCGACTTCGCCCAACCTTCACCAGCGCCAAGCACATCGCCGTAAGAGAAGCCGCCGCAGGCCACCAGCGCCTGGAAGTTACCCAGGCCGATACGTCCGCCCAGCAGGTCGCTCATGTGCACATCGATGGCGTCGAAACCCGCACGGTGGAAGGCAGCTGCCATTTCAACGTGGGAGTTCACACCCTGCTCGCGCAGTACGGCCACTTTGGGACGCGCACCGGTGGCGATGTACGGAGCGGCAACATCTTCGTTGATATCAAACGACAGTTTAACGTTGAGACCAGGGTCCGCATCGTTGGTTTTAGCATCGTGTTCTTGATCGGCGCATTCCGGATTGTCACGCAGACGCTGCATCTGCCAGGTGGTTTCCGCCCACCACATACGCAGGGTTGTACGGCTTTCGCTAAACACCGGCTGGCCGTTAGCGGTCAGGGTGAAGCGGTCACCTTCAACGGCTTTACCGAGGAAGTGTACGCAGTCTGCCAGGCCGTGGGTAGCCAGAATCGTTTCCACCGCCTCACGCTCAGCAGCACGAACCTGAATCACCGCACCCAGTTCTTCGTTAAACAGCGCCGCCAGACGATCTTCACCCAGAGAGTGGATATCAGCGTCAATACCGCAGTGACCGGCGAAGGCCATTTCCGCCAGCGTAACCAGCAGACCACCGTCAGAACGGTCATGATAGGCCAGCAGCTTACGCGCAGCGACCAGCGCCTGAATCGCATCGTAGAAGCCTTTCAGTTGCTCAACGTTACGCACGTCGGCAGGCTTATCGCCCAGTTGACGGTAAACCTGCGCCAGCGACGTAGCGCCCAGCGCATTGTGACCAAGACCGAGGTCAATCAGCAGCAGGGCGTTGTCTTCAGTAGACAGCTGCGGGGTAATGGTGTGGCGCACATCTTCTACGCGGGCAAAGGCGGTAATCACCAGCGACAGTGGCGAGGTCATTTCACGCTGCTCGTTACCTTCCTGCCAGCGGGTTTTCATCGACATAGAGTCTTTACCCACTGGAATGGTCAGGCCGAGCGCCGGGCATAGCTCTTCCCCAACGGCTTTTACTGCTTCGTACAGGCCAGCATCTTCACCAGGGTGACCCGCAGCCGCCATCCAGTTTGCCGACAGCTTAATACGTTTGATGTCACCAATCTGCGTTGCCGCAATGTTTGTCAGCGCTTCACCGACCGCCAGACGCGCAGAGGCAGAGAAGTCCAGTAGTGCAACCGGCGCGCGTTCGCCGATAGACATCGCTTCGCCGTAGTAGCTATCGAGGCTTGCGGTAGTGACCGCGCAGTTAGCGACCGGGATCTGCCATGGACCAACCATCTGGTCACGCGCCACCATGCCGGTAACGGTACGGTCACCGATGGTCACGAGGAACGTTTTCTCCGCGACAGTCGGCAGATGCAGCACGCGGTTAACCGCATCTGCAATCGAGATTTCACCACGGTTCAGGGCATCGCCTTTGGCTTTCAGCGTCTGCACATCGCGGGTCATTTTCGGTGTTTTACCCAGCAGCACATCAAGCGGCATGTCGATCGGCTGGTTGTCGAAGTGGCTGTCGCTCAAGGTCAGATGCTGTTCTTCGGTAGCTTCACCAATCACCGCATACGGCGCGCGCTCGCGCTTACACAGTTCGTCAAACAGCGGCAATTGATCGGCAGCAACCGCCAGCACGTAGCGTTCCTGGGATTCGTTACACCAGATTTCCAGCGGGCTCATACCCGGCTCATCGCTGAGGATATCGCGCAGCTGGAACTTACCGCCGCGACCACCATCGCTTACCAGCTCCGGCATAGCGTTAGACAGTCCACCCGCGCCAACGTCATGGATAAACAGAATCGGGTTCGCATCCCCCATCTGCCAGCAACGGTCAATAACTTCCTGGCAACGACGTTCCATTTCCGGGTTGTCACGCTGTACGGAAGCGAAATCAAGATCGGCATCAGACTGGCCGGAAGCCATAGAGGAGGCTGCCCCGCCGCCAAGGCCAATGTTCATTGCCGGGCCGCCTAGGACGATAAGCTTAGCGCCAACGACGATCTCGCCCTTCTGCACGTGATCGGCACGGATGTTACCGATCCCGCCTGCCAGCATGATCGGTTTATGGTAACCGCGCAGCTCTTCGCCGTTGTGGCTGTTGACCTTTTCTTCATAGGTACGGAAGTAGCCAGTCAGCGCCGGACGACCAAATTCGTTGTTAAACGCCGCACCGCCCAACGGACCTTCGGTCATGATATCAAGCGCGGTAACAATACGGTCCGGCTTACCGAAGTCTTCTTCCCACGGCTGTTCAAAGCCAGGAATACGCAGGTTGGAAACGGAGAAACCCACCAGCCCGGCTTTCGGTTTTGCACCGCGACCTGTTGCGCCCTCGTCGCGGATTTCGCCACCGGAGCCGGTTGCAGCACCTGGCCACGGAGAGATAGCCGTCGGGTGGTTGTGAGTTTCAACCTTCATCAGGATGTGGGCTGGTTCCTGATGGAAATCGTAGCGGCCGGTTTTGTGGTCGGCAAAATAGCGGCCCACTTCAGAGCCTTCCATTACCGCAGCGTTGTCTTTATAGGCAGACAGCACGTGGTCCGGCGTGGTTTCGAAGGTATTCTTGATCATCTTGAACAGCGACTTCGGCTGCTGTTTACCATCGATAACCCAGTCGGCGTTAAAAATCTTGTGGCGGCAGTGCTCAGAGTTGGCCTGCGCAAACATGTATAGTTCAATATCGTTCGGGTTACGCCCCAGTTTAGTGAACGCATCCTGCAGATAGTCAATTTCGTCTTCCGCCAGCGCCAGACCCAGACGCAGGTTAGCGTCGATCAGCGCCTGACGCCCCTCACCCAGTAGATCAACGCTGGAGACCGGCGCCGGTTGGTGATGGGCAAACAGTTTTTCGGCATCGTTCAGCGCAGAGAAAACCGTTTCCATCATGCGGTCGTGCAGTTCGTCGGCCACCATCTGCCATTGCTCAGCGGTCAGCGTAGAGGCTTCTACATACCAGGCAATGCCACGTTCCAGGCGGCTAATCTGGTGCAGACCGCAGTTGTGGGCAATATCAGTCGCTTTAGAAGACCACGGGGAGATGGTGCCTGGGCGAGGCGTAACCAGCAGCAGTTTGCCTTCCGGGGCGTGGCTTTGCAGAGCAGGACCATATTTCAGCAGGCGTGCAAGCTGCGCGTGCTCATCTTCATTTAACGGTGCATTCAGATCGGCAAAATGGACGTACTCGGCGTAAATGTTGTGGACCTGGAGGTTGGCAGCCTGAAAACGTGCCAGCAGTTTGTTAATACGGAATGCAGACAGTGCAGGTGAACCACGCAGAATTTCCATCATAAGTCTCTCGTCTTCTAAGCTTTCGGTGTGCCCAAGTGGGGGAAACGGGCGTCATTATAAAGAATCTACCGCGCCGACGAAACCGTTTGCGTCGAAATAAAATCACGACCGTCACTTATCATCAAATGCGGTCAGATTTCTGAATAAGTTGCCAACTGACGCAAGTTTAAGCAAAATGCCGTTCATTAATGACGACTTCACTTCTTAATCAACACCACAACAGACAGAGACAACGTACGGTTCAGAGAATTAACTAATTGAAAAAATTAAAGATTAATTATCTGTTCATCGGCATATTGACGCTGTTGTTGGCAGCGGCCCTTTGGCCATCTATCCCCTGGTTCGGTAAAGCCGAAAATCGTATCGCCGCCATTCAGTCGCGGGGAGAGCTGCGCGTCAGTACCATCGACTCACCGTTAACTTACGCGACCCTCAACGGCAAAAAATTCGGCCTGGATTATGAACTGGCCCAGGAATTTGCCGACTACTTAGGCGTGAAGTTAAAAGTTACCGTACGCCAGAACATCAGCCAGCTTTTTGACGACCTGGATAACGGCAATGCCGACCTGTTAGCCGCTGGTCTGGTCTATAACAGCGAGCGGGTGAAAAATTACCAGCCAGGCCCGACCTATTATTCGGTTTCACAACAGCTGGTGTACCGGGTTGGGCAATACCGCCCGCGCACACTTGCCACCGTGAACGAAAACCAACTGACTATCGCCCCGGGGCACGTGGTGGTTAATGACCTCCAGCAGCTAAAAGAGAAAAAATTTCCCGATCTGAGCTGGAAAGTCGATGACAAAAAGGGCACCACCGAACTGCTTGATGATGTAATCGCCGGAAAGCTGGATTACACCATTGCCGATTCTGTCGCCATCAGCTTATATCAACGCGTGCATCCTGAGCTGGCCGTAGCGCTCGACGTCTCTGACGAACAACCGGTGACATGGTTTAGTCGGCTGGACGATGACAACACGCTGTCTGCCGCCCTACTGGATTTCTTCAACACTATGAATGAAGACGGTTCTCTGGCACGGCTGGAAGAGAAATATCTCGGGCATGGCGATGATTTTGACTATGTCGATACCCGCTCCTTTTTACGTGCCGTAGACAGCGTGTTGCCGGACCTCAAGCCGCTGTTTGAGAAATATGCGCAAGAGATAGACTGGAGACTACTGGCCGCTATCTCATATCAGGAATCACACTGGGACGCGCAGGCCACCTCTCCAACCGGCGTACGCGGGCTGATGATGTTGACCAAAAATACCGCTCAGAGTCTCGGGCTGACCGACCGTACCGATGCCGAACAGAGTATCAGCGGCGGCGCGCGATACTTGCAGGATATGATGAGTAAAGTACCGGATACCGTCCCCGAAGGAGAACGCATCTGGTTTGCCCTTGCAGCCTATAACATGGGTTATGCGCACATGCTGGATGCGCGGGCGCTGACGGTGAAAACCAAAGGCAATCCGAACAGTTGGTCTGACGTAAAACAGCGATTACCGCTGCTCAGCCAAAAACCGTATTATAACAAGTTGACCTATGGCTATGCGCGCGGCCACGAAGCTTACGCCTATGTGGAAAATATCCGTAAGTACCAAATTAGCCTGGTGGGATATCTGCAAGAGAAAGAAAAACAGGCGCTAGAAACGCAGCAACTGGCGCAGGATTACCCGACGGTGACGCCCGCAGAACTATTAGGTAAAGAGAAATTCCCGCTTTCGGCGTTTCTGTCTCAAACGTCGTCAAACTACCTGACGCACTCCCCTTCCCTGCTGTTTTCACCGCATAAAAAAGAGGAGAAGTAGTCTTGTACGCCTGATAAGCGCACTGCCATCAGGCTGAGAGTTACTGATTAGCGGATTTTTTCAGGGCCTTGATTTCCTGCCGGCGCATGCGGAAAAAATCACTGAGCAACGTGGCACATTCATCCCGCAGTACCCCCTCTGTCACTTCAACCCGATGATTCATTCCAGGGTGATGCAGTACATCCATTAATGACCCGGCAGCGCCCGTTTTCGCATCGCGCGCACCAAAAACGACCCGACCGATACGGCTGTGCACCATCGCGCCAGCGCACATCACGCACGGTTCCAGAGTGACGTACAGCGTGGCATCTAACAGGCGGTAGTTTTGCAGCACCAGGCCGCCCTGACGCAACGCCATAATCTCAGCGTGGGCAGTCGGATCATGATGTCCAATCGGGCGGTTCCAGCCTTCGCCAATCACTCGGTTGTGATGTACCAATACCGCACCCACCGGGACTTCACGCTCATCCCAGGCGCGCTTAGCCAGCGTTAAAGCATGACGCATCCAGTATTCGTGGCTAAATTCAACATCTGACAAAGGGGTAACTCCAGTAATCAAAGCGGGCGCATTATACACGTCATACTTCAAATTGCATGTGCGTTAGCTATTCGAGTTGCTGAAGCTCTCCGCGCGGCGTGACGCGCCAGCGATGCTGGCAAAAAGAGAGCAGCGGATTGTCCTGATTACTGTCACTATAACCACTGTAAAGCTGTAGCGGCGCGCCAATGTGGCGTTCCAGTTGTGTCACTTTCTCATGGCCCAGACAGCGCAAAGTCAGTACCCAGCCGCCGTATCCCCGTGCCATTTTGCTGGCGATCAGATTGACTCGCGGTAGCCATGGAGTATCAAAGTAAACCTGCTCGACCAGTGACTGCGGAGAGCCGGTAATAAGCCAGATATCAGCGTCAGAGCTTAACAGGTAGGTTGTCAGCCGCTGCTGCACGAGCGGAAACGCCGTCACGTTACTGCGAAACCAGCGCACAAAGTCGGCCTGATGCGCTTTCAGACGCGCCTCGCTGCGGCCAAAAGTGCATCCCCATAACAGCAGGCTCATTGGCCAGCGGGCGGCACGTCCTTTTATCAGCAACGCCAGCGCAATCACCGGTAACAGAGGCAGCACAAGCAACGCATTCAGCGGCTGGCGACGCAGCAGATAACGAATAAAACTACCGAACATATCCTGCTGGTGTAACGTGCCATCCAAATCAAAAAAGACAACGCGGCGCTGGTGATTGGTCAAACCTTATTCCTCTGGATCAGTGAATCCCAATAGCCAGGTAAACAGGAACCCGGCGATAACTGCTACCAGATAGCCTAACAGATAGAACATCACTTTTCCGGCAACAATCGTCAGTGCCAGCGGTAACCCGGAGATGCCAAAGGTGATGACCGTCGCCACCTTCCAGTAGCTAATCAGCGCCCCACCTACCGCGCCGCCAAGACAGGCACCGATAAACGGCTTACCCAACGGCAGCGTTACGCCAAAAATCAGCGGCTCGCCAATCCCCAGCAGTCCGACCGGTAACGCCCCTTTGATCACTTTCTTTAGCCGCGCATTACGAGTTTTCATCAGAACCGCGATCGCAGCACCTATTTGCCCAACGCCCGCCATTGCCAGGATCGGAAAAAGCGCGTTATAACCGTGTGCCTGAACCAGCTCAACGTGGATGGGCACCAATCCCTGATGAAGTCCGGTGAGCACCAACGGCAGAAAGGTTCCTGCCAGCACGGCACCGACCAGAAAACCGCCGCGATCGATAGCCCAGGATGCGCCGTGAGCGATAGATTCAGAAATCCATCCGCCAAGCGGTTGCAGCGCCACAATCGCGATTACGCCGGTAATGATGGTGGTTAGCAGCGGGTTAAGGATAAGCTCCAGTGATTCCGGCAACAGCGTGCGGAATTTACGTTCGATCCAGCACATCAGCGCAACCACCAGCAATACCGCGATCACCCCACCGCGCCCCGGCTGCAACGCTTCGCTAAACAGGGTAATTTGCGCCAGTTGAGGGCTGGAAAGGATCCCCGCCATCACCCCGCCCATTGCCAGGGAGCCACCGAAAACTTTGGCGGTATTCACCCCGACCAGAATATTCATAATGGCAAACACGGCGCTGCCAAATATGCCCATCAACCCCAGCATATTTGGATAGTGGGTCGCAAAATCCCCGACGATATCCGGGCGCTTAAGGATGTTAATAATCCCGGTAATCAAACCGGAGGCGATAAACGCCGGAATAAGAGGGATAAAGACGTTCGCCAGCTTGCGCAGCGCATCGCTCATCGGCGCTTTGTACTTTGCTTTGGCCTCTGACTTGGTGCGCTCAATATCATTGGCACCTGCTCGCTCGCCGCCATCGGCAATCAGGGAACGCATGGCATCCACCACTTTGGCAGCTTTACCGGGGCCGACAATAATCTGGTGCTGTGCGCCCTGCTTCACGTAGCCGCTAACGCCGGGCAGTTGCCTGAGGCGGGGAATATCGATCTGCCCGTCATCCTGAACTTCCACCCTGACACGGGTCATACAGTTTTCCAGACGCAGAATATTGTTCTCTCCGCCAACGCCCAGCAGGATGTCGCTGGCCAGCAACGCCGTCTTATCCATATACACCTCTTAGTGTTCTAACGCCGCGCGTAAAAAACCCTGGTGAGCGGCAAGCTTTTCGCGGGCGGCAGCGGCATCCAGGCCGGTGAGCGCCATTAAAATAGCTGGCTTAACATCATAATCCGTCTGCTTCAGCAGCGTTTCAGCTTGAGCCCGCGCAATACCGGTGGCTTCAACCACCATACGGCACGCCCGATCGACCAGTTTGACGTTGGTTGCCTGCATATCCACCATCAGGTTCTGGTACACCTTGCCAAATTTCACCATCGCGCCGGTGGAGATCATATTGAGCACCAGCTTTTGCGCGGTGCCGGATTTCAGTCGTGTTGACCCGGTCAGCGCCTCAGGCCCCACTACCGGAGAAATAGCAATATCCGCTTCATGCGCGATAGGGGAATCCGGATTGCAAGAAATAGCCGCCGTTGTACAGCCCACCGAACGCGCATATTTCAACCCGCCAATTACATACGGCGTGCGACCAGAAGCTGCCAGCCCCACCACCAGATCCTGTGCGGTAAGATTGAGCCCACGCAGATCGTCTTCGCCTAGCTGCGGGTTGTCTTCTGCGCCTTCTACTGCCTTCAGCAAAGCGCCCGGTCCCCCGGCAATCAGCCCAACCACCAGACCGTGCGGGACGCCGAAGGTCGGCGGGCATTCAGACGCGTCCAGCACCCCAAGACGCCCGCTGGTACCTGCTCCCATGTAAATAATGCGTCCACCGGCTTTTAGCGCGTCAGCTGCCGCATCGACCGCACGCGCAACTTCGGGAAGAGTTGCTTTTACTGCTTCAGCTACCAGCGTATCCTGTTGATTAAAACGATGAACCAACTCCAGAGTGGAGAGCGCATCCAGATCCATGGTCTGAGGATTGCGGGTTTCTGAAACTAACGCACCGAGATTCATTTTTTGTTCCTTAGGAATTTTTAATTCATAATAATCTGTCATAATGGAATATTATATTCACTAAGGCGAGTGATATTTTGTTTTGTAATCGCCATCACATTTTCGCCAGGAGAAAGCATGAACTGTTTAATTCGCATTCGTCAGCGTTATCCGGATCTCGCGCAAAGCGATAAAAAACTTGCGGATTATCTTCTTGCTCAACCGGATACTGCGCGTCATCTCAGTTCACAACAGCTGGCCTTTGAAGCGGGCGTCAGCCAGTCCAGCGTGGTGAAATTCGCGCAAAAGATGGGCTTTAAAGGATTCCCGGCACTCAAACTGGCGATTAGCGAAGCATTGGCCAGCAATCCCAATCCCCATTCCATTCCGGTACATAATCAGATTCGCGGTGACGACCCGATGCGAATGGTAGGCGAGAAACTGATTAAAGAGAACGTGGCGGCGATGCATGCAACGCTGGACGTCAACAGCGAAGAGAAACTGATGGAGAGCGTCACGATGCTGCGTTCAGCCCGCCGCATTATCGTGACCGGGATTGGCGCATCGGGTCTGGTGGCACAGAATTTTGCCTGGAAGCTGCTGAAGATTGGTTTTAACGCGGTGGTGGAACGCGATATGCACGCCCTACTGGCGACGGTGCAGGCGCTTTCGCCCAACGATCTACTGCTGGCCATTTCGTATACCGGAGAGCGTCGCGAGCTCAACCTGGCTGCGGATGAAACGTTGCGCACCGGCGCGAAAATCCTCGCCATCACCGGATTCACACCGAACGCCCTGCAGCAACGGGCAAGTCATTGTCTGTACACCATTGCCGAGGAGCAGGCCACGCGCAGCGCAGCGATTTCCTCCACCCATGCGCAAATGATGCTCACTGATTTACTGTTTATGGCGCTGGTACAGCAGGATCTGGAGCATGCCCCGGAACGTATTCGCCACAGTGAGGCACTGGTAAAAAAACTGGTCTGAGCAAAGAATGCGCGTATAATGCCCGCCCGATTTGTGATGTTTTGAGAGTTTCCTGATGGCCCTGTTAATCACTAAAAAGTGTATCAATTGCGATATGTGCGAGCCCGAATGCCCGAATGAGGCGATTTCGATGGGTGATAGCATTTACGAGATTAACAGCGACAAGTGTACGGAATGCGTAGGCCATTACAACACGCCAACCTGCCAGAAAGTGTGCCCGATCCCCAATACTATTTTGAAAGATCCGGCGCATGTCGAAACAGAAGAGCAGCTGTGGGATAAGTTTGTGCTGATGCACCACGCCGACAAACTTTAGCCGCGTCGCCATCCGGCATCGTCCTGAATCTAACTTTCGATAATCACCGTGGCGCAGGCGTAGTGACGCTCATCGGCCAGCGTCACATGCATGTGCGCAACGCCGAGTTTTTCCGCCAGTTTTAACGCCTCTCCCCATAATCGCAGACGCGGCTTACCGAGTTCATCGTTAAAGACTTCAAACTGATTAAACGCCAGCCCATTGCGAATACCCGTGCCAAAGGCTTTTGCTGCCGCCTCTTTGACTGCAAAACGCTTCGCCAGAAAACGCACCGGCTGCTGATGCGTTTCCCAGATTGCCCATTCGTTGTCGCTGAGCACACGTCTTGCCAGGCGGTCGCCGGAACGGGAGATCACCGCTTCGATGCGGGCAATCTCCACGATATCCGTACCTAATCCCAGAATCGCCATTAGACACGCGCTTCCAGCATCAGGCGCTTCATTTCTACTACGGCCTCTTTCAGGCCGCTCATCACCGCACGTCCAATAATGGCATGGCCAATGTTCAGCTCGTGCATTTCCGGGATCCGCGCGATAGCTTTAACGTTGTGATACGTCAGACCGTGACCCGCATTCACCTTCAGGCCAAGACTTGCAGCATAGGTTGCCGCTTTGGCGATACGCGCCAGTTCGCTGGCCTGTTCTGCGTCGGTTTTCGCATCGGCGTAACAGCCGGTGTGAATCTCAATAAACGGTGCGCCAACTTCCGCAGCGGCCTTAATCTGTTCTTCATCGGCATCGATAAACAGCGAAACCAGAATGCCTGCGTCCGCCAGCCGTTTGCAGGCATCGCGCATCTTGTCACGCTGACCGGCGACGTCCAGCCCACCTTCAGTGGTAACTTCCTGACGTTTTTCCGGCACCAGGCAGCAAAAATGCGGCTTAGTCTCAACGGCAATCGACAGCATCTCTTCGGTGACTGCCATTTCCAGATTCATGCGCGTATCCAGCGTCTGGCGCAAAATACGTACGTCACGGTCGGTGATGTGACGACGGTCTTCACGCAGGTGTACGGTAATACCGTCCGCGCCCGCCTGTTCAACGATAAACGCTGCCTGAACCGGGTCCGGATATGCGGTACCGCGTGCATTACGTAAAGTGGCAATGTGGTCAATGTTGACGCCTAACAGTAATTCGGCCATGACAATCCTCGTTTTTTATTTTCGCTTCGGCATAAACTGCCGGAATAATTCGCGGCTCTTTAAGGGCTTACCACCAAGATACGGCTTTAACGCCATGCGGGTAAAGCGTTTCGCGGCGCGAAGCGTATCAGCATCCGGAAATTCCCGCGATTCGAGTGCTTTCAGATGGCGTCCGGTAAAGGTGGCGTTATCAATCACTACGCTTGCGATAAACCCTTTTTCTTCCCGGTAGCGATAGGTCATGGTGTCGTCTACCGGCTCGCCGCTGCCCGCACAGTGGGTAAAATCGACGCCATACCCCAGATGACCAAGTAAGGCCAGCTCAAAGCGACGCAATGCAGGTTCTGGCGAACCCGTCGCGCCAGCCAGCGCCTGAATACAGTTCAGGTAATCGAAAAAGAGTGCAGAAAAGCGGGTTTCGTATTCGAGTACGCGCGAGATAAGCTCGTTAATATACAAGCCGCTGTACAGCGTGATTCCGCTAAGGGGGAGTGCCAGAGAAACGGCTTCGGCGCTGCGCAAGGTTTTGACCTCGCCACGTCCACCAAAGCGAAGCAACAACGGGGTAAAAGGCTGGAGTGCGCCTTTAAGATTGGAGCGTTTGGAACGTGCGCCTTTAGCCACAAGGCGCACGCGACCCGACTCTTCCGTGAAGACGTCCAGCACGAGACTGGTTTCGCTCCAGGGGCGACTATGCAGGACAAAAGCGCGTTGCCATCCTTCCATATATTCGCCGTGTTTCAGAAGATGTGTTTAGACGTCGTCGCCGTAACCGAGGCTACGCAGCGCGCGTTCGTCATCGGCCCAGCCGGATTTCACTTTCACCCACAGTTCGAGGTGAACGGGCGCTTCGAACATCTCCTGCATGTCTTTACGCGCTTCGATGCCGATGGTTTTAATCTTGGCCCCTTTGTTGCCAATA
Organism: Citrobacter sp. Cpo069; assembly: GCF_030332785.1. Taxonomy (NCBI): domain Bacteria; kingdom Pseudomonadati; phylum Pseudomonadota; class Gammaproteobacteria; order Enterobacterales; family Enterobacteriaceae; genus Citrobacter; species Citrobacter sp. Cpo069. Next base: position 530,426 of record NZ_JAOWHD010000042.1, read on the forward strand.
ACCATCTTCTTCTGCCCTTCACGTTCGACGAGGATCAGACCGTTGATGTCGTAGCCACCGCGCTCGTTAGAGATAAAACGCTCAATCTCCACGGTAACGGAGTACGGCAGTTCAGCACCCAGAAAACGCATCAGCTTTTCACGGATGATTTCAGAGGCCATAAAGCGCTGAGAACGGTCGGTGATGTAATCTTCCGGGAAGTGATGAATAGCTTCCGGCAAATGCTTACGCACGATGCCCGCAACGGTATCGACATTCAAGCCGGTTTCGGCAGAAATCGGTACGATATCAAGGAAGTTCATCTGGCTTGCCAGGAACTGCAGGTGCGGCAGCAGATCGGCTTTTTCCTGAACGTTGTCGACTTTGTTAACGGCCAGAATAACCGGGGCTTTGCCATCACGCAGTTTGTTGAGCACCATTTCGTCGTCCGGCGTCCAGCGGGTGCCTTCGACAACGAAAATAACCAGTTCAACATCACCGATCGAGCTGCTCGCCGCTTTGTTCATCAAGCGGTTAATAGCCCGTTTTTCTTCCATATGCAGACCCGGGGTATCAACATAAATCGCCTGATACGCGCCTTCGGTATGGATGCCAACAATACGGTGACGTGTTGTCTGAGCCTTACGTGAGGTAATAGAAATCTTCTGCCCAAGCAGATTATTCAACAGGGTGGATTTGCCGACGTTCGGGCGACCGACGATAGCAATAAATCCGCAGTAGGTTTTCTCTTCGCTCATTCCAGCTCCAGTTTTTTCAACGCCTGTTCGGCGGCAGCCTGCTCAGCCTTACGACGGCTCGAACCTGTGCCAACCACCGGTTCACTCAGGCCGCTGACCTGGCAGTGGATAGTAAATTCTTGATCGTGTGCTTCACCACGGACCTGTACCACCAAATAAGACGGCAGAGGCAGGTGGCGGCCCTGCAAATATTCCTGCAGGCGCGTTTTCGGATCTTTTTGTTTGTCGCCTGGGCTAATTTCATCCAGACGAGTTTGATACCAGTTCAGGATCAATTGCTCAACGGTTTGAATATCGCTGTCGAGGAAGACGCCGCCGATCAAAGCTTCAACGGTATCCGCCAGGATTGATTCACGACGGAAGCCGCCGCTTTTCAGCTCACCTGGCCCCAAACGTAAACATTCACCGAGGTCAAACTCACGGGCTAATTCAGCCAGCGTATTGCCGCGAACCAGCGTCGCGCGCATGCGGCTCATATCGCCTTCATCCACACGCGGGAAACGGTGATACAGCGCATTAGCGATAACAAAGCTCAAAATAGAGTCGCCTAAAAATTCTAAACGCTCGTTATGTTTGCTGCTGGCGCTCCGGTGAGTTAATGCCTGCTGCAACAGCTCCTGATGATTAAAAGTGTAGCCCAGCTTCCGTTGAAGCCGATTAATTACGATGGGGTTCATGCGATACCAATAAATGAATGCGTCAACAATTCAGCACACGAAACAGACCTGATATACGCACTTCGCTGAGCCATCTGGCTTCGCCTGCATGCATTTATATACAAACCAACGCTGTTTCGTGTGCCGTGGCAACCTGTCGGTGCCAACCTAAAACTTCGGGGGAATATTCTATACACAACGACAAGGGATGTCGTTAGTCTGCGGGAATTTATCCGAGAAATAATTCACGCTGCCGTCGTAATGACGACAACGTGAACGATTATCGGTGATTAGTGAATGCCACCAATACGGCTTAAACGCACACCGGTCGGCCATTCACCTTCTTGCTTATCGAAACTCATCCAGATAGCGGTCGCTTTACCAACCAGATTCGCTTCCGGTACAAATCCCCAGTAACGGCTGTCCGCGCTGTTATCACGGTTATCACCCATCATGAAGTAGTGTCCCGGCGGAACGATCCATGTTGCCAACGGCTGACCAGGTTGACGGTAATACATCCCCACCTGATCCTGCGCAATCGGCACGGTCAGAATGCGGTGCGTAACCTCACCCAGCGTTTCTTTACGCTCAGAGAGGCGAATACCGTTCTCTTTCGTTTCGTTCAGCGGAACTTCAAAGAAGCCGCTGGTCGCTTCACCGCCGTTACGACGAGCAAAGGTCTGTACAAAATCACTTGGCTGAACATCAGAGTACGTTACCGGTAGCGCGTTTTCACACGCCTGACCGGAACGGCATCCAGGCTGAATAGTCACCTCTTTCGCCACTGGATCGTACGTTACTTTGTCTCCCGGTAAACCGACAGCACGTTTAATGTAGTCCAGACGCGGATCTTCCGGGTATTTAAACACCACGATATCACCGCGTTTCGGATGACCGGTTTCGATCAACGTTTTCTGGTAAATCGGATCTTTAATCCCGTAGGCGAATTTCTCCACCAGGATAAAGTCACCGATAAGCAGCGTCGGCATCATCGAACCTGACGGGATCTGGAATGGTTCATAAATAAATGAACGCACCACCAGCACAATCGCCAGTACCGGGAAAACGGACGCCCCGGTTTCCAGCCAGCCTGGCTTAGGTGCCACTTTTTTCAGCGTAGCTTTATCCAGTGAATCACCTGCAGCAGCTTGCGCTGCTGCCTGACGCTCCCGGCGCTTTGGCGCGAAGATAAATTTATCTACGCACCATAAAATGCCCGTCACCAGTGTGGCAATCACCAGAATCAGGGCAAACATGTTCGCCATGCCAACTCCTTAAGATTATTTGCTGTCTTTACCGACATGCAGAATGGCGAGGAACGCTTCCTGCGGCAGTTCGACGTTACCGATCTGCTTCATGCGCTTTTTACCCTCTTTCTGTTTTTGCAGCAGCTTTTTCTTACGGCTGATATCGCCACCGTAGCATTTCGCCAGAACGTTTTTACGCAGCTGCTTAACCGTTGAACGCGCGATGATGTGCGTACCAATGGCCGCCTGGATCGCGATATCAAACTGCTGACGAGGGATCAGATCTTTCATCTTCTCAACCAGTTCACGGCCACGGCTCTGGGAGTTGTCGCGGTGGGTAATCAGCGCCAGCGCATCGACACGTTCGTTGTTGATAAGGACATCAACACGCACCATGTCAGACGCCTGGAAGCGTTTGAAGTTATAGTCCAGCGACGCGTAGCCGCGAGAGGTCGACTTCAGACGGTCGAAGAAATCGAGTACGACTTCCGCCATTGGAATCTCATACGTCAGCGCCACCTGGTTACCGTGGTAAACCATGTTGGTCTGGACGCCACGCTTCTCGATACACAGGGTGATGACGTTGCCAAGGTAAGCCTGCGGCAGCAGCATGTGACACTCAGCGATCGGCTCACGCAGTTCGTAGATGTTGTTCAGCGGCGGCAGCTTGGACGGGCTATCGACGTAGATAGTCTCTTTCGCCGTGGTTTCGACTTCGTAGACTACGGTCGGCGCGGTGGTGATCAGATCCAGATCGTATTCACGCTCCAGACGTTCCTGAATGATCTCCATGTGCAGCAGACCAAGGAAGCCACAACGGAAGCCGAAGCCCAGCGCGGTAGAGCTTTCCGGTTCGTAGAACAGGGAGGCGTCGTTCAGGCTCAGTTTGCCAAGCGCGTCACGGAAGTTTTCATAGTCGTCAGAGCTCACCGGGAACAGACCGGCGTAAACCTGCGGCTTCACTTTTTTAAAGCCTGGCAGCGGTTTGTCTGCCGGGTTACGCGCCTGCGTCAGGGTATCGCCAACCGGTGCGCCGAGGATGTCTTTAATCGCACAAACCAACCAACCTACCTCGCCGCATTTCAGCTCGGTACGGTCAACCTGTTTTGGCGTGAAGATGCCCAGACGGTCAGCGTTATAGACCTGACCGGTGCTCATTACTTTAATTTTGTCGCCTTTACGCATGGTGCCGTTTTTAATACGCACCAGTGACACCACGCCAAGGTAGTTATCGAACCAGGAGTCGATGATCAACGCCTGCAATGGGCCTTCCGGATCGCCTTCCGGCGGCGGAATGTCGCGTACCAGACGTTCAAGAACGTCAGTGACGCCAACGCCGGTTTTCGCCGAGCAGCGAACGGCATCTGTCGCATCGATACCGACGATATCTTCGATCTCTTCCGCTACGCGTTCAGGATCGGCGGCTGGCAGGTCAATTTTATTCAGTACCGGTACTACTTCCAGATCCATTTCCATGGCGGTATAGCAGTTAGCCAGGGTCTGCGCTTCTACGCCCTGTCCGGCATCAACAACCAGCAATGCGCCTTCACAGGCAGCAAGCGAGCGGGAAACTTCATACGAGAAGTCAACGTGGCCCGGGGTGTCGATAAAGTTAAGCTGATAGGTTTCACCATCAGATGCTTTGAAATCGAGCGTCACGCTCTGCGCTTTGATAGTAATACCGCGCTCACGCTCAAGATCCATCGAGTCGAGAACCTGCGCTTCCATTTCACGGTCAGACAGGCCACCGCAGATCTGGATAATACGGTCAGACAGCGTCGATTTACCGTGGTCGATGTGAGCTATGATTGAAAAGTTACGTATGTTCTTCATATAGTGTAATTATTGTGCCTTACGCCCGCCGGAGCAGGCTCTGAGAAGTCGCTGATCTGAGCTTAACGTCTGTTTAAGTGAAACGCCGCATTCTACACTACAACGCTGAGGCGAGGAAACGTTCATAGAGCAAGGATAGCGGGAACTGGAAACAACCTTGCAAAGTCGGTGAAACTTTTGCCGGATGGCGGCATAAACGCCTTATCCGGCCTACGCCTGCATCTGAGCACGCTGTAGACCTGATAAGCGCAACGCCATCAGGCAAAGATATCACTGCTGGGTTTCGACGCGAATAAGATCGGGTGGGAGAGCAACGTTCAGAATGACCGGCTGCCAGGCTTCGCGCTCAGCAAGCTTACGAGAGTATCCACGAGCAATCAGGAATCCGCCCACGCCCCCCAGCACTGCGCCGCTTAATGCCGCAAGATCGGAACCAAACAGCACCTGGAACAGCGCCGCGAAAAGAAACAGTCCCGCCAATGGAGACATGTAGACCAGCATCGCCGATCCCAACAGGCTACCTTCGGCAATGCCCAGTTCAACTTTTTGACCAGGGGTCAAGGGTTCGTCGCAGGGCACCACGATGGTGTGTGTGGTCTGTGGTCCCAGTTTGTTTAGCACGCGGCTCCCGCATCCGGCCCGGGAAGCGCAGCTGCTACATGATGCTTTAACATCACAGCTGACCGTCGCCAGACCATTTTGCCAGGAGACGACCGTCGCCCACTCTTTAATCATTGTGCTGCCCTGAACTTGATATTGTCCGCGATACGCTTCGCCGTTTGTGGCGGAAGCTCGCCCACAATCGTAATTTCCGCGTTATCACGCACGCTGGTGCTGACTGTTCTACGGCCAGTACGCAGCAGTTGATCGGCGCTGTTCTGCATCGCACGGTTTACGTTCACGGAGAAACTAAACAGGCCATCAGAATAAAGGCGTGATTCAATCGGCATGTTATCCATCGTCGGCAGCGGACGTCGACTGCTTGAGACCTCACTGAAACCTTGTGGCAACCACGACGGACTCCAGTTGAAGTTGGTTTTCTCGCCTGCAGGAACCGACAGCAACGGTGGTAAATTCGCTTTTGCTAACGTCTGCATGCTGTCGCTAACACCGTTATTCACGGTAAAGGAGATCACACGGAACTGTTCCAGCGTTTCGCCATCACGATCGAGGAGATCGACACGCATTGGCAGTTTGGTCTCCGTGTCCATCCAAACGATATAGCTGTAACGGGTGCCGTCACGCGCCACAACGCGGATCACTTCACAGAGTCGATCGGCAATACGGGTGCGGCCTACTGAGATAAAATCATAGTAGGGAGCAAGGCGTTTGAAATCGGTGTAAATCAGGGATGGCAGAGAGTCAACGATATAATCGCCGTTCAGCGTGAACGGTTCGAGACCAGGCTCAAAATAGCTAATTTCGTTGCCGCGTTGCACAACTTCCCGGCGCGGTCCATCCATTTGTAATAGTTGCGCGAGTGGACGGTTATCCTGGCGGGCATGACGATAACGTAGGGATTCAACACCCTGCTTATTAATGCTGACAAATGACAGCTCATAGGTTAGCGACTGGCTGGCCAGATTCATCTGCTGCAACAAAGCCCCGGACGCAGGATTGGCCGAGGCGTTTACAGAGAAGAACAGGCTACCAGCCACAAGTGACATGGCAAACCAAAGTTGCTTCATTACTGCGATTGCGTTCCTAAAGTTTGAATTCCTGGCACCTGCACAGCGGCTTGCTGTGTTTGGGCCTGCTCAAACTGAAGCTGTTCAGAGTGCAGTCGACGTTGCAATTCGTAATCCTGCAACATGGCATTAATACGACGACGCTGCTCCTGTACCTGCTGTTGTTGACCGCCGCTGGCCGTCGCGTCAGAAGGTACACCCAAGCTTACCGGACTGGCTTTACCCATCATCGGTAATGTATTAAATACCGGTGTTTCGGGCTGCTGGGACGTTTCAGATTGCCCATTATAGTGCTGGACGCCAACGATAACTGCAAGTGATACGCACGCGGCCACACCCATTTGGGTAAGCTGCGCGGCCCACGGACGCATTTTCTTCCAGAATGGCATTTTCTGCCACTGGTGCGGTGCTGGCTGGGCCTCAGGAATCAATGGCGCCGTCTGACGTACTGGCTCATCCTGGATGGCGGCCATTACGCGGGCGGAAATATCGAAATGGAGAACGTCGGCGGTATCACCTCGCATGGAATCGCGAATCAGGTGATAACTCTCCCAGGTTTTTTGCATTTCCGGGTCGTGAGTTAGCTCTTTGAGTAACTCAGTATCCAGCGTTTCGCCATCCATTAAAGCGGAAAGTTTCTCTTTCTGCATGCCTAATACCTTTTCCAGTATCCCGCTATCGTCAACGCCTGATAAGCGGTTGAACTTTATTATCAATAGCTTCCCTCGCTCGGAAGATACGTGAACGCACCGTACCTACCGGACAATCCATGATAGCGGCTATCTCTTCATAGCTCAGGCCATCCAGCTCCCGCAAGGTTATTGCCATGCGTAAATCTTCCGGGAGGGACTCAATAGTTCGGAAAACTATCTGTCTCAGTTCTTCTGACAACATTAAGTTCTCAGGGTTCGAAATTTCTTTCAGCGCACCGCCACTTTCGTAATTTTCTGCTTCAATCGCATCAATATCACTGGAAGGTGGACGACGCCCCTGAGCGACCAGGTAATTCTTCGCTGTATTGACTGCAATACGATACAGCCAGGTATAAAAAGCACTATCTCCCCGGAACGAGTCCAGCGCACGATAGGCTTTGATAAATGCTTCTTGTACTACATCGGGTACATCACCCGACGGTACATAGCGAGAAACCAGACTCGCCACCTTATGCTGATAGCGCACTACCAGTAGGTTAAAGGCTTTCTGATCTCCCTTCTGGACCCGTTCTACCAGGACCTGGTCCGTTAACTGCTCGCTCATCCGAGGTAAAGTCTCCCCAAACCAAATTTCCACGCGCTTTCGAAACGCCACTCCATCAGCTTCACTATGAGCAAGCAAATGCTTAGAGTGCTCAAGTTTCGTAAAGTTCCGTTACGCATTGTTTTTTGTTTGTCATGTTGTAGACAGGTCTTATCTCTCATTATAAGTCTACATAACCCGATCAACGCACTATCTGTACAGAAATGCCCATTTCACCGCTTGCAGAGTAACCCAACGGGCACTTTATTTCATCACATAATCTGATGCTAACGGCCTGCTTCACAAAATATTTTTGCCTATTTCGCCCTCATCATGCTTTTCCTTCATGTTTAGTCATTGCAACACATTTAAAAATAAAACGTGCAGTATCGCGCAATGTGGTGCTATGGTGACCAAACACTGTTTAGTAAATTAAACAAACATCATGAATACGACTCCTGAATTATCCTGTGACGTGCTGATCATTGGCAGCGGGGCTGCCGGACTCTCACTGGCGCTGCGCCTGGCTGAAAAACATCAGGTTATTGTCCTGAGCAAAGGGCCGGTCAGCGAAGGCTCGACATTTTATGCCCAGGGGGGTATTGCCGCGGTTTTCGATGAAACCGACAGTATCGACTCCCACGTTGAAGATACGCTGATTGCCGGGGCCGGGCTGTGCGATCGCCATGCGGTTGAATTTGTCGCCAGCAATGCTCGCACCTGCGTTCAATGGCTTATCGATCAGGGCGTCTTATTCGATACACAGGTTCAGCCTAACGGCGAAGAGAGCTATCACCTGACCCGTGAAGGCGGTCACAGCCATCGACGCATCCTGCACGCTGCGGATGCTACCGGCAAAGAAGTCGAAACCACCCTCGTCAGCCAGGCACAAAATCACCCCAATATCCGGGTTCTTGAGCGTAGCAACGCCGTCGACCTGATTGTCTCCGATAAAATCGGTCTGCCGGGAACGCGTCGGGTTGTCGGCGCATGGATCTGGAATCGTAATAAAGAAGCCGTCGAAACCTGCCATGCGAAGTCGGTAGTGTTGGCCACCGGCGGCGCATCAAAGGTGTATCAATACACCACCAATCCGGATATTTCCTCGGGTGACGGGATTGCAATGGCCTGGCGCGCAGGATGCCGCGTCGCCAACCTGGAGTTTAACCAGTTTCACCCGACAGCGCTGTATCATCCGCAGGCGCGCAATTTTCTGCTGACCGAAGCGCTGCGCGGCGAAGGCGCGCACCTGAAGCGCCCGGACGGTTCACGCTTTATGCCCGATTTTGACGAACGTGGCGAACTGGCTCCCCGCGATATTGTCGCCCGCGCCATTGATCATGAAATGAAGCGCCTTGGTGCAGATTGCATGTTCCTCGATATCAGCCATAAACCGGAAGAATTTGTTCGTCAGCATTTCCCGATGATTTATGAAAAGTTGCTGGGATTGGGCATTGATTTAACCAAAGAGCCGGTTCCCATCGTGCCTGCCGCGCACTATACCTGCGGCGGTGTGATGGTGGATGACTTTGGCCGTACCGATGTCGACGGGCTGTATGCGATCGGCGAAGTGAGTTACACCGGCCTGCATGGCGCCAACCGGATGGCATCGAACTCATTGCTGGAGTGTCTGGTTTATGGCTGGTCCGCGGCTGAAGATATCGACAGGCGCATGCCTTATGCTCGCGGCGTTAGCACGCTCCCGGGCTGGGATGAAAGCCGGGTAGAAAATCCGGATGAGTTGGTTGTTATCCAGCATAACTGGCATGAGCTGCGGCTGTTTATGTGGGATTACGTCGGTATTGTGCGTACGACCAAGCGCCTGGAGCGCGCTCTGCGCCGTATCACCATGCTGCAACAGGAAATCGACGAGTATTACGCCCATTTCCGCGTGTCGAACAATTTGTTGGAACTGCGCAATCTGGTACAGGTTGCCGAGCTGATTGTCCGCTGCGCAATGATGCGCAAAGAGAGTCGGGGCCTGCACTACACGCTGGATTACCCAGAGCAGCTTCCAGAAGCCGGCCCGTCCATTCTCTCGCCGCTATGTCATCACATAAACAGGTAAAACGCCTGGGTCAGCGCCGTGTAACCTTCAGAGTAACGTTGGTCTGGCCCACGAATCACCAGTCTGTCGCTAAAGCACTCCCCGGCCTGCGGGGAGAATGCCAGCAATACCCGATGCGGTAGTCGGGCTTCCGTTTCTGCTACATCCGTACGTAATCGCAGATGCCAGCCCATACTTAATGCCTGCTGGGTAAACGCGTTCCCAATCTGTTCCGGCAGCACGACACAAAAAAAACCTTCCTCCGTAATGCTGTCCGCCGCCAGCGTAAGCAACGCCTGGTGATCGAGCGTGGTGGTATAGCGCGCCTGCTCGCGCTGCGGTGTAGCACATTCCACGCCCTGTTCATAATAGGGAGGGTTGCTGATTATCAAATCAAAACGCACGGTCTGACGCGGTATCCACTGCTGTGCATCTTCTGTATGAACACTCACGCGATGCATCCACGGAGATTGCGCGATGTTCTCCTGCGCCTGCTGCGCGGCATCGACATCAAGCTCCACGGCGTCAATGATGACGTTTTCATCCGTGCGCTGGGCCAACATCAGCGCCAACAGGCCACTCCCGGTACCAATATCCAGGATCCGCTTTACGCCCGCAACGGGGGCCCAGGCCCCCAATAAAATGCCGTCTGTTCCGACTTTCATTGCACAGCGATCGTGTGCCACAAAAAACTGCTTAAAAGTAAATCCATTACGTCTCAGTACGGATGTAGACTGGGGCATGAAGAACAACCTTCCTGGAAAAAAAACGATAACATAGGATAAAAACAATACCTGAGAAGGTATATCCATACAAACAGATGAAGATTGCAGCCGTAACGTCTATAATCAGCGCCCCACTCAGAGGTAGAACATGACTGTAACGACTTTTTCCGAACTTGAACTCGATGAAAGCCTTCTGGATGCCCTCCAGGAAAAAGGTTTCACTCGCCCGACCGCCATTCAGGCTGCCGCCATTCCGCCTGCGCTCGATGGCCGTGATGTACTCGGTTCTGCGCCGACAGGCACCGGTAAAACGGCGGCATATTTGCTGCCAGCGTTGCAGCACCTGCTCGACTTCCCGCGCAAGAAATCTGGTCCGCCGCGCATTTTAATCCTGACGCCAACGCGCGAACTGGCGATGCAGGTTGCCGAACACGCTCGTGAACTGGCGAAGAATACGCATCTGGATATCGCTACGATTACCGGCGGCGTGGCTTACATGAACCACATGGAAGTCTTTAGCGAAAACCAGGACATCGTGGTTGCCACCACGGGTCGTCTGCTGCAATACATTAAAGAAGAAAACTTCGACTGCCATGCGGTTGAAACGCTAATTCTCGATGAAGCAGACCGTATGCTGGACATGGGCTTTGCCCAGGACATCGAGCATATCGCCGGTGAAACACGCTGGCGTAAGCAAACCATGCTGTTTTCCGCCACGCTGGAAGGCGATGCGATTAAAGATTTTGCCGAGCGTCTGTTGGAAGACCCGGTCGAAGTCTCAGCGGATCCGTCCACCCGTGAACGCAAGAAGATCCATCAGTTTTACTACCGTGCCGATGACATCGAGCACAAAACTGCCATGCTGATCCACCTGTTAAAACAGCCGGAAGCGACTCGCTCGATTGTCTTCGTACGCAAACGTGAGCGTGTGCACGAACTGGCAGGCTGGCTGCGCCAGGCGGGCATTAATAACTGCTATCTCGAAGGCGAGATGGTGCAGAACAAACGTAACGAAGCGATCAAACGCCTGACCGATGGTCGTGTGAACGTGCTGGTAGCAACCGACGTCGCCGCTCGCGGGATCGATATTCCTGACGTCAGCCACGTGTTTAACTTCGACATGCCGCGCAGTGGCGATGCCTATCTGCACCGTATTGGCCGTACCGGTCGTGCTGGCCGTAAAGGCACTGCGATCTCTTTGGTTGAAGCGCACGACCACCTGCTGCTCGGCAAAGCGAGCCGCTATATTGACGAACCGTTGAAAGCTCGCGTCATTGACGAACTGCGTCCAACCACGCGCGCGCCAAGTGAGAAATCTAACGGTAAGCCATCCAAGAAAGTGCTGGCGAAGCGCGCTGAGAAAAAGGCGAAAGAGAAAGAGAAGCCGCGGGTGAAAAAACGTCACCGCGACGCCAAAAATATCGGCAAACGTCGTAAGCCGAGCGGCGCTGCTACCCAGCAGTCCGACAAAGAGTAAACCGAATGCCGGGCCATTTAGCCCGGCATTTTTTCACGTGATGCAAAACTCTCTTCAATGCACTCAAGAAACACCCGCATCGCCGGGCTAACGACTTTTCCGGCATGATAACCACACAATGCCGTAATTAACTCAGGTTGTTCACTGAACGGTAATTCAATCAACTCCCCTGAACGTAACTCCTTCTCGACGGCAAAATGCGGCAAAAAGCTGATCCCAAGATTTGCCGATACGCACTGCTTAATACTTTCAATGCTCCATAACTCAATGGTATTTTCCAGCGTAATCTGTCGTTTACGCAGTAGCCCCTCGAAGCGTTGTCTGAAAATACATTGCGGCTCATTAATGATAAAACTGCAGGGAATGTGCTGGTTATGCTGAGTAAAATCAACGTGCTGAAGCAGTGGCGAAGCAACTAATGCCAGTGACTGATCGCCAAGCGGCATCAACTCCAGGGCATCGTCATTACCCACCCGATAAAAGACCCCCAGATCAACATCATCACTGAGCAATGCATCGCGAATGACATAACAGTTGAGCGACTGTAAAGACAGCCGCACATGGGGCGCACGTTGTTTAAATCGCTGTAAAACCTGCGGCATTTTATACGCCAGCAGCGTTTCGCCTGTTGCGACACGTAGATCGCCGCTCGGCTGCGCATCCTGATGTGCCGACTGTCGAATCGATGCCATCACGCGCGTCAGGTCATGGATATGCGGCATCAGCCGTTTTCCCTCACTGGTGAGACACATCCGGCGACCAATTTTTTCAAACAACTGCACCGAAAGCTCTTGCTCAAGCTGTTGAATATGAAAGGTAACCGTTGATTGCGTACAGCACAGTTTTTGTGATGCCCGCAGAAATGAACCCTCTTCCACCACCGTTTTTAGCGTAATAAACCGACGTAAATCCATCCGCACCAACCCATCGAAAATATCGAACTCAGAATGCAAAAACATTCATTTTTTTTAATATTTTGCCTCGGGTACTGTCTACCAAAACAGAGGAGATAACAAGTGACCCCCACGCTTTTAAGTGCATTCTGGACCTATACATTGATTACCGCGCTAACCCCCGGACCAAACAACATCCTTGCGCTCAGCGCCGCGACGTCACACGGTTTTCGTCAGAGTACACGCGTACTGGCCGAAATGAGTCTGGGCTTTTTAATCGTCATGATGATGTGCGCCGGGATTTCATTTTCACTGGCGGTCATGGATCCAGCCATCATCCATTGGCTTAGTTGGGCTGGGGCCGCTTATATCCTGTGGCTGGCGCTGAAGATCGCCACCAGCCCGACCTCGAACGATAGATTGCAGTCAGAGCCGATTAGCTTCTGGGCAAGTTTTGGCTTGCAGTTTGTTAACGTGAAAATCATTTTGTACGGCATTACCGCGTTATCCACGTTCGTATTACCGTACACTCAGGACGCCCACTGGCTGATTGGGGTGAGTATTCTGTTAGCGCTGATCGGCACCTTCGGGAATGCCTGCTGGGCGCTGGCGGGCCATCTTTTTCAGCGCGTTTTTTGCCATTACGGTCGACAGTTGAATATCATTCTGGCGCTGCTGTTGGTGTATTGCGCGGTGAGGATCTTTTACTAACAGATGCAAAAAAGCGGAAGACGCACTGGCATCTTCCGCTTTTTGATTCTCTGCTAAACGGGGTTATTCCCCGTGAGCCTTACAGGCTCTCAGTAAAGGTACGAGCAATAACGTCGCGCTGCTGTTCTGGGGTCAGAGAGTTGAAACGCACTGCATAACCAGAAACACGGATGGTCAGCTGCGGATATTTTTCCGGATGCTTAACTGCATCTTCCAGCGTTTCGCGACGCAGAACGTTCACGTTCAGGTGCTGACCACCTTCCACGCGGACTTCCGGCTGTACGTCTACCGGTACTTCACGGTATTCGATTTCGCCCAGTTTGCTGACTGCAACAACTTCATCAGCATTGAAACCTGCTTTCGCAACGATGCAGCGAGCTTCGCCTTTTTCGCTGTCCAGCAGCCAGAAAGAGTTCAGCAGGTCGTCGTTTGCAGCTTTAGTAATCTGGATACCTGTAATCATTTGATGCCTCCCCGGCAAAATTATTTGATCTCGGTTGGCCGTCATCCGGCCAATTGGTAAAACCATTGTTGCTTGAGTGTATATATACCCCTCACACACCCTTGAATCTTTGATTTAAATCAATAAAAACCACACATGAAAAGTGGTGATAGGTGGATTTTATTGTTTTACATCAACTTACACCATGTGTGCAGATAAACTTTTTACATAAATTTTCAACTATCTTTAAGGGGTAGACCATTGAGTAACGTACAGAATTTTGCGACGTCGAAAGAAGCAGTTAAGCTAGGGGGATTGAAAATTCGCAGGAGAGCGAGATGGCCACCGAATTAACCTGGCACGATGTGCTGGCTGAAGAGAAACAGCAGCCTTATTTTGTTAACACACTGCATACTGTTGCCGGCGAGCGTCAATCGGGAATGACAATTTATCCGCCGCAAAAAGATGTGTTTAACGCTTTTCGCTTTACCGAGCTTGGTGACGTGAAAGTCGTCATCCTGGGTCAGGATCCTTACCACGGTCCAGGCCAGGCACACGGTCTCGCGTTCTCTGTTCGCCCCGGCATTGCCACTCCACCCTCGTTGCTGAATATGTACAAAGAGCTGGAGGCAACAATTCCAGGCTTCACGCGCCCAACGCACGGATATCTGGAAAGCTGGGCACGCCAGGGGGTACTGTTACTTAACACCGTACTCACCGTCCGCGCCGGCCAGGCACATTCTCACGCCAGCCTTGGATGGGAAACATTTACCGATAAAGTCATAAGTCTGATTAACCAACATCGGGAAGGCGTGGTTTTCCTGCTCTGGGGTTCTCACGCACAGAAGAAAGGCGCGATTATTGATACGCAGCGTCACCATGTGTTGAAAGCGCCCCACCCATCACCGCTCTCTGCGCATCGCGGTTTCTTTGGCTGCAATCACTTTGCACTGGCGAATGAATGGCTGGAACAACGAGGTGAAAAGCCAATTGACTGGATGCCAGTGTTACCCGCAGAAAGCGAATAAAAAAATGCCAGCGATTCGCTGGCATTTTTATTATCAGGCTTTGTTCTGACGCCACCACTCCGCGAGCAGCACGCCTGTTGCCACAGAAACGTTTAGCGTTTCTACCTTGCCAGTGCCGTCAATCGCAACGCACAGATCGTCGGCTGAGCATGCTGCTTCTGGCAGAGCTTCACGCTCACGCCCTAATACCAGCACCATTTTTTCCGGCAGCGTGGTAGTAAACAGCGGTTTGCCTTTCGCGCTTGAGGTCATCACAACCGTGTAACCCGCCTGGCGGAAGTCGTCCAGCACATCAACAATGCTGTCGCCGGTAATCGGCTGAACGTGCTCAGCTCCGCCTTCAGCGGTACGGATGGCCGCACCTGATTCCAGCAGCGCCGCATCCTGAACCACTACGCCTTTCACACCGAAGTGCGCGCAGCTACGCATCATGCCGCCCAGGTTATGCGGGTTAGCGATATCTTCCAGTGCCAGCACACAATCCTGCGCCCCTGCCTGACCGACCCACTGCTTAACGGTAGTACCGTTACGTTTTTTGATCAGGAAACAAACGCCACCGTGGTGTTCTGTGCCAGAGGCTTTCGCCAGCTCGGCTTCGTCAACCACGTGATAGGCTTTGCGGTTTGCCGCCATCCAACGTAATGCTTCTTTAAAGCGCGGGGTTACGCTCTGAACAAACCAGGCGCGGACGATGGCGTCCGGACGACTCTGGAACAGAGCCTGACAGGCATTCTCACCGTAAACGCGGGTTTCTTCCGCACGCTGACGGCGTAATACTTCAGGATCGATAAAGCTCTTACCGCTAATACCGCCGTGATCGGCTTTATCCGCTGCGTCATCATTCGGTGCGCGGGACACGGTACGCCACGGTGAATCTTCACGTCTGTGGTCACGTTCTACATCGCGGTCACGACCACGTTCACGACCGCGTTCGCTGTTCGGACCCTTTCGGTCATCACGGGCAGGGCGACGACCGCCTTCGGCTCGGGAAGTACCGGGGCGACCGCCGCCTTTTCCGGTACGTGGATTTTGGGTGCGTTTATCCGAGTCATCGTCACTGCGGACGTACATCACTTTGACCTTGCCGTTTTTGTTCTTCAGTTCGTCGCTCATGTTTTTCTCCACCTGCTCTGCGCGAAGCGCGCAGATTACCCGATGTGCACGTCGTTAGCCATTATTTCATTTAAAAGCTAAGGACTATTGTACTCATTGAATAAAACGCATTGTTGTTTAGAACAGACTCCCCGATAATATGTAACATAATAGAAACATACTGGCGTTCCTGCCGTGAAGTCCACTCCACTCATCCAGAGGTTAGTTATGAATACCGTTTGTACCAGCTGCCAGGCTATCAACCGCATCCCCGACGATCGTGTCCAGGAAGCGGCTAAATGCGGACGCTGTGGTCACGACCTGTTTGATGGGGAGGTGATCAATGCGACCGGTGAGACACTGGATAAACTGTTAAAAGACGATCTCCCGGTGGTCGTTGACTTTTGGGCCCCCTGGTGTGGTCCATGTCGTAACTTCGCCCCGATTTTTGAAGATGTCGCGGAAGAGCGTAGCGGTAAAGTGCGTTTTGTTAAAGTGAATACGGAAGCCGAGCGTGAACTCAGCGCCCGTTTCGGTATCCGCAGCATTCCGACCATTATGATTTTCAAAAAAGGGGAAATCGTCGACATGCTTAACGGCGCTGTACCAAAAGCCCCATTTGATAGCTGGCTTAACGAATCATTATAATCTCTACGGGGCGCATCTTGTGCCCCGTTTTCACCTCTGCGACAATAGCGTTTTTCAACGTGTTTCCCCATGACCGATAACGCTGTTCTTCAGTTACGCGCTGAGCGCCTCGCGCGCGCCACGCGTCCTTTCCTTGCCCGAGGTAATCGCGTTCGCCGCTGTCAGCGCTGCCTGCTGCCGCAGAAACTCTGCTTGTGCGCAACGCTGGCACCCTCTGAGGCAAAAAGTCGCTTTTGTCTGGTGATGTTTGATACCGAGCCGATGAAGCCCAGCAACACGGGGCGTTTGATTGCTGATATTCTGCCCGATACCACGGCTTTTCAGTGGTCACGCACCGAGCCGCCGCAGGCGCTGCTGGAACTGGTGAAAAATCCGGATTACCAGCCGATGGTTGTATTCCCGGCCTCCTATGCGGGTGAAGAGCGTGAAGTGATTTTCACGCCACCAGCCGGTAAGCCACCATTGTTTATCATGCTCGACGGTACCTGGCCTGAGGCGCGTAAAATGTTCCGCAAAAGCCCGTACCTCGATAACCTACCGGTGATCTCCGTTGATTTATCACGCCTTTCTGCTTACCACCTGCGTGGCGTTCACGCTGAAGGGCAATATTGCACTGCTGAAGTGGCCATCGCCTTGTTGGATCTGGCGGGAGATACGCAAGCCGCAGAAGGGTTAAGCGATCATTTCACTCGCTTTAAAACCCGCTACCTGGCAGGAAAAACTCAACATCAGGGAAGCGTCACAGCAGATTCATCAGAAAACGTTTAAAATCATTCGGTCACTGGTGTCATTAAGGAAGCCGATATGAGTCAGCGTGCTCTGGAAGCACTACTGCGACCGAAATCCATTGCGGTGATTGGGGCGTCAATGAAGCCTAATCGCGCGGGTTACCTGATGATGCGTAACCTGCTTGCCGGCGGTTTCAATGGACCTGTTTTACCGGTGACGCCCGCATGGAAAGCGGTGCTGGGCGTACTGGCATGGCCCAATATCAACAGCCTGCCCTTTAGCCCGGATCTCGCCGTGTTGTGCACCAATGCCAGCCGTAACCTGGCGTTACTCGAAGCGCTTGGCGAGAAAGGCTGTAAAACCTGCATTATTCTCTCAGCTCCCGCGGCGCAGCACGCAGAGCTGCTGGCCTGCGCATCACGCTACAACATACGTTTGCTGGGCCCCAACAGCCTGGGACTTCTCGCGCCCTGGCAAGGGCTTAACGCCAGCTTTTCCCCCGTCCCGATTAAGCGCGGCAAGCTGGCTTTTATCTCTCAATCCGCTGCCGTATCCAACACCATACTCGACTGGGCACAGCAGAGAGAAATGGGCTTTTCTTACTTTATCGCGCTGGGTGATAGCCTGGATATCGACGTTGATGAGCTGCTGGATTACCTGGCGCGCGACAGCAAAACCAGCGCGATATTGCTGTATCTCGAGCATTTAAGTGATGCCCGACGCTTTGTTTCCGCCGCCCGCAGCGCCTCGCGCAATAAACCTATTTTGGTGATTAAGAGCGGTCGTAGTCCAGCGGCGCAGCGTTTACTGCATACCAGCGCCGGGATGGACCCTGCGTGGGATGCCGCTATTCAGCGTGCCGGCTTATTACGCGTGCAAGACACTCACGAGCTGTTTTCGGCGGTCGAAACCCTGAGCCACATGCGTCCACTACGTGGCGACAGGCTGATGATCATCAGCAATGGGGCCGCGCCTGCCGCACTGGCATTAGATGAACTGTGGTCAAAAAATGGCAAGTTGGCGACGTTGAGTGAAGACACCTGCCAGAAATTACGCGATGCATTGCCTGAACATGTTGATATCGCCAACCCGCTGGATCTGCGTGATGACGCCAGCAGCGAACACTACGTTAAGACGCTGGATATTTTGCTCGCCAGCCAGGATTTCGACGCGCTGATGGTGATTCATTCACCCAGCGCAGCCGCTCCCGGAACCGAAAGCGCACTGGCATTGATTGAAGCGGTAAAGCATCACCCCCGAGGAAAATTCGTCTCGTTGCTGACCAACTGGTGCGGAGAGTTTTCCTCTCAGGAAGCCCGCAGACTGTTTAGCGAAGCCGGACTGCCCACCTACCGCACGCCGGAAGGTACCATCACCGCATTTATGCATATGGTGGAGTATCGGCGAAACCAGAAGCAGCTACGAGAAACGCCTGCGCTGCCTGACAGCCTGACCTCCAACACCGCCGAAGCGCATAATCTGTTACAGCGTGCGATTGCTGAAGGAGCGACATCGCTTGATACCCATGAAGTGCAGCCGATTTTACAGGCTTATGGCTTACACACGCTGCCAACGTGGATCGCCAGCGACAGCGCGGAAGCCGTACACATCGCGGAGCAAATCGGCTACCCGGTGGCGCTCAAGCTGCGTTCTCCTGATATTCCGCATAAATCAGAAGTTCAGGGGGTGATGCTCTACCTGCGTACAGCCACTGAAGTGCAACAGGCCGCCAATGCAATTTTCGATCGGGTAAAAATGGCCTGGCCGCAGGCACGCATTCACGGCTTATTAGTGCAAAGTATGGCGAATCGCGCCGGCGCTCAGGAGCTTCGCGTCGTCGTTGAACACGACCCGGTATTTGGCCCGTTGATTATGTTGGGTGAAGGTGGTGTTGAGTGGCGACCGGAAGATCAAGCCGTGGTGGCATTGCCGCCATTGAACATGAATCTGGCGCGTTATCTGGTGATCCAGGGGATCAAAAATAAAAAGATCCGCGCGCGCAGCGCACTGCGCCCATTGGATATCGCCGGGTTGAGCCAACTTCTGGTGCAGGTCTCCAACTTGATCGTCGATTGCCCGGAAATTCAGCGTCTGGATATTCATCCGCTGCTGGCCTCGGCCGGAGAATTTACCGCGCTGGACGTTACGCTGGATATTGCCCCTTTCACGGGAGATAACGAAAGCAGACTGGCTGTACGTCCCTACCCTCATCAGCTTGAAGAGTGGGTGGAGTTGAAGAACGGCGAACGCTGTCTGTTCCGCCCCATTTTGCCGGAGGATGAACCTCATCTTCAGCAGTTCATTTCTCAGGTGACAAAAGAAGATCTTTATTATCGCTATTTCAGTGAGATCAACGAATTTACCCACGAAGATTTAGCCAATATGACGCAGATCGACTACGATCGGGAAATGGCCTTTGTTGCGGTGCGTTGTAAAGATAATCACGAAGAGATCCTCGGCGTAACGCGAGCAATCTCGGATCCTGATAACGTAGACGCTGAGTTTGCCGTACTGGTTCGTTCCGATCTCAAAGGGCTTGGACTGGGTCGCCGATTGATGGAAAAATTAATTGCCTATACTCGAGATCACGGACTTATACGTTTGAATGGTATTACGATGCCGAACAATCGTGGGATGGTCGCCCTGGCCCGAAAACTCGGGTTTGTTGTTGACGTCCAGCTCGAAGAGGGAATTGTTGGGCTAACGCTTAATCTGGCCCAATGTGAGGAATCGTGAGTAAGGTACTGGAAATGTTGACCACATTAATGGGTACTGGTGGTATCATTGCCCGCTTATGTCGTCTGCATAGCACAGAGGACCCTTCAATGAACAGAGAAGAAATGCACTGTGATGTTGTCAAAATTTAAGCGTAATAAACATCAACAACACCTTGCCCAACTACCCAAGATTTCTCAGTCAGTTGATGATGTAGATTTCTTTTATGCTCCCGCTAATTTCAGGGAGACTCTGCTGGAAAAAATAGCCAGCGCGACGCGACGGATCTGCATTATTGCGCTGTACCTGGAACAGGATGACGGTGGTAAAGGCATACTTGACGCTCTCTATGCGGCAAAACGGCAGCGTCCTGAGCTGGATGTCCGGGTGCTTGTCGACTGGCACCGAGCCCAGCGCGGTCGTATTGGTGCTGCGGCATCCAATACCAATGCTGATTGGTATTGCCGAATGGCGCAAGAAAACCCTGGTATCGATATTCCTGTCTACGGTGTCCCGATTAACACCCGCGAAGCGCTTGGCGTCCTGCATTTCAAAGGCTTTATCATTGATGACAGCGTCCTGTACAGCGGGGCCAGTCTGAATGATGTTTACCTGCATCAGCATGATAAATATCGCTATGACCGTTATCAGTTGATTCGCAACGCGCAAATGGCCGATATCATGTTCGATTGGGTGACGCAAAACCTGATGAACGGTCGCGGCGTTAACCGTCTTGATGATATCAACCGCCCTAAAAGCCCAGAAATTAAAAACGACATCCGCCTGTACCGTCAGGAACTGCGCGATGCGTCATTCCATTTTCAGGGTGATGCTGATAACGAACAGCTTTCGGTTACGCCTCTGGTTGGCCTTGGGAAATCCAGTCTGTTAAATAAGACCATTTTCCATCTTATGCCCTGCGCGGAGCACAAGCTTACAATCTGTACCCCTTATTTCAACCTTCCGGCCATACTGGTGCGCAATATCATTCAACTGCTGCGTGAAGGGAAAAAGGTTGAAATCATTGTCGGTGATAAAACCGCCAACGACTTTTTCATCCCGGAAGATGAGCCATTCAAGATCATCGGTGCGCTGCCTTATCTGTATGAAATCAATCTGCGCCGTTTCTTGAGCAGATTGCAGTATTACGTGAATACCGACCAGCTGGTCGTACGCCTATGGAAAGATGATGACAACACCTATCATCTGAAAGGTATGTGGGTTGATGATAAATGGATGCTGCTCACCGGCAACAATCTTAACCCTCGCGCCTGGCGTCTGGATCTGGAAAACGCCATCCTTATTCACGATCCTAAGCAAGAGCTCACCCCTCAGCGCGATAAAGAGCTGGAGCTTATCCGTACGCATACTACCGTCGTTAAGCACTATCGCGACCTGCAAAGCATTGCTGACTATCCAGTCAAAGTGCGTAAGCTCATCCGTCGACTACGCCGTATTCGTATCGACAGATTAATTAGCCGTATTCTGTAATCAAGACCCCGTCCAGTGACGGGGTTTTTCATATGGAGGTAACGGTGCGCCTGTTCATTCTTACCAGTGTCCTTGCCATTTCGGGCTGCAGCCATATGGCTAACGACCAGTGGAGCGGGCAAGACAAAGCTCAACACTTCATCGCCTCCGCCATGCTTGCCGCAGCCGGCAATGAATATGCCCAACATCAGGGCAACAGCCGCGATCGCAGTGCGGCTATCGGCCTGATGTTCTCAGTCAGCCTGGGTGCGTCAAAAGAGCTATGGGACAGCCGTCCCGCAGGGAGCGGCTGGAGCTGGAAGGACTTCGCCTGGGATGTTGCAGGCGCATCTACCGGCTATGCGGTCTGGCAACTGGCACATTACTAGAGGCGCAGACCTTTCCCTTTCCCATGCAGCATTAGCGA
Source organism: Citrobacter sp. Cpo069 (assembly GCF_030332785.1). Lineage (NCBI taxonomy): Bacteria > Pseudomonadati > Pseudomonadota > Gammaproteobacteria > Enterobacterales > Enterobacteriaceae > Citrobacter > Citrobacter sp. Cpo069. The sequence continues at coordinate 552,227 of NZ_JAOWHD010000042.1, forward strand.
TACTAAAAACGCAACTACTGCCAGCGCAGTGACGTACCAGAAGAATGTCGTTTCCATACCGACAGACTTCAGGGACAACGCGACATATTCGGCTGAACCGCCAAACAGCGCATTGGCCACCGCATAAGATAAGCCGACCCCAAGAGCGCGTACCTGTGCCGGGAACATTTCGGCCTTCAGAATACCGCTAATTGACGTATAGAAACTGACGATTAACAGAGCACACATCACCAGAGCAAACGCCATATACGGGGATGTTACGCTTTGCAATGCTGTCAGAATGGGAACGGTGAAAATCGCGGCCAACGCGCCAAAACACAGCATTGAAGTACGCCGGCCAATTTTATCTGACAAGGCGCCGAACAGCGGTTGTACCAGCATGAACACACACAGTGCCGCCGTCATAATCCCACTGGCTACGTTGGCATGCATACCTGCTGTATTAACCAGGTACTTCTGCATATAGGTTGTGAACGTATAAAAACACAATGATCCCGCGGCGGTAAAACCAAGCACCATGACAAAAGCTTTGCGATTACGCCACAGACCTTTCAGGGAACCCGCTTCTTTCAGCGCGCGAACATCCTGTTTCGAGGTTTCATCCAGTTGGCGACGCAGCCATAGCGCAACAATAGCCAGCACGGCGCCCAACGCAAATGGAATACGCCAACCCCACTCTCTGAGCGCTGAGTCTTCTAACGTGTGCTGTAATATGACCACAACCAGTAATGCCAGTAACTGTCCGCCGATTAACGTTACGTACTGGAATGAAGCATAAAAACCTTTCTTACCTTCAACGGCGACTTCACTCATATAGGTCGCGCTGGTTCCGTATTCACCACCGACAGATAACCCCTGGAATAGCCTTGCCAGCAGTAATAGCGCAGGCGCCCAGGTACCGATAGTTTCATATCCCGGTAGACAAGCGATCACCAACGATCCCATGCACATCATACAAACGGACAGCAACATGGACTTTTTACGCCCGTGCTTATCCGCGATACGGCCAAACAGCCAGCCTCCAATTGGTCGCATCAAGAAGCCAGCGGCAAAAACGCCAGCGGTTTGTAAGAGTTGTGTGGTGGTATTTCCTGATGGAAAAAAGATATGAGCAAAATAAAGAGAGCAGAATGAATAGATATAGAAATCAAACCATTCGACCAGATTCCCTGATGATGCTCCGACAATCGCCCATATACGACGACGGGTATCGCCGTCTGCCAGCGCCCCGTTCTCAGTTACACTACTATCAGCCATTAGAATTGTACCCCTGCCAACGATCGCGTGAATTTATCAATGATGGTTGTGTGTTTTTTAGTGAATAGAATGTTATATAATTGTTATATCTTATTGTGCGGTAAAGATCACGATTTTAATTAGCAGAGAAAGGATTCAGATATGTTCGAGGGAGAGATCCGTGTAGTAGTTCGAGACAGTGATCGATTAAGGCTGTTACGCCGCATCCGGCAATGTACCGCCGCGTTGCCTGATGCGCTGCGCTTATCAGGCCTACAAAATACGTTCAGCCCGGCCCCTGTAGGCCGGATAAGGCGGCACGCCGCA